>NZ_JAVJSH010000001.1:0-40944 GCF_040219535.1 Botrimarina sp.
CGGACGGACTCCCCTGCTTGGAAGCACGCCGCAGCGCGACGGCGTCGGTCTTCCAGCCCCGCCGCACTGCCTTTGGGTCTCATGCACCTTGCTACGGTGCTAGCGACGCCGAGGGTTCGTTCGTCGCGCGAGGGTCAATAGCGATCAAGGCAGGAGGTGCACGTGGAACGCACGCAAGAGACCTGGCCGCTTGTCAGCGTCCAGCATTACCGCGAGACGATTAACCCGACGCCTTCGTACCAACGATATGCGGTCTGGTCGCGTCCCCAGCAGCAGTTGCTGATCGACAGCATCTTGCGTGGGATGGACATCCCGAAGCTCTATCTCCGCGAAGTGGAAGGCGATGGACCCTTCAAGTACGAGGCAGTTGATGGCCAGCAGCGCCTGCGCGCTGTCTGGGAGTTCTTTGCAGACGAGTACCCACTCAGCGAACGCTTCAGCCCCGAGCACGGGTCCGTTCGGTATAGCGAACTGCCGAACGAAGAACGCCGATTGGTGGAGCTCTATCAGTTCTCGGTGGTGATCATCAAGCGGGCCCACGAGGCGGAGATCCGCGAGATGTTTTGCCGCCTGCAAAACGGCAAGCCCCTCAATGCGGCCGAGAAGCGGAACGCTATGGTCTCACAGATGCGAGACTTCTGCGAACAGCTATCTGAGCACCCGTTCTTCGAGTCGGTTCGCTTCGGCAATGGGCGAATGCAACATCAGCAAGTCGCCGCACAGACGGTGCTGCTTGAGCTGAATGGCGGGCCCACGAACGTCCGCAATAACATGCTTCAAGCGATGTACGAGGAGAAGTGCAACTTCGACGGGTCAGGTCGGCTCGCTAAGCGAGTGAAGAAGGTCTACGACTTTCTGAAGAGCTGCTTTCCAGACAGGACACCCGAGTTGAAGCGGGGGAACGTCGTATCGCTCTATCTGCTAGCTTCGAGTTTGATGGATGCTTTCCGACTACGGGGTAAGGAACGTGACTTCCGAGACTTTCTGATCGACTTCGAGGCGAAGCGCCGAGTGAACGAAGACGACAACGAGCTCGTGCGATACAACGAGCGGCTATCCCACGCATCCGACAGCGAGGAAGCGATCGAGTTCCGTCATCGGGTGCTGCTTCGTGCCTTTCACGAGTTCTGCCCGGACCTCGTGCCGATCGATTCACAGCGCTCCTTCGACGAAGGTCAGCGCATCGCCATCTATCGGCGCGATGGTGGTCAGTGCAAGTACTGCGGCGCCGACGTGCCATGGGAGGGTTTCGACGCCGACCACGTAGTACCTCACAGCAAAGGCGGCCCGACGACCGTCACCAACGGCTGGCTCGCCTGCGGGACTTGCAATAGGCAGAAGGGCGCGAAGGTGTCGTCGACGTAGAGTACGGTCATTCGCTGTGGATTCCCAAGGAGGCAATTGCTATGCGCCGGCTTGCAGCTTTCAGCGTCGAGTCGCTCGGGGAGGACCGAGTTCCATTCGGGACAGTGATCGAAAAGGTCGAGAGCTGGATCGGCCAAAAGGGAACGACCGCAGGTAGCCCGGAAGAGATCCTGCTCCCCGGCGGCAAGATCGCCACGGTTGAGAGAGCCGACTTCTTATCGAGCGCGGGGATCGTCCAACGCTTCATCGTAAAGGAGCCCGTCGAGCATGGAATCTTCACGACCGAAGTAGACGCCGTCGAATGGGAGGAGGGCACGGCGTTGTCGATAGTTCTCGCCTCCGCCTCGGAGGCGATGTCTCCTCAGTGGCTCGATGTGCGTCGACCTAGGGTTCTGTTGGAACTGATCTCCGAAACTTCCCCGTGGGAGTTTAAGGGCACTCCCGTCACGGCCACTTCCACGATCTTTGCAGGCAAGGATGGCGGGGATCGATTCGCCGAGTTCGTATGGAGCGACCAGCGTAGCCTACCGGTTGTCGCGGTCTCCAATGAGTATGGAGCCGACTTGCACCCGGGGATTTGTAACGATCTAGCGAGCGACCTGGTTGGTCTCGCGATCGTGGCGAGCATCGATCAGGAGGCGTCCTGGTGTCTGACAACGACCAAGACGAAGGAATGGTCAGTCTACGGAGGCGCAATACGACTTTATTGGCCTGGCATTCAGCCAACTAGTTCGCCATTCGACCACCACAAACTGTGGACTGCCCAGAAGTTGATGTGGAATACGGACTCGACTCAGCACGCGGCGTCGCGACTCCGCAACCAGCTCCGCAAGACAATCCTTGCCCAGTCGGCTTTTTCTGTACCGCGTAATGCGAATATCGATCGAGTACTTCGTGCGAGTCGATCAGAAGAAATTGCAGCGCTGAAATCGAAGGCGTCGAGCGTCAATGACTTTAATGAGATCAACGAGAAATTAGAGCTCCGCGTCATCGAGCTGGAGGAGGAACGTGATGCCGCGACTGCGCGGGCGGACTCCTTGGCGGAAGCTCTTCAGTTCTCACAGATCGCGCAACAGGATTCGATCGCCCCTGAGACGGAAGCTCCACCGTCAACCGTTACGGAAGCGGTAGAATTGGCCAAGAAGCGGTACAGCGAGACTCTTCTATTCGGTGACGATGTCCCAACCGGGATCGAAAGTCTTGCGCCCAATGCGGGGCCCCCGCAAAAGATTCTAGACTGCCTGTTCACACTCCACGAGCTAGCAGTCGCACACGCAAGTGGACCTCTCGGCCAGAATGTTTCGAAGTGGGTTGCCGACAGGGGCTGTCCTTGCTCGGGAGAGTCCGAGACGATCAAGAACTCTCCAGCAGAAATGGCCAAGCGTACGTGGAAAGTGTCTGCAGAGCACTCACAAACCTTCGAACTGCACCAAAAGCCTTCTACTGCGACTTCGCCGGACCACTGCGTCAGGATCTATTTTGAGTACGATCCGAGCATGAAGAAGACAGTCGTAGGATGGGTCGGACGCAAACCCGGAACGTGACATGATCCCGGCTGTCCTCGACAACCAAAAGCATCGACTTTCTGACGCGCTTCGAGAGGCTCTTGCCGAGTGCCCCGGCGGCCCGCTCGATGTGGCGACGGCCTACTTCGCGGTCTCGGGCTATCGTCTGCTGCAAGACGATCTGGCGGGCGTCGGCGCGTTGAGGCTGCTCATCGGCTCGGACCCTGCGACAGGCACCGACCTCGGCCTCAAGCCCTCGCCGCATGCGATCGCCAAACAGCTCGCCGGCGATCTCGAGGCCGAGCCCTTCACCGAGGAGACCCTGCGAACCGTCGAGCGGCTAATCGCGCTGCTGCGGGAAAACCATGTCGAGGTCCGGCATTTCGCCCGCGGGTTCCTCCACGCCAAGGCCTACCTGCTCCACCACGACCGCGTGAGCGCTGCTAACCGCGGCGACCGGCTGCAACCGTTCGCGGCGATCGTCGGCTCGAGCAACTTCACCGGTCCGGGCCTGACGCATAACCGCGAGCTGAACCTCGTCCACCGTGTCTACACCGACCAGGACGCCGCCACCGACCTCGACGCTGCCCAGAAGCTCGGCTACCTCACCCCGACAGCCGACGCCGCTGAACCGGCTGCGCTTACCGAGGCCCAGCGACGCCGGATTAAGAGCGAGGTCGGCGCTCGGGCTGTGTCAGACTTGACTGCGTGGTACGAGCGGCAGTGGGCCGACTCGGAAGACTTCAAGGAACAGCTGATCGAGCTGCTCGACGCGAGCAAGTTCGGCGCCCGCGAGTACACGCCGTACGAGGTCTACATCAAGGCGCTGTACGAGTACTTCAAGGAGGAGCTGGGGGACGACCCGCTGGCGCTGGGCCGCAGCGCCGTGGACCTCGCCGAGTTCCAAGAGGACGCAGTAAAGAAGGCCCGCCGTATTCTCCAGCGCTACGATGGTGTGCTGATCGCGGACTCGGTTGGCCTCGGCAAGACCTGGATCGGCAAGAAGCTTCTGGAGGACTTTGCCTACCACCGCCGACAGAAGGCCGTCGTCATCTGCCCGGCGTCGCTGCGGCCCATGTGGCGCAAAGAACTTGCGACCGCGACGATCGCCGCCGGGGTGATTGGGATGGAAGAGCTTGGACGGGAGGGGTACGACCTTTCCGTTGTGGCCGATGCCGATTGCGTGCTGGTGGACGAGAGCCACAACTTCCGCAACCATAAGACCGGGCGCTATCTGGCCCTCGACGAAGCAATCCAACGCAACCGCGGACGCGGCCGCGACGGCGAGCGGAAGAAGCTGATCCTGCTCTCCGCGACGCCGATCAACAACGACCTGAACGACCTCTACGCCCAGATCAACCTCTTTGCTCAGAACGAGGCCGACTACTTCCGTGACGCGGGGATCGGCGACCTGCGGGCCTACTTCCGACAGGGGCGAAAGCTGGCGAAGTCGGGGGCGTCGCCGGGCGAGGTGCTGTTCAATCTGCTCGAAGAGGTGATGGTCCGCAACACGCGTCCCTTCATCCGCGCGGCTTACCCTAACGCGACCATCAACGGTAAGCCGGTCAAATTCCCCGACCGCCGCCTCCACACGGTCGAGTACACGCTCGGCGCCGAGAACCGGGCCCTGTACGCCGACGTGGTGGACAAGATCGAGCGGCTGTCGTTGGCGCCGTACAAGATCGAGTCGTACCGCAAGCGCGAGGCGATCCGTGACGAAGAAGAGCACAAGTGGGAAGAAGGCCGTGAAGTCGCGCTGGTCGGCATCTTCAAGACGCGGTTCTTGAAGAGGCTCGAGTCGAGCATCTTTGCCTTTCGCGAGAGCGTGCGCCGCGCGCTGGTGTTTGAGGAAACCTATCTCGACTATCTATTGGAGCACAAAGTCGTCTCGTCGAAGGATTTCCAGAAGCTGATTCGCTTGCTCGCACGCGATGATGAAGACGACCCCGCCGCGGGGAGCCTTTTTGACGAACTCGACGAAGTCGCAGAGGTCAAGGCGTACCTCGATGAATTACCGTCGGTGGATCTCAACCAGTACGAGGTGCGAAAGCTAGTGCGCGACGTGGAGCAAGACGTCACGACGCTCAAGTCGCTCTACGGCGAAACTGCGCCGCTAGCCGACGCGGACGGCAAACTCGAACGGTTGAAGGAGCTGCTGGAGAACGAGCTCCGCGGCAAGAAGGTGCTGGTCTTTAGCTCGTTCAAAGACACGGCAAGATACGTTCACTGCGTGCTCACGTCCGAAGCGTGCAGCGAATGGCACGAGCGGGCGGGCGGCCCGGTAGTCCGCCGGATCGACAGCGGCAACCACCCAGAGGAGCGCGGGCACATCCTGGGCTTGTTCGCACCGATCGCCAGCGGCTGCGGCGATGTCGGCGGCGAACCGATCGACGTGCTGATCAGCACCGACGTACTCTCCGAAGGGCAAAACCTCCAGGACTGCGGCGTCATCATCAACTACGACCTGACGTGGAACCCGATCCGGTTGGTGCAGCGCAACGGCCGTATCGACCGGCTTGGCACCGAGCACACAGAGATCGGCATCTATAACCTCTTCCCAGAGGCAGAGCTGGAGGACATGCTGCGGCTGGTCGAGAGGCTGACCGATCGCATTTCGACGATCGATGACCTCGGCCTCTTGGACGCCAGCGTGTTGGGTGAAGTCGTTCACCCGCGGACTTTCAATACGCTACGCCGTGTCCGCGAGGAAGACGGCGCCGTCCTCGACGAAGAAGAGGCGCGGGCTGAGCTGGCGGGGCCGGAACTGCTCTTAAAGCAACTGAAGGAATCGCTCAGTCGCGACGGCGGCGAAACGCCCGAGTCTCTTCCTAACGGGATCCATTCGGGACTTCGCCGGCAGAACTGCAACGGGTTGTTCTTCTACTTCCAGGCGCCACGCAGCGATGGTGAGGGCGTACGGCACTTTTGGCGGTATGTAGACGCATCGACGGGGGCCATTAGGGAGAACCGCTACGAAATCGCCCAACTGATCGCCTGCCGTTTCGATGAGCCGCGCTACATCGGCCCGCAAGAGGTCTTCAAGCTCCAAGAGCAGGTCATCGAGCACATCCTCGCCGGCGACAAGGAGGCATCAGCCAAGGCTGCGGCACCGACGACTGTCGATCAAATCCAGCAGGTGGCGGCCGAGCAGCTCAAGGATTTTCTTCGCAGGCAGTCGGTTGACCGCGAAACGGCGAAGGCAGCAATCCGCTTCTTGTCGCAGCCCGTGGGGAAGTCAGTTCACGCGAAAGTTCGGTCTTCTCTCGATACGTGGCGTGAGAGCCAAGAGGACGACGCTCTCTGTGGCGCAATCAAGGCTCTAGCGGACGAGTTCTCAAGAGAAAGCCGCTACAGCGGCAAGTGTTTCGGCCTTCATCGTGACCAGCTCACGCTGATTTGCTTCGAGTACCTATCCGGTTAATGACCGAAATCGGGCCTACGGCGAGCAGGTCGTGCGAGGTTGCCTGCGCGCTGACGCGAGTGGATGACCGCCAGGTCGTCCAAAGGAGCCAAGCGGCAAGCAGTTGACCGCGGCCCATTTCTGTGCTGGTGTGGCGGCACGCTTGTGAGAGCAGAGGGAAGAAGCCGGCCAGGCCCTCGCGGACGGTCGGTGTAGCGATCTCGGGCGGCCCGCACAGGCAGACATGCCACAGCGGTGACGATGCAGAGGCTCCCTCGATTTCTCTTCCGCCTGAAGCGCGAGCGTAGCGCAGAAATCGGTCGTTCTCGACCGATGGATTCGCCCGGCGGCGCCTGGAGCGACGCCAAGCCGTGGCGGTCTGGCTTGGCTTGCGGCGCTTACTCCGCATCTGGCGCGATCCGCTCAGCTCGTCGTCCGCTTTAAGGCCGAACGCCTCGCGGAGCTTGGCGGGGACGCGTCGGCGTGCGAGTCGATCCACTCGGCCACCTCGGCTTCGACCGCCTGGGCCAGCAGCCGCCGGGCGCCGTCGCACAAGACCTCCGTCAGCAGGTCACGCGGCTCGGGGCGGCACCAAAACATCCCCATTGTGAGAGAGACGACCCCGACTTGCCGGAGGCTGCAACAGGCGTCGAATAGCTCGACGTCGAGACCCGCAGCCGACTGGAGCTGCAGGCAGTGCCGGTAAAACCTCCAAAGCGTTGGGACGTGCGCGGCGTCGCGCTTCCTCTTGTAGGGCATGAGCCAGCTGGCTTGCGAGCTCATGACCGGCAGGCCCTCGAAGTCGGTTGCCCTCCTTCGACGCCGTGGCTGGCAACCGGTTCACCTACCGTCGCATCGGCTACGCCTCAAGCGGCTGCTCCGCTCCGCGGGGGGCAAGCGTGACCGTAGGGCAGCGGGCCGCGAACTCCGACGGCTAGTGCACAACGGCGGCGCTGGCGGGGAAGGGATGCCCACCTTTTTGACCGGCCAACTCTAGACCGTTCGCGCTGCGAAGTGTATAAAGTTGGACATGGCAGAGCACCCCATAGCCGGCCCACTGCGCAAGTCGGTGATCGAGGACCCTCAGTCCTTCAAGCGGCTAGCGACGGAGGTCGGGGTATCGAGGCAGACGCTGATGCGGTTCGCGGACGGCGTCGGCACGTTGCGGCTGGATCACGCCGAGACGCTCTGCCGGTACTACGGGCTCGAGTTGACTCGGAAGACCAGGTTGAGAGACGGCTGAACGAGCGGCTCTAGGTGGTGCGTGTCGTTCGGCGTCGTGCGGCCAGATACGAGTTGAGAGCCATGACCCTGCAGCGGCTACTGCTGTCGTTCGTGCCGTTGGCGGCGGCGCTGTGGCTGCTGTCGAACATCTCGGAGGAAGTGCC
The DNA here is from genome assembly GCF_040219535.1 of Botrimarina sp. Lineage (NCBI taxonomy): Bacteria > Pseudomonadati > Planctomycetota > Planctomycetia > Pirellulales > Lacipirellulaceae > Botrimarina > Botrimarina sp. The sequence continues at coordinate 7,659 of NZ_JAVJSH010000001.1, forward strand.
GATGTCGGGCTTCCTCGTCGTCCCCGCCCTCGCGTTCCTGACCATCTGGCTGGGGGCGTTCCGTGGCGGCTCGGGGACTCAGGTTTTGGGGGCGACGCTCTCTGCAGGAGCCGTCGGGCTTATTGGGTATCTGCTTCTGCAGTTCGATCCCTGGGAGCCATTCGAGGGACCACCGTGGGGCATAATCCTTGCGGCGCACAGTCCTTTGTTCGCGGCCCGGCTCGCGTGGAGCGAGCTGCGCGAGAAATCCGAGCCGACACCGCACGACGACTGACTTTCTGCCTGGCCGCGCGGCCAGGCTCTTCACTTCAACTGATAGGAGGTGAGCCATGCGAGCGTGGGTTTTCCAGGACGCCAAGCAGCTGGCCAAACACGGCGCCAAGAAGTGCCCGTGGTCGGTCGGTTGGTACGACGCCCGCGGCAAGAAGAAACAGAAGTCCATCGGCGCGAAGACCACCGCGAAGGTCTACGCGAGGAAGCTCGAGGGCGAGGCGGCCGCCGGGCTGCTGAAGAGTCACGAGCGGATGCCGTGGGCGGAGTTTGTCGAGCGGTTCAAGCGGGACCACCTGGCGACGTTGGCGCCGCGATCGCGCGAGGAATACCTGATCTCGCTCCGCTGTTTCAACGACACGGTCAAGCCGCGTTCGCTAGACGAGGTCGACTCCGCGACCGTCGCCGAGTTCCGGGGCAAGCGGATTGCCAAAGGCGTCAGTCCGGCGACGGTCAATAAAGACCTGCGGCACGTGCGGTGCGCGCTCAATAAGGCTCGGCGGTGGAAGCTGATCGCGGATCGGGTCGAGTTCGATCTCCTGCGCGAGCCGGAGCGAGACCCGCCGTTCATCGACGACGCGACGTTCAAGCTGCTGTACAACGCGGCCAAGGCGATGACGCAGCCCGCTGGGCGCCACTATCCGCCGGCCGATTGGTGGACGGCTCTTCTGACGTTCGCCTACCTGACCGGATGGCGGATCAGCGAGATCCTCGCGCTGCGTCGCGACGATATCGACTGGGCCAAGGGAGAGGCACGAATCGAGGCGGACGCCACCAAGGGTAAGCGCGAGGCGAGGGTCGAGCTGCACCCCGCCGTGCTGGACCACGTGAAGAACATTGTCGGCTTCGGGCCGCTCGTGTTCGACTGGCCCCTGCACAGGCGGCTGCTGTGGACGCACTTCGCGAAGCTGAAGAAAGAAGCGGGGGTCGAGATCCCCGGCGCGTTCCACCGCTTCCGTTTCGGCTTCGCCAACGTTAACGTCGACGCCCTGCCTGCGGACGTACTTCAGCGGCTGATGCGGCACCAAGCAGCCGCGACCACCCGCCGATACGTCAACATGGCGGAACGGATGCGGCGCCAGGACACCGCGAACCGAATCCACGTTCCGGCGTTCCTGCGGAAGGAGGTTTGACCGCCGTGGCGGGTTTTTGGCGGGTTGGACCCTCCTGACAGACTGGCCGACGTGCCGTAAGTTGATATGACGAAACCACTTGGAACCTGTAGCTCAGTCGGTAGAGCAACGGACTTTTAATCCGTGGGTCGCGGGTTCGAGTCCCGCCGGGTTCACTCTTGCTCTTCCAAGCCCTCATCGGCCCGAGCGCCTCGGGCGATCGATCATGCGGCCGGTGACCCTGCTGGTGCTGGCCGATGAGGAGGGCGGCTTCGATCCGCACGCGAGCGAGGCCGCGCTGCGCCGCGCGATGCCGGGGGTGGCGATCGCCCAGATCGTGCCGATCGAAGAGCCGGCGGTCGGAGCGTGGCTCCGGTCGCGGCGGGCCCGGCGGTGTCGCACGCGGGCCGACGTGCTCCGCACGCCCGAACGGCTGCAGCCGGTGGTGCTCGACGCCGACCTGCCGCCGTCGGCTTGGTGACCGGGCCGGGGGGCGTCGGCGGTATCGGTCTGCCCCGCTTTAAGCACTTCTGGCAAACTGGGGAGTCGCGCGAGCGGTCGCTGCGAAGCCCGGCCCCTCCTTCTCGAGCCAGCCATCGTGATCCCCGACGAGCCGCCCAAGGCCCACCACGCCGACTCGGCCACCACGGCCCCCCTGACACGCCAAATGCTTCAGGCGTGCAAGCGCGCGCGGTTCCGGCGGAAGATCACCGACTCGACCGGCGTGTCGATGACCGGCGGGCAGTTGCTCACCAAAGCGCTGGTGCTGCGCCGGCTGTTGCTGCGGGAGGTGCTGTCGGACGACGAGCGGCGGGTGGGGGTTCTGCTGCCGCCGACCAACGGCGGGGTGGTGGTCAACGCGTCGCTGGCGCTCGCCGGCCGGGTCGCGGTGAACCTGAACTACTCGGCCTCGGCCGAGGTGATCAACGCGTGCATCGAGGCGGCCGGGCTGCGTCACGTGCTGACGAGCGAGAAGGTCCTGAGCAAGCTCGGCATCGAGTTGGGTTGCGAGCCGGTCTTGCTCGAGGCGTTCCGCGACAAGGTCACGACGTCCGACAAGCTGTCCGCCGCGTGGCAGGCCTACGCGACCCCGGTCGCGACGCTCGAGAGGCAACTCGGCCTGGCCGGTGTGGGGCTCGAGGACCCGATCACGATCATCTTTACCAGCGGGTCGACCGGTCGGCCCAAGGGCGTGGTGCTCACCCACCGCAACCTGATCGCCAACATCCGCGGGTTCGAAACGGCCGTCCAGCTCGACGCGCGCGACGTGATCCTCGGCATCCTGCCGTTCTTCCACGCGTTCGGCTACACGGTCACGCTGTGGGCGCCGCTGATCCTCGAGCTGGGCGGCGCGTACCACTTCAACCCGCTCGACGCGAAGCAGGTCGGCAAGCTCTGCAAGCGGGCCGGCGCGACGATCCTGCTCAGCACGCCGACCTTCTTGCGTTCGTACATCAAGCGGGTGCCGCCGGAGGACTTCGACTCGCTCGACGTGGTGGTCGTCGGCGCGGAGAAGATGCCGATCCCGCTGGCCGACGCGTTCGAGAAGCGGTTCGGCTTGCGGCCCGTCGAGGGCTACGGCGCGACCGAGCTGGCGCCGGTCGCGTCGGTGAACATCCCGCCGACCCGCTCGCTCGGCACGCGGGCCGACCTGCGCGAGGGGAGCATCGGCTTGCCGTTGCCGGGCGTCGAGGCGCGGGTCGTCGATCCCGAAACCGGCCAGCTCCTGCCGGCCGACACGGAGGGGATGCTCGAGGTCCGCGGCCCGAACCTCATGCAGGGCTACCTGGACGACCCCGAGCGGACCACCGAGGTCGTCCGCGACGGGTGGTACGTCACCGGCGACATGGCGCGGATCGACCCGGACGGCTTCATCTTTATCACCGGGCGGCAGAGCCGCTTCAGCAAGATCGGCGGCGAGATGGTCCCCCACCTCCGTGTGGAGGAAGAGATCCAGAGCTTCCTCGCCGGCGAGGACGAGGAGCGTCAGTTGGCGGTCGTGACCGGCGTGCCCGACGAGAAGAAAGGCGAACGCCTGGTCGTGGTGCACCTGCCGATCGACAAGGCGCCGCGTGAGGTCTGCGACGCGCTCAAGGCGGCCGGGCTGCCGAACCTGTGGATCCCTTCGCCGGACTCGTTCACCGAGGTCGACGAGCTGCCGCTGCTCGGTTCGGGCAAGCTCGACTTGAAGGGCCTCGCGGCGGTCGCGCAGCAGCGGTTCGCGAACGCGGGGTGAGGCGCCACGCGATCGGCCGCCGGCCTACCGGATCACCGACAGCGGCAGCGCGACCGCCTGGGCGACCCGCTCGGCGCGGACGCGTCGGGCCGCGTAGCGGTCGGAGGTGGCTTGGCACACGGCGGCGAACTCGCGACGGGTGGCCGGGTCGACCGAGTCGAGCTGCTGCGCGAGCCGCGCCATGCCGGTGGGGTTGGTCTCCGCCGTGCGGGAGAACAGCGACACGAACCGCATCGTCTCGATGAAGTTGTGGTCGGCGGTTCGCACGATCAGCGGGCGGAAGGTCCGCGCGACCAGCTCGGTGGCCTTGCGCTCGAAGCGGATGAACGAGTCGAGCCGCGCGGTCACGTAGCAGCGGCCGTTGTCTTGCTCGGCCGCCGAGGCGCGCAGCAGCATCACGCTGCCGCCGTAGATCGCGTGCGGCATCGGCCCCGCTTGGTACTCGCCGTCCGCCAGCACGACCATCGTGACCGCGCCGGCGTTGTCCTCCGACCGGTGCACGACACGCAGCTCGCCTTTCGCTCCGGCCGGGTCGGCCGCCGCGTACTTGCCCGGCGCTCGCGCGTCGAGGCTCAGCTGGCTGATCCCCATCACGTTCCAGCAATCGACGACCAGCTCGGGGTGGTCGATCAGGTAAACGAAGAGCCGGTCGTCGCAGTCGATCACGCGCGTCGGCAGGCAGCGGTACAGCGACGCGTCGGCCACGATCTCGCTGACCCGGCGGCGGTCCTCCGGCGCCAGCTCACGCCAAGGGATCGCCAGCCGCGCCGACTCGCGGGCCGAGTCGGAGTGGTCGCCGGCGGACTGCGCGAGGCCCCCCCGGGGGGCGAGCATCGCCGCCAGCGCGGCGGCCATCAGAGCGGCGTAGCGGCCATGCCGACGGCGGCATCGATAACCCTGCGCGCAGCCCGACCTGCTTGGTCGGTACGCCATAGCTCCCCCCCAGGAAACGGCGCCTTCCGCGTCGACGAAACCGCCGACCCGGACGTTCTCGACTGTCCCTTCTCTTGACCGGGCCCGGCTCGTGGCTCGGGCCCTAACCGTATGTCGGGCGATGGCCGGCAGCCGCGTGAGCGAATCGGAGTGCTGGTCGCGGCCCTGCCCGGATCGGCCTTGCCGGCGCCGACGTTCTGCCGCGACACTCCCGCCGTGTTTCGCCCGGGGTTCATGCCGTTGATCGCTTCGCCCGCGGCCCGCGCGCTGGCGCTCGGGCTGGGGCTGGCCTCGCTTCTGCTGCTAGCGGCTGTGCGCCTCGCGGTGTGGCGGCTCGACGTGGCCGCCGGCCGCCACGCCGCCGAAGGGGGCGCCATCGCGGCGGTCGGGCTGGCCGCCGACTGGGTCGAAGCGATCGTGCCGGTGGCCCTCTCGGCCGATGGCGCCGCGGGACAGCGTGCGCGGGCGGCGGCCACGGCTCGGGTCAACGCGATCGCAGCGCGGCTGGATCACGCCGACGACCGTCGGACCGCCACACGGCTGCTGGCGGCCTTCGCCGAGGCACGCGGGCCGATCACGCCGGCAGGGGCCGATTGGGCGACGTGGGCGAGCCGGCGCCTGGTCGAGCAAGCGGGCCTCTGTCCCGTAGCCGACCGGTTTGCCTTGTACGCTAGCGTCGAAAGAGCGACGGCGGCCCTCCGCGTGCGGCCGAAACGGCTGGCGGTCGCGGGCGACCCGCGCGACGCGGACGAGGTCGCCGCAGCCCCCCCGGCGCGGCCGACGCCCGAACCGGAAGCGGCGACGGACCAAGTCACACCGAGCGAGCAGCCACCCGTCCAAGCGGCGGCCCGTCGTCCGGCCGACGCGCCGCCGCCACCTGCCGAGCCTACGCTCGTCGTGCGGGTCGCTCCTCCCGAGCCGGCCGCCGCTGTGCCCAGCCCCGCGACGGCTAGGCTCGATTGGCGGCGATCGGCGGCCGAGCCAGAAGCCGAACCGGCGGCGCCGGTGACCGAGTTGTCGGACCGCGAGCTGCTGGTCGCCTGCTTCCGAGCTTACGTGGAGGCTGGCGCGGCGGGGGCTGGCGGTGGCGAGTCGCTGACGGCTCGGGGGCCGGCTTCGGCTGATCCATCAGAGGAAGCGACCGATCCGGCGACGCGGCAAGCGTCGGCCCGGCTGCTCGCGCTGCAAGCGGAGGTGCTCAGCCGGGGTTACACGAGCGTGGCAGCCGACCAGCTCGAGCCGCTGGCGAGCGGCGACGCCGCCCGCCGCGTCGCGCTGGCCGAGGAGCTGCTCGTGAGCCGGTCGCCCGACGCGGCCAAGCTGCTGATCGTGCTCGCCAAGGACCCGTCGGCCGAGGTCCGCCGGTCGGCGATCTCGGCGCTGGGCAGCGCGTCGAGCGAGGAGCTGGTGCGGATCGCTTGGCGGCTCGCCACCGACGACGTCGACCCCAGGGTCGGCCGTCTGGCCGAGGCCTTCCGCGCCAGGCTGCAGCGATAGCCCGCGGCGGCTGAGCGGGCGGGTCAACGCCGCAGCGGCTGCAGCGGCGTGATGCGTTCGGCGACGATGTGGTTCTGCCGCAGCTCCGAGAGGTAGCCGCGGCGGCCGTCGAGCGCGACCCGGCGGCCGGCGAGCCGCTGGAGCCGCTGGGAGTTCTCGGGCGACGGGGTCACCAGCGCCGCCAGGCGGCCCTGCTCGTCGACGATCGCCCAACGCGGCGCGTCGGGCCGCTTCGACACGACCGGCCGCAGCACGCCGACCACGTCGTGCCGCTGCTGGCTATCGGCTTGGGCTTTGGTTAGCCGAACGGGCGGCGCGAGGTCCGAACCGTCCGCGGCCGGCCGAGGCCGATCGACCGGCCCGGCTGGCGCGGGCGCCGACGCGAGCCGCCTGTGCCGCTCGGAGATCGCGGCGAAGCTCTCGATCCGTTCGGCCACGGAGCTGGCCGCCGCGCGTTGCCGGTCGTTCTGCGCGAGGGCGTACAACTCGCTCGCCTCGGCCCGCAGCGCGCCGAAGCGCCAGCGATCGGATTGTTGGACCACCGTGGTGGCGAGCGCCAGCTCGAGCGCGGCGATCCGGTCGGCGAAGCCCCATCTCGACGCGACCGCCGCGGGCGGCTCTGGGGCGGGCCCCGGGAGCAGCGTCTCGGCGGCGGCGACCGGCGCGGCGGGGGGCGACGCGTCGGCGGTCGGCATTCCGGCCACGGCGATCGCAGCGAGCCACAAGGGCGTCATAGCAGGGGCCTGGGGCGGGGTGGGCAGGCGACGGGCGAACACGGTTCCGTCGCGGCTTGTAGGCCCCCGGCGAGGGGCGGAGCAAGAGCGAATCGCCGGGCCCCGCTTGCCCCACGCCCGCGCAGCTAGCGGCCGGGCCGGGCGCCGTTTAGGCTCAAAGGTCCCTCCCGCCACTCCCGCGCCACGCACGCGATGACCGCCGAAACGCTCGGTCCCTATCGAATCGGCGAGCCGCTCGGCAAGGGCGGCATGGGGGCGGTCTACCGCGCGACGCACGAAGAAACGGGCGAGCAAGTCGCCGTGAAGGTGCTCAATCCGCGCCTGGCTTTGACCGAGGCGTTCCGCGAGCGGTTCGAGGGGGAGATCGAATCGCTCCGGGCGCTCCGCCACGCGGGCATCGTCCGCCTGCTGGGCTACGGCGAAGAGGACGGCGCGTTGTTCTTCGCTATGGAGCTGGTCGAGGGGTCGAGCCTCGAAGAGGAGCTCCGCCAGGGGCGGCGGTTCACCTGGCGCGAGGCGACCCAGATCGCGATCCAGGTCTGCCGCGCGCTGAAGCACGCGCACGACCACGGCGTGATCCACCGCGACCTCAAGCCGGCGAACATCCTGCTGGCAGCCGAGGGGCAACCGAAGCTGGCGGACTTCGGCATCGCGCGGGTGTTCGGCTCGACGGGCGTCACGATGGCCGGCGGCGTGCTCGGCACGGCGGACTACATGTCGCCCGAGCAGGCGTCGGGCAAGCCGGTCACCGCGCGGTGCGACCAGTACAGCCTCGGCGGCGTGCTCTACGCGCTGCTGGCGGGCCGCCCGCCGTTCCGGGCGGGCGACATGCCGGCCATGCTGCAGCTGCAGCGCTACGCGGTGCCCGAGCCGGTCCGCCGCTTCGCCCCCGACGCGCCGGAGGAGCTCGAGCGGATCATCGCGAAGCTGCTGGAGAAAGACCCGGCCGATCGGTTCCCGAACACGGCGGTCGTGGCGCGGCGGTTGGAGGCGATGAGCCGAGCGCTGTCGCGCGTGGCGGAGGACGACTTCGAGCTCCGCAAGTCGCAGGACGCGATCACGCCGCCGGAGCCGGGCGACCAGGCGGCCGACAACGGCCTCGCCGAAACGCAAGACGCCACCGAGTACAACCGCCTGGTGCGGCCGCGCGGGGCGACCCCGCCGCCGGCCACAGCGGCTAGAGGGCACTACACGAGCGTCCCGGTGGCCGACGATCGGCCGTCCGAGCCCGCCGAGTCGGAAACGAGCGCCGCGGTCGGCCAGGCCGTTGCGCTGGTGCTCACGCTCGGCACGCTGGCAGCGATCGCTTGGTGGGCCTTCCGCCCGCCGACGGCCGACTCGCTCTACACAAAGGTTGAGCAGAGTGTCCTCTCGCGCGACGTGTCGGCCGACGCAACCGATGCCGCCGACCGCTTCGTCGAGCGCTTCCCGGACGACCCCCGCGCGGAGGAGGTCACCGAGTGGGCGCGGACGCTGCGGCAGCTGCAGCTCCGCCAACGGCTGCAGCTAGAGCGGCTCACCGGGCGCCGCGACGATCGGCTGTCGATCGCCGAAGCGCTCCACCGCCAAGCCGCCCGCGTAGCGGCCGAGGACCCGGCCGCGGGCGTCGACGCGTTCGAGAGCGTGGCGGACTTGCTCGCTGTGGGGACCGACACGCAGGACGCCATGCTGGCCGAGCTCGCCCGGGCCGAGGCGCAGCGGCTGCGAGAGCGGTCGGCCTCCGACGCCGAGGAGCTAGCCGAGTTCTGTCGCAAGCGCCTGGACCAAGCCGAGCAGCTGGCCGAGAGCGAGCCGGAGGCCGCGCTGCAGGCGGCCCGGGCCGTGCTCGAGCTCACGCCCGATGTGGCCGCCACCGAGGGGGTCCGGCGCGACGCGCAGCGGCTCGTCGACCGGCTGCGTTCCGACGCCCCGCCCGTTGCCCCGTGAGGGCGGTTGCGGTAGCAAGCAGAGCGACCGCGATCCCTTCACCGAGGAACCCCGCCGATGCCCGCCGACTCCGCCCGCTACGCCCGCAGCCGCGAAGCGTTCGCCCGAGCGCGGCGGTTGATGCCCGGCGGGGTGAACAGCCCAGCGCGGGCTTTCGGCGCGGTGGGCGGAGAGCCGGTCTTCATCGCGCGTGCCGAGGGGCAGCACCTGTGGGACCTCGACGGCAACCGCTACCTCGATTTCGTCGGGTCGTGGGGCCCGATGATCTTCGGGCACGCGTTCCCTCCGGTCATCGGAGCGCTCGCCGCGGCGATGCGGCTCGGCACCAGCTACGGGGCGCCGACGGTCGGCGAGAGCGAGCTGGCCGAGCTGATCATCGAGTGCGTGCCCTCGATCCAGCGCGTGCGATTGGTGAACTCCGGCACCGAAGCCGCCATGAGCGCGTTGCGCCTCGCCCGCGGCGCGACCGGCCGCGACCGGATCATCAAGTTCGCCGGCAATTACCACGGCCACGTCGACAGCTTGCTGGTGGCCGCGGGCAGCGCGGCCGCGACGTTGTCCGTCCCCAACTCGCCGGGCGTCACGCCCGGCGCCTCGGCCGACACGCTGGTGCTGCCCTACAACGACCCGCAGGCGCTGGAGGACGCGTTCTCTCGGCACGGCGACCAGATCGCCGCGGTCGCGTTCGAACCGGTTTGCGGCAACATGGGTGTGGTGGTCCCCAGCGAGGAGTTCTTGGCCACGCTCAACAGGCTGCCGCGGGAGCACGGCGCGATGCTCCTGTGCGACGAGGTGATGACCGGCTTCCGCCTGTCCCTCGGCGGCGCCCAGACGCGGCTGGGCATCGAGCCCGACCTGACCACCCTCGGCAAGATCGTCGGCGGCGGCTTGCCGGTCGGCGCGTACGGCGGCCGGTCGGACGTGATGGCGCAGGTCCTGCCGGAGGGGCCCGTCTTCCAGGCCGGCACCCTCAGCGGCAACCCGCTCGCCACGGCCGCCGGCGCGGCGACCCTGCGCGCGCTGCGTGACACGCCGCCGTACGAGCGGCTCGAGTCGCTCGGCGCGCGGCTCCAAGAAGGCCTCGCGGCGGCCGCTCGCGACGCGGGCGTGCCGCACGTGGTTCAGCGGGTCGGCAGCATGGTGACGCTCTTCTTCCACGACGGCCCGGTCCGCTCGTGGGACGACGCCGCTGAGTGCGACACCGGGCGTTTCGGCCGCTTCTTTTGGCAGATGCTCGACCGGAGCGTTTACCTGCCGTGCAGCCAATACGAGGCGATGTTCATCTCGGCGGCTCACACCGAGGAGGACATCGACGCCACGGTCGGCGCGGCCCGCGAGGCGCTTGCGGCCTCGGCGTGAGGCGCAGAGCGGGTCAGCTCCCTGCGAGCTTTTCCTCGGCGGCGCTCGGCCGGTAGTACTGCGGGGCGAGCGACATCACGCTATCGGCCGCGCCGTCGCGCCAGCGCCGGTACGCGACGCGGAGCACCGCGCCGGCGTCGGGCTCGCAAGCGATTCGCCGAGCGCCCACTGCTTCGACGCCGGGCAGCTTGAGTTCCGCCGGCGCGGCGATCACGGACTCCGCTCCCACGAGCGCGGCGACCTCGCTCAGCGTTACCCGGCGGGTGGCGGTCAGTCGGCAAGGGACGCCGTCGGCGAGGCGAAACGAAGCGGCGAACGCCTCTTGGCGGTGCGCGTCGAGCAGCGTCCACAGGTCGCCAACTGTCGCCGGGTCGATCTGAGCCGCGGCGGCGTCGGCCAGCGCTTCGAGCGAATCGACCGCGACGACCGCGGCGCCCAGCGCGTACGCCAGCGTTTTTGCGGTGACCACGCCGACCCGAAGCCCCGTGAACGAGCCGGGCCCCACCGCGACGGCGATCGCCGCCAAGTCACGGGCGGCGGCGCCTCGGTCGGCCAGCACCTGCTGGATCGCCGGCGCGAGGGTCTGGGCGGAGCGAGCGGACCGGTCGAGCGGCGCGACTTCGAGCCGCTCGCAGCCCTCCTGCGTGACCTCGGCCAGTGCGACCGAGCCCGACAGGCCAACGGTCTCGACGCCCAGCCAGAGGCCCTGCGCGGCGCTTTGTGGGGGGAGATCGGCCCATGGGCCGGGAGGTGTGGTCATTGGGTCGGCGGCGAGCTAGGTTGACCGAAGTCCGTTGCGGGTCTAGTTTTTTGGCTTCGATCGTTGTGTCGGGGCCCGGCCGGTAGGCGGCGGCGCCCGTCGGCGGCATGCTAATATTCTGCTGGCGCTGGTTGCAGCCACGCCGTGGGTCGTCCGGCACGCCGAGGCTCGATTGGCACGGCGGCGCCGACCGGCGTGCTGCGGGGAGCGGGCAGCATCGATCGGTCGGGCGGCGTCAATCGATCAGGCGGCGTCAATCGATCAGGCATCGTTAGTCGGGTAAGCTTCGTCAATCGGCCGGGTCCCGGAGTCGGGCAAGGCCAACGTCCCGGGGTCCGGGGAGGGTGTTCGCTTTGAAACGAGCGATTATCAGCGACATCCACGGCAACCTCGAAGCGCTGCAAACCGTGCTGGCGCACATCAAGGAGCAACGGGTCGACGAGACCTACTGCCTGGGCGACATCATCGGCTACGGGCCGAAGCCGTGCGAGTGCCTCGACGCGGTGATGGCCTCGTGCCGTATCTCGCTGCTGGGCAACCACGACCAGGGCGCGTTGTTCGACCCGGAGGGCTTCAACAGCGGCGCCGAGCGGGCCATCTTCTGGACCCGCGAGCAGCTCGAGGGCGCCCGCGGCGACCGCGACCAGATCGACGCGCGGTGGGACTTCCTCGGCGCGTTGCCGCGCATCCAGCGGGACGGGGGCTGGTTGTACGTTCACGGGTCGGCCCGCAACCCGGTGAACGAGTATGTCTTCCCGGAAGACATCTACAATCAGAAGAAGATGGAGAAGCTGTTCAGCCTGGTGCAACACGGCTGCTTCCAGGGGCACACCCACGTGCCGGGCGTGTTCACCGAGAGCCGCAACTTCGTCACGCCCGAAGAGACAAACTACGTGTTCGAGGTGACCGACCAGAAGTTCATGGTGAACGTGGGGTCGGTCGGCCAGCCCCGCGACGGCGACCCCCGGGCGTGCTACGTGGTGCAGGAAGACAACCGGGTGACGTTCCACCGCGTCGACTACAACATCGACGCAACGGCGGACCTGATCTACGCCACGCCGGAACTAGACAATTTCTTGGGCGACCGGATCAAGCAAGGACGCTGAAGCGCGAACGGCCCGGGCAGCGGGTCTCGCCCGTCGCGCCGCGGCCCCGGTCGGGGGGCCGCCGGGCCCGCCGACCGCGCGTCGGCTATCGAACCACACTCCAGGCGAATGAGTATCCAGCAACGCCGCCCGCAACGACGCGACCAGCAACCGCCGGACCAGCGGATGCTGGTCTTCTTGCTGCTGGCCGTGACGCTGCTGATGTTCTACCAGAGCGCGTTCGTGCGGCCGCCGGTCGCCGAGCCGGGCGAGGAGCCGGCCGCCGAGCAGATCGCGGCGGACGGCGAGGGCGCCGCCGCGCCGGCCCCGCCGGACGCCGAGGCCGAGCCGGCCATCGCCGCACCGGGCAACGAGGGCATCGAAGAGGAGCCCCCGGCCGAAGCGCAGCTGATCACGCTCGGCTCGGTCGCCGCGGACAGCCCCTACCGGATGCTGCTCACGGTGAACAACGCCGGCGCGGGGGTCGAGCGGCTGTCGCTCTCTAGCAAGAACTACAGCGACCTGGACAACCGCAGCGGCTACCTCGGCCAGCTCGCGCCGACCGACGCCGACAGCGGCGGCGCCCTGGTGAACATGGTCGGCGAGGGATCTCCGGCGGCCGCGGCGGGGCTGCGTGTCGGGGACGTCATCACCGGCTTGGTGGCCGGCGACGTCGACCTGCCCATCGACGACGCGCGAAAGCTGCTGCTGGCGCTCGACCAGTCGAGGCCGCGAGACGCGTTCGAGTTGCGCGTCCAGCGCGACGGCGAGCTCGTCGCCCTGTCGGGGCGGCTGGGCCGCCACCCGCTCGACCTGATCCGCCCCGAGATCGAGAACGTCCGCCTGCACACGCCCGACCCGCCGATGGATTTCGAGTCGGCGTTGTCGTTCGTGGTGCGGATCGATTCGCTCAACGGCCGACGCGCGTCGGCCGTTGGGGGCGCCGAGGGCGCGGCCGGCGACCCACAGTTAGACGAGGCCAACCGCCGCCTGGCGGAAGAGGCTTGGACCGTCGAACAGCGCGACGCGGAGGGCGTCACGCTGCGCCTGCGGCTGGCCGACCTGGGGCTAGAGTTCGCCAAGCGCTTCGAGGTCGTGCGCACGCCCGACGAGCGGCTCGGCGACAACGCGTATCCGTCGTACCACTTCGACCTTTCTGTCGAGGTCCGCAACCTGTCGGGCGAGCAGCAGACGATCGCCTACGAGCTGGCTGGGCCCAACGGCTTGCCGATCGAGGGCTTCTGGTACGCGAACAAGATCGGCCGCGGCGACGGCAGCTTCTTCGGCGACTGGGGGTCGTTCGGCCTACGCGACGTGGTGGTCCGCTTCGCGGGCGATCGGCTGACGCAGTTCGCGGCGCCCCAGGTCGCCAAGGGCGAGGTCCCCCGCATGGGGCAGGGGCAGCCGCTGGCGTTCGCCGGGGTCGACGCGCAGTACTTCTCGTCGTTCGTGATCCCGAAGAAGGAGCGGCTGACCGACGTGTGGCTGTCGGAGGTCCGCGCGGTGCTGCCGACCCAACGCATCGGCGACTCGTCTTACGCAGACCGCTGGCAGAACAGCTCGATCGTGCTCACGCGCGAGTCGGTCACGCTGGCCGCCGCCGGCGAGAACGGCTCGCGTCTGAACGACGGCTACCGGGTGTTCGCCGGCCCCAAGCTGCCCGAGTTGCTCGAGGCCTACTCGGCCGCCGGGGACCCCGACCACTCGCTCGACGGCGTGCTCTATTACGGGTGGTTCGGCTGGGCGGCCAAGCCGATGCTCTGGCTGCTGCACGCGTTGCACGCGGTGGTGCGCAACTACGGCGTGGCGATCATCCTGCTCACGCTCTGCGTGCGGATGGCCATGTTCCCGATCAGCCGCCACTCGGCGAAGAACATGGTCAAGATGCAAGAGCTCAAGCCCGAGCTTGACCGCCTGGCCGAGCGCTACAAAGAAGACATGCAGAAGCGCGCCCAGGCGCAGCAGGAGCTCTTCCGCAAGCACAACTACAACCCGGCGTCGGGCTGCCTGCCGATCTTCTTGCAGCTGCCGATCTTCATGGGGCTGTACCGCGCGCTGGCGGTCGACGTGGAGCTGCGGCAACAGCCGCTGTTCTCCGACGCGATCCGGTTCTGCGGCAACCTGGCCGCGCCGGACCAATTCATCGACTGGTCGCCGATCACGCCGTTGTGGATGGACAACGGCGAGGGCATCCTCGGTTTCGGCCCGTACTTCAACCTGCTGCCGCTGGCGACCTGCGCGTTGTTCCTGCTGCAGCAGAAGATGTTCATGCCGCCGCCGGCCAACGAGCAGGCCGCGCTGCAGCAGAAGATGATGAAGTACATGATGCTCTTTATGGGGCTGATGTTCTTCAAGGTTCCCAGCGGGCTGTGCATCTACTTCATCGTGTCGAGCCTGTGGGGGATCGCCGAGCGGAAGATGCTGCCCAAGCCGACCCCCGTGGCCGCGCCGGCCGGCGCCGCCGAGAAGCCCTCGCCGGCGAAGAACACGCCCAGCGCGAACGGCGCCGGCGCGAAGGCCAAGCACGCGGCGAAGAAAGCCAAGGCCCGCGGCAAGAAGAAGCGCTGACGCACGCGTCGGGGGGGGCCCGCGGGTGCGTCCTATCGCCGCGGCGCTTGTTTCGAGCGAGGCCAAGCGGCAACATATCGCCGCAGCGGATGGCGGCCGCTGACGCAGCCTGCCCCGCCCCCCCGATCGCCCCCCACCAGCCCCCCGCTTCCGACGATGCTCCACGGCGGCCGCAACGAGGCCATGCGCCTGCTCGGCCTGTTCCGCTTCTCACAGGTCCGCGCGTTGGTGACGACCGCCGCGTGTATGGCCGTGGCGGCGGCGGTCGCTTTCTTCCCGCATTACGAGGGCCTGTCCGAGGCCGGCCACCGCGCGTTGTTCGTGCTGATCTTCTCGGCCGGCATGTGGATCACCGAGGCGATCCCCGCTTTCGCCACCAGCCTGCTCGCGATCGGCTGGTTGATCGCGTTGCTCGGCCGGCCGGACGGGGTGTTCGCGACGGGTCCCAAGGACTGGGAGCAGTTCATCACGCCGTGGGGCAGCCCGCTAATCTGGCTGTTCTTTGGGGGGTTCTGCCTCGCGGAGTCGGCCGAGAAAACGGGCCTCGACCGCTGGCTCGCCGCCAGGGCGCTCGGGCTGTTCGGGCAGCGGCCGGCGATGCTCTTGATGGGCGTGATGCTCGTGACGGCCGTGCTGTCGATGTTCGTGTCGAACACCGCCACGGCGACCCTCGTGCTCGCGATGATGACCCCGCTGTTCGCCGCGCGCGAGCCGCACGACGGGGTGTCCAGAGCGCTCGCGCTGGGCGTGGCTTTCGCGGCGAACGTGGGCGGGATGGGCACCGTGATCGGCACCCCGCCCAACGCGATCGCGGCCGGGCTCTTGCGGGGAGACTCGGCCGTCAACTTCGCCGAATGGATGCTGATCGCTGTGCCGCCGGCTATCGTGCTTCTCGCTGTCACTTGGCTCTATCTCGTGCTCGTGCACATGAGGAAATCGGCGTTCAGCCAAGCGGACGGGATCCTGTTTCACCCGGGCGTCGCGTCGGATGCGGCGCCGCTGTACAAGCAGCAGGTCGTTGTGGGCACGTTCGTCGTGACGGTCGGCCTGTGGATGACCAGCCCGCTGCACGGCCTGCCGACCACGCTCATCTCCTTCGTGCCGATCGTCGCGCTCACCACGACCGGCATCCTGTCGGGCGAAGACATCCGCGGCCTCCCCTGGGACATCCTGCTGCTGATAACCGGCGGGCTGTCGCTGGGCGTGGCGATGGAGAAGACCGGCCTGGCCGCGTGGGCGGTCGAGCAACTGCCCCTCGGCGGGCTGCCCCCCGTGGGGCTGGCGATCGGATTCGGCTACGCGACGATCGTCATGTCCAACCTGATGAGCAACACCGCCACGGCCAACCTGGTCCTGCCGATCGCGATCGCGGTGCTCGGCGGCATGGAGGCCACCGGCGGCGACGCGCGGCTCGCCGTGCCGATCGCGCTGAGCGCCTCGGCGGCCATGTGCCTGCCGATCTCGACCCCACCCAACGCGATCGTGTACGGCAGCGGCCGGCTCCGGGTCGCCGACATGCTCAAGGGCGGCTTGGTCGTTGGCCTGCTGGCCCCGCCACTCGTGACTCTGTGGGCGTGGCTGGCGATCGGGTGGCTGTCGTAGGCCATCACGAGGGTTTCGGAGTCCCGCGTTCGCACGCGGCGTCGCAAAAACTCGCGTCAGCCGCGCCGCCGCCGCTGCTCGGCGCGGCCCGCCGGCGTTGGGCGACTCGCCGCCCGCTTCTCTAGCAGCGCGAGGTAGAAGCCGGCCATCCGCCGGTCGGGCGCCACGCGGACGGTGTGGGCCAACTCGCTCGGTAGGGTTTTCCCTTCCCACTCCACGAGGCCGGCGCGGAAGCAGCGCAGGGCGGGGCCCAGCGGCCGGAGTTCGACCCGCCCCGCCATCCGCCGCAGCGTGTGCGCGACGACCAGCTCGTTTTCTTCCGGCGCGAACGAGCAGGTGCAGTAGAGCACGCGTCCGCCGGGCCGCGCCGCGTCGACCGCGGAGCGGAGCAGGGCCTTCTGCTTGCGGGCCGACTCGGCCAGCTTGCGCGGCCCCCAGTAGGCGAACGACTGCGGCCGGCGCGGATCGAAGCGGGCCTCGCTGCTGCACGGCGCGTCGAGCAGGACCGCGTCGAAGCGGTCGGGGGTCTTGCGGCCGACGTCGCGGCCGTCGTGAGAGAAGGTCCGCACGAACTCGCCGGCGCCGCAGCGGGCGAGGTTCGCTTGTAGTTTGAAGAAGCGGTCGCGGACCGGCTCGACCGCCGCCAGCTCCCCCTCCAGCCGCATCCGCGCGGCCAGGTGCAGCGTCTTGCCGCCCGGAGCGGCGGCCAGGTCGAGCACCGCTTCGCCCGGCCGCGGTCGAGCACCAGGGGAGCGAGCATGCTGGAGAGGCCCTGCGGGTACAGCCGGCCCTCGGCCACCGGCTGCGAGGCGGTGAGCGTTGGCTTGTCCGCAGCTGAGATGGTCGCGGCCGATTCGAGCCACTCGCACGGCTCGCCCTCGACGCCCAATCCGGCGAGCAACGGGAGAGGCCGCTCTTCGCCACGCAGCGGGTTGGCCCACACGCCGGGGCGGCGATCGGCGGCGAACGAGGCGAGCGCCGCGTCGGCGTCGGCGCCGGTGATCCGGCGGAGCCGATCGACGAAGCCCGCCGGCAGGCCGGTTTGTGGATCGAGGGTGGGCAACGGGGGGCCGCTCGCCGGTTTGGGGTCACGCACACAGGAGGGCTTGGGCTAAACTGTCGCGTCCTCGCGGGCGCGCCGCTATCCCGGCCGTCCCACCGATGCCCGCCGCCGCCCCCCGCCGCCGACTCAGCGTTGTCCGAGCACCGCACGCAGCCCGACCCGAGCCGGACCGGCATGCCGCCGGGCGTGCCGTACATCGTCGGCAACGAGGCGGCCGAGCGGTTCAGCTTCTACGGGATGCGGGGGATTCTGTATGTGTTCCTCACCGAGCACCTGCTCAACGCCTCGGGCGAGCTCGACGCGATGGGCGAGGCCGAGGCCCGGATCTGGTACCACAACTTCGTGGCGGCGGCCTACTTGTTTCCTATCGCAGGCGCCGTGCTGAGCGATTGGATCCTTGGCAAGTACCGGACGATCTTCTACCTGTCGCTCGTTTACTGCCTCGGCCACGGCGTGATGGCGCTGGTCGACTTCCCCACGTTCACCAACATGGCGCCGCGCACCGCGTTGTTCTGCGCGTTGTCGCTGATCGCGATCGGCACCGGTGGGATCAAGCCGTGCGTGTCGGCGCACGTGGGTGACCAGTTCGGCCAGTCGAACAAGCGCCTGCTGCCGAAGGTGTTCAGCTGGTTCTACTTCTCGATCAACCTCGGCTCGGCGGGGGCCTTCTTCGTGGTTCCCCGATTGCTGGAGAACTACGGGCCGGGTGTCGCCTTCGCGGTGCCCGGCGTGCTCATGGCGATCGCGACCCTGGTCTTCTGGCTAGGCCGAAACAAGTTTGTGCACGTCCCGCCCGCTGGCGCCGACTTATGGCGGGCGGTCGTCAGCCGACCGGGCCGGCGGGCGATCGCCAACCTGACCCCGCTGTTCGTGCTCGTAGCGGCCTTCTGGATGCTGTTCGACCAGACGTCGAGCACCTGGGTCGAGCAAGCAAAGTCGATGGACCGCATCGTCTTCGGGTTCGAGCTCAACCCGGCCGAGTCGCAGGCCACGAATCCGATCCTCGTGATGCTGTTGATCCCGCTCTTCACTCTCTTCATCTACCCGGCGGTCGACCGGGTGTGGACGCTCACGCCGCTACGCAAGATCGGCGTCGGCATGCTGCTGACGCCGGTCTCGTTCGCCATCAGCGCGTTGATCCAGCGTGCGATCGACGCCGGGGGCGAGCCGCACATCGGTTGGCAAGTGCTGGCTTACGTCGTGATCACGGCGGCGGAGGTCATGGTGTCCATCACGGCTCTGGAGTTCTCCTACACGCAAGCGCCCAAGGTGATGAAGTCATTCGTCATGGGGCTCTACCTGCTGTCGGTGTTTCTCGGCAACAAGGTGACGGTCTACGTCAACGACTACATCGTCGAGCAGAAGTCGCGGGGCGTGGCCGTCTTGGAAGGGGAGAACTATCACTGGTTCTTCGCCGGGCTGATGCTCACGACGGCCGTCGTGTACGTCGTTTGGTCGCTGACCTACCGCGGCGACACGTACCTGCAAGGCGACGACGATCCAAGCGCCGACCCGCGCGACGTCTGACCGAACCCGGCGGCGCGATGGCTCGGGAAATTCGCCGCCTTGTTCGGGCCACGGAGGGC
Source organism: Botrimarina sp. (assembly GCF_040219535.1). Lineage (NCBI taxonomy): Bacteria > Pseudomonadati > Planctomycetota > Planctomycetia > Pirellulales > Lacipirellulaceae > Botrimarina > Botrimarina sp. The sequence goes on from NZ_JAVJSH010000001.1 coordinate 26,390, forward strand.
CGACCAAACGGCCATCCGTGCTATCCGTGTCATCCGCGGTTGCAATCACAACGCAGCAGACGAGCAAGGCCTCGGAAGCGATTGGGGCGTCACTTCCCGATACAAAACCGCCCGAAGACCTCGCCGAGCACCTCGTCGGTCACCACCTTGCCGACGACACGCCCCAGCCCGTCGAGCGCTTCGCGCAGCTCCATCGCGACCAGCTCCTCGCCGGCCCCCGCGTGGGCCGTGGCGAGGGCGCGCCGCAGGGCGTCGCGGGCGGTCTCGAGCCCGGAGCGGGCGCGATCCGAAGCGATCCCCAGGACCGTGACCTTTCGCCCGCCGCCGCTCAGCGCCCGCTCGACCGCTGCGGCCAGGTCGTCGAGCCCCGCGCCCGACGGGGCGCTGGTGGCGATGGCCCGCTGGGCGGCCGAGGGGGGCGCGAGGTCGGACTTCGTCGCGACCGTGAGCGTCGCCCCGCCCAGCCCAGCGGCTGGGGGGGCCGCGCCTGCCGCGTAGCACCGCAGCACGACGTCGGCTTTCGCCAGTGTGTCGGCCAAGCCCGCTCTGGCTGCGCTATCGATCGCGTCGATCGACGGCTGGTGGTCGTCGCCGGCGGTGTCGAGCAGTTCTACGCTTTGGCCGCCGAGCCGAACGACAGCCGACACCGCGTCGCGCGTCACGCCGGGCTGGTCCGCCACCAAGGCCGTGGGCCGGGCGCCGATGGCGAACCGCTCCACCAGGGCATTGAACAGGCTGCTCTTGCCGACGTTCGGCGGCCCGGCGATGACGGCTACCGGCAGCCGCTGGGCCGTGCCACGCAGGTCGAGTTGCTCGATCGTGTCGCCCACCAGCGCCAGCGCGTCGCCCAGCCGCCGCCGCAGCTCGTCCGGTTCGATGAACCGCACGTCCTCTTCCTCGACGAAGTCGAGCCCCGCTTCGAGGTCGGCGAGCAGGCCGAGCAAGTCGGCCCGCAGCCGGTCGAGCGGCGTCGACAAGCCGCCCGCCAGGCGCGTGAGCGCGCCGCGGAGTTCGGCTTGGTCGTCGGCGTCGATCACCGACAGCACGCCCTCGGCTTGCGTCAGATCGATCCGCCCCGCCAGGAACGCCCGCAGCGTGAACTCGCCCGGCTCCGCCAACCGCGCGCCGGCGTCGGTGCACGCCCTGACGATCGCGTCGAGCACGGGCGGGGCGCCGACGGTGTGGATCTCGGCCGAGGGCTGGCGGGTGTAGCTCCGCTGGTTGGGCCAGACCAGCACGTCGGCCGGGATCTCTCGAGCCGAGCCGGCTAACTCCGCGCGGACGGACCGCCGGGCGAACCGTGTCGGGCGCTCGGCCGCGTCGGCCCGGAGGCCCAGCCGCGACAGCACGGACCAGGTCGCCGGCCCCGACAGGCGGATCGCCCCGCGCACGGCCGGGCCCCGCGCGGTGGCGATCGCGACGATCGTGTCGGTCGGGTCGGGCGTGGGCATACGCGGGCGCCGTGGGGTCGGCGGTTGTGGCTCAGCCGTTATGCTAACGGACCCGCACCCGTCCGGCCCGCCCACTAGCCCCCGCCGCATGACGATGAATCTCACCCCGTTCCACATCGCCGTGACGTGCCGCGACTTGGCCGAGGCCCGCGCGTTCTACGGCGGCGTTCTTGGCTGCCCCGAGGGCCGCAGCGATTCTGCGTGGGTCGATTTCGATCTGTTCGGCCATCAGTTCGTCGTCCACCACGATCCGGGCCTCGGTCCGAACGGCAAGGTCGGCCACCTGTTCAACCCGGTCGACGGCCACGGCGTGCCGGTGCCGCACTACGGCGTGGTCCTGAGGCCCGAGCCGTGGCAAGAGCTGGCGGAGCGCCTGGGCTCGCAGCAGGTCGAGTGGGTCATCGAGCCGACCACGCGCTTCGCCGGACAGCCGGGCGAACAGTCGACGATGTTCCTGCTCGACCCGACCGGCAACGCGCTCGAGTTCAAGGCGTTCCGCGACATCGAAGGGCAGCTGTTCGCGAAGCAGTGACTTGAACCGCCAAGAGCGCCAAGGGCGCCGGGAGGGTTCGTCGCGGCGCCTGCTGGGCGAAAGCAGTCGTCGAGTCTACGGTGTGAAGAGGCCGCTTTTGTGGCCGGATTCTGTCTCTTAGCCCCGGAAACCATGGCTGCGACAAACGCTGACTTGCCGTACGACGCGGTGCTCGTCGTTTCGTTCGGCGGCCCCGAAGGGCCCGACGACGTGATGCCGTTTCTTGAGAACGTGCTGCGTGGCAAGAACGTGCCGCGCGAGCGGATGTTCGAGGTCGCCGAGCACTACCAGCACTTCGGCGGCGTGAGCCCCATCAACGAGCAGTGCCGCCGGCTGATCGCGGCGCTCCAGGCGGAACTGGACCAGCACGGCCCGAAGCTGCCGATCTACTGGGGCAACCGCAACTGGGCGCCGATGCTCGACGACACGCTCCAAAGGATGGCCGACGACGGCGTCCGCCGCGCGATCGCATTCTTCACCAGCACGTTCAGCTGCTATTCCGGCTGCCGCCAGTACCGAGAGAACGTCGCCGCGGCGCAGGAGAAGGTCGGCCGCGCGCCGCGCGTCGACAAGCTGCGGATGCCTTACAACCACCCGGGCTTCATCGAGGCCAACGCCGACCACCTGCGTCAGGCCCTCGAGCAGATCCCCGCAGAGCGCCGCGGCGCGGCGAAGGTGCTGTTCACCGCGCACAGCATCCCGCTGTCGATGGCCGAGAACTGCAAGTACCAGCGGCAGCTCACCGAAGCCAGCCGCCTGACCGCCGAGGCCGCCGGCCACCCGGACTGGGAGCTGGTCTACCAGAGCCGCAGCGGCCCGCCGCAGCAGCCGTGGCTGGAGCCCGACGTGTGCGACCGGATAGAGCAATTGCACGGCGAGGGCGGGCTGGACGACCTCGTGATCCTGCCGATCGGTTTCGTGTCGGACCACATGGAAGTGCTGTTCGACCTCGACACCGAGGCCCGCGAACTATGCGAGAAGCTTGGAGTGAACCTCGTGCGCGCGGCCACGATCGGCACGCACCCGCGGGCGATCCGGATGATCCGTGAGCTGATCGAAGAGCGGATCGCGACCGAGCGCGGCGAGTCGCCCGAGCGCCCCGCGCTGGGCCAGTACCCGGCCAACCACGACGTGTGCCCCGTCGATTGCTGCCTGTACACGCCGGGGCGCCCGCCCGGCGTGGGCCGACCCGCTGCCGCGAGCAAGTGATGGCCGAACCACCGAAAGACCGCCGGCCGCTCGGCGCGTCGGGCGTCGAGGTGACGCCGGTCGCGCTTGGCTGCTGGCCGCTGGCCGGCGTGACGACCCTCGGCGCCACCCACGAGGCGGGCGTGGCCACGGTCCGCGCGGCGCTCGAGTCGGGCGTCAACCACTTCGATACGGCCTACGTGTACGGACCCGACGGCGAGAGCGATCGCATCCTCGCCGAGGCCCTCGCCGGGCGGCGGGACGGGGTCGTGATCGCCTCGAAAGTGGGCATCCACTTCGCCCAGCCGACGCCGGGCAAGGACCCGAGCATGGAGCAGGACGCCCGCCCCGACACGCTCCGCCGGGAGTGCGACGAGCTGCTCACGCGTCTGGGCACGGACCGCGTCGATCTGCTCTACCTGCACTCTCCCGACCCGGGCGTGCCGGTCGAAGAGTCGGCCGGCGCGCTGGCGGAACTGATGGCCGAGGGGAAGACCCGCGCCGTCGGCGCGTCGAATTGCGACCTGGACCAAACGAAGCGGTTCGCGGAGGCCTGCCCGCTGTCGGCGGTGCAATTGCCCTACAACATGCTGCAACGCGACATCGAGGCCGAGTCGATCCCCTGGTGCCAAGAGAAGGGCGTGGCGGTCGTCACCTACTGGCCGCTGATGAAGGGCCTGCTGTCCGGCTCGATGGACCGAGACCACCAACTGTCCGAAGGCGACAGCCGCCGCGAGTACCCGATGTACCAAGGCGACGAGTGGCGGCGCAACCAGGACTTCCTCGACGCGATCCGCAACACGGCCGCCGACGAGGGCGTCGCGGTCGCGACGCTCGTCGTCCGCTGGACGTTGTCCCAGCCGGGCGTGACGAGCGTCCTCTGCGGCGCGAAGCGGCCAGAGCAGATCGCCGAGACCGCCGCCGCGATGAGCGAACCGCTCGGCGAGAGAGCCGCAGCGGCCATCCAGGCGGCGATCACCGCCCGGGGCGACGCCGAGGTGAAACGAGCGTTCCGCTAGCGGCGGCGTGGCGGTTCTCGTCGGCCCGTTTGCTGCCGGCGGGGGTTTCGAGTCCAATCGGCGGCATGGCCCGCCTTTTATTGACCGCGTTTCGCCCGTTCGACGGCCGTGACGAGAACGCCAGTTGGCTCGCGCTGCAGTCGCTGACGCGCGACCTGTCGGGGTTCGCGTCGGCCGGGGAGCTGGGAGTCACGACGCGCCTCTACCCGGTCGACTACGACGAGCTGAAGCCGCGGCTGTCGTCGGACCTGGCCGACGGGTACGACGTGGTGTTGCACGTTGGCCAAGCGGCCGGCGCGGCGGCGATCCGGCTTGAGCAATTCGCCCTGAACGCGCGGCGCGACCGCGGCGACCGCTCCGACGCGGCCCGCCCGCTGGAACCCGACGGCCCGGCCGCGTACCGCAGCGGCTTGCCGCTGGGCGACTGGACCCGCCGGCTGCGCGACGCGGGGGCGCCCGCCGAGCTGTCGCTGCACGCGGGCGACTACCTTTGCAACGCGGCGATGTACTGGTCGCACCACCTCACAGCGACGTCCGGCCAGCGGCCGCTGATCGGTTTCGTCCACCTGCCGCTCGACGTGTCGCAGGCGGCCGCCGAGGCGCGTGAGACGCCCTCCCTGCCGACCGAGATCAGCGCCCTGGCGCTGCGGCTGCTGGTTGCTTGGTCGGCCGAGGCCTGCGCCGCGGCGTGCCGCGTCGCCGAGGGGGCGGCCGCGCCGCACAGCTCGGAGGCGACCGCGTGAGTCGTTTCGCCGTGGTCGTGCTCGCGGCCGGCAAGAGCAGCCGCTTCGCCGACCCTCACCACAAGAAGCCCTTCGCGATGCTCGCGGGCCGCGCGGTGTGGATGCACTCGGTCGAGCGTTTCGCGTCGCGCGCGGACGTGTGCCAAACGATCCTGGTCGTGGCGGCGGAGGACCGCGAGGAGTTCGCGCGGAAGTACGGGGCGAACGTCGCGTTCATGGGGATCGAGGTGGTCGAAGGGGGCGCGGAGCGGGCCGACTCGGTCGCGGCGGCGGTCGCCCGGCTGCGCGACGACGCGACGCACGTGGCCATCCACGACGCGGCCCGTCCGCTGGTGACCGACGCGGAGGTCGACCGCGTGTTCGCCGCCGCGGTCGCGCACCACGCGGCGATCCTCGCCGCGCCGGTCACCGCGACACTCAAACGGGTCGCCGGGGCGCGGGTCGCGTCGACCGAGTCGCGCGACGGCCTCTGGGCCGCCCAAACGCCGCAGGTGTTCGAGGCCGGCCTGTACCGCCGGGGCCTCGCCGAAGCGGCCGGCGTCGCCGTGACCGACGACGCGCAGCTCATCGAACGGCTCGGCGAAGCGGTGGCCGTCGTCGAAGGCTCGCCCCAGAACCTCAAGATCACCAGCCGTGACGACCTGGCCCTGGCCGAGGCCATCCTAGCCGCCCGCCCCCGCCCGAAGCCCCCCGGCGCGAACCCCTTCGCCGACGACGACCTCTGGCGATAGCGGGCTTGCCTGCGAATGACGCTAATACGCGCGAATGGAGCAGCCGATGCTCTTCCCTGATGAGAGCTACCTGGTCATGGGCGCATGCTTTGAGGTTCACAACAGGATGGGTTCCGGCTTCCTCGAGGCGGTGTACCAAGAGTGTTTGGCGATCGAGTTCGGCGAGGTAGGCATCCCGTTCACGTCCCAGCCTGCGGTCGACCTGACCTATCGGGGGCATAAACTGGAGCAGATTTATCGCCCCGACTTCATCTGTTTCGAACGCATCTTGATCGAGATCAAGGCCGTCGATCGACTGGTCCAGCAGCACGACGCCCAGGTGCTCAACTACCTCAATGCAACGGGACTGCAGCTAGGCATCCTGGTTAACTTCGGTTCTCATCCCAAGCTCGAGCCGAGACGGCTTGCCCTGTCCGATCGACGCCGCACGACCTGACTCTATTCGCGTAAATTCGCGTCATTCGCGGGCAATAACGACCCACCCATGGATTTCTTTAGCGAACTCAAAGCCCGCGGCCTCGTCCACCAGACGACCGACGACTCCCTCGGCGCGTGGCTCGCCGAGAGGCCGCGTACGCTCTACGCCGGGTTCGACCCCACGGCCGACAGCCTGCACGTGGGCCACATGATGGGGCTGATCACGCTGCGGCGGTTCCAGCGGGCGGGGCACCGGCCGATCGCCGTCGTGGGGGGCGCGACGGGCATGATCGGCGACCCGAGCGGCAAGAGCGCCGAGCGGAACCTGCTCGACAAGGCGGCGCTCGAGCGGAACGTGGCCGCGATCGGCGAGCAGATGCGCCGCTTCCTCGACTTCGACGCCGCGTCCCAGCCGGCCCTGCTGCTGAACAACCTCGACTGGACCGGCCCCTGGTCGTACCTCGACTTCTTGCGCGACATCGGGAAGAACTTCCCGGTCAACGTGATGCTCGGCAAGGACTCGGTCAAGAGCCGCCTGGGCCGCGGCGACGACTCGGCCAGCGGCATGAGCTACACCGAGTTCAGCTACATGCTCCTGCAAGCGTACGACTTCGTGCACCTGGCCAAAGAGCACGGCTGCGACCTTCAGGCCGGCGGGAGCGATCAGTGGGGCAACATCACGGCCGGCGTCGACCTCGCGCGGCGGATGGGAGTGAGCCAGCCCGGCGGGCGGCAGTTGTTCGGCATGACCTGGCCGCTGCTCACCAAGTCCGACGGCACGAAGATGGGCAAGACCGAGTCGGGCGCGATCTGGCTCGACCCGGCCCGCACCAGCCCCTACGCGTTCTACCAGTACTGGGTCAACGTCGACGACGCCGACGTGGGCCCCTGCCTGCGGAGGCTGACCGACTGCCCCCTGGAAGAGATCGAACAGCTCGACACCGCCCGCGAGGCCGACGCCGCAAAGCGTGACAGCCAGAAGCGGCTCGCCGAAGAATTGACCCGCCTGGTCCACGGCGAGGAGGGCCTCGCCACCGCGCGGCGGGCGACCGAGATCTTCTTCGGCGCCGAAGTCAGCGGCCTCGACGACCGCGCGCTGGCCGAGATCTTCGCCGACGTGCCCTCCGGCGAGTCGCCGCGGGCGGCGCTGGCGGGCGAGGGACTCGGCGTGGTCGACGCGCTGGTGGCTGCCGGGCTGGCCAAGAGCAAGGGCGAGGCCCGGCGAACCGTCGCCCAGGGGGGCGCGTACGTGAATAACCGGCGGATCGAGTCGGCCGAAGCCGTGCTGACCGAGGCCGACCTGGCCAGCGAGTCGGTGATCGTGCTACGCAGCGGCCGCAAGCGGTACGCGCTGCTGCGGCTCGTCTGAGTCGGCGGCTCCGTGGCCCTCCGGAGGCCGGCGGGCCCGTGTCGCCTGCTTGCGGAGCTGGTAAAACGCCGCCTATAGTGACAGGCTCGCCGGGCAGCGCCCACGGCTAACTCGTTCCCGGTAATCGACTTACAGCTGGCTACGCCGAACTGCTCGCCACGAAGCCCGGCTTGGCCCAGGCCACTCGCCGCCACTCCCGCGACCCTATTCCTCTGACGAGTCCGCCGATGTCTGGCGCCCCCGCCGCAGCCGCTGCCGACGACGCCCCCTCGCAGCCCGAAACCGTCGCGACCCAAAACCCGGTCATCGAGACCCGCGCCCTCTCGAAGGTCTACCGTGACTTCTGGGGGCGGCAGAAGGTTCGCGCGCTCAAGGCGCTCGACCTGGAGGTCTACCCGGGCGAGGTGTTCGGCTTGCTCGGGCCCAACGGCTCCGGCAAATCGACCACGATCAAACTCCTCCTCGGGCTGCTCTTCCCGTCCGACGGGCAGGCGCTCGTGTTCGGCAAGCAAGCGACCGACGTCTCGAAGAACGAGCGGATCGGCTACCTGCCGGAGGAGTCGTACCTGTACAAGTTCCTCAACGCGGAGGAGACCCTCGACTTCTACGGCCGCTTGTTCGACCTGCCGGCCGACGTCCGCCGCCAGCGGATCGACGAGCTGCTCAAACTCGTCGGCATCGAACGCGCCCGCAAGCGGCAGCTGCGCGAGTACTCCAAGGGCATGACCCGCCGGATCGGCCTCGCCCAGGCGCTGATCAACGACCCCGACCTGATCCTGCTGGACGAACCGACCAGCGGCCTGGACCCGATCGGCACGCGCGAGATGAAAGACATGATCCTGCAGCTCAAGTCGCAGGGCAAAACCGTCGTCATGTGCAGCCACCTGCTGGCCGACGTTCAAGACGTGTGCGACCGGATCGCGATCCTCCACCAGGGCGAGCTGAAAGAACTGGGCCGCGTCGACTCGCTGCTGACGGTGGCCGACGTCACGCAGATCCGCGCCCGCAACCTCAGCGAAGACTGCCGCAACGAGCTGCGGGACGTGATCCAGCGGCACGGCGGCGAGCTGCTGGAGCTGGACAACCCGACGACCACGCTCGAAGAGCTCTTCCTGTCGATCGTTCGGGACAGCGAGGTTCGGCCCGGGCGTCGGGTGGTCGGCGCGCACCACCACGCTGGGGGAGACCCCGGTCCCGACGACAGCGGCGCGTCCTGATGCCGGCGGCCGCGTTGCGGCTCGCCCGAGATGTCCCCTTCTGCCCGCCGCCGCTGTAGCTGGCCCTCTAGAGACCCTACCGCCCGATGGTTGTAGAGAAGCAAGTCCTCCCGTTCTTCGAGTGGCTCTGGCAAGGGCAGGGAGACTCGTTCATCGACGGGGCTCTGTTCCAGTTCCTGGTGCTGGCCGCGGTGCTGTTCGTGCTGGGGCTGGTGGGCGGGTTCTTGGTGTCGATGATCCGCCACGGCCCGGTGGCGGCAGGCGAGATCACCTACCGAACACTCCGCGGCGGCGCGACCGACCTCACGCGCCTGTCGGCCCGGAGGATCGGCGCGTTGGCCGGCTTGGCGATCAAGGAGTCGCTGCGCCGGCGCGTGCTCGTGGCGCTGGTGGTGTTCGCTTTGGTGCTGTTGTTCGCGAGCTGGTACCTGCGAACGGACAACCCCGAGCCCGCGCGGCTGTACCTCAGCTTCGTGATGACGGCCACCACCTACCTGCTGCTGTTGATGGCCCTGCTGCTGGCGGCGTTCAGCCTGCCGGGCGACATCAAGAGCCGCACGATCTACACCGTGGCGACCAAGCCGGTCCGATCGGGCGACATCGTGCTGGGGCGGATGCTGGGCTTCTCCGCTATCGGCGCGGTGCTCCTGGCGATCATGGCGGTGGCCAGTTGGTTCTTCGTGACCGGCTCGCTGGCGCACACCCACTCGGTCGACGCGACGACGCTCGAGCCGATCACCGGCATCGACGGCCAGCCGATCGGCTCCGGCGGCGCGACGAGCTTCGACGCCTTCCACCGCCACACGTTCACCGTGGGCGTCGACGGCAAAGGGGTCACCGACGCGGCCCTCGGCCACATCCACACCGTCGACGCCGACGACGACCGGTACACGGTCGGCCCCGCCGAGGGCTTCATCCGCGCCCGGGTGCCCAAGTACGGCTCGCTCGGCTTCATCAACCGCGACAACGCCCGCACCGGCCGCGGCATCAGCGTGGGCGCCGAGTGGGGCTACCGCAGCTACATCCCGGGCGCCACGCCGGCCGCGGCGATCTGGACGTTCGACGGCGTCAATCGGTCGGTGCTCCGCGAGGGCGCCGACGGCGGGCTCTACCTGCCGATCGGCCTGATCGTCCGCGTGTACCGCTCGTACATCGGGCAGATCGAGGAGGGCATCCAGGGGAGCATCCAGCTGCGGAACCCGGAGACCGACGTCGCCACGTCGTTGAAGATCTTCACCGCCCAAGACGCCACGGTCGACACCTTCGACTTCGCCAACGAGCAGACCGACACGCAACAAGACGAAATCACGATTCTGGACGACCTCATCAGCAGCGACGGCCGTATAGAGGTCGTCGTGCAGTGCCTGGATCGGGCGCAGTACTTCGGCTTCGCGCAAGCGGACTGCTTCTTGCGGCTGCCCGAGGGCTCGCCGTTGTGGAACTTCGTGAAGGGCTACCTGGCGATCGGCATGCAGATGGTGATCGTCGTCGCGGTGGCGGTCACCGCGAGCACGTTCCTCAACGGGCCGATCGCCATGGTCGCGACGGTCTCGTTCATCCTGCTCGGGTTCTTCCGCGAGACGTTCGTGAAGATCGCCACCGGCCAGAACTACGGCGGCGGCCCGGTCGAATCGCTCGTGCGGCTGGTGACCCAGATGAACGTGATGTCGCCGTTCAAGAGCCAAGACCCAAACAGCTTCGACGCGATCGACCTGATGAAAGCGGCCGACGAGGCCCTCAAGGCCGGCATGCAGGCGTTCTCGTACGTGCTGCCGGACTTCAGCACCTACCTCGGGCGTGTCCGCTACGTGGCCGAGGGGTACTCCATCCCGACCGACGCGCTCGTCCGCGACCTGGTCGTCTGCGCGGTCTACGTGCTCGGCGCGGCGGTCATCGGCTACTTCTTCCTCCGCACCCGCGAGCTAGCCAAATAGCACGGCCCCACAGCCGACGGTCGCACCGCCCGGGGCCAACGCCCTCGGCACAGGGCGGCCCGGATCCTGCCTCGGGCAATCAACCAACCGACCCACCGCGACCCGGCGCCGCTCTCGCGCCGGCCGATCTGCTATGAACCAACGCAGCAGCTTCCTCCGCAAGGTCGCCTACGGCGTCGCGATCGCCGTCTTGCTGTTCCCGCTCTCGCTGCTCAGCGCGCCGGCCACGGTCGATTCCCCCGGCGGCACGCTCGCGCAGCTGAAGGACGAGAACGAGCTCAGCCAGGCCGACCTGGGCGAGATCGACCCGGCGAGCGAGACCATCAAGCTCGCCACGCTCGGCCTGCGGGGGCTGGCCGTGAACCTGCTGTGGGACCGCGCGGTGCACTTCAAGAAGGTCGAGGACTGGACGAACCTCACGGCCACCCTCGAGCAGCTCGCGAAGCTGCAGCCGAACTTCATCACCTTCTGGAAGTACCAGAGCTGGAACCTCAGCTACAACGTGTCGGTCGAGTTCGACGACTACCGCGACCGCTACTACTGGGTCCGGCGCGGCATCGAGTTCCTCGAGGAAGGGACCGAGTACAACCGCGACAGCCCCGAGCTGCTGTGGGAGCTGGGCTGGGTGCTGGGCCAGAAGATCGGCCGTTCCGACGAGAAGGAGCAGTACCGCCGGCTCTTCAAGGCCGACGACGAGTACCACCCCGAGGACCGACCGCCGCGGCAACGCGACAACTGGCTGCTCAGCAAAGACGCGCACCTCGAAGCGATCGCCGCGGTCGACCAGCGCGGCAAGAGCCTGGGCAAGAAGAGCCCCAACATCTTCTACGCGAGCCCGGCCAAGTCTCAGATGAACTACGCCGAGGCGATCGAGAACGAGGGCCTGTTCGAACGCGCCGTGGCCGCGTGGCGCGTGGCCGAGGACGAGTGGGTCGACTTCGGCCAGACGCCCATCCAGCACTCCACCGGCCCGATCCTCCGCCTGGGCGAGGAGGAGCAGCTCGAGGAGAAGGCGGCGGAGCTCCGCGAGGTCCTTGTCGGCTTCGCCGAGGACGTCGAGTCGATGCTCCAAGAAGAACTCCGCCAGCAGCTCACCGAAGAGCAACGAGAGGCCCTCGACACGCCGATCGGCGAACGGACCGGCGACCAGATGCAGCTCGCCTTCGAAGCGCAAGAGCTCATCAAGCTCACCCCGACGAAAATCGCCGAGAAAATCGAACAGATCGACCCGTCGGTCGCCCGCGAAGCCAAGCAGGTCGCCGCCGACCTGGCCGAGACCGAGAAGCTCCTCCGCTTCACCCGCAACTACAAAGACACCACCAACTACGACTACTGGAAGTTGCGGACCGTCTTCGAACAGACGAAAGAAGCGGTCACCGCCAGGGAGAAGATCTTCCGCGCGAAGCGGCTCTTCCGCGAGCAGACCGACACCGAGGGCGCCAAGGAGCTGTACGAAGAAGCCTTCGAGCAGTGGGCGCAGGTCTTCGAGAAGTTCCCCGAGCTGAAGGACCCCTCGGGCACGACCGGCGACGACGTCATGTACGACATCTACGATTACAAGAAGGTCCTGGAAGCCGGCGACTACCCGTTCCCCGATGACTTCCCGCTCTGGGAGATCATCGAGTACTTCGATTCCGAGCAAGAGTTCGCGACCGAGCTCAAGGAGCGGGCCGCGGGCCAGGGCCCGTCGCCGACCCCCGCCGACCCGGCCGACGCCAACCTTCCGCCCGACCCAGAAGCGGCCGCCGGCACGCCCGAGGGCGGCGACTCGCGCGTGAGCCCCGAACCCGAAGCGGACGAGAGCCAAGAAGATGCTAGCTGACGGCGCCGCTCGTTCGCCGCACGATCGGCTGTTTGGCTGAGGCCGCCCGATGCGGCGGGTCGATACCGAGGAGGAGTCTGTGTCCTCGGGCGACATTGCGGAGCATCTGGCGTGCGGCAAACACTTCTCACCGCGGTGGTTCTCGGCCTGTGCGTCGTTGCGATGGCGCGCGAGCCGATCGTGCTGTCGATGGCCGACCAGGGCGGCGCCGACCTGCGCCCGGCGGTGGTCACGGCCGTAGCGGTCTCGCCCGACGGCAGGCTCGTCGCCGCCGGCGGCGACGACCACTGCCTGCGCGTGTGGGAAGCGGAGACCGGCCGCCTCGTGGGCCGGCTCAGCGGCCACACCGACTGGGTCCGCGCCATACGCTTCACGCCCGGCGGCGACCGCCTGGCCAGCGTGGCCGCCGACCACACGCTCTGCCTGTGGGAGCCGGCCTCCGCCACCGCCCGCCCCGCGAGCCGCAGGCTCGCCGAGGGGGCGCTGCTCGCGGTGGCGATCGACCCGGCCGGCGAGCGCCTCGCGACCGCCGGCTTCCGCGACCAGCTGCGGGTGTTCGACGCCCGCGCCGGCGCGCCCACCCTTTCGACCGAGTACGGATGCCCGTGCGAAGACACGCGTGCCGTCGCCTTCTCGCCCGATGGCCGGCTGATCGCGGCCGCGGGGCGCAACGGGGTGGTGCGGCTTTGGGACCGCGTTGCTAGCGGCGGCCCGCGCGACCTGCCGAGCGACAACCGGCGCGTCCGCGCGCTCGCCTTCTCGCCGGACGGCGCCACGCTGGCCGCCGGCGGCGACGGCCCCGCGGTGCGGCTGTGGCGGCTGTCCGAAGCCCCGGCCGGCGGCCTCACCATCAGCGACGCGCCCGATGAGTTGCTCGTGCGGCCCGGCAAGGTCCACGCGGTCGCCTTCCTAGACGACCGCCTGCTAGCGGTTGGCGGCACGCGCGACAGCGTGAGGCTGTGGGACACCGCGGCCCGCTCGCCGGTTGCGGAACTCGAGGGCCACACGGGCACGGTCGCCGCGCTGGCCGCGTCGGCCGACGGGCGGCTGCTCGCGTCGGGGTCGTTCGACACGACCGTGCGGGTTTGGAACGTCGAGGGGGCCGGGTCGCGTGCGGCCGCGGCGGCGCTCGACGCGGCCGCGAGAAAACGCTAACAGTCGCCGCGGGGCCGCGAGGGATCGCGTCGCCACGCCGCTAATCGACCGCTCACCGAGGTTTCAAGGAGGAAACCCGTGGGATTGATCTCCTCGCTGCTGAATCGACGAGCCCGCCGCCTGCCCAAGGCGCCGCGCCGCGCGAGCGTCGAGCGTATGGAGCCGCGGCAGATGCTCGCGGCCGACGTGCTGCTCGGCTCGGTCTATTTCGAAGAGGCTACCGGCGACGACAGCCAGCCCGACCTGCTGCAGGTCTCGTTCGTCGGCGGCGCCGCGGGGACCACGCTCGACCGCCTGGTGATCGACGGCGACAAGCTCGGCGACGGCTTATCGACCGGCGACGTGTTCTTCGACACCGAGCCCGGTGAGCCGGGCTCCTTCAAGTCGGTCGGCCTGTCGGTCGTCGAGTCGGTCGGCTTCCAGGTGACGGGCGTCGAGGTGCTCGACGGCGGAACCGCGATCGCGTTCACCTTTGAGGGCTTCGAGGCCGGCGAGGTGCTCGTGTTCAGCGTCGACGTCGACGAGGCGCAGTTCGTCGCCGGCGACACGATCGACACCAACTCGCTGGTCGAAGGCGCCGAGTTCCAACGCAGCATCCTCACCGGCAACTTCAGCGCGCCCGGGCACGTCGACCTTTCGGTCCAGGCCCTTTACTTCGACGCGTTCGACGCGACCTTCGCGGCCGAAGAATCCGCCGCCGGCGCCGAGCTGAGCCAACTCCCCGACGACGCGTACCAGCCGGGCGACGACTTCACGGACCGCACCGCCGGCGCCGTCGCCCGCGCGGCGCAGATCGAGTACGCCAGCCTTTCTGGCTACGTGTACCACGACCGCAGCGACGACGGTTTGCGGGACGCGGGGGAGGAGGCGATCGGCGGGGTGACGCTCGAGCTGATCGACGCGTCGGGGCAGGGGACGGGCGTGTACGCCACGACCGACGCGTTGGGCTACTACCGCTTCACCGACCTAGAGGCGGG
>NZ_JAVJSH010000002.1:0-105293 GCF_040219535.1 Botrimarina sp.
GCTCGCCCTCTGGCGGTGGTTCGCCCGGCGCGACGGCCGCACGATGCCCGACGTCGCTTTGCCGCCGAAAGCCCGGAAGACTCCCGAGGCGTGGGTTCCCGAGGAGGTCGAGCGGCTCGACAAGGCGGCCCGCGCGGCCGACTGGTGGATCGGTGGCGTGCCCGCGAACCTCTACTTCCCCGCGCTGATCGGCGTGGCGATCAACACCGGCGAGCGGCACGGCGCGATACACCACCTGGCGCCGGGCGACATCCACCTCGAGAAGCGGCTCGTCTACTTCCGGGCCGAGCACCGCAAGGGCGGGGCGACCGACGCCCGCAAGCCGATCTCCGCCGAGACAGCCCACGACCTGCGGCTGCTGCTCGAGGCGAGCCCGGCCGACGTGTTCAACGTGGTGCAGCTGACGAGCACCTATCCGCCGATGCGGCGGCTGCTCCTCGAGGCGGGCCTGAAGGCGACGCGGAACAACATGTTCCACGCGTTCCGGCGCTACCACGCCACGCAGGTGGCGATCGCCGGGGGCGACCCGACCACGGCGCTGGGCCACAGCGACCCGAGCCTCGCCCGGAAGAGCTACGTCGACCCGACGCAGCTGCCGGCCGTCACGCCGGGGGTGAGGCCCGTGGCTAAGCCGACGCCGGCCCCTCGCCCTGGTTGGCTCGCACGCATCACCGGGAGGGCCGCGTCATGAAGCCGATCGACCTGACCAAAGCGGCCCAGCGGTACGTCGCCGAGCACAAGCTCACGCCGCGGAGCCGCCGCTACCTCCTGGCGATCCCGAAGCGGCTCAGCGAGCACCTCGGGACGCCGGCGACGACGGCCGACCTGGACCCCGTCACGGTGCGGATCTGGCTGCAGGAGCGAGCGGAGATCGTTGGCGAGCTCGCGGTGAGGACCGACGCCAAGCGGTGCGTCACGCTGTGGCGGTGGTGCGCCAGCCAGGGGTGGGCGGACCCGCCGTGGCTGAACTCAACCGAGCTCTGCCCGGGGGAGCTGCGGAAGTACCGGCCAGAGGGGGCGCCGCTCCCCTTGCCGCCGAAGCCGCCGGAGGGCGCTAAGTTCACCGGAGGCAGCCGCTACCGGTTCCGCGGAAAGGCGCCGTCGCGGCCCGATAGCGGCCTGCTGTCGCGGCTGTTCAAGGGCTGATCGATCAACGCCCGGTCGCTCCGCGTGGGGCGGCCGGGCTCAACTCAAAAGGGGGAGCGATGAGCGAGACCATCACCGTGCACGTGGTGAAGTACCCCGGCCGAACCAACCTCATGATGCGTTACCGATGCCCGGTCACGCGCAAGCAGGTGGCCCGGTCGACAGGCACCGCCAAGCGACGCGAGGCCGAGAAGGCCGCGGCGAAGTGGGAGGCGGAGCTGCGGGAGGGGCGGTATCAACGTGACTCGCGGATGGGCTGGGCCGAGTTCCGGGTGTTCTATGAGACCAACGCCCTGGCCGCCCTAGCCCCCGGCACCCGTGTCACGTACTGCGCGACCCTGAACCGCCTCGAGCGATTCTGCCGGCCCGATCGGCTGGCGGATGTCACCACGGCCAGGGTGACCGCGTTCGTGGCTCACCTGCGGGCCGGCGGCTGCAGCGAGGCCACGGTCGCCCGCCACCTTCGGGCCATCAAAGCCGTGACCCGGTGGGCCGTGCGGCAAGGCCTGCTCTCCAACGCCCCGCAGGTTGAAATGCCGAAGCGGGCCCGCGGAGCGAAGGTCATGCGGGGCCGGCCGATCACCACCGAAGAGTTTGAGCGGATGCTGACGGCCGTGCCGAAGGTGGTCGCGGAGGACCTGGACCCGGAAGCGACCGAGGAAGAGATCGCCGCCGACCCGCGCGTCGCCGCTTGGCGGTTCTACCTGAGGGGCCTGTGGCACTCCGGCCTGCGGCTCACGGAGTCGCTGTCGCTCTCGTGGGAGGACCGGCCGGGGGCCATCGTGGTGGACCTGGAGGGCGACTACCCGATGCTGCGGATCCCGGCCGAGGCCGAGAAGGCCCATCGCGACCGCATGCTGCCCATGACCCCGGAGCTCGTGGAACTGCTGCAGAGCGTTCCTGCCCGCCAGCGGCGGGGTCGGGTGTTCAACGTTGGCCCCGACGCTTCGACCGTCTGCCGAACGGTGGCCGCCTTTGGTGAGACCGCGAGGGTGGTCGTCGACGACTCCGGCGGCAAGCGGAAGTTCGCCAGCGCCCACGACCTACGCCGCGCGTTCGGGGCCCGGTGGTCACGCAAGGTCATGCCGACCGTGCTGCGGGAGATGATGCGGCACTCGAGCCTGCAGACCACGATGGCCTACTACGTGGGCGACGACGCCAACGAAACGGCCAAGGCGCTGTGGGCGACGGTCGCCGAACCCGAGTTGGGTAACACCCAAGGTAACACCCGCCCCGAATCGACCCCGTCAGAGAGCGGCCAAAATGGCCGTAAGTCGTTACACGCTTAGGAGTACCGGAGGAGGGACTCGAACCCTCACGGGGTTGCCCCCAATGGATTTTGAATCCATCGCGTCTGCCAATTCCGCCACTCCGGCAACGCACGCTTGGCAGCGAGTCCGCTGATTATGCGTCGTCGCGGCGGCGACGCAAGGCGGCCGCTCGCGCCGCCCGCGACGGGGCGACGACGGGCGGTTCGGGCGGACCTCCTGCTGTCGGTCGCCGCCATCGGCACGGCTCGCGGCTCGTCGTGAGCTGCAGTTCGATGTGCGAAAGCCCGAGCGAAGAGAGCGGCGGTCGGCCGCGTTGGGCCTGGGGATCTCTACGGCGATCGGCGCGGGAACCGCCGTCGGGACCGCCCCAAAGGGCGGCGGGCGTAACGGCGGGCTAGTTCTTGTCCCGATTCCCGACGGCTCTCTTCACGGCCTCCAGGAACTCGTTGGCCGTGTAGTGCGTGTGCACCAAGTCGTCGACGTCCGCTTCGCGGAAGCCGCCCGCCTGCTCCGGGATCAAGCAGAACCCTACGATCGCCGCATCACTCAGGGCGTCGCGGTACCAACTGACGTGCTTCGCGACGTCTTCGTAGGCGGGGATAACGAGCACGACCACCTGGGCCTGCGTCTTGGTGACCTCGGCCACGCCGCGTGTGCCCTCGGGGCTGGTCCGGCGGACTTCGATCTGGTCGTGGCAATCCAAGAAGGCGGCGATGCACTTCCGAAGCACCTCGTGGTCGCACGCCACGTGCACCGAGATCTTGTCGCTCATGACAGAAACCGCAACGGGAGTCGGGGGGCTGGACCGGCGAGGCGCGGCAAACGGTCCGAGCCCGCGCCCCACTCCGGTCGGGGGGTGCGTGACGCCGGCAGTCGGTCGGGCGCTCGCCTAGCCTATCAGCGTCGCCGCCCGCCGGGGAGCGGCGGCCGGTAGACGTCGGTCGCGCCCAACAAGTCGCGACCCACGGCGATCCGGCCGCCACGCCTGAGCGCGTGCTAGGTGTGGCACGGTTTTCGCCCTACTGGTCGGATGGCGAGCTTTCGCCGGTCGGTTTCGGGAGGACTAAGGGATGCGAATCATCAACTGCGAAGGCTGCGGCAGTCCGGTCGAGGTGACCCGCACGACCGTGCGGCCGCCGATCGGAGGTCTCGACCAGTCGATCGGGCTGCACTACCGCTGCCAGTCGTGCGGCGAGAGCGTTCACGAAATCGATTGGGCGAGCAACTTGCATATCGACGAGCCCGATTTAATTGTTGCGTACCCCGTAGAGCTGGTGCGTCATGTTTGATCCCTCGACGGCAACCTCGGCGTTTGCCCTCGCTGTCGGGGCCCTGATGGCGAGCTACCTGTGCCGCTCGCCGTGGCTCTGACCCGTTGGCTTGCCACCGACCCGAGCGGGCGGCAAAGGCTCGGCTGATCTCCGTAACCCGCCGCGCGGCGGAGCGCAGCGTTCTCGCCGCGTGGCGCCTATCGGGCGGAGTTGCCCGAAGGCGCCAAGCCGGCGTTCGGAGAAGCGCGGGGGCGTTTCGCTGAGGTCGGGGCGGGTGGCGGCGATCCACAGCGGTCGGCCGGGGCTCACCCCCACAAGCTGCGTGACCCCTCCGAGCCGACTCCCGATCCGCGGCCCGCTAGCCTCGGAAGCCGGCCAAACGCGGCGTGTGGCGTAGGGTGGCGTATGGCGTAGGGTATCGAGGCTCGCGCCGCCCCACTCGCCCGGAGTGATCTCGCTATGCTCGCACCGATCCAGCTGCCGATCGCTGCGCTGACGATGCTGTTCGTTGCGGTCTCGGTGCTCTCTACGCTGCTCCCGCTGTTGGCAGCGGCGACACGCACCGACGACACGATGCTCAGCTCGATCTCTTGCGACGTGACACGCTCCGCAGACGGCGCGTGCACCGCGGATCCCGGCGTGCCCAACGGCTTGGTCAGTTTTGGCCCAGCCGCCGGTGGCTCAGAGATCAAGGTGCTCTCGGCTGTGTTCCTGGCAAAGAAGCGCCTGTACGACGGGGAGGTCGTCAAAGTCCAGCTCCACCACGCGACGGCGGACTGCTCCGAGTGCGGTCGGGTGGATCTGTCACGAGAAGAAGGAGGCCGCCTGCGGTGCCGGTCTTGTTCGGCCTGCGTCGCCTTCGAACGCGTCGCGACGCCTGAGCGATAGCGAGCGGGGCCGGACCGGCTCGTGGTAGATTCGGGGGCCGATCCGAATCCCCTCCGCCGGGGCGCCCAGCTATGCCAGCGAAGCATTGGTCGACGGACACCTACTCGGTGACGCGTCGCTTCGGCGTGGGCTTGATGCTGCTGGGGACGGTCTACTGCGTGGGCCTGTTGGTCGTGCTGAAGGCCGTGCGTGTGGGCTTCCCTTGGAGCTTCTACTTCCTGTCCGCGTTGATGCTGTTCGTGGGCGTGGCCCAGGCGGCGCTTGCGCGGCTGGGCAGCCCGCGCGCCGTGTCGATGGTAGCCGGCGCCGTTTTCAGCTCGGGCTGGGCGGTGGTGGTAGCCGGAGCGAACGGGCATCTCTTCCTAGTCGACCCGACGCGGCTCACGGCGGTCGCGTGCAGCGGGCTGCTGCTGGGCTATGTGGCCGGCAGCATCGACGCGTCGTTGTTCCTCGTGCACGACTGGCTCACGCTGCGCCGGAGGCTCCGCGATCACGCCCACGAGAGCCTCGACCTGACGCCCGGCGGCAAGCGGCGGGAGTCGCCGTTCGACGATTGACCTTTCGTTGGGCGGCTGTCGTCGCGCGGCGGGTCACTTGCTTGCTTCTTTGCCCCATGTGTCGCGTAGCGTGACGGTCCGGTTGAAGACCGGGGCGTCACCGACCGAGTCGATCGGGTCGGCGTAGAAGTAGCCAAGGCGTTCGAACTGGAACCGCTCGCCTGGCTCGGCGTCGGCCAGGCAGGGCTCGAGCTTCGCGACGACGATCTCGAGCGAGGCTAGGTTGAGGTTGTCGAGAAAAGTCTTCCCCTCGTCGGCCTTGTCGGGGTTCTCGGCCTCGAAGAGGTGGTCGTACAGCCGCACTTCCGCGTCGATGCACTCCTCGGCCGGGACCCAGTGGATGGTCCCTTTGACCTTCTTGTCCTCGAACTTGGCGGACGTGTCGGGGTCGAAGCGGCAGCGGAGCTCGGTGACCTCCCCCGAGCCGTCCTTGACGACCTCGTCGCAGATGGCGATCCCGGCGCCGCGCAGCCGCACCGCCCCGCCCGGCTTCAGGCGGAAGAACTTCTTCGGCGCGTCCTCCATGAAGTCGTCGCGTTCGATCCAGATCTCGCGGCCGAGCACGACCTCGCGGGTCCCCCGCGACGGGTCCTGCGGGTGGTTGTCCAGGTGGCAGAGCTTGGTCTCTTCCCCGTCGGGCAGCGGCGCGCCGTCGGCGTAGCCGGTGAGCACGACCTTCAGCGGCCGCAGCACGGCCATCCGGCGAAGGGCGGTCTCGTTCAGGTGCTCGCGCGCGGCGTCCTCCAGCCACAGCATGTCGATCGTGCTGTTCTGCTTCGTCACGCCGATCCGCTCGCAGAACGCGCGGATCGCCTCGGGCGTGTAGCCGCGTCGGCGGAGGCCGCGGATCGTGGGCATCCGCGGGTCGTCCCACCCGTCGACGTGCTTCTCCTGGACAAGCTGCAGCAGCTTCCGCTTGCTCATCACCGTGTGGGTGAGGTTCAGCCGCGCGAACTCGATCTGCCGCGGCCGGTGGTGCGGCAGCAACCTGAGCTCCGCCAGGCGGTCGAGGAACCAGTCGTACAGCGGGCGGTGGTTCTCGAACTCGAGCGTGCAGATCGAGTGGGTGATCCCCTCGATCGCGTCCTCCTGGCCGTGCGCCCAGTCGTACGACGGGTAGATGTTCCAGGCGTCGCCGGTGCGCTGGTGGGGCAGGTGCTTGATCCGGTACATGACCGGGTCGCGCAGGTTGATGTTGGGCGAGGCCATGTCGATCTTCGCCCGGAGCGTCCGCGCGCCGTCGGGGAACTCGCCCGCGCGCATGCGGGCGAAGAGGCCGAGGTTCTCCTCGACCGATCGGCCGCGGAACGGGCTCGGCTCGCCCGGCTCGGTGAGCGTGCCGCGGGCGGCACGCATCTGATCGGCGTTTTGCTCGCACACGAACGCGTGGCCCGCCTTGATCAGTTCGACGGACCACTCGTAGAGCGTCTCGAAATAGTCGCTCGCGTGCAGCAGCCGATCGCCCCAGTCGGCGCCGAGCCAGCGGACGTCGTCGACGATCGCGTCGACGTACTCCTGCTCTTCCTTGGCGGGGTTGGTGTCGTCGAACCGCAGGTTGAACAGCCCGCCGTACTCCGCGGCCAAGCCGAAGTTGAGGCAGATGCTCTTCGCGTGCCCGATGTGCAGGTAGCCGTTGGGCTCCGGCGGGAAGCGGGTGTGCACGCGGTCGTTGCGGCCCGCGGCCAGGTCCGCGTCGATCTGCTGCTCGATGAAATTCTTCGACGCGGCTGTTGATTCGGCGGCGGGCGTGTCGTCCTTGCACATCGCGGCGGGGGAGGTTGGGCGGGATAGGGCGGGCGGGGAGGTCGGCTTTGGCCCGACAATCTACCACCCGCCCGGTTCGCTGGAGAGGGCGGCTGCCCGCCGCGACAATCCGCCACGCGGTGAACTTTTCGGGCCGGGCCCTTTACATTTACCCGAAACCGAGGCCGCCGCCCCGAGAGAGGTCTGCCGTGCCGCTGCTAGCCGAGTTGGACGTCGTGTTCCTGTCACGCGTGCAGTTCGCGCTGACGATCATGTTCCACTACCTCTTCCCGCCGCTGACGATCGGGTTGAGCGTGGTGATGGTCTACCTCGAAGGCCGGTACCTGTGGACCGGCGAGGCGATCTACGAAACGGCCGCCCGGTTCTGGACGCGGCTGTTCGGCCTGAACTTCGCCATGGGGGTGGTGACCGGCATCGTGATGGAGTTCCAATTCGGCACGAACTGGGCCGCCTACTCCCGCTTTGTCGGCGACGTTTTCGGCTCGGCCCTGGCGGCCGAGGGCATCTTCGCGTTCTTCCTCGAGTCGGGCTTCCTGTCGCTGCTGCTGTTCGGCTGGGACCGGGTCGGGCCGAAGACCCACTTCTTCGCCACGACGATGGTCGCGCTCGGCGGGATCTTCTCGAGCGTGTGGATCGTGATCGCCAACAGCTGGCAGCAGACCCCCGCCGGCCACGTGCTCCGAGAGCACACCGTCGGCGACCGCACCGCCTTGCGCGCGGAGATCGTCGATTTCTGGGCGATGGTCTTCAACCCCTCGACGGTGCAGCGACTCACCCACGTGTGGCTGGGCGCGTTTATCCTCGGCGCGGCGTTCGTGATGAGCGTGTCGGCGTGGTATTTGCTAAAGGGGCGGCACACCGAGTTCGCCAAGCGGTCGTTCACCGGCGGCCTGCTGCTGGCGACCGTCGCGTCGATCGCCCAGGCGGTCTCCGGACACTTCAACGCCGAGATGGTCGCCGAGCACCAACCGGCCAAGCTGGCCGCGATGGAAGGCTTGTACGAAACCCGAGCCGGCGCGCCGCTGTACGTGTTCGGCTGGCCCGACAGCGACGAGCGCCGTGTCGAGTGGGGCCTCGCGATCCCCGCGGGCCTCAGCCTGCTGCTGCACCAGGACCCGTCGGCCGAGGTCGCCGGCTTCGACCGCCTCGAACCGATCTACGGCATGCCGCCGGTGTGGATCACCTTTCAGGCGTACCACCTGATGGTCGGCATCGGCACGCTGTTCATCGCGGCCACGCTCACCGCGTGGTTTTTTTACCGCCGGGGCACGTTGTTCGATCAGCGGTGGCTGCTGTGGTTCTTCGTGGCGTCGGTCGTGCTGGCGATGGTCGCCAACGAGGCCGGCTGGGTCACCGCCGAAACGGGGCGCCAGCCGTGGGTGGTTTACCCGACGGTCGTCGACGGCGTGGCGACCGGCGGATTGCGCACCGCGGACGGCGTGTCCGAGTCGGTCCAGGCCTCCCAGGTCCTCGGCTCGATCATCTTCTTCGGATTGATCTACACGCTGCTCGGCGTGCTCTGGCTGGTGCTCTTGAACGGCAAAATCCAACACGGCCCCGACGACGGCGACCACCACGACGCGAGCGGCGCCAACATCGCCGAGCGACGCCACGACATCGGCATGGCCGACGCCTAGAGTGGCGAGTCGTGAGGCGCGAGGCGTGAGTTGACTCTCGTTGCGTTACGCTCAGCCGCCCTCGATATGACCCGCGTCTCGCAACTCCCATCCCGCGACTCTCAATGGACCTTCAAACCTTCTGGTTCATCCTGCTCGGCGTGCTGCTGGCGGGGTACGCCGTGCTGGACGGGTTCGACCTGGGCGTGGGGATCGTGCACCCGCTGTGGCGGACCGCGCACGAGCGCCGCTTGGCGGTTAACTCGATCGGCCCGCTGTGGGACGGCAACGAGGTCTGGCTCGTGACCTTCGGCGGCGCGTTGTTCGCCGCTTTCCCCGAGGCGTACTCCAGCGCTCTCAGCGGCTTCTACGCCGGCTTCTACACGGCTATCGGCGGCCTCATCTTTCGCGCGGTGTCGATCGAGTTCCGCGGCAAGGTCGACCGCCCGTGGTGGCGCAACCTCTGGGACACGGTCTTCTTCCTTTCCAGCCTGATCACGACGATCGCTTTCGGCGCCTCGGTCGGCGCGGCGATGGCCGGCGTGCCGCTGGACTCGGGGGGGATCATGATGAGCTCGACGCTCGAGCAGATCGGCCCGTTCGCCCTGTTGGTCGCCGCGCTCGCCGTGGCGGCGTTCGCCCTGCACGGCGCGCTGTACCTGTGCCTCAAGGTCGCGGGCGAGCTCCGCGAGCGGACCCGCCGCTGGGCGTGGTCGGCGTACGCGGCCTACGTGGCCCTGTTCCTTGTGGTGACCGGCGCCGCCGTCGCGACCGTCCCCAGGGCCACGACCAACTTCGAGCAGCACCCCTGGGGCGCGGCGATCGTCGTGCTGAACTTCCTGGCCGTGCTCAACGTGCCCCGCTGCCTCGCCAAGCGCCGCGAGGGTCAGGCGTTCGTGTCCTCCGGCTGCTCGATCGCGGCGCTGGTGTTCCTGTTCGGTTTCGCGTTGTGGCCGAACCTGGTCGCTTCGTCGACCGACCCGGACAACAGCCTGACGGTCTACAACGCCGCGTCGAGCGAATCGACCCTGTGGCTGATGACCATCTTTGCGGCCATCGGCATGCCCCTGGTGCTCTCCTACACGGTGATCGTGTACCGCACGTTCCGCGGCGAGGTGCGGCTCGACGAGCACAGTTACTGAGCGTCCCCCTCCCGAGCGGCGAAACCGGCCGAAGCGACACGGCGATCGCGGAAGCCGCCGCCGCCGGACTCAGAGGCCTCGCCGCCGCACGCGCCGCGTGAACTACCGACCGTGGCGGGCGGTCTGGTCCGCAACTTGCGGCCCCGCTCTCGGGTCGGCAGAATCGCCCGGCGAGCGTAACCGTCGGCGAATCGTCCCCCACCCAATCTCTGACCCGCTAACTCCCCCATGCCCTCCTGCGTCCTCGCTTATTCCGGCGGCCTCGACACGTCGGTCATCCTCGGCTGGCTCCAAGACGAGGGGTACGACGTGCACTGCGTGTACGTCGACGTCGGCCAGCCCTGCGAGGACCGCGACGCGATCATGGAGAAGGCGCACAACTGCGGCGCCAAGTCGGCCCGCCTGGTCGACGTGCAGGAGGAGCTCTGCCGCGACTTCGCGTTCCCCGTGCTGCAGTGGCAAGCGAAATACGAGGGGATCTACCTGCTCGGCACGTCGATCGCGCGGCCGATCATCTCCAAGGCGTGCCTGCAAGTGGCCAAGGAGGTCAACGCCGAGGCGTTCGCCCACGGCGCCACCGGCAAGGGGAACGACCAGTGCCGCTTCCAGCTCGCCGCCGAGGCGCTCGACCCCACCGTCAAGATCATCGCCCCCTGGCGGATCAAGTCGTTCCGCGACAAGTTCCCCGGCCGCACCGAGCTGATCGAGTACTGCGACGTCAAGAAGATCCCCGTCAAAGCGTCCGCCGCCAAGCCGTACAGCTCCGATGAGAACTGCCTGCACATCAGCTACGAGGCGGGCGAGCTCGAGGAGGTCGACAACTGCGGCGTGGCGATCCCCGACTTCGGCATGGGCGTGTCGCCGCAGGACGCGCCCGACAAGACCGAGGAGGTCACGATCGGCTTCGAGTCGGGCGTGCCGGTCAGCGTCAACGGCGAGAAACTGTCTGCGCTGAAGGTCGTGCAGAAGCTCAACGACATCGCCGGCCGCAACGGCGTCGGGCGGATCGACATCGTCGAGAACCGCTTCGTGGGAATGAAGAGCCGCGGCGTGTACGAGGCGCCCGGCATGACCACGCTGTACGCCGCGCACCTGCAACTCGAGCAACTCACGCTCGACCGCGACCTGGTGAACCTCCGCGACCGCCTGTCGCCCGAGGTGGCGCGGGATGTCTACTACGGCTTCTGGTACACGCCGAAGATGGACTCGCTGCTGGCCTTCATCCGCGAGGCGCAGAAGCCGGTCACCGGCGAGGTGAAGCTCGGCCTCTACAAGGGCAACATCGAGGTCCACGGCCGCACCAGCCCGCAGAGCCTGTACGACGCCGAGGTCGCCAGCATGGAAGGGGGCGGCTCCTACGACCAAACCGACGCCGAAGGCTTCTTGCGCCTTATGGGCCTGCCGAGCCGCGTGCAAGGGACGGTTCGGCCGCGGGAGTATTGAGCTGAGGGCGCGAGTTGCGAGGCGCGAGTTCTGAGTTGTCGGTGTTGAGTCGATTTCCGTGATTTTCGGGTGAGCAACCGGATGGCTGGATATCGCGACTTGAAGGTCTGGCGTGACAGCATGAACCTGTCGCTCGCGATTTACCGACTCACAAAGGGCTTTCCGGACGACGAGCGTTTCGGTCTCGTTGCACAGCTTCGCCGAGCCGCTGTTTCCGTGCCTTCGAATCTGGCCGAGGGCCACGGCAGAGGAACGCCGAAGGAAATGGCACGTTTCGCCGCGGTCGCAAAAGGATCGCTCTGTGAGTTAGAGACGCAATTGCTGCTGGCGGCCGAACTCGGGATGGCTGACCGAGAATCAATCGATCGCCTGCTGGAGAAAGCTGACGAGGTCAGCCGAATGCTCGCGGGCCTCATCCGCTCAACGTCGAGATAACGCGATCACCCAACTCGCGCCTCGCGACTCACGACTCGCAACTACATGTATCTCACTCAGAATCCCGTTCTGCAGCACGAGCTGCTGGCGAACCTCCGCCGGCCGCGGGCGTTTTTGCTGTTGTTCGCGTACGTCGCGTTGCTCGGCGGGGTGGTGCTGCTGGCTTGGCCGCAGGAGCGCGTGCTCGACATGGCGCAGCCGCAGGCGGCGAAGCGGCTGGTGGGGCTGTTCTTTCTCGGGCAGTACCTGCTGGCCTCGCTGATGGCGCCGAGCTTCGCGGCCGGGGCGATCACGGGCGAGAAGGAGCGGCTCTCGCTCGAACAGCTACTGGCCTCGCCGATGCGCCCCGGGGCCATCGTGTTCGGCAAGCTGCTCGCGTCGCTCACGCACCTGGCGGTGCTGATGATCAGCTCGCTGCCGATCGTGATGCTCTGCCTGCCGCTGGGCGGCGTGTCGCCGTACGAGGTGCTCGGCGCGTACGTGGCGATGACCTCGAGCGTCGCGCTGTTCGGCATGATCAGCCTGTGGGCGAGCAGCTACTTCGGGCGGACCGTGTCGGCGCTGGTGGTCTCGTACCTGATGATCCTGCCGCTCGCGCTGGTGGGCGTGACCGTTTGGAACACGCTCGAGCGGCTGGGGCCGCTGCGGCTGACGATCGCGACCACCGTCGTGCCGGTCGCCTGCTTCGCTGGCTGCGTGGTGCTGTGGGAGGCCGCCCGGCGGCGGCTTCTCTACCCACCCGACCTCGGGGCCGGCGGGCAGGACGCGATCGACCTCGAGACCGAGGGCGAGGATGCCGTCGGCCTGTACATCGACCGCGACGCGTTCCCCGACAAGCTCTTCGCCCCGCCGAAGCGGACCGACTTCCTGCCCGAGGGGGCAAACCCGATCTACGACAAGGAGATGCGCTCGGAGATCTTCAGCGGCGGCACGCTGATGCTCCGCGTGGTGATCCAGATCTCGATGGTGCTCGCCATCCCGCTCATGGCGTGGGGCCTCTACCTGCAGCCGCAGCACGCGCCGTGGTACATCGCCTACGTGCTGCTGTTCAACATGTTGTGCGGGCCGGTGTTCTCGGCCGGCAGCGTGGCGAGCGAGCGCGAAAGGCAGACGCTCGACCTGCTGCTCACCACGCTCATCACCCCGTGGCAGATCCTCTGGGGCAAGCTGCTCGCCGGTCTGCGGGTGTCGACCGTGCTGACCAGCTTCCTGATGTGGCCGGTGCTGCTCGCGTGCCTGATGCCGCTGTACTGGACCGAGAGCGCTTGGAACCTGGTCACGATGGCGGGCTACTTCCTGATCGTCGCGCTGAGCTGCGTGACCACGTCGCTGACGGGCTTGCTGTGCTCGACGCTCTACTCGAAGACCTCGACTAGCTTGATGGCGACCTACTTGGCGATCATCACCCTGTACCTGGCGCCGCTAGCCGCCCGCTACTTCGCGGACACCTTCTACCAGGGGACCGCCGCGGCTGGCCTCGTCACGGCGGCCGGCGCCGTCAGCCCCTTTATCGCCGCGTTCGCGCTGCCGCTGGACATCGAGAGCAGCGGCTCGGCCGGCCAGGTCGCTGGCCAGCCGGTGCTGTTCTTCGCCCACTGCGTGTGGGCGGTCGCGTACAACCTGGCCCTGCTCGGGCTGCTCGTCTGGTTGTTCAAGGCGCGGTGGCGGGTCGCCGATTGATCGTGGCTGCGTGCGCGGCGTCGCCCGTGAGGCGGAACGCCGCGTACGGCGCCGGGAGGTAGCCGAAACGGGCTCGCCGGCCTATCGATCCTGTGTCGCCCGCCCCACGCTCCCCGTGTTCCGATCCGATGCTGATCCTGCTCTCCCCCGCTAAGACGCTCGACTTCGAGCCAGTCGACCGCGACCTGCCCGCAACCAAGCCCGCGCTGCACTCGGAAGCCAACAAGCTGGCTTCGATGCTGAAGGGTCTGTCGCGAGGCGAGCTCTCTGAGCTGATGGGCTTGAGCGATCAACTCGCCGAAACCGCCCACGGCTACACGCAAGGCTGGCGCGTCGCGTGGGACGCGCGGGGATCGAAGCAGGCCGTGCTCGCCTTCCGCGGCGACGTCTACCAGGGGCTCGACGCGGATTCGCTGACCGACAAGCAGCTCGAAAAGTCGCAGAGCAGCGTGCGTGTCCTCTCCGGCCTCTACGGCGTGCTGCGACCGCTCGACAAGATCCAGCCCTACCGGCTCGAGATGGGCTGCCGTCTCTCCAACCCGCGAGGGAAAGACCTCTACGCGTGGTGGGGCGACCGGGTCACCGACGTGTTGAACGACGACCTGGACGACTCCCGGTCGGCTGCGGGCGAACCGCTCGTCGTGAACCTCGCGTCGAACGAGTACTGGTCGGTAGTGAACCGCAAGCGGCTCCACGCCAGGGTCGTCACCCCCGTGTTCAAAGAGCGACACGGCGACCGGTGGCGCGTCGTGAGCTTCTACGCGAAGCGGGCGCGGGGGCTGATGACTCGTCACTTGCTCCGTTCGCGGTCCCTCACGGAGAAGTCGCTGCTGGCGTTTGACTCCGAGGGCTACCGGCACAACCCGGCGCTTTCAAAGCCGGATCAACCGGTCTTCTCGCGCGAAGCCGCAGGCGAATAGGGCGTGCATGGGCGCCGCGGCGCCGGTTGTTTGACCCGCTCGCCGGGGGTGTCTATCTAGAAGATTCCGCGAAAGGCCAGGCCGATCGCGTGCCCGGAGCGCAGCGCCCCCCAACCGCCGAGTAGACCTCCATGCCGCCAGAGGCCGGACGTCCCTCCCCACCGGGGGCGGGGGCGGCGTTTGTATGCGTAGCGCTGCTGTTATCGGCCGCGTGGGCGGACGCGGCGTGCTCTTGTTACGCCTGCCTCGTCGGCGTGTCAGCGCACACGGCAGTCGCGCCGGGCTCTGAGCGCGACTGCGAACCGGTTCCCTCCGCGGAGTTTCAGATCACCGACCGCTGGCGGCAAACCGCCACCGACTTCTCGAGCGCTCGCAACCAGGGCGATCCGATCACGTTGACTTGGGGGATCGTCGCCGACGGCACGCCGATCTCTTCCTTCGGAGCGGAGCCCGAACCGAGCGACCTGATCGCCTCGTTCGACTCGGTTTACGGCGCCGGCGAGGGCGGCCTCCAGCAAGCGCCGTGGTTCCGGCTGTTCGCAGAATCGTTCGCCCGTTGGTCGCAGCTGTCGGGCGTGTTGTACGAGTTCGAGCCGAACGACGGCGGCGCGGCGATCAATCAGTTCACCACCCCGCGCGGTCAGCGCGGCGTGTACCCCGACGTGCGGATCGGTGGCCACCCGATCGGGGTTTCCGAATCGGGGGGCAATACGCTCGCGTACAACTACTTCCCGGACCACGCGGACATGGTGCTCGACACCGAAGACGCCCCCTACTTCGGCAACAGGCAGCTCGATTCCCGCCGGTTGCGGAACGTGCTCATGCACGAGGCGGGGCACGGCCTGGGCTTGAACCACCTGGTCTCGTCCGACTCGGGGCAGCTGATGGAGCCGTTTATCTCGATCGCGTTCGACGGCCCTCAGATCGACGACATACTCGCTGTGCAGCGAAACTACGGCGACCCGCTCGAACGCGACGGCGGCAACGACTCGGCGGGCGCCGCCACGCAGATCGGCTCCTTCCAGCCGCACGACAGCTGGGTCATCGGCGCCGACGGGCGGGCGGTGGTGGTCGCCCCCGACCAGACCGACTTCGTCAGCATCGATGGCCTGTCCGACCGCGACTACTTCCGATTCGAGGTCGCCGAGCCCACCACGGTTAGCGTGACGCTGTCGCAGGTGGGGCGCTCGTACCTAGAGGGCGCCACGGAGGCCGAGCAGCTCTTGCTGGAAACCGCCGAGCTCAACCCGCTGGAGGTCGAGCTCATCGGCGGCGGCTACCAAGGGATCGCATCGCTGCGGGGGCGGCGGCCAGAGGGGATCGACACGGTCAGCATCATCGCCGCAGCGCCGCTGACGCCTGGGGTCGACTACTACGTCGGCGTCCGCGGGACGATCGACAACGTGCAGCTCTACGAGCTGTCGCTCGAGTTCGGGCCCGCGCCGGTCCCCGAACCCCAGGCCGCGCTGCTGATCCTGGCCGGTCTAGCCGCCGCGGGCGCCAGGCGTGTGGCTTGACCGCCCGATCGCGGGCGCGGGATAACGCTTGGGGCCGGGCGGAAAGGCCGCCGGCGTTTCTCTGGGCGTGACTCAAGCGGTACTGGCCATGCAGGGCGGATCCGAGTCGACGCGGCTAACCGAGGCCCTCGGGCCGCTGCACCCGACACGCGACGAGCTGGACCTGCAGGCCTACGAGGCGCGGCTCGCCCGCCCCGTCCGCGTCAAGGCGGCTGAGCTGCAGCGCGACGGTCGACTCCGCCACCTGATCTTCGCCGGACAGCTGTCGCCGGCCCTGCTTGACGACTTGGCCGAGACCGCCGACCAAGTGCGGGTGCTGTCGAAGTCGCGTGCGGGTCAGGACTTCCTGCGGGACTTGCTCGCGCACCGTCGGGCCATGCTGTACTTCACGCAGCCCTCGACCCGCACCTTCCTGTCGTTCACCGCCGCCTGCCAGATCCTCGGGATCACCTGCAACGAGGTCCGCGACCCGAGCACCTCGAGCGAAGCGAAGGGCGAGACCCGCTTCGACTCGATCCGCATGTTCTCCAGCTACTTCGACCTGATCATCATGCGCTCGCCGGTCGCGCGCCTGGCGGAGAGCTGCGCCTACTTGATGAACGACTTGGCCCGCAGCGCGCAGCGCAGCGTACCCATCGTCAACGCGGGCAGCGGCGCCGATGAGCACCCCACCCAAGCTCTGCTCGACGTGTACACGCTGCAGCGGACTTTCAAGTTCGAGAACCCCGCCGACTCCCCCGTGAGCCGCCTGGACGAGCTCCGCGGCCGCTACGGGCACGCGGACCTGTCGACCGGCTTGGCGCACAAGACGTACGGCTTCTGCGGCGACATCGGCCGCGGCCGCACGGTCCGCTCCCTGGCGATGCTGCTGGCGGACTACCCGGGCGTGAGGCTCGTGTTCGTCACGCCCGACCACCCCGCCCTGCGGATGCGCGACGACCTGCGGCAGCGCCTCGCCGAGCGCGGGGTGCCCGTGCTCGAGGTCGACTCTTTCGAGGCTCCGGTCGATGGCGTTCCGGCCATCGAGGCGATCGACGCCCTCTACATGACGCGTGTCCAGAGAGAGCACGACACGCCGGCCGACCAAGAGTCGCTCGCCCGGCTCGACTTGTCCCCTTACAAGCTCACCCGGGACCTCGTCGCGCGGATGAAGGCCTACGCGCCGATCCTGCACCCGTTCCCGCGCGACCAGCACTTCGGCGAGATCCCCGCCGAGATCGACTCCGACCCCCGCGCGATGTACTTCCGCCAGGCGCGCAACGGCATGTGGGTCCGCGCGGCGTTGCTGGCCCACCTGCTCGACGCCGACGGCGCGATCGAGCGGTACTTCCACCGCGAGTTCCGCGAACACCACATCTATAGCAGTTGATCCCGACGCTGTGAGTCGCCGCCCTCAGGGCCCGCGGCGCCCGGTTCACGGCGGCCGTGCCCGCCCAGCGCCCCACGACCGAGACCATGCGCCTGTTGATCGACGGCTACAATCTGCTCCACGCGACCGACTTGTTCGGCGCAGGCGAGCTGGCGGGCACGTTGCGCGGTTCTCGGCAGGCGCTGGTCGATTTCCTCGTGGATCGCCTCTCGCCGGCCGAGCGACGCGACACGTTGATCGTGTTCGACGCGGCCGACGCCCCGCTGGGGCTGCCCGACCGCGCGACCCAAGACGATCTCGACATCCGCTTCGCGCGGGGCTACCCCGACGCGGACGCGATGATCGAGCACCTGCTCGAATCGGGGCGGCCGCACCGGGGCCTGACGGTCGTCAGCGGAGACCGCCGCGTGCAACGCGCGGCCCGCTCTGCCGGCGCGGAGTGGGTCGACAGCCACGAGTGGTTCACCGCGGTCCGCCACCGGCCGGCAGGATCTCCCGACCGCGTCGCGGATCGCCCGACGGCCGACGCCGGCTCGCAAGCCGAGTGGATCGCCGAGTTCTCCGACCCGGCGGCTCTGGCCGAAGCGCGCCGCCAAGCGGCAAACGACCCGCTGCCGCCGCCTCGGCCCTCGGCGCCCCCCCCGTCGCCGGAGCCCCCCAGCGCGCCCCCGGAGCGCCGCCCGCCCCGACGCAAGAAACGGCGCCCCCCGATGGACGACGCGCCGGTGAAACCCGAACAGCCGTTCGGCGAAGGCCTGTTCGACCCCTTCCCGCCGGGTTACGGCGAGGACCTTCTGCGGCGCGATCCGCGCGGCCGCGGCGAACAGTAGCCGGCGTGGGCTCGGCCGCGGCGGCCTAACCGGCACAACCCGCCCGGCGTTCGCGCGGGCTCGAGCGACGCTGGCCGTTATCCGCGTCGACTCTCGTCATCGGATCACGCCGTGCCGCCAGCGTGACTTACGTTTTCTCACCGCTCCCCAGCCGAGGGGGCGGCCGAGCGAAGTACGCCAGCGGACCGACCGAGGATAGTGCCGTGGAAGACAACGAATTGCTCGCCGACTTCGTCGTCGAGGCGACCGAGCACCTGTCGGATATCGAGAACCAGTTCCTCGCCATCGAGCAGGCCGCACCGGCCGTCGACGTGGGGCTCGTCAACGAGGTGTTCCGCGCGATCCATTCGATCAAGGGCGCCGCCGGGTTCTTGGGGCTGCGAACGGTCAACGACCTGGCCCACAACCTCGAGAACGTGCTGAACATGATGCGGAACGAGGAGCTCGCGCCCTCTTCCACGATCGTCGACGACATGCTCAAGGGCGCCGACGCGCTGAAGTGCCTGATCGACGACGTCGAGAACTCGAATTCCTCCGACGTCTCGGAGCACATCGCGGCGCTCGAAAGGATCGCGGCCGCGGCGATGCGGGCGGGCGACGAAGCCCCCGCGCCGGCCGAACAAGCCGCGACACCGGCCGCCACGCCCGCGCCGATCGACCGCACGCCGACCGACGAGGAGCTCGAAGCCGCTATCAACGCGAAGCTGGCCGAAAAGCTGAGCGCCAAAAAGGCCGCCGCCACGCCGCCGGCCGCAGCGCAAGCCGAACCTGCGGCCGCAGCGCCGACCGCAGCGCAAGCGGAACCGGCGGCCGACCCCATCGACGCGGCGAAGACCGACGCGCCCGACAAGGCGCCGAAAGCCGCTCCCGAGGCGCAGATCCGCGTGGCGGTTGGGGTGCTCGACAGCCTGATGAACCTCGCCGGCGAGCTGGTGCTCAGCCGCAACCAACTGCTGCAGGCCGTCTCGACCCAAGAGAAGAACGGCCTCGAAGCGATCTCGGCGCGGCTGGACCAGATCACCAGCGAGCTGCAAGAAGCGATCATGCAGACCCGCATGCAGCAGATCGGCACGGTTTTCGGCCGCTTCCCGCGCGTCGTACGCGACCTGAGCAGCAAGCTCGGGAAGCAGTGCGAGTTGGTCGTCGAGGGCAAAGAGGTAGAGGTCGACAAGACGATCGTCGAAGCGATCGGCGACCCGCTGACCCACCTGGTGCGCAACTCGATCGACCACGGCATCGAGACGCCGGAGGACCGCGAAAAGGCCGGCAAGGCCGCTGCCGGCACGCTCCACCTGAAAGCCTGCTACCAGGCCGGCAAGGTGCGGATCGAGATCAACGACGACGGCGCCGGCATCGACCCCGCCAAGCTCAAGGCCAAGGCCCTCGCCAAGGGGATCATCACCCCCGAGCAGGCGGAGCAGATGAGCGACCGCGACGCGATCCGGCTGATCTTCGCGCCGGGCTTCTCCACCGCCGAGAAGGTGACCGACGTGTCGGGCCGCGGCGTCGGGATGGATGTCGTCCGGACCAACATCGCGAGGCTCGGCGGCACGGTCGACGTGGAGTCGGAGTTGGGACAAGGCTCCAACATCACCGTGACGCTGCCGCTCACGCTGGCGATCATCCCATCGCTGATCGTCCAAGTCGGCTGCGACCGCTTCGCGATCCCGCAGGTGAACATCGCCGAGCTCGTGCGTGTGCGGCAGAACGAGCGGGAGGAAAAGCTCGGCCGCGTCAAGAACGCCGAGGTGCTCCGCCTGCGCGGCCAACTGCTGCCTCTGGTGCGCCTGCGCGAGACGCTGGGCTGCCAGCCCGCCGAGGGCCGCGTGCAGGGCAACGCGACCGGCGCCACGAACGTGATCGTGGTCGACACGGGCCAGACGCGTTTCGGGCTGGTCGTCGACGCGTTGCACGACTCCGAGGAGATCGTGGTCAAGCCGCTCGGGCGCCACCACAAGGAGTGCCGCCAACTGGCCGGCGCGACGATCCTCGGCGACGGGCACGTCGCGTTGATCCTGGACATCGCGGGGATCGCCGCGGAGGAAGAGTTCCGCAGCGAAGAAGAGCTCAACGAGGCGGAGCAGTCCCCCGAGCGACGCACCGACGAGCAGGTCGACACGCAGTCGCTGCTGCTGTTCCGCAACAACGAGAAGGACCTGTTCGCGGTGCCGATGGACATCGTCGCCCGCCTCGAGCGGGTCCGCGTCGACCAGATCGACTCGGTCGCCGGCCGCGAGGTCCTCCAGTACCGCGACGCCACGCTGCCGCTGATGCGGCTGGAGAACTGTATCGCGGCGGGCGTGGGGGACTACGCGGAGAGCGTGTACGTGGTCGTGTACGAGGTGCGGGGCCGCGAGGTCGGCCTGCTCGCGCCGATCCTGGAGGACATCCGTGAGGTCACCGCGAGCGTCGACACCGCCACGTTCCGAGAGCCCGGCGTCATCGGTTCGCTGGTGCTGAACTCGCGGACGGTCCGCCTGATCGACCTGTTCGAGGTCACCCGGCTCTCGCACCCGGACTGGTTCGCCGGCGACACGCACGACGAGTTCGCCGCGGACGACCCACCACTGATCTTGCTGGCGGAGGACTCCGCGTTTTTCCGCTCGCAGGTGAAGTCGATCTTCGAAGAGTCCGGCTACCGCGTCCGCGATTACGAAGACGGCCAACTCGCCTGGGACGCGATGGACTCCCACGGCGAGCCGTTCGACGTCGTCGTGACCGACATCGAGATGCCGAACATGAACGGGTTCGAACTCTGCGAACGGGTCAAGGCCGACCCACGCTTCGCCGGCACGCCGGTCATCGCACTGACGTCGCTCGCCGGGTCGGCGGACGTCGAGCGCGGCATCCGAGCCGGCATCGACGATTACCAGATCAAGATGGACCGCGACAAGCTGCTGACCGCCATCCAGAACTTCGCCGGGTGCGCCGCCCAAGGGAGCCACGCATGAGCCTCGCAACCGCCAAGCCGTCCGCGGCCGATCCAACGCAGTACGCGACGTTCTACGTCGGCGAGCAACTGCTGGGCGTCGACATCCGGATGGTCCAGGAGATCAACCGGCAACTCGACATCACACCGGTGCCGGGCGCGTCGCGACACGTGCGCGGAGTGATCAACCTCCGCGGCGAGGTCGCCACCGTGATCGACCTGCGGAGCGTGCTGGGGCTCCCCCCCGGCGAGACGACGCGCGACACACGCAACCTGATCGTCCACTCCCAAGGCGAGGCGATCGGCCTGCTGGTCGACCGCATCAGCGACATCCTCACCATCGGGGCCGACCAGGTCAGCCCGCCCCCGTCGAACGTCGATGGGGTAGACGGCCGGTTCTTCCGTGGCGTGCACACGCTGGAGAAAGACATCTGCGTGCTGCTCGATGTCGAACAAGTGCTCGCTGATTGACCGAGCCCAATCCCTCACCGCCCGCTGCGCGGTTGCCATGAAGATCCGAACCCGCCTCATCGCCGGATTCCTCGCGTGCGCCGTGGCGCCGCTTCTGGTCGCGTGCGGCGTGGGCTACCTCTCGGCCGAGTCGGGCCTGGAGAAGCTCCGCGCTCAAGCCACCGAAGACATCCGAGCCCGAAGCGTCGTGTTGCTCGAGCAGCAGCGCTCGCTGAAGCAACGGCAGGTCGAGGCCTACTTCGGACACATCCGTGACCAGGCGGTCACGCTGGCCGAGAACCGCATGATCGTCGAGGCGATGCGACGCCTGCCCGGATTCTTCGATCGCTACGCGGCCTCGATCGTCGCCGAAACCGATCCGGCGGCCTTGCGCGGATCGCTCCGCCAGCACTACACGGACGAGTTCGCCACCACCTACGCCAAGAGGAACGCAGGCGAGCGCCCGGACGTGGACGCGCTGCTGGAGCAACTCGACGACACGGCAATCGCCCTGCAGCACGCCTACATCGGCGCCACGGAGAACCCGCTCGGCTCGAAACGCTTGCTCGACGCCGCCGGCGCCGAATCGGACTACGGCCGGTTGCACAACGTCATCCACCCGGTAATCCGGCGCTACTCAGAGAGGTTCGGCTACCACGACATCTTCCTGGTCGACCCCGGGTCGGGCGACATCGTTTATTCGGTCTCCAAGAAGCCAGACTTCGCTACCTCACTGAACGACGGACCCTACGCGGGAACGAATCTCGCTCAGGCATTCCGCCGCGCGGCAGAGGCGTCGCATGGCGAGTTTGCGATCGCGGACTTCGAGCAATACGGTCCTTCCTGCGAAGCGCCCGCCAGCTTCCTCGCCACCCCGGTGTTCGATGGCGAAGAGCGGCTGGGCGTGCTGGTGTTCCAGCTGCCGGTCGACCGGATCAACCAGATCATGACGGCCCGCGAGGGGCTGGGAGAAACCGGCGAGTCGCTGCTGGTGGGCCCCGACTCCAAGCTGCGCAGCGACTCCCGCCTGGCCCCCGAGACGCACAGCCTCGAGGCGTCGTTCCGCAACCCGGAAGCGGGGGCCGTCCGGAGCCCCGCCGTCGAGGCGGCCATGCGGGGCGAGTCGGGCGCCGAGCTGATGAACGATTACCGCAACGAACCGACCCTGGTCGCCTACGCGCCGGTCGACGTGCTAGGTCTCCGCTGGGCCATCCTGTCGAAGATGGACACGGCCGAGGCGTTCGCGTCGGTCGCGACGATCGAGCGCGCCGCCGCGGGGATCGCCAGCGGGCTGCTGTGGACGAGCATCGCGGTGCTCGTGCCGGCGATCGGTGCGGCGCTGGCTGTCGCGTGGCTCGTGTCCGGGTCGGTCGCGGGGCCGCTGGCGGAGCTCGTCGAGCGGGTCAGGTCGATCGCCCAGGGCGAGGCGGACCTCACGCAGAGGGTCGAGATCGGCCGGAGCGACGAGTTCGGAGAGCTCGCCGCGTCGTTCAACGCGTTCATCGAGCGGATGCAGAAGATCCTCCGCCAGGTGTCCCAGGCGAGCGAGTCGCTGAGCGGCCGATCGACCGAACTCACTTCCACCGCGACGACGCTCGCCGCCGGCGCCGAACAGACGGGGTCGCAATCCGCCACGGTCGTGTCGGCCGCGGAACAGATGTCGCAAGCGATCGCCACCGTCGCCGCGACCAGCGAGCAGATGTCCGCCAACGTGCGCTCGGTCGCCGCCGCCACCGAGGAGATGACCACCACGATCAACGAGATCGCCAAGAGCGCCGAGCAGTCGGCCAACGTGGCCGATCAGGCCGCGCGGCTGGCGGAGATCAGCAACGATCGGGTCGGCGGGCTCGGCGCGTCGGCGGACGAGATCGGCAAGGTTATCGAGGTCATCCAAGACATCGCGGAACAGACGAACCTGCTCGCGCTCAACGCCACGATCGAGGCGGCCCGCGCGGGCGAAGCCGGCAAGGGGTTCGCCGTCGTCGCGTCGGAGGTCAAGGACCTCGCCAAGCAGACCGCGTCCGCGACCGACGACATCCGCAAACGGATCGAAGGGATCCAAGCCTCGACGGGCGAGGCCGTCGGGTCGATCCGCGAGATCACCGCGGTCATCACCAACGTGAACGAGGTCGCCCGGACCATCGCCGCCGCGGTCGAGGAACAGAGCATCACCACCCGAGAGATCTCGCAGAACGTGTCCCAGGCGGCCGCCGCCACCGACCTGGTGGTCTCCGGCGTGAGCGATTCGGCGCGGTCCAGCCAGGGCATCTCCCAGAGCATGCTCGGCGTCGACCAGGGGGCCAAGCAGACCGCCGGCGCCGCGACGCAGACCCGGCACGCCGGCGCCGAGGTCTCGCGGCTAGCCGCCGAACTCCGCACGATTGTTTCGCAGTTCCGCCTCTGAGACGCCCCACGACCCCGCCACAACCCGATCCGATGCCAAGCAGGACGCGTTGCTTAGTCGTCGATGACTCGACGCTCTACCGAAAGATTGTCCGCGACGTGCTGAACAGCCTGCCCGACGTGGAGGTGGTCGGCGCCGCCAGCGACGGCCAGCAAGCCATCGAGCGGATCGACTCGCTGCGCCCGGACCTCGTCACACTCGACCTCGAGATGCCCAGGCTCGATGGCATCGGCGTGCTCCGAGAGCTCCAGCGGCGCCGCATCGACGTGGCCGCGATCATGGTCAGCGCATTCACCGCCGCCGGCGCGAGGACGACCACCGAGGCGCTGCGGCTCGGCGCCTTTGACTTCGTCCTCAAGCCATCGACCAACTCGCTCGACGAGAGCGTCGCCCAATTGCGACACGACTTGGGCCCCAAGCTGCGCGCCGCCGCCTGGCGCAAGCGGACGCCGTCGCCGGCGCCGCAGACGGCGCCGCGCGCGCCCCGCCCCGCCCCGCGCCTGCGTCTGCCCGGCCTGCGACCGGACGTGGTCGCGATCGCCGTCTCGACCGGCGGTCCGCAGGCGTTGACCCAGTTGTTGCCGAGGCTGCCGGCGAGCTTCCCGACGCCGGTACTGGTTGTCCAGCACATGCCCCCGTTGTTCACCAAGAGCCTCGCCGAGGACCTCGACCGGCGCTGCCCACTCACGGTGAGCGAAGCCTCTCAGGGCCAGCCGGTGCGCCGTGGCGAGGTGCTGATCGCGCCGGGCGGCAAGCAGATGCGGGTCGCCAAGTCGGCGGCCGGCCCGGTGATTCAACTGACCGACGACCCCCCGGAAAACAACTGCCGCCCCGCGGCCGACTTCCTATTCCGGTCGGTGGCGTCGGTCTACGGCGCGAAGTCGCTCGGCCTGGTCCTGACCGGCATGGGCGACGACGGCGCGCTGGGCGCCGAGAAGATGAAACAGGCCGGCGCCGTGATCCTCGCCCAGGACGAGGCTAGCTGCGTCGTCTACGGCATGCCCAGGGCGGTTGTCGACCGCGGGCTGGCCGACGTCGTCGCGCCGCTGGGGCGGCTGCACGAGCACCTGGCCGCGGCCGCGGCCGGGAGGGCGTTGGCATGAAACCGACACCCGCGGACATCGATGCGGTCTGCAAGCTCGTCGACGAGCTCTGCGGCATTTACCTCGACACGAGCAAGGACTACCTGATCGAGGGGCGGCTCGCGAAGCTCGTCGCCCGAACCGGCGCGAAGGACTACGTGGACTTCGCCCGCCTGACACGGGGCAGCACGAAGCTGCAAACCGACGTGGTCGACGCGATCACCACCAACGAGACCCTGTGGTTCCGCGACAACACGCCGTTCGAGGCGCTGCGCTACAAGATCTTTCCGGAGCTGATCGACGCCAAGGCGAAGTCTCCCTTCCCGCGGCGCTTCCGCGTCTGGTCCGCCGCTTGCAGCACCGGCCAGGAAGCCTTCAGCATCGCGATGGCGTTCGCCGACGCCGTGCCCGACTTCGAGTCCTGGGACTTCCAGGTCTACGGAACGGATATCTCGCAGGCGGCGGTCGCGCACGCGGAGCGCGGCGAGTACAACGAGCTGGAGATCAGCCGCGGCCTCAGCCAGAAGCACCGAGGCGCGTTCTTCCTCAAAACGCCCGGCGGATGGCGGATCAACGACGCGCTCCGCCGCCGGTGCCACTTCGAGGTCCGCAACCTGCTGAGGCCGTTCACGAACGTCGGCACCTTCGACCTGATCTTCTGCCGGAACGTCGCGATCTACTTCGCGCCGGACGACCGCCGATCGCTCTTCCTGCGATTGGGGCAGACACTCAACCGCGGCGGCTGGCTGTTCACCGGATCGGGCGAATCGCTGGCCGACCTAGGCCCCAATTGGGCGCCGAAGCAGCACTGCCGCGCGGTCTGTTACCAGCCCAACGGCTGCAACGGCGTGGCGACCCTCGCCCGCTGAGCCGCCCCGCGCAGCGTTGCCTCCCGCAGCGCCTCCCCGCGCGGCGCCGCCCCGCGCAACGCCGCCCCGCGGCAGCCGGCTCAGACGGCCACGGACCTGACGATCGCCTCGGCGGCTCTCACGCTCAACCGCGGCTCGTCCCCGCCGAGGCGGGGCGATTCCCCACGCAGCAACGAGCCGAAGAAGCGGCCCGCCTCGCGGGCGGCGGTCCGCGGTCGCGACCTGGGCGCAGCGCCGTCGCGAGCGACGACCACGCCCACGAGCACCGCCTCGATCGCTAGGGATTCGGCGCCGCGGCACGCGGCGACCGCCCAGTCGCTCGCAGCTTGGTCGCCCGTCGCCCGACTCCCGACAAAGGGCGCCGTGGGGATCGGCGGAAGGCCGCCCAGCGCTCCGCCCAGCTTCGCGCCCGCTGCCTCAGCCGCCATGACCGCCTCGCCGATCGCATGACCACCCGGCGCCACGGCGACCGGCCCCACCACGACCAGCCGCGAGAACCGATGGGCCGCGAGCAACGCCTCGACGGCCGAGAGAAACGACGGCGCAGCGGCGGCGGTCACCCTCCGCGGCCGCGCCTGCACCACGCGGCGCCCGAGCCACTCGCCGGACTCGGTGGCGATCGATTTGCCTTCGCGTGTGACCCGCCCCGTCAGCTCGCGGGACAGGTCGGGGCCGTGACAGGCGGAAACGTCCCAGAAGGCGACGTCGCAACGCTCGGTTGCAATCGGTGGCATAGCGTCACGCGAGCGGCAGGCTCATGACGACGCGGACGCCGCCCTCGGGTCGGTTCTCTAGCAGCACGTCGCCGCCGTGCAGGGTGACGATCCGCCAGCATTTGGTGAGACCAAAGCCAAGCCCGCGCCCGGCCTCGCGCCCGCTGAAGAACGGATCGAACACGTGCGGGAGCACCTCGTCCGGCACGCCCTGCCCGTCGTCCTCGACGGTTATCAGCCCGGCGTCGCCCGTCGCGCAGACACGAACCAGCACGGCGCCCTCGCCCTCGGTCGCGTCGAGCGAGTTCTGAACGACCGCGCGCAACGCGACGATCAGCTGATCCCGGTCCGCCCACGCGGGCGCGGGGGTCGAATCCTCCGTGACCTCGAGCAGCACGCCCCTCTCGTCGGCGAGCGGCCCCTGCCCTTCGACGACGCTCCGGGCCACCTCCAGCAAGTCGATCGCCTGCCGCTGCGGCTCGGGCGGGCGGGCGAACAGCATCAGGTCGGAGATCATCTCGTGGGCGCGCATCGCGGCGCGGTGCATCGCCTCGAGGGCCTTCCGCTTGTCGGGGTCGTCCTCGCGCTTCAGCAGCGTTTGGGCGCGCAGCGCGATGTTGGCCAGCGGGTTGTTGATCTCGTGGCTCGCCCCGTACGCGAGCTCCTTCATCGCGTCGAGCTTCGCGTCCCGCAGACGCTGCTCGAACCAGCGCCGCAGCTCGTCGGAGATCGGCTCGGGGGGGCTCACGGCGACCTGCGAGGCCTCACCCGGCGGAGGCCGCTTCGACGTCGAGCAACTGGCAGACTCGCTGCATCAGCGTGTCGACGTCGAACGGCTTCTTCAGGAACTCGTCTGCGCCGGCGTTGCGCAGCTGCTGGATGCGGTCCTCTTCGACCATGCCGCTGATGCAGACGATCTTGACGTCGTCCATGGTCTTGTCGCCGCGGACGAGCTTGCAGACCTCCATCCCGTTGATGTCGGGCAGCATGACGTCGAGCACCACCAGGTCGGGCCGGAACTCCTTGATCATCATCCCGGCCTCGAAGCCGTTGTTGACGCTCCGTACCTCGAACCGGCCGTCACGCTCGAAGTGATCGACCAACAAATCGACGAGGTCGACGTCGTCGTCGACGATCAGCAGCTTCCTCCGACCGCTGTCCAGCGCGTCGGTCGGGATGCCGTTGTCACGCATGAACGTGTACAGCTGATCGCGCGGTATCCGCCGGAAGCGGCTGCCGGGCACGCGGAAGCCCTTGAGCTGCCCCGAGTCGAAGCAGCGGATGATGGTCTGCTGGCTGACCTTGCAGATCTTCGCCGCTTCGCCAGTAGTGAAAACTGTCTTCATGGACGAACCACCCCCGGTCCTTGGTTGATGCCCTGTCCGTGTGTGTTGGCTGTGGCTTTCGTGGTCGTGGTCTGTCGAGATGGGCTCGGCGTCGGGCCTCGCGGGCGCCGCCGTGCTCGTCGCCGCGGCCAACGAACGGGTAGCTTTGCAGACTCGCTCGACCGTGCAAACGTCATTCGCAACGCAAACCACACCCGTGCCGCAGATCGCTAGCCCCGCCGCGTTCGCCGGCCTTACCCGGATCACCCCGACCGCCGGATTATACGGCGGCGCCGGGCGCCGTCAACATCGCTCCACTCGCCGCAAACCAATGCTGCGAAACAACTTACTCAAGGATAACGGCGGGTCGGGGGTCGGACTCCGCCTGGCGATAGCGAGCTCCTCACGCGCGGGGTCCGCTACTCGCTGGCCGTTTCGGCGTGTCGAGGTACGCCATCAGCAGTGCGATATCCGACGGTGTAACGCCGCTGATGCGGCTTGCTTGAGCCAAGTCGACCGGCTGCACACGCGACAGTTTCTCGCGTGCTTCGTGCCGCAGATGCACCAGCCGGTGGTAATCGAAGTCGGCGGGAACCCGCTTGTCCGCCAGCCGCCGTTGGCGATCGACTTCCGTCTGCTGCCGAGCGATGTAGCCGGCGTACTTCACGTCGATGACGGCCTGCTCCGCAGCCGCCAAGGGCGTCGACGCGAGGAGCGAAGCCGCCTCCGGCGGCGCCAGCGCTAGCACGGCGGACCAGTCGACCTCGGGACGCCGGAGGTGCTCCGCCAGCGAACGCCCGCCCGCGCGGGTCGTTTGCAGCAGCGCGGCGACGCGGCCCATCTCGCCCAGTTTCTCCCGCAGCCGCTCGGACCGTTCCGCACCGACCAGCCCGCACCGCTCACCGACGGGGGTGAGCCGCCGGTCCGCGTTGTCCTGCCGGAGCAGCAGGCGGTATTCGGCGCGGCTGGTGAACATGCGGTACGGCTCGTCGACGCCGCAGGTCACCAGGTCGTCGATCAGCACGCCGAGGTACGCCTCGTCGCGCGAGAGAACGAGCGGCTCCCGGTCCGCCACGGCCAGCGCCGCGTTGGCGCCCGCCAGCAGGCCCTGGCCTCCGGCTTCCTCGTAGCCGGTCGTGCCGTTGATCTGCCCGGCGAAGTAAAGGCCTTCGACCGACTTGGTCTCGAGCGTCGGCCTGAGCTGGTCGGGCGGCGCATAGTCGTACTCGACCGCGTAACCGTACCGCATGATCTCGGCGCGCTCGCAGCCGGGCACGTGGCGGAACAGCTCGTCTTGCACGTCGCGGGGCAGGCTGGTCGACACGCCGTTGACGTACACCTCCAGCGTGTTGCGCCCCTCGGGCTCGAGGAACAGCTGGTGCCGCTCTTTGTCTGCGAAGCGGACGACCTTGTCTTCGATCGACGGGCAGTACCGCGGGCCGCTGGTGGTGATCTGCCCGCTGTACATCGGCGCGCGGTGCAGGTTCTTCCGGATCAGCTCGTGCGCCGCGGGGCTCGTGTAGGTGATGTGGCAGGGGAGCTGCGTCTGGGGGATGCTGTTGGTGAGGAACGAGAAGGGCTGCGGGGTGTCGTCGCCCGGTTGCGGCTCGCACGCGTCGAAGTCGATCGTGCGCGCGTTCAGACGCGGCGGGGTGCCGGTCTTGAACCGCTCGAGCCGGAAGCCCAGGCGCTGCAGCGAACCGCTGATGCCGGCCGACGCCCCCTCGCCGGCCCTGCCGCCGGCGGTCTGGACCTCGCCCGTGTGCATCAGGGCCTGCAAGAACGTCCCGGTGGTCAGCACCACCGCC
This sequence comes from Botrimarina sp., assembly GCF_040219535.1. Classification (NCBI taxonomy): domain Bacteria; kingdom Pseudomonadati; phylum Planctomycetota; class Planctomycetia; order Pirellulales; family Lacipirellulaceae; genus Botrimarina; species Botrimarina sp. The sequence goes on from NZ_JAVJSH010000002.1 coordinate 29,430, forward strand.
CGCGCGCGGTAGACCGCCCCGCCCCGCACCCTCACACCAACGACGCGCGGACGAGCGGCGCTCGAAGGATCTTCCCCCGTCGCCCGCCCCTGGTCGCCCGTCCGTCGTTCGACCGAGAGCTCTTCGACCGCCTCCTGCCGCAGGGAGAGGCCCGGCTGCTCTTCGACGATCCGCTTGATCTCGGCCTGGTACGCCCGCTTGTCGGCCTGAGCGCGGGGGCTGTGCATGGCCGGGCCCTTGCGGAGGTTGAGCATCCTGAACTGGATGCCGGCCGCGTCGATCGCCCGCCCCATGGCGCCGCCGAGCGCGTCGATCTCGCGGACGATCTGCCCCTTGCCGACGCCGCCGATGGCCGGGTTGCAGCTCATCTGCCCGACGGTGTCCAGATTGGTGGTCAACAGCGCCGTGCGCGCGCCGATCCGCGCCGCGGCGAGCGCGGCCTCGGTCCCCGCGTGGCCGGCGCCGATGACGAGCACGTCGTAGTCGTAAGTCGCCGTGTTCATGTATGATGGGTGTACGCGTTTCGACCGTTGCAGCAATGCAACCGGGTAAGCACCACTCCCGGCTGAAGACTCGTATGTCCGACCTCATCCCTCAGGGGCCGCCTGACTCCGCACTCCAGGTCTTTACGGCGCCAGACGTTCTGGAGCGGGTCCATCGGATGTCGATCGACGAGTACCATCGCCTCGGCGAGTCGGGGATCATCGGTGAGCGAACGGAACTCATTCGGGGCGTGGTTGTCGACAAAATGAGCCAGTCGCCGCTCCATTGCTACATCGTACAGGTCCTTTTGCAATGGCTCGCTAGTGGCGTGGGTGACCACTGGACCGTCCGGCCGGGCCTCCCTGTGACGACAGCCGACTCGGAACCGAAGCCCGATGTCTGCGTCGTCGCTGGCGGTGCACACGACTACGTCGCGGGCCACCCAACAACCGCTGCGTTGGCGATCGAGGTGTCGATCTCATCCGAGCGGCTCGATCGCGAAAAAGCCGCTATCTACGCCGAAGCTGGAATCGACGAATACTGGATTGTCTTCGGGGAACGACAGAACGTCGAGGTGCACCGCGCGCCGGTTGCGGGCCGCTACACAGAGATTATCACGGTCCGGCTCGGTGAATCGATCGCACCGATGGCGTTCCCCCAATTGTCGATTCCAGTAGCTAGCCTCTTCCCGCCGGCCGCATGACCCGCTGCCCCTGGGCCGAGGTCTCCGACCTCGACCGCCTGTACCACGACACCGAGTGGGGCGTGCCCGTGCGCGACGAGCACCGGTTGTTCGAGATGCTGACCCTCGAGGGCGCCCAAGCCGGGCTCTCGTGGAGCACCGTGCTCGCGAAGCGCGAGGGCTACCGGCGCGCGTTCGCCGGCTTCGACCCGGAAGCCGTCGCGCGGTTCACGGCCGCGCGGGTCGACCGCTTGGTCGCCGACAAGTCGATCATACGCCACCGCGGGAAGATCGAGTCGACGGTCACCAACGCGCGGGCGGTGGTCGCCCTCTACGAGGCCGGCGAGACGCTCGGCGCGAGGCTGTGGTCGTTCGTCGGCGATCGGCCGCGGACCAACCGCTGGCGGACGCTGGACGAAACCCCCTCGTCGACGCCCGAGAGCGAAGCGATGAGCCGCGAACTGAAGCGCCTGGGCTTCCGCTTTGTCGGCCCGACCACCTGCTACGCGTTGATGCAAGCTGCGGGCATGGTGAACGACCACCTGATCGGTTGCTTCCGCCACAAGCAAATGGGCTGATGGCTAGCCGCGGCCGTTCGTTAGCGCCGGTACTCCAGGCCGCCGAACCAGCCGTGGAGGAACAGGTCGTCCTCTTGCGGGGTGACGGGCGGCGGGGCGACCCACAGCGCGTCGGCCAGCTCGACGCCGTTGAAGTAGATCACCTGGTAGCCGCCCCGGAGGGCGAGCGACTCGTTGAGCTGCCACACGCCCGCCACGGCCGCCTCGGTCACCAGGGCGACACGCGTGCCGTCGGTCGAGGCCTTCGAGCCGGCGGTGAGGGAGTTGACCGTGGTGTCGATCGTCTCGACCGGCGTCGTGCCGCCCGTGGGGATCGTGCTGACCCGTTCCTTCGTCGTGACGGTTGTCCTTTCTTCGAAGACGTGGTCGCGGTCGACGATGTTGCAGTACAGCCCCCCGGACACGAAGCCGTTGACATGGAACCGCCGCGTCGGCCGCCACATGTCGAGCCGCACGCCCCCCTGGAAGCCGATCAGGTTGTTCTCGATGGACACGCCGCGGCGGGTTTGGGAGGTCGCCGACGAGAGCGTGTCGCCGACGTCCAGGGGGTCGCCGAGGATGACCGTCGTGAACTGGCGATTGAAGTCGCTGATCGACTCGTCGAGCGACAGGTACCGCACGCCCGCGAAAGGCTTCAGGTAGCCGGGCGTGACGCATTGGAAGTTCACTTCCAGAGCGTGCAGCGTTGATTCGTATTCGAGCAGGCGGCGTTGCAGGATGTCGATGTCGCTCAGCGGCAGGTCGATCGCCGCGATGGTCTCCAGCTCGTAGAGCGCCTCGGCGAGCCACTTCTCCGCGCCGACGTAGCCGACCTGCAACTCGTAACCCTCGAATTGAGGGTACTGGCTGGAAGCCAGCAGCCGAACGCCCGCCGCGTGGTCGAAGTTGCTGCGGAACTCCAACGGGGGCAAGGTGGTCGCCGGCGGGATGGGCTCGACCTCGGCGAGGATCGCGTCGAAGTCGACGGCGTCGCGGAACAGCACCAAGCCGTCGGCCGTGACCCGCCACCGCGGCCCGACCAACCAGTTGTCGCGGAGGCCCGGTCCCGTGCGGAACGGCGAACCCCCGACCGGTCCACCGCCGGCGGCCGAAGCCGCAGCGAGCTGCTCAGAGAACGTGCCGTTGGGGTAAGCGGCCGACGCCTCAAGAGGCACGAGCGTCGGCGACGCGACTTCCTGGGCGGCCGACAGCGCCGCGCAGCTCGCCGCCAGCAACGCCGGCAGAGCGAACCGCCAACCGATCTTGCCAAGCCCGCTGGGCATGCGTCGCTCCCCCGTCCGTTCCGGCGGCCGATTTACCCGCTGACTTGCTGGGCGCAGGCCGTCCCCGGGTCTCGTATCGGTCGCCTCGGGGGCGGCACAGCACGCGTTTTCGGCAACAACGGCACAAGCCGCAGAACCCGCCTGCCCGGCAGGGTCAGACAGTCGCAAGCAAGGCCAGCAGCTCGTCGTTCTGTTCGGGCGTGCCGACCGAGATCCGCAAGCCGTCCTCGCCACCCGCCCAGCCGGGGTGGTGGATATAGCGGACCAGCACGCCCTTGTCGCGGAGCCGCTGGTAGATCGCCGGGTGCTCGCCCGATGGGTGGGTCGCCCAAACGAAGTTCGCGTGCGAGGGGGTCGGTTGGTAGCCGGCCTCGGCGAGGCCGTCGGCCAGCCGCGTCCGCTCCGCCACGACCCTCGCCACGTTCTCCGCGAGCCAAGCCTGGTCGCCGATCGCTGCCGTCGCGCCGGCGATCGCCAGCGCGTCGCAGTTGTAGCTGTCTTTGACCTTGGCGAGCTGCTCGATCACTTGCGGCTGGGCGACCACGTAGCCGAACCGGAGCCCGGCGAGCGCGTAGCTCTTGCTGAGCGACCGGCTGACCAGCACCCGCTCGTTGGTCCGAACCAGGTCCAGGCAGTTGCTCGGCGCAAAGTCCGCGTAGGCCTCGTCGACCAACAGCGGGAACGGGGCCGCGTCGGCGATCGCGGCCACCTCGCCCGGGGCCAGGTGCGTGCCCGACGGGCTGTTCGGGTTGGCCAAGTAGGCCAATCGGACGTCGGCCGCGGGGGCGGTGAACCCGTAGCCGAGCGTCCAGTCGGCCTCATAAGGCACAACGTCACACCGCGCGCCCTGGATCTCCGCCAGCGTGCGGTACAGCACGTACGACGGCCTCGGGTACCGCACCGCCTGGCCTTGGCCGACGAACGCGCGGGTGACAATCGTGAGGATGTCGTCGCTGCCGTTGCCGCAGAGGATCCAGTCGGGGGTGATCTCCGGGTTGTCCTCGCGCAGCACCTCCGCCGCCCGCTCGCGGAACGCACTGGCGGTCGGGTCCGGGTAACGCCGCAGCGAGTCGGCCGAGGCCGCGCGGATCGCCTCGAGCACCTTTGGCGAGGGCGGGTAGGGGTTCTCGTTGGTGTTGAGCTTAACGAGCTTCGTCCCCTTCGGCTGCTCGCCGGGGACGTAGCCCGTCATCTGCTCGATCGCTTCGCGGAACATGCTTTTTGGAACCACAGATAAACGCAGATACCCACAGACGATCGCGCGGCCGGGCGAGCCCACAGCATTCAATATTGAGCCGGCCGAGAGCCTCTTCGGTTAAGTCTTGCTCACTGCAAGCCAGGGTAGCTACTCCCTAGGCCAACCTCGGTTTCCTGTCGTACTCTCTCGAGCGGGCCTCGCCAGAACACAACGTCTCGCCGACCCGCCTCGATCCGTGTTTATCCGTGTCCATCCGTGGTTCCTTTAGCACCCCGGATCGTGACCGCCCGCGCGTGGCCGGTGAGGCCCTCCACGGTGGCGAGGCGCACGATGTCGTCCCGCTCGGCGGCGAGCGTGTCGGCCGTGAATGCGATCACGCTGTTGGATCGCAGGAAGTCGTTGCTCGAGAGGCCGTTGGCGAACCGCGCGGTCGCGCCGGTCGGCAGCACGTGCGACGGGCCCGCCGCGTAGTCGCCCACCGGCACCGGGCTGTGGGGCCCCAGGAACACCGCGCCCGCGCAACGAACCCGGCCGAGCATCTCCTCCGGGTCGCTGCACGCCAGGTGCAGGTGCTCGGTGGCCAGCTCGTCGCACAACCGAGCGGCGTGCTCCCGCCCCTCGACGGTGATGAGCGCGCCGAAGGCCTCCAGCGAGTGCCGCGTCAGCTCGCTGCGGTCTAGCTCGGCGAGTTGCTCCTGGAGTTGCTCGGCGACCCGCTCGACCAGCGGCTCGTGCCATGTGATCAGAACCGCCGAGCCGGGCGAGTGCTCCGCCTGGGCGATGAGGTCTGCGGCTACGTATTCGGGAGGGGTCGTCTCGTCGGCGACGACGATCACCTCGCTGGGGCCGGCGATCGAGTCGATGCCCGCCTCGCCGAACACGCGACGCTTCGCCAACGCGACGAACAGGTTCCCGGGCCCGACGATCTTGTCGACACGCGGCACGCCCTCGCAGCCGTACGCGAGCGCCGCCACGGCCTGGGCGCCCCCCATGCGGTAAACCTCGGTCACGCCCAGCTCGTGGCACACCGCGAGCAAGTCCGCGTTGTAGCTGCCGTACGCGGTCGGCGGCGCCACCACGGCCAGCTCCTTCACGCCGGCTGCCTGCGCCGGAACAGCGGTCATCAGCAGCGTCGACGGGTAAGCCGCCGCGCCGCCGGGGACGCACAAGCCGGCCCGCTCCAGCGGCAGGTACCGCTGCCGCAGGTAGCCCCCGCCGGGGATCTCGACGCGGACGTCCTTGTGGAGGATGGCCGTTTGGAACCGCATGAGGTTGTCGCGGACGCGGCGAACCGTCGCGAGCAACTCCGGGTCGGCTCCGGCGTGGGCCTCCGCAAGCTCCTCCGGCTTCACACGCAGCGAGTCAGCGGACATCCGGGCGCCGTCGAGCTTGGCCGTGTACTCCAGCACCGCTCCGAGGCCGCGCGAGCGCACGTCGTCGCAGATCCGGTCGACCACCTCGACCGGCGAGAGGGGCTCGCCGAAGACCTCCATCGTCTTGCGCCGCCCGGCCTCGGAAACGACATTCCCGTCCGGCGCGAGGTTGCGGCGCAGCCGCTCGATCGCCGCCGCGGAGTCGGGCCGCCGCGCGTCGATCCGCGGGATCGCGACGCCGGCAGTGGGGGCAGGACTTTCCATAACGGCCAAGGTAACCTCACGTCGCGGCGGGCCCCAGTGCCGCTGGCGACGCCCCCCCGGGCGTGACCCGGCTTACACAACCGGCCGAGCGTCGCGTGCGTAACTCCGGGATCCGGGGTAGGCTGCGGCTGCCCACTGCCCAGACACGCCAGGAGCCCAGCGATGTTCACCCGCCCGACACGCGCCGCCGCCGCGATCTCCCTGTCGCTCGCAGCCACTCTCGCCGCGGCCCAAGACACGGCGGCGCCGTCCGGCGCCATCCGAGTCGGCGACGACGCGCCCGCCGTCGAGCTTCCGACGCTGGGAGGGGGCCAGATCGATCTGGGCGAGGCCTTCTCTCAGGGCAAGACGGTCTTGGTCGTCCTCCGCGGCTTCCCGGGCTACCAGTGCCCGCTGTGCTCTCGGCAGGTCGGCGACTTCGTTGATTCGGCCGACGCGTTCGAGGAAGCCGGCGTCCGCGTCGTGATGGTCTACCCGGGCGCCGAAGGGCAGCTCGCCACGAAAGCCGAGGAGTTCATGGCCGGCCGCGCTCTGCCAGAGGGGTTCACCCTGGCGCTTGATCCGGGCTACGACTTCACCGACGCTTACGGCCTCCGCTGGGACGCGCCGCGCGAGACCGCCTACCCTTCGACCTTCGTGATCGACAAAGGCGGCCGCGTCGCGTGGGCGAAGATCAGCAAGACCCACGGCGGCCGCGTCTCGGCCCAGGAGGCGTTGGCCGCGGCCAAGGATTGAGCGCCGGCCTCGCATGATCGACCTCCGCAGCGACACGGTCACCCGCCCCACGCCCGCCATGCGCGAGGCGATGGCTACCGCCCGAGTCGGCGACGACGTGCTGGGCGACGACCCGACCGTCGCGGAGCTAGAGGCCCGCGTCGCGGAGCTCCTCGGGAAGCCGGCCGCCCTTTTCGTGCCCTCGGGCACGATGAGCAACCAGCTCGGCGTGCGCGTGCACTGCCAGCCCGGCGACGAGCTCGTCTGCGACACGCAGTGCCACATCTACAACTACGAGCAAGGCGCCTACGCGCAGCTGTTCGGCGTGGCCGCGCGGCCGCTCGACACGCCCGGCGGCGTGCCCACGACCGACCAGCTCGACGCAGCGATCCGTCCCGACAACATCCACTTCCCACGCACGCGGCTGTTGTGCCTGGAGAACACGCACAACCGCTGGGGCGGACGTTCGGCCGAGTACGACGAGGTCCGCGCGGCTTGCGAGCTGGCGGCCCAGCGCGGCCTAGCCCGTCACTTGGATGGAGCGCGGCTGTGGAACGCGGCCGTCGCTAGCGGACGGCCCTGGAGCGACGAGCTGCGCCGCTGGGGCGGGTTGTTCGACACGGTTAGCGTCTGCTTCAGCAAGGGCCTCGGCGCGCCGGTCGGCTCGGCCCTCTGCGGCCCCGCCGATCTGATCCGCCAAGCCCGCCGCACCCGCAAGGCCCTCGGGGGCGGCATGCGGCAGGCAGGCGTGATCGCCGCGGCGGCGCTCTACGCACTGGAGCACCACGTCGACCGCTTGGCCGACGACCACCGCCGAGCGCACACGCTCGCCCAGGCGGTCCGCGAAACGCCCGGCCTGTCGCTGGTCGACGACCGCTGCGACACGAACCTGGTGCTGGTGGACGTCGACCCCTCGCTCGGCGCGGCGGCGGGTTTCGCCGGCCGGCTCGCCGGACACGGCGTCGGCCTCCTGGCGATCGGCCCGCAACGCGTGCGCGCCGTGACGCACCTGGACGTGGACGACACGCAGATCCATCGGGCGACTAGCGCCCTACGGGATTCGCTGCCGGCCGGCCGCAGCTCGGCGTCCGCCGCTGGAAGCTATTAGCCTCATCCCACGACTAGCCTCATCCCACGACGCTCCCGTTCCGCGGATCGCCGTGGCCACCGAATTAACATTCTGTTAAACTTCGGCGACAGGCGATCGAGCGCGGGCTAGGCTGGGTCGGGGCATGAGAGTTATCTCGAGGAAAACGCTACGCGAGTTCTGGGAGCAGCACCCCGACGCCGAATCCCCCCTGCGTGCATGGGCCCAACTCGTCAGCCGCAACCGCTTCGGGAGCTTTGCCGAATTGCGACGGACGTTCCCTACAGCGGACCGTGTAGGCCGCAAATTCGTGTTCAACATCGGCGGGAACAAGTACCGCCTGATCGCGGCGATACACTTCAACACCCAAGTGCTTTACGTGCGGGGCGTGCTCAGCCACGCCGAATACGACCGAGGCGACTGGAAGGACTGACCGATGGCGAACTCCACCGCAAGCGACCGTCAGAAAGCGGCTTACCTCGACTTGGTTCAAAGGTTCCCGCTCCGTCCGATCCGCAGCCGGAAGGAGCACGAGGGGGCCCTAGCGGTGATCGGCGAGCTCATGGACGAGCCACGCCTGAGCCGGGCGCACCAGGACTATCTTGACGTGCTGGCCTGCCTCGTGGAACGGTACGAGCAGCAGGCCGACCCGATCGGACCAGCGACCGACGCGCAGCTGCTGGCCCACTTAATGGAAGCACACGGCGAAACCGCCCTCTATCTGTCGAACGCTGTCGGCATCGCCAACACGACCATCTCGGCCGTGCTCCGCGGCAAGCGGAAACTGACGCGAGCGCAGGTCGCGGCTCTAGCAGCTCATTACAGCGTATCAACCGCGACCTTCGCGGGCTGAGGCGCCCCGCGCCGCGGCGCTCACGCCACGCCGGCCAGGTGCACCGCGCGGGCCACCCGTTCGATCCCGACCATGAAGGTCGTCGTCCGCAGGCTCAGGTCCCTCTCTTTCGCGCGGTCCCAGATGTCGTCGAACGCGTGCGTGAGCGTGCGGTCGAGCTCGCCGCGGACGCGGTCGAGCGTCCACCGATAGAACTGCCGGTTCTGCGCCCATTCGAAGTAGCTCACCGTCACGCCGCCGGCGTTCGCGAGGATGTCCGGCAGCACGGTCACGCCGCGGTGGTGGAGCCGCTCGTCCGCGTCGGGCGTGACGGGGGCGTTGGCCGCTTCGACGATGACCGGCGCCTTGATCCGCTCGGCGTTGTCCTCGTTGATCACGCCGCCGATCGCCGCGGGGATCAGCACGTCGGCCTCGAGCTCGAGCAGCTCCTCGCCCGGGATCTGCTTGCCCCCCTCGAAGCCCTCGAGGTGGCCGTGGTTGTCCAACGTGTGCCGCAGCGCGGCTTTGACGTCGATCCCGTCCGGGTCGTGCCACGCGCCGGTGTGGTCGCTCATCGCGACGATCTTGCAGCCCGACTCGGCGAGGAACTTCGCCGCGTGCGAGCCGACGTTGCCGAAGCCCTGCAGAGCGACCCGCGTGCCGGGCGCCTTGCGTCCCAAGTGGCCGAGCAGCTTGATCGTCAGCAGGCCCACGCCGCGACCGGTCGCCTCCTCGCGGCCGGGGATGCCGTAGTGCTCGACCGGCTTGCCGGTCACCACGCCCGGGTTGAACCCGTAGTACTTGGCGAACTGGTTCATGATCCAGGCCATCTCTTCGTGGCCGGTGCCCATGTCCGGCGCGGGGATGTCGGTGTCGGGGCCGATGACTTGGTGGATCGCGTCGACCAGCTTGCGGGTGACCCGCTCTTTCTCGGCCTGGCTGAGGTCGCGCGGCGACACGGTCACGCCCCCCTTGGCGCCCCCGTAGGGGATGTTCACCACGGCGGTTTTCCAGGTCATCAGCGACGCGAGGCCGCGGACCTCGTCGAGGTCCACGTGGTGGTGGTACCGCAGGCCCCCCTTCATCGGCCCGCGGGCCGAGTTGTGCTGCACGCGGTAGCCGACGAGCGTCTCGAGCGACCCGTCGTCCCGCCGCAGCGGGATCTGCACGGTCAGCTCGCGCTCCGGCTGGATCAGCAGCCGGCGGATCTCTTGCGGCAGGTCGAGCTGGTCGGCCGCCTTGTGGAAGTAATGCTGGACCGCCTCGAAGGCTTTCATGCAGTGCGGCTTGTGAATCGGGGTGTTGCGAGAGTGGGCAGGCCTAGACTGTAGCGCGGCGGGCCGCTTCGCAACAATAACCGGCCCCGTTCGTAGCGGCGCCGAGCGGCCGCCCGTAGACTAAACGGATGCGGCAGAGACCCGGTTCGCTCGTATCGCTCTTGACCATCGCCGCGGCCGCCGGCTGCGGCAAGCCCGCTGCGCCGCCGCAGCCGGCGGCCCCGCCCGCTCCGCCCGCAGCGGCTTCGCCCGAGCCGCCCCTCCCGGCGGCGACCGCGCCGGAGTCGACCGGCGACGGCCGCCGGCTCGCCGATGACGATGGCCGCACGCTCTGGGCGTCGCCGACCGACGGGGGGCCGATCGACCTGTCGCTCGTCCCCGACCAGAGCGGCCTGTTCCTGTTCGCTCGGCCAGCGGCGTTGCTCGCTACCGACGAGGGGCGGCGAGTGTGGCGCGCGCTGGGTCCCTCTGGCCGGGCGGCCCGAGCTGCGGTCGAGTCGGCCGCCGGCAAGCCTCTGGAGGACGTCGGCTCGGTCGCCATTGGCGTGCGGGCCGGCCAGTCGTACGACCGCGTGGCGGCGACGCTGCTCGTCGAACCAGAGCCCACCGACGCGGCGCCGCTGGTTCAGCGCGAGGTCGAGCAGCTCCTCGAAGCGACCGACCGCGACCGCTGCTTGACCCTCGTTTTCTCGCCCCGCTTCTTGCTGGGCGACGGCGCCTCGCTGCTGGATGGCGCCTGGGCGCCGCTACGCGGATTGCTCCTCGCCCAGACCCGGGACCGCTGGTCAGCCGCGTCGCTCAGCCTGCACGTGGACGAGCCCGGCCGGCTCTACTGGGAGCTCCGCGTGCTGGCCGACGCCCGCACCCCCGAGACCCACACCGCCCAAGCCGTCGCCCAGCGGGCGGGCCAGTGGGGCGATGAGCTGCGCCGCGTGGTCGACGCCCGCGAGTGGTCGCCGTACAGCGCGGCGGTGGTCCAGAGGTCGCCGGAGATGCTCCGGGTGCTCGGCAAGTACGCGCGGCGGGGCGTCGAGGGGAGGCAGGCGGTGGTCAACGGCTGGGCGCCGCCGGGCGCGGCTCACCAACTGCTCCTGGCGGGCGAGCGGATCGTCGCCGAGCTCGCCGCGCCGGCCGCCCGGCCCGTGACGCCCGCCGCCGACAGCCCGCCGGCGACGCTCGCCGAGCGGCTCCAGCGGCCGGTCACCATCCGCTTTGCGCGGGAATCGCTTGAAACGGCTGTGTCGGTTCTGTCGGAAGCGATCGGCGCACCGATCGAGATCCTCGGCCGCGACCTACAGTTGGAGGGCATCACTCGGAACCAGATGCTCGCCATCGACTTAGAACAACAGCCCGCCGCCACGGCGCTGGTCGAGGTGCTCCGTCGCGCGAACCCCAACCCGCTCGCCGAAGGGCCGGCCGACCCAAGGCAACAGTTGGTCTACGCGGTCCGCGACGACAAGCTGGTCGTGACCACCCGCGCCGCGGCCCGGCGCCGTGGCGAGGCGCTGCCCGCGGCCTTTGTCGCCGCGGAATAAACAGCCGCCGGATTGCCGAATCACCCGCTCCGCGAGCCCCACTCCACCCGCCCCCCGTGACGACGATCCGCGTCCAATGCGAAACCTGCCGCGCGAAGCTGCGGGTGCGCGACGAGGGCTTCCTCGGCGAGGTCCACGCCTGCCCGCGTTGCGGCAGCATGGTGCTGATCGCCCCCGGCGGCGCGGCGCCTAGCGAATCGGCGCTGCCGTCGGCCGGCACGACCGCCGCGCTCAGCAACACCCTCGAGGCCCTCGACGACGGGCTCGACACCGAGTTAAACCAGGGTCCCGCCAGCGGCGACCCGCCCGATTCGATTGCCCAGTCGCCTGCCACAGACGGCGCGGGCGCCGACCTGCCTACCGAGACCGACGCGGCCACCCCGACGGCGGCCGAAACCACCGGCGGCTTGGCGGCCTGGGCGCCGCTGGCGACCGCCGGCGTCGCGCTCGCGGCGACGGCCGCGGTGCTGGTTCTCTGGGCCTTCCAGACCTGGGCCCGTCGGGACGCTTCGGCCTCAGGGGGCGAATCCTCCGCCGCCGCCTCGGCCGACGTTCTGCCATCGAGCGTTTCCGACGCGGCCGAATCGCAACGGCCAGGACCGGAAGAAGAGGCCCTCGCCGCGTCCGACTCGCGGCCGGTCGACCTCAGCGCCGACACGGCGGCGCCCGATCCCCCGCCACCCGAAGCGGCGCTTCCCGATGCGCCCCCAAGCTCGCCAACCGACGAGCGACCCGATGCCGACCAGCCGGAGCGTGTCGCGTTGGCCGATCGGCCGGCCCCCGCGCGCGACGAGCCCGACGCGACGCCCCCGCCGACCGACGACGCCGAGCCGATGGCGATCGACCCGCTCGCTATCGACCCGCTCGAGGCGGAGCTGATCCTCCGTCGCACGCCGGGCGACAACAGCCCGACCGACGACACGCCGGCCGACGCGGTCGCGCTGGATGGCGCCGCTTCGGGTGAGGTGGATCTCCAAGCGCCGCTCTCTCCCGAGGCCGAACTCGATCAGCGATTGGCTCGGGTCGCCAGCGGACAAGGCATCTGGCTGCAACGCGGCCCCACCGACGAGACCACCGGCCCCCCTACGGCCGACGCCGCCCAGCGCCTGGCCTCGCTGTCGCCGGCGATGGAGCTCCGGGGCGTTCCTCTGAGCGCCGCGGTTGGCTTGGTCCGCGACCTGTCAGGCGTGCCGGTGGCGCTCTCGCCCGCCGCTTTGCGACGCGCCGCCACGGGGGCGGACACGGAGATCGACTTGGTATCTGACAACGAGCCGCTGGGCGACGTGTTGGCCGATGCGTTGTCGCGGTCGCGACTGGCGTACGCCACGTCCGGGCCTTACGCGGTCGTGACCCGCCAAGGAGTCGACGGATCTAAATCGATCACCCACCAGGTCGGCGACTTGGTCGGCGACGAGCCGTCGCGGCTCGCCGAGTGGCTCACGGAGCTGACGCCGCTCGCCGACCCGGCCACGATCGACACGGACGGCCGCCTGACGCTCGCCGCGCCGCTGGCGACCCACTACGACCTGGTCGTGCTCTGCGAGCGTTTGCGTTTGGCGCGCGGCGGCGCGCCGGCGACGAAGTACCCGCGCGAGCTGCTGACCGCCGAGCCCGCGCTGCTGGCGGCCGCGCCGGTCCTCGACCGGCGCACGACGTTCAGCTTCGTCGAGCCCGCCACGCTGGCGGAGTTGTTCGACCACTTCGAGCGCGTGACCGGGCGGCCCTTCCTCGTCGACTGGCCGGCGCTTGGGGAGCTGGGCCTCGGGCCCCGATCGAGGGTCGCGTGCTCGGTCGTGAACCGGCCATGGCGGGCGGCCCTCGACGGCGTGCTCGGCCCGCTCGGCCTGAGCTGGGACGCGACGCCGCTGGGGCCGCTAGTTGTTTCGACCGGCGCCCCGTCGCCCGATTGGCGACGGACCGACTTCTACCCCGTCCCGCAAGAAGAAGCGCAGCGCCTCGCCGAACGGCTGCCCGGCGGCGCGGCGACCGCGTACGACGCGGCCTCCGGCACGCTCGGCGTGCACGGCGGCCCCGCGGTTCACCAGGCCGTCTGGGCGGCGCTGCGACGCGCGCCGTGATCGGCGCCTCGCTGCGGCGCGGCCGGCGGGGCTACAAGGTCCGGTCCATCGCGTCGGCGATACGCCGGCACTGGCCCATCATCGCTTCGAACGCGTCGCACGAGAGGGTCTGGTAGCCGTCGCTCTTGGCGTTCTCCGGGTCGGGGTGGACCTCGACGATCAAGCCGTCCGCGCCGGCGGCGATCCCCGCCCGCGCCATCGCCGGCACCAGGTTCGTGTGGCCGGTCCCGTGGCTCGGGTCCACCACGACCGGCAAGTGGGTCTTCTGCTGCAGGTAGGGGACCGTGGTGAGCGGCAGCGTGAAGCGCACGTGCGACTCGAACGTGCGGATGCCGCGCTCGCAGAGGATCACGCGGCCGTTGCCGCCGTCGAGGATGTACTCGGCGGCCAGCAGCAGCTCGTCGACCGTGGCGCTGGGGCCCCGTTTGAGCAGCACCGCGGCGTTGGCCTTGCCGCAGGCCTCGAGCAGCCGGTAGTTCTGCATGTTCCGCGCGCCGATCTGCAGCACGTCGGCGTACTCCGACACGAGCGGCACGTCCTCCGGCGAGACGACCTCGGTCACGATCGCCAGGCCGGTCTCTTCGCGGGCCTTGGCCAGCAGCTTGAGCCCCTCTTCCTTCATGCCCTGGAAGCTGTAGGGGCTGGTGCGCGGCTTGAACGCGCCGCCCCGCAGCGCGGTGGCGCCGGCCGCCTTGACGGCCTTGGCGGTCGCCACGATCTGCTCTTCGCTCTCCACGCTGCAGGGCCCGGCGATCACGCCGATCGACTTGCCGCCCAGCTCGAGCGACCCCGCGCGCACGACGGACGTCTCCTCGTGCGCCTCGCGGCTGGCGAGCTTGTACGGCGCGAGGACCGGCATCACGTTGTCCACGCCCGGAGCGGACTCGAGCGACCGCACGCCGTTGACCCGCTCGTCGCCGATGGCGGCGACCACCGTTCGCTCGGTTCCACGGAGCACGTTCGCCTTGAGGCCGAGGGCTTCGACGTGCTCGACCAGGTGCTGCAACTGTTCTTCGGTAGCCGAGCGTTTCATCACGACGATCATGGCGGTTCGGTGTGGCTAGGGTCGCCGCTCGGCGGCGCGTGGGAGAGAGATTTCGAGAAAAAGCGGGGAACAAGCAAACAAAAAAACCCCGGGGCGCCTGAGGGGGGGGGCGACCCGGGGTTCGGTGATCTGCCTAACTGAAAGCGGCGTTACACACGACCCTCCGCGCCCCGGCTTCCGTAAAAGAAGCCGAGGAAGGTAAACCAGAAGTAGGTCGCTGCCGCTTGCATCCCTCGAGTATCACTCCGCTTAGGAAAGAAAGCAAGCGGAAACGGCCCCCGGGTCGCCGCGGCCCGCTCGGCCGCTAGAATCCCAGCGAGAGCCCCCGCCCGTCGTCCCGACGCAAAGTCTATGACCCCCACTCGATCCCTCGCCGCCGTGGCCGCACTTGCCGCCGCGGCGTTTGGAGCAGTTTCCCTTATGAGTGACGCCGCCCCCGCCCGCGACGACCTGTCCGCCGCGAAAGCGACCCCCGCCGACTCCGACCGCCCTACCCGCGGCGCCGCTGTGGCTACTTTCGGCGGCGGCTGCTTCTGGTGCACCGAGGCCGTGTTCGAGGCGACGGCCGGTGTCGACTCGGCCGTGTCGGGCTACGCCGGCGGCGACACCCCCGATCCGACCTACGAGCAGGTTTGCTCCGGCACGAGCGGCCACGCCGAGGTGATCCAGGTCACCTACGACCCGGGCAAGGTCTCGTACGAGCGGCTCCTCGAGATCTTCTTCCGCACCCACGACCCGACGACGCTCAACCGCCAAGGCGCCGACGTGGGCACGCAGTACCGGAGCGTCGTCTTCTACCACGACGAGGACCAACGCCAGACCGCCGAGCGCGTGAAGGCAGCCCTCAACGAGTCCGGCGCGTACGACGACCCGATCGTCACTCAGGTCGCGCCGCTGGAGAAGTTCTACGAAGCCGAGCCCTACCACCAGGACTACTTCGCGAACAACCCGGGCCAGGGTTACTGCCGCGCGGTGATCGCTCCCAAGATGGACAAGTTCCGCAAGGCGTTCGCCGATCAGCTCAAGCCGGCCGACTGAACCGCCCGCAGCCCGCAGCACAGACAGGGCCCTCCGCTATGCGTAAGTTCCTCGCCATCGCCGCCGCGTCGATCGGCGCCGTCGCAGCCGCAGCCTACGCCGCGGGCGACGCCGCCTCGTCGGAGTCCGCCGCACGCGAGCCGCTGCCGCCCGACACCGACTGGTCCAAGGTCGACTGGAAGGAGCGGCTCACCGCCGAGCAGTACCGCGTCACCCGCGAGGCGGGCACCGAGCGGCCGTTCGACAACGCGTACTGGGACAACAAGCAAGCGGGCGAGTACCGCTGCGTCGGCTGCGACCTGCCGCTCTACTCCTCCGAGGCGAAGTACGAGTCCGGCACCGGGTGGCCCAGCTTCTACAAGCCGGTCGACCCCAAGGCGGTCAGCGAGCACGAGGACCGCGGTTGGTTCACCACCCGCACCGAGACCCGCTGCGCCCGCTGCGACGCGCACCTGGGGCACGTGTTCGAAGACGGCCCCGAGCCGACGGGTCTGCGTTACTGCATGAACTCGGCGGCGCTGCGATTCGTGCAAGAGCCCACCGAGGGAGGCGTGGAAGCGAAGGTTGAGTCGACTCGCTAAACCCGCCATTCCTCTCCGGACTGGGACTGCTTGACGACAACAAACGGCCGGTCTGCGTCGTCCAGGAGGCTAAACCCCAGCGGGAGCACGTTGCTGCGGAGCTCGGCGTCGCCGACACCCGCTTTGCCGACTTCCGACAGTCGACTCCCGTCGTGGCGGTACAATTCCAGCAGCCAGGGCCGGCGGTCGACAAGCAGCAGCTCGCTCACTCCCACGCGTGCATAGAAGTCGAGTTTCTCCCGCGACTTGTCGTCTTTGCTGACGACTTCCACAACAAAGTCGGCGCTGTTCCAGAACACGCCGTGGCACTCCGCCGTGGTGTCCGACAGAAAGGCGACCACGTCGGGGCAGCGGTAGTCCCGCTTCCAGTCCGCAGGATTGGCCGAGATATTCACGCCGGGACGCACGCGGCCGAGTTTTCGAACTTGGACCGCTTCCCACAGAGCGTGGGTTACGCCGGCGACGATCTCTTGGTGCTCGTCTTCAGGATAAGCGTGCATGACGTAGACCCCGTCCCAGACCTCGTCGTACTTGTCGGCGCCCGACTCGCGCCGTTGCCGGCGGAGTTCGGCCTCGAGTTCGGGGTCGGCTAGCAACACGGCCATGGCGGGGGGCTCCGAGAGAGGGCGGCTGCTCGATTATAGCCCGCCGCGGCGCCTCAGTCCTTCAGAACGAAGGTCACCATCAGCGTCACGCGGTAGGCCTTGATCTGGTCTCCCTCGACCTCGACCTTCTGGTCTTTCACCCAAGCGCTCTTCACGTTGTCGAGCGTCTTGCACGCGCGGTCGATCCCCATCTCGACGGCGTCTTCGAAGCTCTTGTCGCTCGAGGCGATGATCTCGGTTACGCGGGCGACCGACGACATGGCTGGGGCTCCGTTCGATTGGGGAAGGGGAAGCAGCAAACTCCCCGTAGGCTACCGCCATTCGCCGCGCATTGCACGCAAGCCCTCTGTGTGCGGCGCCGCGTTTGTCGTTCCCGCCCTCAATCGCTGCTATCGCTAGCCACCGGCTCGAGCGTTAGCTGGGCCTCCCAGTACTTCGACTTGTCGGGGACCGACGGGCCGTTATAGCCGAACAAGCGGAACGGCTCATCGCCCGCCGCGCGGTACTCGGACTGGCCGTCGAGCCACGCCTGGAGGGTGGCCCGCGCTTCGTCGGCGGCTTGTTCGGTCATCCTGCCCCGCACGCCGAGCGAGGCCACCGTGGTCGCCGGCGCGTCCTCGACCCGGACGCCGTCGACCGGACCCTCCTGGCCGACGCTGGTGCTCTGGTAGAGGAAAGCCATCGCGCCGTCGTTGCCGCGCGGCGCGTCGGCCATCTCGACCGGCGCGGTCATCGGGATGCCCTGCTTCTGGATGTGCTGGAAGAGCGGCCAGAACGACGGGCCCACCGCCTTGCGGTAGGCCGGGTACTCCTTGACCTCGATCACGCCCACCGGCGTGTACGCCGGGAAGCCCTCGGGCAAGGGGGCCTCGTCGTAGGGGCGGAACGAGAGCATATCGCGGGCCTCGTCCAAGCGGCCCTGCTCGATCGCTTCGCGCGCGGGGCTGTGCGGCTCGATCTCGCCGGCCGCCGCTGGCAAGTCCTCGAGCCAGCCCTGCACTTCTTCGGGCAGCGGCATCCGCTTGCCCTGCCCCGCGGCGATAGCGACTCCGCCGGCCAAGACCGCCACGGCGGCCGCGAATCGCTTCCAGTTGAACCAACGCATCGCGTCACCTCTCCATTGGAATGTCTGAAGGCCCAGCCGGAGTGTAGGAGCCTCCGATCGGAGTGACTGCCCGTTGCGTGTAGTTAGAGAGCCCACGAATCGATCGAATCGGCGAGAGCCGCTCTTCGCAAAACGATTAGCAGCGATTCGATTCGTGGGCCTCTGCGCTCAGGGCTCGTAGCCGAGGTTCGGCGACAGCCACCGCTCGATCTCCGCGAGCGGCATCCCCTTCCGCCGCGCGTAGTCCTCGACCTGCTCCTTGCTCAGCCGGTCGACGGCGAAGTACCGCGCCTCGGGGTGGGCGAAGTACAGGCCGCTGACGCTCGCCGCGGGGTGCATCGCGTAGCTCTCGGTCAGCTTTAGTCCGATCGCGTCCTCCGCGCCCAACAGGTCGAACAGCGTCTGCTTCTCGGTGTGGTCCGGCTGGGCCGGGTAGCCCGGCGCGGGGCGGATGCCGCGGTACCGCTCCTTGATCAGGTCCTCGGCGGAGAGCTGCTCCTCTGTGCCGTAACCCCACTCCCTCCGCACGCGCGCGTGCAGGCACTCGGCGAAGGCCTCGGCCAAGCGGTCGGCCACCGCCTTGACGAGGATCGAGTTGTAGTCGTCGTGGTCGGCGTCGTACTTGGCGGCCAGCTCGTCGCAGCCCACGCCGGCCGTGACCGCGAAGCCCCCCACGTAGTCTTCCCGGCCGCTCTCCGCGGGCGCCACGTAGTCCACGAGCGAGCGGAAGTCCTTCTGCCCCTTCCGGTCCCACTGCTGCCGCAGGCAGTGCAGCCGGCAGCGCTGGGCGGACCGCGAATCGTCGGAGTAGACGACGATGTCCTCGCCGTCGGCGGCCGCGGGGAAGAAGCCGTACACGCCCCGCGCCTTGAGCGAGCCGTCGGCGATCACCCGGTCGAGCATCCGATTGGCGTCGTCGAACAGCCGCCGCGCCTCGCCGCCGACGAGCTCGTCGTCGAAGATCTTCGGGTACTTGCCACGCAGCTCCCAGGTCATGAAGAAGGGCGACCAGTCGATGTACTCGCGCAGGTCGCCCAGCGGGAAGTCCTCAAGGACGCGAACGCCGGTGAACCCGGGCTTGGGGATGTCGACCTGGGACCAATCGGTCGCGAACCGCGCCCGCTTGGCCTCCTCGAACGGCTTGAGCGTGACCGCTTGCCGCTTGTTGAAGCTCGTGACGAGGTCGGCCTGCAGCTTGCGGTTCTGGTCGAAGAACGCGCTGCGGGCCTCCTTGTTGATGAGCTTCTCGACGACGCCAACGCTGCGCGACGCGTCGAGCACGTGCACGACGCCCCCGCCGCCGGAGTCGACGTCGTAGTGCGGGGCGATCCTCACGGCGGTGTGCTTTGCGCTGGTCGTGGCGCCGCCGATCAGCAGCGGCACGCTCATCTCACGGCGCTTCATCTCTTTCGCCACGTGGACCATCTCGTCGAGGCTCGGCGTGATCAGCCCGGAGAGGCCGACCACGTCGACCCCCTCGGTCTGCGCCGCGTCGAGGATCTTCTCGGCCGAGCACATCACCCCCAGGTCGATGACCTCGAAGTTGTTGCAGCCCAGCACCACGCCGACGATGTTCTTGCCGATGTCGTGCACGTCGCCCTTGACGGTGGCCATCAGCACCTTGCCGCGCGCCTGACCCGCCGTGCCGGCCTCTTCCTTCTCGGCCTCCATGTAGGGGGTCAGGTAAGCGACCGCCTTCTTCATGACGCGGGCCGACTTCACCACCTGCGGCAAGAACATCTTCCCGGCGCCGAACAGGTCGCCGACGGTGCTCATGCCGTCCATCAGCGGCCCCTCGATCACGTTGAGGCACTTGGGGTACTTCTGCCGCGCCTCCTCGGCGTCTTGCTCGATGTGCTTGACGATCCCCTTGATCAGCGCGTGCCGCAGCCGCTCCTCGACCGGGCCTTGGCGCCACGACTCGTCCTCGACGGCTACCTTCCCGCCCTTGTCTTTGACGGTCTCGGCGAAGTCGACGAGCCGCTCGGTGGCGTCGTCTCGGCGGTTGAGCAGCACGTCCTCGACGCGCTCTTTCAGCTCGGCCGGGATCTCGTCGTAGACCTCCAGCTGCCCCGCGTTGACGATCCCCATGTCGAGGCCCGCGCGGACCGCGTGGTACAGGAAGGCCGAGTGCATCGCCTCGCGGACCACGTCGTTTCCGCGGAACGAGAAGCTGATGTTCGACACGCCCCCGGAGACCTTCGCCCCGGGGCACTCCTGCTTGATCCGCCGGGTGGCGTTGATGAAGTCTAGCGCGTAGTTGTTGTGCTCCTCGATGCCGGTGGCCACGGTGAGGATGTTCGGGTCGAAGATGATGTCCTCGGGCGGGAAGCCGGCGCCCCCCTCCGACTCCGGCGCGACGAGCAGGTCGTACGCGCGCTTGCAGATGCGGACCTTGTTGTCCTCGTCGGCCGCCTGGCCCTCCTCGTCGAACGCCATCACCACGGCCGCGGCGCCGTAGTCGCGGCAGAGCCCGGCGCGCCGCAGGAACTCCTCCTCGCCGTCCTTGAGGCTGATCGAGTTGACGATCGCCTTGCCCTGCACGGCTTGCAGGCCGGCCTCGATGACGGACCACTTGCTCGAGTCGATCATCACGGGCACGGCCGCGATGTCCCCCTCGCCCGCGATCAGGCGGAGGAACTTGGTCATCGCGGCCTCCGAGTCGAGCAGGCCCTCGTCCATGTTGACGTCGATCACGTTCGCGCCGTTTTGGACCTGCTGCCGCGCGACCTCGATCGCCTCGTCGTAGTTTTCCTCCTTGATCAGCCGGGCGAACTTGCGGCTGCCGGTCACGTTGGTCCGCTCGCCGATCATCAAGAACGCCGCGTCGGGCCGCAGCTCCATCGGCTGCGTCCCCGACAGCCGCAAGCGGCTGGGGACCGCCGTGCGGCGGTGCGGCGCGGCGTGCTTCACCCGCTCGGCGATCGCGGCGATGTGGTCCGGCCCTGTGCCGCAGCAGCCGCCGACGATATTGACCCAGCCCTGGTCGGCGAAGTCGCCCACCCATTTGGCCATGTCGGCCGGCCCGAGGTCGAACTGCCCCATCTCGTTCGGCAGGCCGGCGTTCGGGTGGCAGCTGACCGGCACGGTCGCCACACGCTGCAACTCCTCCAGGTGGGGCCGCATCACGTCCGGCCCCAGCGCGCAGTTCATGCCGATCGACAGCATCGGGAAGTGCGCCAGCGAGTTCCAGAACGCCTCGACCGACTGGCCCGACACGAACGTGCCGCCCCCCTTGTCGAACGTGCCGCTGACCATCACCGGCGTGTTCGCTCCCAGCTGCTCCAGAGCGCGGCGGATGCCGATCAGGCACGCCTTGGCGTTGAGCGTGTCGATGACGGTCTCGACCAGCAGGATGTCGACCCCCGCTTCGACCATCGCGCGGGCCTGCACGCGGTAGGACTCGACCATCGTGTCGAACGCCACGTCGCGGTTGCTCGGGTCCTCGACGCTGGTCGAGATCGCCATCTGCTTGGACGTCGGCCCGATCGACCCGGCGCAGAAGCGCGGCTTGTCGGGGTTCTCTTCGGTGAACTCCGCGCAGGCCTGCTTGGCGAGCCGGACCGCCGCGGTGTTGATCTCGCGGCACAGCTCCAGCGGGTCGTGGCCGGCCTCGGCGAACTCGAAGTCGAGCATGCCGACGGGGCTCGCGCCGAAGGTGTTCGTCTCGACGATGTCGGACCCGGCCGCCAGGTACCGGCGGTGGATCTCGAGGATCGCGTCGGGCCGCGTCACGCAGAGCAGGTCGCCGAAGTTCTTCAGGTCCTTGTGGTGCTCGGCGAACCGCTCGCCCCGGACCTGCGCCTCGCCGATGCCCAGCGCCTGGATCTGCGTGCCGGTCGCCCCGTCGAGCAGCAACACCCGCTCGGAGAGCAACGACTGGAGCAATTCGGTCTTGTCTTCGGCGACAGCAGCGACAGGCATAGGTACCAGCGGGTGGGGGTGCGAACGAGGATCGGCTCTTCGGGACCCCGCGCGAGCCGCCCGAACACCGGGCCGCGCCGTGGATCCCAACGGGGGAGCAGCCCCCTATTATCCCCAGACCGCAGGGCGTTCCCACCCGTAAAAACAAACGCGGCGGCCCCGGGGTTCGCCCCCGGGGCCGCCGCGCGGTGTCGTTAGGAGAGTGTCGAGGCGCTCGTCAGGCCGTCGCGGCGGCGGCCGTGACCAGCCGCCGACCGGCGACCCACCCGCGGCAGTTCTCGGCGCCGCAGCGGCACTCGAACGGCCGGAAGAGCACGTCTTCGGTGTGGTTGTAGTCCATCGTGAGCAGGTCGCCCGGCTCGATGTCCTTCAGAGCGTGGTAGAGCCTGGTTTCGGGGTCCAGACGCGAGTTCGGATCGCAGCTGTGCAACGTCATGCCGGCGAACCAGGGGTCGTCCAGGTGCAGCCCGGGGCCGACCTGGAGCGAGTGCTGGGTCATCCGTGTGGTGAGTCTGCCGTTCATCCTGAAAAGCACGTCGCCGGCCAGGAATTCCCGCAACACCACGACCCCTCGGCCGCGGTTTTCATCCACGTCGATGACGCGGAAGTCGCCCGCACGCGGCTCGTCGGCCACCACGGGCAAGTGTTGGGGGTAAATTCTCATTTCCTGTAAATCACCTCGCAGCTGAGATCGGACGGGGAAAGAAACTCTTCGACGACGCGGCGCACGGTGGCCTCGTCGAACGGCTTGCAACTGAAGACGTCCAGGTACATGTCCCGGTGGGCGTCGTTCGTGTGGATCGTGATCGCGCTGGTCGTGATCAGCTGTACGCCCGAGAGGCCGATGTCGTTCCCCTCGCCGAAGCGGGCGACGATCGGCGGCCCGAAGCGGACCATGTCGATGTCGTCCGCCATCTGCACGAGGAACTCGTACATCTTCTCGATCGAGAGGATGTTCTCGTTGCACCCCAGCGCCGTGGCGACGCAGTGCTGCCCGTAGTGGGGCTCGCCGTTGTGGGTGATCTTGCGGTATTCGGTCAGGGTCGTGGGCATTCGCGGAGGGGCCTCGAGCGATAGCAAAAGTGGGAATCTCAGGAGCGGTCCGCCGGCGCGCAGACGCCCGGTGCGGGACCACAACGTGAAGCGAGAGACGCGACGTGATAGGTGGGGGAACCGCACCGCCCGAGCTTGCCGGGTCGACCCGTTTGCCGGATCAACCCAACTCTGCCGGACCAGTGCGCCGAGTGTGACGACGCTTGCGTTGTCAGCGCTCTGGGACGAGCCGCCGAGGTCTGCCGCGTGGGGAGACCAATCGTCGCGATATCCGTCAGCTCTTCAGGGACGGCTCGTGTGGCCTTACCTGACACTAATGCCCCGGTTGCCGCAAGAGCGAAGCCGCAAAGTTTCTCGGCGCTGCCCCAATCCCCGTGGCGAGAGAGCGGCCCCCGACGAGGGGCGCCCTCTCGCGCCGCTCGCCGAGGCAGACCACCGCTTGGCGCTCGCGGCCCAGATTGGCTATGATTCGGGGCTTGCGTCGCCGTGCCGGGCCTGGGCCCGGCTCGACGCTCGCCAGCCAGCGTAGCTTCAATTGGCAGAGCACCGCATTCGTAATGCGGGGGTTGCGGGTTCGACTCCCGCCGCTGGCTCTTCACTAGCGGGCAGTAGGCAGACGGCGGCTGGCAGCCTCGCCGTCGAGCACCGATCCGCCCGCGATACCCGGCCCGCTGCCCCCCCTGCCCTCTGCCCAGTTGAACATGACGGCGCTCGACACCGACCTGAAGCAAGCCATCCTCTCGACCGCGGCCTTCGGCCCCCGTGAGATCTCCGAAATCACGGCCGGCATCGCCGCCAACTACAGCCGCTACGGCGAGCTGAAGGAAGCCGTCCAAGAGCTCGAGGCCCAGCCCAGCCGCACCCCGGCGACCTCGGCCAAGCTGGGCGTGTGCCTGTACCTGCTGGGCCGCTACTCCAACGCGATCGACGTGCTCAGCAAGGCCGACGGCGGCGCCCTCACGCACTTCTACCTCGGCAAGTCGAAGCTCGCCCTGGACCGCTACGACGAGGCCGTGCAGTCCTACGAGTCGGCCGGCAAGGCCGGCTACGACAAGGACGCCGTCGCCCTCGCCCAAGCCGAAGCCGTCCGCTACTCGGGCGACCCCCAAGGCGCGCTGAAGCTGCTCGACGGGCTCTCCGGCGCCGTCGAGCAAACCGCCGACTACCTCTACCAGCGCTCGGCCACCGTGCAGGCCCTGTCGGGCAACCCGGAGGAGGTCGTCGCGCTGCTGGAACGCGCGGTCGCGGCCGACCCGGCCCACGGCGGCGCCCTGTTCGGCCTCGCCCTAGAGAACGACCGCCGCGGCAACGACGACTACGCCCGCAACCTGTACGAGAAGGCGGCCCAGCAGTTCCCGACCCACGTGGGCACGCTGCTGAACCTCGGCGTGCTGTACGAGGACCTCGAGCAGTACGAGCGGGCCAAGGGCTGCTACCAGCGGATCCTCGACGTGTACCCCGGTCACCAGCGGGCCCGGCTGTTCTTCAAGGACGCCGACGGCAGCCGCGACATGTTCTACGACGAGGAGGCCCGCCGGCAGCAGGACCGCCTCGCGCAGGTGCTGGCGATCCCGGTCACCGACTTCGAGCTCAGCGTCCGCAGCCGCAACTGCCTGCAACGCATGGGCATCATGACGCTCGGCGACCTCACCGAGACGACCGAGCAAGAGCTGCTGGCCAGCAAGAACTTCGGCGAGACCTCGCTCGTCGAGATCCGCGAGATGCTCAGCTCCAAGGGCCTCGAGCTCGGCCAGTTCGCCCACCAGAAACGCGAACAAGACCCCCCCTACAACCCCGACGCGCTGTCGGCCGACGAGCGGGCCCTGCTCGACCGGCCGATCAGCGACCTCAGCCTGTCGGTCCGCGCCCGCAAGTGCATGGTGCGTCTGGGCCTGACCACGGTCGGCGAGCTGGTCCGCCGCACCCCCGACGACCTGCTGGAGTGCAAGAACTTCGGCGTCACGAGCCTGAACGAGGTCCGCGAAAAGCTGACCGTCCACGGCCTGAAGCTCCGCGGCGAAGCCTAGTGAAAGGCGCTAGTTCGACGGCGCTAGGCGCTAGTTTCTACTCGGTCAGCAAGGCCTAGCGCCGAGCGCCTCTCAGCTAGCGCCTGGCCATGCCGCCCGTTTGGTACGAGCCGATCTCCCTGGACCCCACCGGCGCACGGCGGGGCCGGCTCCACACGCCGCACGGGGCCATCGAGCTGCCCGCGTTCATGCCGGTCGGCACGGCCGGCACGGTCAAGGGCGTCGATTGCGAGCGGCTCGCCGAGACCGGCGCCCAGATGGTGCTCGGCAACACGTACCACCTGCTGCTCCGCCCCGGCCCAGAAACCGTGGCCGCCCTCGGTGGCCTCCACGCCCTCAGCGGCTGGGCCGGGCCGATGCTCACCGACTCCGGCGGGTTCCAGGTCTTTAGCCTGGCCGACAAGCGCCGTATCGACGAGCACGGCGTGCGGTTCCAGTCGCACGTCAACGGCGACACGGTCGAGCTCACCCCCGAATCCTCCGTCTGGGTGCAAGAGCAGCTCGGCGCCGACGTGGCGATGGTGCTCGACCACGTGATCGAGCTGCCGGCCGACCGCGACGCCGTCCGCGACGCGATGCTCCGCAGCCAGCGGTGGGCCGAGCGCTGCGTGTCGGCCGCCACGCGCCGGGACCAATCCCTGTTCGGCATCGTGCAAGGCGGCCTCGACGCGGAGCTCCGGCAAGAATCGGCCGAGGGACTCCTTGAGCTCGACCTGGCGGGCTACGCGATCGGCGGGCTCAGCGTGGGCGAGCCGGCCGCCGACATGTACCGGACGATCTCCGCGACCACCCCGTGCTTGCCGCCGGACAAGCCCCGCTACCTGATGGGCGTGGGGACGCCCCGCGACCTGCTCGAGGCCGTCGAGCGCGGGGTCGACATGTTCGACTGCGTGATGCCGACCCGCAACGGCCGTAACGCCCTGGCTTACACGGCCAGCGGCCCGCTCCGCATGCGGAACGCCCGCCACACGCTCGACCCACGGCCGCTGGAAGACGACTGCCCGTGCGTGGCGTGCCGGCGGCACAGCCGCGGCTACTTGCGGCACTTGTTCATGGCCGGCGAGATGCTCGGCCCGATCTTGCTGTCGATCCACAACCTGACCTTCTACCAGCGTCTGATGGCCGACACGCGCCGCGCGATCGAAGCCGGCCGGTTCGCGGCGTTCAAGGCCCAGCGGCAGCTCGCTTGGCGGACCGCCGAGCAGAGCGCCGAGGAGTGCGGCGAGAATTAGCCACGAAACGCGGCGAGCCGCTTCCCTTTTCGTTTGAAACGCGACAGACACCCGGCGCAGCGCGTGTAACGCTAAAAACGCGCTTTTTCGCCCTAAGCTCAGGCGCGGCATCGGGTTGTGATACGTTACGCGCCGCGCGACGAGTAACGTTATCGGCCCCTCGCCCCCGACGCGGCGTTCGATTCTCGCCGATCGCGCCACGCGCAAGCCCGCTTTTGGCCGCCGCCGGCCGGACAGGCGACAGCGGACGGCGGAACGTCGCGTGCCCGCGGCCCAAGCAGTGCACCCCCAACCGCATTCCGCATTCCGCATCCCGCATTCCCGACGCCCGGCGGCCCTGCCAAACGGCCGGCGACGGCGCGCGGAGCGTCTCCCCTTTCCGCTTTGGCGGCAAGGCTTTACCATTCGCGGTTTCCGTCCGATCGCCCAAGCCAGGCAGGGGGGCGCTCGCCGCTGGTGCGGCGCCCGCGCCGCGAGGCCCAGTGTCGTTTTTGATCCCGCCGTTGTTGCTGCTCTTCGATCCGATGCGGGGCTCCGCCCTCGACGGGTGGGCCCACGCTGGGCTGGTCCACGCTGGGCTGGTCCATGCTGGTTCGGCGTTGGCCCAGGCCGACGGCGGGGGCGGCGCTGGCGCGCTGACGGCCCTGCTGCCGTTCGTGGCGATGCTGGCGCTGGTGTACTTCCTGTTCGTGGTTCCGCAGCGGACCAAGGACAAGCGGTTCCAGCAGATGCTCGACGGCATCAAAGAGAACGATCGGGTGGTCACCACCGGCGGCCTGCACGGCGTGGTCACCAACATCCAACGCGACGCGGGCCGGCTCACGCTCCGCGTCGACGAGTCGACCGGCGCCAAGGTCCGAGTCGCCCTGTGGGCGATCGACTCGGTCGAGCGCGACGACTGACGCTGCCCCCTCAACACACTCCGCCGCCGCGACGGTCCTCCCGCGGCGCCCCCGACAATAACCGATTCCCGTCATGGTCACCCGACCGATGCCGACCCCTTCCGTGCTCTTCTCCTCCCCGGTCGCTAGCCGCTGGTTGGGCGTGCTGCTCGTCGCGCTAGCGGCGGCCACGCTGTGCGGCTCGCCGGCGCCGGCCCAAGAGAACGCCGATACGCCGGCCGCCACAGCCGAGCCAGCGGCCGAGCCAGCGGCGGAGCCAGAGGCTGCCGACACGCCGCCGGCCGAGGCCGCCGCGGAGACCGACGCCGACACGCCGGCCGTCGATCCAGCGCCCGAAACGCCGGCCGAGGAACCGGTCGACACGCCGGTGATCGAGCCGGCCGCCGCGCCGCCGTCGGAGGTCGCAGCCGGCGCCGATGTGGCCGAAGCCGACCCGGCCGAAGGGGAGCCCATGGCCGGCGTGCCGTCGCCAGAAAACCGCGACCTCGCCGCGGGCGACGCGGCCGAGGCCGCCATCGATGAGGCCGACGCCGGCGGTGGCAGCGCGCTGACGTGGCTCGTGACGCTGGCGGCGATCGTCGTGCCGATCCTGCTGGGCAACTGGCTCGCCAAGGCGTGGAGGATGCCGGAGAAGGCGTGGCGGATCGCCACCGTGCTGACCTCGTTGTCGGTGGCCGCCCTCTGCGTAGCGACCGGCCAGTTCAAAGGCGGCCCCGACCTGGCCGGCGGCATCACGCTCGTGTACGAGCTGGCCGACCCGGACCTGGTCTTCGACCCGCTCGACCCCGACCAGCCGCCGGCCGACGAGGCCGACGACGCCGAAGGCCCGCGGCGCCGCGTGGACATGGAGCAGTTGATCGCCGCGCTGAAACGGCGGATCGACCCGGCCGGGACCAAGGAGGTCTCGATCCGCAACTACGGCGGCGCGATCGAGATCATCATCCCGAAGGCCGGGCCGGACGACCTGCAGTTCATCAAGCGGCGGATCACCGACCTGGGGCAGCTCGAGTTCCGGATCGTCGCCGACCGGCGCTGGAGCGAGGACCGCAACATCATCGAGGCGGCCGCCAACCTCGGCCCCAGCGAGAAGATCGTGTCGATCGGCGGAGCGACGCGCGCCAAGTGGGTCCCCTACGACACCGAGAAGTTCCCCGTCGAGGACCCGCGGCTGGTCACCCGCGAAGCCAACGGCCGCGACGAGATCCTCGTGCTGATGGACCGCTGGGACGTCACCGGCGAGTACCTGACGGGCGTGTCGAAGTCGTACGGCGACCTGGGCCGCCCGGTCGTGAACTTCAACTTCGACTCGATCGGCTCGGCCAAGTTCGGCCGCTTCACCGGCGAGAACCTCCCCAACCCGGCCACGCCCGACGTGAAGCGTAAGCTGGGCATCCTGCTCGACGACACGCTGCTCTCCGCGCCGGAGCTGAACGACCGGATCACGGGCAGCGGCCAGATCACGATCGGCGGGCCGAACGTCGAGCAAGAGGTCGACAACCTGGTCGGCATCCTCAACGCGGGCAGCCTGCCGGCCGCGCTGGTCAAGACTCCAATCAGCGAAGAGCAGGTCAGCCCCACCCTCGGCGCCGAGACGATCCAGCGCGGCACGTTCGCGATCGGCGTGTCGCTCGCCGCGGTGCTCCTGTTCATACTCGTCTACTACCGCTTCGCCGGCCTCGTGGCCTGCCTCGCGCTGGCGGCCACGCTGCTGCTGGTGCTCGCCGCGATGGTCGTCATGCAGGCGGCGTTCACGCTGCCCGGCCTGGCCGGCCTCGTGCTGACGGTGGGCATGGCGGTCGACGCGAACGTGCTGATCTTCGAGCGGATCCGCGAGGAACTCGCCAAGGGGGCCGGCCTGCGGATGGCGATCCGCAACGGCTTCGGCAAGGCCACCACGACCATCATCGACGCGAACGTCACCACGCTGATCGCGGCGGTGATCCTCTACAACGTCGGCACCGGGCCGATCAAGGGGTTCGGCATCACGCTGTTCCTCGGCATCGTGATGTCGATGTACACCGCCATCTTCTGCGCCCGCACGGTGTTCGACATCGCCGAGCGGCGCCGCTGGATCAAGACGCTGAAGTTCGGCTCGATCCTCGGCGAGACCAACATCGACTTCATCGGCAAGCGTGTGCCGGCGATCGTGTTCTCTGTGCTGTTGATCGCGGCCGGCTTGGTCGGCGTGTTCGGCCGCGGCGAGAACCTGCTGGACATCGACTTCACCGGCGGCTCGAGCGTCACGTTCGTGCTCGACGAGCCGATGACATTTAGCGAAGTGAACGAGAAGGTCCGCTCGACCGAGCTGGGGGATAAGAACCTCACCGTGATCCAGAGCGGTGAGACCGGCCTGCGGTTCACCGTGAACAGCGGCATCGACGACGTCGAGCGTGTCGAGGCCGTGATCGCCGAGGAGTTCGGCGACTCGCTGAAGAACTACGCGCTGGCGATCGGCGAGCCCGAGGCTTTCGAGGAGCGTGGCGGCACGACCGGCACGACCCTGCCGCTCACGTTCAACGAGGGAGAGGGCTTCGGCGAGAACGACGGCCTCACGCACGACGCGCTCGTGGAACGGATCGAGGAGATCCTCGCCCAGTCCGGCCGGCCCGGCGTCGAGCCGCAGCTAGAGAACCCCGCGTACACGGCGGGCAGCAGCCAACGGTTCAAGGAGTGGACGATGCGCCTCGGCTTGCCGGCCGAGCAAACCGTCGAGGTCGCCGAGGCCCTGCAAGCGGAGCTGGCCGCCGAGCCGCTGTTCCCGCTGGCGAGCAAGATCGGCGCGCGGGTCGCCGGCGACCTGCAAGAGAAGGCCGTTTGGGCGGTCGTCCTCAGCCTGATCGGGATCATCGCGTACCTGTGGTTCCGCTTCCAGAACGTGTACTACGGCGTCGCGGCGGTGATCGCGCTGATCCACGACGTGCTGGTCACCCTCGGCGCGATCGCCCTGTCGGCGTGGGTCGTGTCGGCCGTGCCGCCGCTCGCCACGGCGCTGCAGATCGACGCGTTCCAGATCAGCCTGCCGATCCTCGCGGCCTTCATCACGATCATCGGCTACTCGCTGAACGACACGATCGTCATCTTCGACCGCATCCGCGAGGTCCGCGGCAAGAGCCCGCGCCTGACCGCCGAGACAGTCAACAAGTCGATCAACCAAACCCTCAGCCGCACGGTGCTGACCTCGCTCACCACGTTGATCGTGGTCGTGGTGCTGTACTTCTTCGGCGGCGCCGGGATCCACGCGTTCGCGTTCGCCCTGGTGGTCGGCGTGATCGTCGGCACCTACTCCACGGTGTTCATCGCCACGCCGGCGCTGCTGGCGCTGGCCGGCACCGACGACGACGGCACCGCCGCCACGGCCGGCAACCCCCGGGCCGCGGCGTAAGGGGGGAGTTGCTAGTTGCTACGCGCCGGTTGGCCGGTGCGGCGCAGGCGTGTTGGTATGGCCGCCGCGCGCCGCCAGTCCCAGCGCGGCAGGGCCCAGCGCGGTAGGGCCCCAGCGCGGTAGAGACCCAGCCCCGTGGCGGCAGCCCGGGGCACAACGCGAAGCACAGCCCCGCACCAGCCGTTGTCACCGGCGGCGTTTCGCTAGTCCGCACAGCTTCGCGCAGAGCGCGCGCTGTTTCTCTTGCGGCGCCGGCCCGGCCGCGAACTGCGGGTCGCCCGCCGCGTAGAAGGGGCCAGCCAGAAGGGCGCCGCCGCGAACGGCCCGCCCGCAAGGCTTCGCTGATCGGCCCGAAGCGTCCTTCACCGCCCCCTGCTGGCGGCGCCGGCGCCGGGGCGCCGATCTCTCTCAACGACACCGATGTAAGCGGACCCGGACCGGACGACGCCGGGCCGCTGTTGTGTTCACGGACGAGCCTTTCCTTACCAAGACCCGCGCCCGCGGTACGCGCTAGCCACTCGTGGCGGCGCCCCTCGACGGCGACGGGTCGCGGACCGGGTCCTCGCCGTGAACGAATTTGCAAAGCTAGTCTCATCGCTCGTGCTGCTTGGCGCGGGCTTCTTTGTCGCCTCGATCCTGGGACCGCCCGACGCGTTGGAGCGAGTCGCGGGCTACTTCCAAGGGCCGCAGCCGCCCGAGGTGGGCCTGCAACCGGTGGCCGGCGACGCGCCGTCCCTACGCACCGACGCGTGGCCCGCGTTGCCGGCCGCGTCCGAAGAGTCGGCGCCGGCCGCCGACGAGCCGAACGGCGGGTGGGGCGGCCCGGTCGCGCCGAGTGTGGACCGCGCGTCGTGGCCCGCGCCGGAAGCGTCGGCCGACAGCCGGCCGGTCCTGCCGGGTCCCGCGTCGTGGGACGGCGCGGCCGACCCGCCCGCGTTGCCGGAGTTGACGCCGCCCAAGCGGCCGCTCAAGCCAATCCCCCGCGGCGGCGCCGCGCAAGCGACGCGCGGCGAGGCCCCCGCCACGCCGCGGTCGGCCCAAGCGGCCGTCGCCCCCCCCGGCAGCGCGCCGGCCGAGCGGGGCACGGCCGAGCGGGGCACGCTCGCCGACAGCCCGTACGGCAAACGCCCCGCGTACGACCCGGCGGTCGGCGGCGTGGCGTGGGACGCGCCGGCCGACGACGCGTTCGCGCCGCTGCCGGGCCCGGCGGCGATCGAGCGGACCGCCGCGGTGGGCGACTACCAGCAGCACGTCGTCTCCGACGGCGACACGCTGGAAGAACTGGCCGAGCGTTACCTGGGCGACGCGGCCCGCGCTGGCGAGATCTACGAGCTCAACCGCGACCGGCTCGACAGCCCCGACCTGCTGCCGATCGGCATGGTGCTCCGCACGCCGACGCTGCGTGCGTACGAGCGACCCGCCGACCGCTCGGCCCCGACGGGCGACGACGCCTCGGCGACCGGCGGGGTGTTCTCGACGGTCTCGTCGGCGACGCCGCACCGCGCGGCGCGGCCGCTGACGCGCGTCGAGCAGAACGCCGAGCCCCGCCTGAGCGACGAGCAACGGCTCGGCCCGGTCGACCCGCTCTACAGCCACGAGGTGATGTGGGGCGCAAGCCCCTGGTGAGCCGCTGATAACCCTCCCGGGGGAGCACGCCGGCTCAGGCCGGCGCCGGGGTGGTCGCGCCGGTGGCGTCGGGGCGCTGGTCGGGGCGCTGGTCGGGGCCGCTCGGGGGCCGCGACGCGGCGGCGGGGTTGGCCCGGGTCGCGCGGCCGCAGATGCGGTCGAAGTGCCGGATGTTCGCCGCGGTGACCGCCGCCCCCAGCGCCACGTAGAACAGCGTGCCGCCGGCGTAGGCGAAGAGGATCTCGTCGTCGGGCGGTCCCTCCGCGGCCAGCAACATCGGCACGGCCAACAACACGGGCGCGACGGCCGGCAGGCCGAACAGCTCGAACAGCAGATCGCTGCGTGTGAGGATGCCGGTCAGCATGCCCAGGAGCACCGGGTAGACCGCGGAGATCGCCAGCATGATGGCGATGGTCACGCCGACCGCCTTGATCGAGCTGCCGATCCGCAGCGACGCGGCCAAGCCAACGGCTGTCGCCGCGAGCGAGACGATCCCCAGCGACAGCGCGAAGCCCAGCGCGGCGGGGATCGCCACCGGGCTGTAAATCAGCGCCGTCAGCGGGATCGCGACCGCGCCGGCCAGGCCCCAGCGGAAGTTGTAGAAGTTGCCCCCCATCTTCCCGGCGACGATCTCCGCGCCGGTGAGCGGCGTGGTGAGCAGGGAGAGCCAGGTCTCGCGCTCGCGTTCGTAGCTCACCAGCCCCGCCGCGCGGGCGCCCATGGCGAGAACGACAACCGACCCGACGGCGGTCGCCAGCCCGCACGCGACGAGCATGTAGTCCTCGAAGTCGACCCGCCCGCCGAACAGGTACCCCGACGCGATCACGCCGACGAGCGTCGCGGCGATCGCGATGACCAGCACCCCGACGCCGACGCGGTGGCGGATCGCCGCGCCGCGTTTCTTCGGCAGCGACGCGGCGTACATCTCTTTCCACAGCACCGGGCGGAGCTCGTAGGGGGAGCGCGTGGCGGACGCGGCGGCGCCCTTCTTGCCGGCGGCCTTCTTCGCATGTCCCGGCGCGCCGGCCGCGGCCAGGTGCGTGCGGCGCACCGTGGCGACGGCCACCGCCAGCAGCACCGCGGTCACGCCGAGCTGGGCGCCGCAGGTTTTGAAAACGACCGACGAGTCGAAGTCGACGCCCAGATTCCCCCCGAGCAACCCGCCCCCCTGGATCATCGCGGCGACCGGGTTGATCAGCAGCAAGAACCAAGTGACCGGCTGCAAGACCCACTCCGACAGCCACACGACCCAGGGCCGCTGGACCGGGCTCAAGAACGCGCCCGCGGCGAGCAAGAACCCCGGGAGGATCAGGAAGGCGACCGTCCCGGAGATGGCGCGCTGGGCGGCGTCGCGGGCCCGCTCGTGGTAGGCGCCGGTCAGCAGCGCGTACGACGCGACCAACGCGCCGGTCGTGGCCAACAGCGCCGCGTGCGCCAGCAGCAGCTCGCCCGGCACGCCGCCGAGGAGGCGGAAGATGGCGAGCACCGGCGCGGCGGCGAGGACGATCTTGCCGACGGTGAGCAGCCGCGCGAGGAGCTTGTCGAGCACGATCTCGGCGTTCGACAGGTCGGTGGCGAACAGGTACTCGATGGTCCGCCGCTCGCGCTCCGTGGCGATCGCCCCGGCCGCGACGACCGGCGTGACGGCCAGCACCGCGCCCATCGTGAGCCACGCCGCGCTGGTGTAGAAGGCCGACGTGATCTCGGCCAGCGTGCGGATCGACAGGGTCGACTGCTCGTACGCGCTGACGCCCGCGTAGATCAGCGCGAGGACCGCGAGCATCGCCGCGCCGACCAGCGCGCGGATCCAGAAGTAGCGCGTCTTGCGCCCCGCGGCGATCATCTCGTGGCGGAAGACGGGGCCAAGCGCAGGCACGGGCGGCGGGCTCGGGGGCGAGGGGACGCGGGCGCCCGACTGTAACACGCCGGTGAACGAGAGAGATAGAGAACCGGGCTGTTCCCTCCCCCTCACGCCGGGGCCGCGGCGTCGCCGCCGCGGACGCGTAGCTTCGGCTTCTCGATGACGATCGTCGAGTGCGGCTCGACGCTGTCGGTGAGCCACACGCTCGAGCCGATCACCGAGTCGTGCCCGACGGTCGTGCGGCCGCCGAGGATCGTGGCGTTCGCGTACACGACCACGCGGTCCTCGATCGTCGGGTGCCGCTTGGTGTCGCGCACCAGCTTGCCGTCGGCGTCCTTGGGGAAGGACAACGCGCCGAGCGTCACGCCCTGGTAGAGCTTCACGTGCGACCCGATGCGGCACGTCTCGCCGATCACGACGCCCGTCCCGTGGTCGATGAAGAAGTACGGCCCGATCGTCGCGCCGGGGTGGATGTCGATCCCGGTGCGGCCGTGCGCCCACTCGGTCATCATCCGCGGGATGAAGGGGATGTCGAGGTCGAACAGCTGGTGGGCCAGGCGCTGGACGGTGACCGCTTCGAGGCCGGGGTAGCAGAAGATGACCTCGTCGGCGCCCTTGCACGCGGGGTCGCCGTCGTAGGCGGCCTCGACGTCGGTTGCGAGGACCTCGCGCAGCTCAGGCAAGCGGTCCAGGAAGAGCATCGTCTTGGCTTGGCCGAGCGCCTCGAAGTCCTCGACCGACTCGCAGTCGCCGACCAGCCCGTCGCGCACCGCCTCGTGCCGCAGGGCGCGGCCGACCTGCTGGGTCAGGCGGTCGTGCAGGCGGTCGACGAGGTCGCCCACGTAGTAGCCGATGTTCCCCCGGTGCAAGCCCTCGCGGTTGCGGTAGCCGGGGTAGATCAGCTCCATCAGGTCCTGCGTGGCGGCGACCACCTCGCTGTAACGCGGCAGCGGGCAGTGCCCCAGGTGGTTCAGCTTGCCGAGCCGGTCGTAGGTCGCCACCAGGCGCTGGGTGAGCCGCGGTAGGTCGTCGTCTTTTACGCGGGGGTCGGTTGCCATCTTTGGGCTCCCGGGAGGGGGTCGGCGCCGTGGCCCCAAGCGGGCGAGGGGCGGCGGGGCGGGCCGATTGCAAGCGAGAGAGAAAGCCCGCGGCGCCGTGCCGGCGCCGCTAGCGGACGCATCGTCCCGCGCCGGCCGTTGGCCGGGCGGGCTCGGTACACGCGCCGCGGACGCCGTTTCTGCCGTGCTTGCTCATAGCGCGCATCGTAGGCCGACTAGGAAGACCGGGCAACTCGCTGCGGCCTACTTCGGCGCCAAGCCGCCCGGCGGTGCAGCGTTTCTGCCATCGCCCGGAAGGTCGAGGAGGGGGGAAGCTTGAGGCTTGAGGCTTGAGGGGTGAGGCTTGAGGGGTGAGGCGTGA
This sequence comes from Botrimarina sp., assembly GCF_040219535.1. NCBI lineage: Bacteria > Pseudomonadati > Planctomycetota > Planctomycetia > Pirellulales > Lacipirellulaceae > Botrimarina > Botrimarina sp. The sequence continues at coordinate 64,593 of NZ_JAVJSH010000002.1, forward strand.
GGGGTGAGGCGTGAGGGGTGAGGCGTGAGGGGTGACGGTTAGTGGTGGCTCGTGAACGTAACGCAGGGGTCCCTCGTCCCCCGTCCCTCGTCCCTCGTCCCTCGTCCCTCGTCCCTCGTCCCTCGTCCCTCATCCCCTTCGCATCACGAGCAGTGTGAGGTCGTCGGCTTTGGCCGGCAGGTCGATAGCGGCGCCGAGCATCCGCTCGCGCGCCGCTTGGGCGACGCGCTGGGCCGCGGTGGCGGCGGGCCCGCGGCGTACGAGCGACACGATCTCGGCCACGGTCAGGTTGTCGAACAAGCCATCGCTCGCGACCAGCACCGTGTCGAGCTTCGCCAGCGGCGCGGCGGCGCCGATCTCGATCCGCGAATCGGCCGCGCCGACCACGTTCGACACCAAGTGGCGCTCGTCGTGGTGCATGGCCTCGTGGTGGTCGATGAGGCCCGCCTCGACGCCGTAGCCGACCGGCGAGTGGGCGGTCGTGAGCAGCTTCACCTTGCCGCGGCCCCCGCACACCAGCACGCCGGCGTCGCCGACGTGGTAGGTCCGCGCGAGGTCGCCGTCGGGGCCGCCGATGGTCACCTCGACAACGGCGAGCGTCGTCGCCGCGCCGGCCCCGATCCGCATGACCGCCCCGTTGGCCGACTCGATGCCGTCGAGGATCGCCGTGCGGAGCTGGCTCGTTTGGCGGTCGGCGCGGTCGATCGCGTCGGCCAGTTCTTGGATCGCTCGGCGCGAGGCCTCCTCGCCCCGCGCGGCGCCCCCCAGCCCGTCGGCGACCGCCAGCACCGCCGAGTGCTCGTCCCACGGGATGACGGCGGCGGCGTCTTCGTTGACGGTCTCTTTGAAGGGCGAGCGGCTCGAGTAAGCGGCCACCGCGCGACCGCCCAGGCGGCCCCAGAGGGCCGGCTCGGACATGTCGCATTGGAAGTAAAGCGCCGCCGCCATCGTGGGGCCTCGCCCGGCGCGGGGACTCATGGGGTTAGTGACCGCAGCGGCTTGCCACACCACGGGCACCCGCGCCAGAACTCGGAGACCACGCCCCAGCCGCACGACTTGCAGCGGTCGCGCACGCCCTCGACCTTCCAGTGGCGCCGGACCTTTGCGTGGCACCACGGGCAGTACCGCATCCAGGGCATCAGGAGCTTGCGGTCGCAGCCGGCCGCGGAGCACTTCGCGGTGTAGCGCTTGTCGGTGTACTGCCGCTTGGTCTGGACCTCGAAGCCCGGGCCGTAACACCACGGGCAGTACCGCCAGTCGAGCTTCATGCCGCGCCGGCACCGCGGGCACGCCTGCGGGAAGCGGGTCTCGTCGGGCAAGCGGGTGCGGTCGGCGCGGCACCAGGGGCACCAGAGCATCGGCTCGGAGACCGGCCCGTCGCAGCGCTCGCACTCGAGCCGCGTTTCGAGCTGCGCGCCGAAGCGGCGGCGGAACTCGCTCCGCTGCACGGTCCGCCAGTTCTGTGTGGTGACGCCGCCGCGGCGGCGGCGGCCGGCTGAGCCGCTGGCGCCGCGCGCCGCCTTCCGCCCGACCCGCTTCCACGCGGCGCGCATCGCGCCGGCGTCCGCGTAGCGCTTCTTCGGCTCCAGGTCGATCGCCCGCCGCAGCACGGCGACCGCTTCCTCGCGCAGCACGCGCGAGATCCGCTCGCTGCCGGCGAGCGGGTCGCGGTAGGGCCACTCCGGCAGCGAGCCAGAGAACATCCGCCACAACGACAGCCCCATCGAGAACACGTCCGACCGGATCGACGGCGCTCCGAGCGCCTGCTCCGGCGCCACGTAGCCGACGGTGCCCGCGCCCGACCCGCGGAGCGTGCGCTGCGCGAAGCGGGCGATGCCGAAGTCGCCCAAGCGCACGCGGCCCCCTTCGAACAGCAGGAAGTTGTCGGGCTTCACGTCGCAGTGGGCGATCGAGCGGTCGTGCGCGTAGGCCAACCCGGCCAGCATCTGGTCCGCGTAGTCCAGGGCGGTCTTGGTCGCCAAGCGGCGCTCCAGGCGGTCGCCGAGCGATTCCTTGGCCAGCGCCGTGACGATCACGAACACGCCGTCGATCACGTCGGCCGACTTCAGCGGGAGCACGTTCGCGTGGTCGAGCGACGCGACGAGCCGCACCTCGCGGCGGAACGTCTCGGCCGCCTCGTCGTCCATCAGGTGGGTGTGGGGCGCTTTCATCGCGACCCGCACCCCTTCGATCGTGTCCCGCGCCTGGTAGACGGTCGCGAACCCCCCCTCGGCGAGCCGCTTCTCGACGAGGTACTTGCCGAGGCGGCTGCGTGGTCGGAGGCGTTTTTCGGGCATCGCGGGGCGGCCTGAGCAGGGGGACGCTACAGAGTAAACCGCCCCGACGCCCGCAGCGCCAAGGGAAGCGTGGGTTGCTGCGTTGCGCCCAACGCTCGCACGCCACCCCCCGCGTGGAAACCAGAGCCCTTGGGCTTCACAGGCCGGGGAGTTGCGAGCCGAATCCGGCGTGCCGCAACTCCCCGGGCTCACGCCGCGGGGCTCCCTGGTCGCGCGGGGCGGGCCGGGCCGCGCGGCGGGTCAGTTCAGCGACGGGTCGTTCGGCAGGCGGTCGGGGTCGAGGCCCGGGACCATCACGGCCAGCGCGATGCGGCTGGTGACCTCGCGCCAGACCGTCGTGGGGTCGGCGAACACGTCGTCCGAATGGGCGGGCGTGGTGAGCCAGCTCCCTTCGTTGAGCTCGCCCTCGAGCTGCCCACCGCCCCACCCGCTGTTTCCGCTGTACAAGCGGAACGGGTGCTTTGTCTGCCGCACGAGGGGGTCGACGGTCGCGCGTTGCATCGACAGGTACAGGCCGGGCAAGACCTGCTTCTCGCTGAGCTCCTCCGACGTGTGCAACGCGATCAGCGGGCCCTGCACGGGGCCGCCGTAGTTGAGCGGTTGTTGGCAGTCGCAGGGGTCGAATTCGACGGCCTCCCACACCTGCTCGACGGTGCGCTCCGTCGGCCGATTGAGCACCACGCCGAGCGCGCCGTTCTCGTTGTGCTCGAGCAGCAGCACCACGGACTGGCGGAAGTTCGGGTCGCGCAGCTTACGCGAGGCGACAAGCAGTTGGCCGGAGAGAGGCAAGGACAGGTGGCGAATTGAGGGGTGATAGGGGGGTAGGTGGGCAGGCCCTATGTTCCCGCATTCCCCGCTAGGCATCTATCCCCTGCTGCCTGCTGCCTATCGCCCGTCACCTGCGAGCCGCTGCCGCGTCAGCTCGATCGCTTTGAGCAGGCCGCGGGCTTTGTTGAGGGTTTCTTGGTGCTCGCTGGCGGGCACGCTGTCGGCCACGATCCCCGCGCCGGCCTGCACGTAGGCCTTCCCGCCGGCGACGACGATCGTGCGCAGCGCGATGCAGGTGTCCATGTCGCCGGCGAAGTCGAGGTAGCCCACGGCGCCGGCGTAGGGGCCGCGGCGGTGGGGCTCGAGCTCGTCGATGATCTGCATGGCGCGGACCTTCGGCGCGCCGGACACGGTGCCGGCGGGCAGGCACGCGGCGAGCGCGTCGAACGCGTCGCGGTCGTCGGTCAGGCGGCCGGTCACGTTCGACGTGATGTGCATCACGTGGCTGTAGCGTTCGATGACCATCACGTCGGACAGCTCGACCGACCCGTACCGCGCCACGCGGCCCACGTCGTTGCGGCCCAGGTCGACGAGCATCACGTGCTCGGCCCGTTCCTTCGGGTCGGCGAGCAGCTCTTCGGCCAGGCGGCGGTCCTCCTCCTCGGTCGCGCCCCGCGGCCGGGTGCCCGCCAGCGGCCGCACCGTCACCTGGCCGTCGACCACGCGGACCATGATCTCCGGCGAGCTGCCCACGAGCGTGCACGACGGGGTGCGTACGTAGAACATGAACGGGCTGGGGTTCACCACCCGCAGCGTCCGGTAGAGCTCGAACGGGTCGTCGGCGTACGGCGTGGCGAGCCGCTGGCTGAGCACCACCTGGAAGATGTCGCCCGCGCGGATGTACTCGACGCACTTCTGGACCGCGGCCTCGAACGCCTCCTTGGTGAAGTTCGACTGGAACGACAGCGACACGCCGCCGGAGGTGTCGATGTCGGCGGGCGCCAGCTCTCGGGAGGGGGTGGCCACGCGGTCGACGAGCTCGTCGACACGACGCTGCGCGTCGAGGTAAGCGCGCTCGCGGTCGGCGCCGCAGGACACGTCGGCCAGCACGATGACGGTGAGCGTCTTGTCGACGTTGTCGAACACCAGCAAGTGGTCGAAAAAGCCGAACGCCAGGTCGGGCAGGCGCCGGTCGTTCTGCGGCGCGTCGGGCAGGCGCTCGACGTACCGCACCGTGTCGTAGCCGGCGTAGCCGATCGCTCCGCCGACGAACGGCGGCAGGCCGTCGGGCTTGGCGACCCGCACGCTGCCGACTTCTTCGCGGAGCGTCTGGAGCGGGTTGGCGGCGGTGAAGGTCTCGCGCCGCGGCTCGCCCCCATCGAAATGGGTGCGGGTGACCGACTCGCCGTCGGCTTCGAGCAGCAGGTACGGGTCGGTCGCTAGGAAGCTGTAGCGGCCGACTTTCTCGCCGCCGATGACGCTCTCGAACAAGCAAGCGACCGCCCCCTCGCCCGCCGACTCCAGGCGGTGGAACGCCGAAACCGGCGTGAGCGCGTCGCTCACCAGCCGACGCCACACCGGCACGCGGTCTGCTTCCTCGGCCAACCGAACGAACTCCTCGAGCGTAGGACGGTGAGCGGTCCGGTCGGCCACGAGAACAAACTCCTAAGGAAGGTCCGGCGTACAGATGGGTTGCGGCTTGCTAGATGGGGCGAATCGGTCGCGGCGAATCCGACGCGGCTAGCGTCGCTGGAACCGCGCGCCCGGGCGCCCAAGTGATCGCCAGACAGCCACCCGCCGCGTGCGGTTCGCTTGGCGGGGTCACTCTAGCACCCGGCGCCGTGGGCTTACAGCGCCGCCGTCGGCCCGCCCCCGCCGGCTTGTATCCCGTTCCGACGCAAAGGTTTACGCTACGAAAGGGGCGGGCCTCATCGCCTTGCCCAGCCCCACCACGCCCGATAGACTCCTGACGCCCGCCAAGCGGCCGAAGAGGAACCCCCGATGAAGTGCCAGAAGTGCGAAAAACCGGCGACCTTCCACATCACCGACCTGGTGGACGGGGAGCCGAAAGAGGTCCACCTGTGCGAGCTCTGCGCGAAGGAGTTCCTGTCGCCGATCGCCGACGAGGCGGACTCCGTTGTCCCCGAGATGGCGGGGCTGCTGGCGCAGCAACTCACGATCGGGCAGACGGCCGAGCAGCTAGCCGAGCTCGACCAGCGGGTCTGTCCCGTGTGCGGGATCAGCTTCCTGGAGTTCCGCAAGCAAGGCCGGCTGGGCTGCCCGCACGACTACGTGCACTTCGCCAAGGAGCTGGAGCCGCTGCTGGTCAACATCCACGGCGAGACGCAGCACGTCGGCAAGACGCCCCGCCACGGCGGCGAGGGCGCCGAGCAACAGACGCAGCTCATCCGCCTGCGCCGCGAAATGAAAGAAGCGGTCGCCGGCGAAGACTACGAGCGGGCGTCGGTGCTGAGGGACGAGATCCGCGGCATCGAGCAGAGTTGAGAGGCGGCGCTAGGCGCGCGGCGCTAGGCGCTAGTTTGTCGTCGATAAGGCTTTGAACTCACAAAACTAGCGCCTAGCAACCAGCGCCTAGCGCCTCCCCCCCAAATGTCCCTCGACCTCGCACTGATGGCCCGCGACTGCGGCGAGTGGCTCCGCGCCTCGGGGCCGGAGTCGGACATCGTCATCAGCAGCCGCGTCCGCTTGGCGCGCAACCTGACCGACTTCCCGTTCATCTCCCGCGCGAGCGAGAGCGACCGCGAGCAGATCGAGCAGATCCTCCACGCGCGGATCGACGCGTTGCAGTCGGCCGGCAAGCTGCCCGACGCGGCCCCCGGCGCCGAGCTGCACTACATCGACGTGAGCCACCTCGACGAGGTCGACCGCCTGTTCCTCGTCGAGCGGCAGCTGATCAGCCGCGAGCACGCCGAGGCCGAGGGCGCCCGCGCGGTCGTGATCGACGGCGGCGAGCGGTTCAGCGTGATGATCAACGAGGAGGACCACCTGCGGATCCAGGTGATGCACTCCGGGCTCGACCTGAACCGGGCGTGGGAAGAGATCAACCAGATCGACGACCTGCTCGAAGAGCAGGTCACCTACGCGTACAACGACCGCCTGGGCTACCTGACCGCTTGCCCCACGAACGTCGGCACGGGGATCCGCGTGAGCGTGATGCTCCACCTGCCCGCGCTGGTGATCACGCGGCAGATCGACAAGGTCTTCCGCAGCCTGCAGAAGATCAACCTCGCCGTGCGGGGCCTGTACGGCGAGGGCTCGCAAGCGATGGGCGACTTCTATCAGATCAGCAACCAGGTCACCCTCGGCATGACCGAGGAGGACCTCCTCGCCAAGGTGGCCGACGTGGTCCCCGTGCTGCTGGAGTACGAGCGTCAGGCGCGCACGTTCTTGATCCGCGAGAGCCAAGAGACGCTCCACGACCGGGTGAGCCGCGCGTTCGGCATCCTCCGCACCGCGCAGACGATCTCGAGCGAGGAGACCCTGCACCTGCTCTCGAGCGTGCGGATGGGGATCAACCTGGGCCTCATCGGCGACGTCGAGATCCCGACCGTCAACAAGCTGTTCGTGCACACCCAGCCGGCCCACCTGCAGAAGCTGGCCGGCATGGAGCTCGACCAGTCCGACCGCAACATCGAGCGCGCCAGCTACCTGCGGCGCCACCTCAACGGCGGCAAGACCGAGCCGGGCGCGAACTGACTCTGGCGGACCGCGGGGCGCGCCGTGTCGCGTGAGATCTTCACCGTCGGCTACTCCACGCACGAGTGGCCCGGCTTCCTCGCGTTGCTCCAACGCGCCGGCGTGACCGCCGTGGCCGACGTGCGGTCGCACCCCGCCGCGCGGCTGCCGCAGTACCGGCAAGAGACCCTCGCGCCGGCCCTACGCGACGCGGGGATCGCGTACGTGTTCCTCGGCGAGGAGCTGGGCGCGCGGCGCGTGGAGCCGGAGTGCTACATCGACGGCCGCGCCGATTACGACCGGATCGCCCGCTTGCCGGCGTTCCGCGAAGGGATCGCCCGCCTGCAGCGCGGCGCCGAGCTCCACACGATCACGCTATTGTGCGCCGAGCGCGAGCCGCTCGACTGCCACCGCGGCGTGCTCGTCAGCCGCGTGCTCAGCCAGGCAGGCTGGCGCGTGCGGCACCTGCTGGCGGACGGCACGGTCGAAGAGCACGCCCAGACCGAGCGGCGGCTCGTCGAGTGGATGGGCGTCGACCCGCTGCTCGACGCGGCCGCCGATCCGGGGGAGTTGCTGCGGCGGGCTTACTTCGAACGCGCGCTGGAGGTGGCGTATCGGCCGCCGGGCGTTTAAGCGAGCGGCTCGTCGCAGCGTCAGGAGCGGATCCAGGCGGTGCGGGGCTATCCGCTCGCCTCGGTGGGCGCCGTTTCGGTCGCTGCTTTACGCAACGCTTCGTTGATGGCTTCCGGAGTGCCGAAGTGCGCCATCAAGTCGGGATCGATCAGCACAAAGTTCGTGCCTCGCCGGTAGGCCGCGGCGTACTTCCCGCGAACCGGCTTCGCGTCGGGGCCGAAGTCGTAATGGTCGCGCATTTCGCCGGGATCAGGGTCGTTCATCGGTGTACCTCGCCGTCTCGCGTCGATTGGCTTTCCGGGCCCCGATCAAGCGAGTCGCCCCCGCACGGTCGGTGTGCCACACCACAATCAGTCTACCATGGTTGGAAAGCCCCATGGTGATGTAGCGATCTTCCCCAGCGGAGTGGTCCGGGTCGAAGATCGTCGATCCTCCGAAGTCCGCGAAAACGGTCACCGCCTCCTCGAAGCTCACTCCGTGTTTGACGAGGTTTGCCGCGGCCTTCTTCGCGTCCCACTCAAAGTTCATCCGAGGTTCTCACGCCGGAGTGGGAAAAGTGATCACCGAGCTGGTCTTGTCGATGGGCTAGCGATCCCGCCCTTACCAGGAGTGTCCAGCCCGACTCGCGTACAGGTTACCTCCGCATGCCCAATCACAAAAAGGCGAGTGAGCAGCTGCCCCCCTTCATCCAACGCGACGGGGACCGCTATCGGTTTCAATGGCGGACTGCGGCATTACTGGTAGTCATCCTTTGCGTGGGGACCAGCGCATGGGTGGCGGCCGCTGTAACGTTCGGCCTCATGCCGTCCTTCCCGTTCGGCGTGCTGGCAGCTTTGCACGCCTTGTGGGTGGCAGGGTTCCTCGCATACGGCGTCAATCAGGAACGCCGGTATAACGCCGGCCTCCCGTCACAGTCGAGCCGCGGTTTCGGGCTGCTCGAAGCCTTGATCCTGTTGACTGGCGTCGCGGTTGCGCTGGGACTACTGAGCTACGACCATCGGCGACAGCTAACCGTCGAAGCTCGTCTGGAATCGTTGGAACTCAGAGCCGCCGAAGTGCTAGGTCCCGATGGAGGCATTTATCAAGAACCTAACGGCGCGCATGTGTTTATCGACGACCGAACCTTCAATGACGAAAGACTCGCGAGATTCACGGCGATGGCCCGCGAAGCCGGCCTCCTCAAGTACTTCGCCGCCCTGACCTTCGGCTCCCGTCCCAAGAATCTTGATACGCCCGCGAAATGGCCCGGCGTTACGGAGGACTCATTGACCGTTCTCAGCCAGTGGCCTGCGTTGGAGGTGGTGCGGGCAGATGGAACCGCCCTCGCTCCAGAGAAGCTGCAAGCTTGGGATGACGACGCACGATAAACCTGCTGAGCATCACCACACACCCGCCGCCTCTAGCTGCCCCGTCGCCGCCTCCGCCCAGCCGCGGTTCGCCGCCGGGCTGGCCGGGCTCGGGTGCAGCACGGTCGTGACGCGCACGCGCTCGCCGGCCACGCGGTCGAGGCAATTCTCGGCGTACTTGCCCACGCCGACCGCCCACTCGGGGCGGAGCCGCTCGAGCAGCTCGGCCAGGTGCGCTTCGCACGCGGCGGCGAGCGGCTCGCGCTCCGCCGCGGGCAGCTTGTCGGGCGTGTGGTTTTTGCCCGACTCGGTCATGAAGACCAGCGGGCAGTAGTTCGCGACGAAGTGCTCGCGGAAGAACGCGTCGGCCGAGCCGAAGCGCCCAGCGAACAGCCCCCACAGCCGCCGGCCCGAGACCTCGCTCCGCCGGCAAGCGAAGCCCTCGACCGGCCGCTTCGGGTGCTCGTTCTTCGGCTTGCTGACCGGCGCGTCGACGCCGATCCAGTCGCGCGCGGCGGCCACCTCGCCGAACGGCACGCCGGTCTGGGCCATGCCCCAGGGGCCGGGGTTCATCCCCAGGAAGACCACCCGCTTCCGCCCGGCGCCCGCCTTGCGCAGGTAGGCCTCGTGCGGCGCCCACGCATAAACCAGCGGGTTGTAGACGTGCGTCACCGGCGGGGCGAAGCGCAGCCGCGCGACGCGGCGCCGGAGCGTCTGGGCGTTCTCGATAAGAGCGTCGACCTGACTCACAGCGGACCGAATAGCACCGCGAGCACCTGCTCACGGGTCACCGTCGGGTAGCCGTCGAGAAAGTCGTCGATCGTGTCGCCCGCCTTGAGGCAATCAACGAATGCCTGCAGGGGCACACGCGTGCCGCGGAACACGATCGCTCCGCTCATCGTGTCGGGCGACGACGAAAGGGGGCCGGGGGGCATGCCCCAAGTCTACAAAGGCGCGCCGGTCGCCGGCAACTCATAGCCCGCGCTGCGTGCCCGCCCTCCTCACTCCACGACGACCCCGTCGAGGCCCTCCTCGGCCGCGGGGATTTGCGGGTTCATCTTCTCGAGCGTGTCGCGGAGCAGCTCGCTCACGATCAGGTTGCGGTACCACTTGCGGTCCGAGGGGATCACCTGCCAGGGAGCGTGCCCGGTGTTGCAGTTGGCCAGCGCGTCCTCGTAGGCGGCTTGGTAGTCGTCCCACAGCTCCCTCTCGGCGAGGTCGGCCCGGCTGAACTTCCACCGCTTGTGCGGCTTGTCCAGCCGCGCCTGCAACCGCTCGCGTTGCTCGTCCTTGCTGATGTGGAGGAAGCACTTCAGCAGCACGACGCCCCCCTCGGTCAGCAGCTTCTCGAAGTCGTTGATCCGGTCGTACCGCTTCCGCCACTGCTCCTCGGGGACGAGGTTGTGCACACGCACGACGAGCACGTCCTCGTAGTGGCTGCGGTTGAAGATGCCGATGTTGCCGCGGCGCGGCACGGCGCGGTGGATCCGCCAGAGGAAGTCGTGGTCGAGCTCCTCGTGGCTCGGCTGCTTGAACGGCGTGATCTGGAAGCTCTGGGGGTTGATGCCGGTCATCACCGTGCGGATCGTGCCGTCCTTGCCGGCGGTGTCCATCCCTTGCAGCACCAGCAGCAACGCGCGGCGGTTCTCCGCGTAGAGCTGGTAGGCCAGGTCGCGCGACCGCTCGGTGTTCTCCTCGATCCGCTCCTTGGCCTTCTGCTTGTCCCAGTCGCCTCGGACGTGTCGCGGGTCGACGCCCTTCAGGTCGAGCCGCGTGCCGGGAGCGAAGGTGATGGGGTGGGGCATGGGCAAAGTGGCCGGGGAGAAGGATCCGGTGGTAGGTAGAGCGTCGCTCGCCCATGATGACTGCCACGCCAGGGGCCTGCCACCTGCGGCCTACCCCCGGCCACCCGCGGCCTCATTCCAATTCCCCCCAGGCGTGCGCTTCGCCGTCTGGGTCGATCTCGACTCGGATCACGTTCGCGCGGCAGCACACGGGGCAGTCTTCGACATACTGCTGGCTCGCGCCGGCCGAGAGGTCGATCGGCACGACGATCTCCTCGCCGCACTCGCCGCAGGTGTAGGAGGCTTCGTGCATGCTAGAAGGTAGAGGGCAGTAGGCAGAGGGCAGCAGGCAGGCCTGCTAAACGGTGGGGCTATTTGAGCAAATCTGCCTACTGCCCTCTGCCCTCTGCCTACTCCTAATCCTCCGCTCGGCTGCCGTCGCCGCACATGCGGACTAGCCGGGGGTCGAACCGTGCGACGACGTCGACCAGGTCGGCCTGGGCGCCCATGACCGCGTCGATGTCTTTGTACACGCCGGGGACCTCGTCGGCGCCGGCCGCGAGGACCTCGACGCCCTGCCCCGCTAGCCGCTTCTTCTCGGCGCCGAAGCGGAACGTGTCGCGCGCCTGACGCCGGCTCATCCGCCGCCCCGCGCCGTGCGACGCGGAGTTCAGGCTCCCCGGGTTCCCCTTGCCGCGGACCACGTAAGCGGGCGAGGCCATCGAGCCGGGGATCACGCCGAGTTCCCCCGCGGCGGCCGGCGTGGCGCCCTTGCGGTGGACGACCACCTCCTTGCCGCCGTGGAACTCCTTCCACGCGAAGTTGTGGTGGTTCTCGACCCCCGCCACCACGTGGGCGCCGAGGAGCTTTGTCACCAGGCGGTGGATCACCGCGTGGTTGGCCGAGGCGTACTCGCCCATCAGGTTCATCGCGGCCCAGTACGCTTGGCCCTCCTCGCTGTCGAGCGGCAGCCACGCCAGGCGGCCCAGCTCCGCGTGCCGCTTGGGCAGCAGGCGCTGCGCGATCTGGCTGTACGTGCTGCACACCGCCGCTCCGGCGCCGCGGCTGCCGCTGTGACTCAGCAGCGCGAGGTAGCGGCCCGCGTCGAGGCCGAGCTCTTCGTCGCGCTCGTCGAGGGTGAGCTCGCCGAACTCGACGAAGTGGTTGCCCGAGCCGCTGGTGCCGAGTTGCTTCCAAGCGGTGTCCTTCTTCTCGCGCGTGACGCGCGAAACGCCCCAGTCGCGATCGAGCACCTCGTGCTGCTGCCGCGGCGAGTGCTCGACGCCCACTCCGAAGCGTGTGCCCCCCTCGAGCGCTTCCTTCAGAGCGTTGCGGCGCGTGTCGATCGACTCGGGCGGCAGGTCGAGCACCGACAGCTTCATGCGGCACGCGATGTCGACGCCCACCGCGTACGGGATCACCGCGTTCTCGCAAGCCAGCACGCCGCCGATCGGCAGGCCGTAACCCACGTGCGCGTCGGGCATCAACGCGGCGCCCACGGCCAAGGGCACGCGGCACGCCTGACGCATCTGCGCGTGGGCGCCCGGGTCGATCGCGTCGTCGGGCGAGGGGGCCTCCCACGACTGGTACGCGATCGGCTCGCGGCGCGGCGGGTCGGGCGCGGCGGCGTCGTCTTCGAGGGCTTGGGCGAAGGGGGCCCACACGGGGTCGCCCTTGTGCTCGGCGGGCGAGCGCAGCACGGCGGCGATGGCTTCCTTGGCGCGCTTGCCCTTCAACCCAAACCCGGTCCCCTGCTCCGACGCGGTCGACAAGCAGCGGATCGCGGCGGGCACACAGACCGGAGGCACGCCGAGCTTCTCGAGTTGCTTGCGGTTCATCGGCGGGATCCTCTCTCGCTGCGGGGTGCGGCTTTCACGTGCCGCACGGGACCACGGCGGCCGGCGAAAAGTTCGAGAAAAACCCGTGCCAGAGCAGAACCAAGGGGCCGCTGGGTGAGTCTAAACAGTTAGGAATCGGCCATTTCCCGGGACAAATCTCCGCTGCACCGTTCCGGGCCGCCGATTAAACTAACGGAGTCGAGGTCGCGCTAACGCGGCGCGACGGACGAACCGGTCCCGTGGGGGTGTCTCTGGCATTCTCGCCCCACGCGTCCAGCACTTAATACGAAGGAGGTGGTACTTTGACCGACTGTTGTAAGCGTAGCCAGCCAGGTGGTCTGGCTTGACGACGACCGGCGGGTCGCCGTGAGCGACCACCACCTGCTTCGACCAGCGCCGCCGCGTTCTGTAGCCGGCTGTATGCCGACGGCGTAGCGAGCGGGGTCTAAGCACTGACAACGACACCCGGCCCCGCCCTCGTGGCGGGGCCGGGCTTTTTTTTGTCCATCCGGGTTTTCCGTGAGTGCAGTTCCCTCGGCTCGGGCTCGACAAGAGGAGGCCGCCCCGCCCGTTTCCGCCGTCGCGTCGATCCCATCGGAGGGCGAGGACCGACGCGACGGCGAAAACGGGAGGGGATCACCAAGCTGTAGTACTTTGGGGCGTGATTCTGGATCGATAGGTCTCGCTCGAGCCCCGTCGTCGTCGCCCTCGCGTCGGCCGTCACCCCTGGGCCGCGGTCGATGCGAGGGCGATGGCGTCGGGGCGACCCCCCGCTCGTTGTTGTCCGAGTTGAGGTCCAAATACGCGTTTGTCCGAGGTTTCTTACGGAGAACCCGGAAGGACCTTTTCTTGCCCAGCGAACGCGTGCGGACCCGACTCGCCGTCCCGTCGGCCGCTCCCCCGCGGTCGCGGCTGGGCGTACACTCGCGGCGATGCACGCCGACCCTCCACCCGAACCGAACCCCGACGACCCGCTCGAACAACAGCAGTGGCTCGTCGAGTCGTCGCTGCCGTTGGTGTTCGCGACCTACGACGAAGCGATCGCCGACGGGCTGCCGCACCCGGTGGTGGTGCTCGTCGATTGCGAAGACGAGCTCGGCTCACAGATCGCCCGGGGATGGCTCGGCGACGACACGGTCGACGACGCTATCGCCGACCAGCCCGCCGAGTCGGACGACGGCCAGCCGCTAACCACCGTGTTCGCGCGGGCGGTCGCGTGGAGCGAAATGGCGGGCCTCGCGGAGGCCTTCCCCTACTTGTCGGGGGCCCTCGCCGAGGGCCCGCCGCGGGGGGGCGTGATGGTCGTGGGGGTTACGGCCGGCGGCGCCTCGGCGCTGACGGCGCCGTGGGACGCCCGCCCCTGAAGCAGCCGATTCGCCCCGCGAGAGTTGGGCTTCGGGCCGCCGGGCTTGTACAGTGGGGAAACGCTCGCCCGCAGAATCCCCGCCGAGGCTCGTCGATGCCGCCGAAGCATCTGAATACTCCGCTGCTGCTGTCGCTGGTCGTGTCTGTTGCGGCCGCCACGGCAAACCGCCCCGTGCTCGCCGACGCGCCGGCCGTGGGCGCGCTCGCGCAGTTCGAGGGCCGCGGCCCGCGCGGTCGCCCCGGCGGCTCTCCGCCGGGGCAGGAGGCCAAGCCCGAGGGCGAGAAGAAGGACGAGGAAAAGAAGGACGAGAAGGGCGACGAAAAGAAAGAAGAAGACAGCGAGAAGAAAGACGGCGACGACAAGCCCGAAGCGCCGAAGCCGGTCACCCGCCCCAACGAGCCCCCCAAGCCGCCCGACCCGCGCGAGCTAGAAGCCAAACCCGACGAGAGCGGCCGCGTGTCGTTCTCGTTCAACGGCCAGCCGTGGGCCGACGTGCTGCAGTGGCTCGCCGCGGTGAGCGACCTGAGCCTCGACTGGCGGGAGCTGCCCGGCGACTACCTCAACCTCACCACCCAACGCGCGTACCCCCTGCCCGAGGCGCGCGACCTGATCAACCGCCACCTGCAAGCGCGGGGCTACGCGCTGCTGCTCTCCGGCGAGGTGCTCAGCGTGGTGAAGCTCTCGGAGCTCGAGCCGAGCCTCGTGCCGCGTGTCGACGAGGAGGAGCTGTACGACCGCCAGCCGCACGACATCGTCAAGCTCTCGCTCGAGCTGCCGCCCGGCCTCGAGGCGAGCAAGGCGGTCGAGGACCTCAAGCAAGCGATGGGCCCCCACGCGAAGGCGCTGCCGCTCGCGGCGACCAAGCGGGTCTTGCTGATCGACAACGTCGCCAACCTGCGGATGGTCAGCGCGCTGCTCAACTCGGAGCGGGTGGCCGCCGAGGGCCGCGAGGTGCCGCGCGAGTTCTTCCTCGAGTACGTGCAGGCGTCGGAGGTGATCGACATCCTGTACGTGGTGCTCGGCCTCGACCCGAACAGCCGCCCCAGCCAGATGGAGCTGCGGATGCAGCAGCAGAAGCTGGAGCTGATGCAGCAGATGGCGCAGCGCGGGCAGGACGTCGCGAAGCTGCTGCAGAAGGAGGGCCCGCCGGTCTACCTGGCCTACAACCGCCAACGCAACAGCGTGCTAGCCAACGCGCCGCCCGCCGAGATGCGGGTCATCGCGCGCGCCATCGAAGCGCTCGACGTGCCCTCGACCGAGGCGCCCACCGCCGGCGACCCCGGCGACCGCACGCTCGAGCAGTACCGCCTGAAGACCATCGCCCCGCAAGCGGTGATCGACACGCTCAACGAGATCGGCAACCTCAGCCCCCGCGCCGAGCTGCGTGGCGACGCCGACTCCAAGACGCTCTTCGCCCGCGCGTCGCAGCGCGACCACACGAAGATCGGCGAGCTGATCGAGCAGCTCGACGGCGCCGAAACGGTCGTCGAGGTGTTCTGGCTCCGCCGCCTGCCGGCCGAAGCGGTCGCCGGATCGATCCAGGCGCTGATCATCGAGAAGCCGAAGGAGGACGACGACGACGATATGCCGTGGTACTACAGCTACCGACGGAACCGCGACAGCGACGAGGAAGAGCCCGACACGATCCTGCGGGTCGACGCCGACATCGAGAACAACCGCCTGATCGCGCGCGGCACGCCGCGGCAGATGGAAGAGATCCGCGACCTTCTGACGAAGCTGGGTGAGCCGCCGCTGCAGGAATACGAGAACCGCAACATGCGCGTGTTCGACGCGCTCGGGCCCGAGGAGACAGCCCGGCTGTTGCGGCAGATCGAGTCGGCGTGGCCGGCCATCGGCGGCGAGACCGAGCTCGTGCTGCCGCCCGACGCGCAGGAAGACGAACCCAAGGCGACCGACGACTCCGCCGAAGAAGACGCCAAAACCGAACCGCGCACCACCGCGCAGCGCCCGCCCAACCGCTTCCGGTTGCTCAACGTGAGCGACGGCGGCGCCGACGAGGAGGCCGAACCCGCCGCCAAAGCGACCAAGCCGAAGGCCACCGTGCAGCTCGACTCTTCGGGCCGGATCGTCGTCGCGTCGGACGACCCCGCCACGCTGGCCCGATTGGAGAGCCTCGTCGAGCAGCTCGCCCCCGCGCCGGACCGCTACCGGGTGTTCCCGGTGAAGAACCGCAACCCGGAGGACATCGTCGACAGCCTCGAGACGTACTTCAGCGACTTCCTCGCCGAAGAGGAAGACGATTTCAGCCGATACCTGAGTCGACGGTTCGGTGACGACGACGAGCCCGTCAAGCTTTCGCGACGCCAGCCGCTGCGGTTCCTGGCCGACGACTGGAGCAGCACGATCCTGGTCGCCAACGCCACGCCCGATCAGCTCGCCGAGATCGGCCGGTTGATCGATGCGTGGGACCGCCAGCCGATCGACGACCGCGTCGTCGTGCGACGCACGCGCACGATCGCGCTGGAGTACGCGAAGGCGTCGACCGTGGTCGCCGCCGTGAAGGAGGTCTACCGCGAGATGCTCAGCCGCGGAGACAAGGAGTTCGACACGCCGGAGAACAAGGGGCGTAGCTCCCTCACGCGGTACCTCACGCAGCTCGACACCCGCGACGGCGCGTCGGAGCCCGCGTTCATCGGGTTCGACGGGCTGCTGTCGCTCGGCGCCGACGACGAGGCGAACGTCGTCATCGTGTCGGCCCGCGACGAGGTCTTCCAGAGCGTGGTGGAAACCATCCGCGAGATCGACCAGCAGGCCAAGCCGACCACGACCGTGCGCGTGGTGCCGATGGAAGGGGGCCTCGCGACCGGCGAGCTACGCAACGCGCTGCTCAGCGCGCTGTCCGCACAGGGCGCGGCGGTTTCCACGTCGAGCAACGACGGCGACCGCGACCGACGCCGCGACCGACGCCGCCGTGGCCGGGGCCGCTAGGCGCCGCGTTGACCTGCCAAGAAAGCGGCGATCTTCGCGCGGATCTCGTCGCGTACCCGGCGGAACTCGCCCATCTGCGCGGCCTCGTCGCCGCTGGCATAGTACGGGTCGTCGAACGGCCAATGAAGCGTCTCGGCCGCGTTGGGGAACACGGGGCACGCGTCGCGGGCGTTGTCGCACACGGTCACGGCCAGGTCGAACCGCTCGCTGGCGAACTCGTCGACCGACTTGCTCTGGTTCGCCGAGATGTCCAGCCCCAGCTCGTCCATCGCCCGGATCGCCAGTGGGTTCACGTACCCCGCCGGCCGCGAACCGGCCGACACGGCCTCCCACTGCCCCTTGCCGAGGTCGTTCCAGAGGCCCTCGGCCATCTGGGAGCGGCACGAGTTGCCGGTGCAGAGGATGAGAACGCGTTTCATTAGGGAGGGCGGAGGTGATGGGGGTAGGGCGGCGGGACGCAGCTCACGCTTCCGGCGCGGAGGCGATCAGCTCTTCTTGGCTGTGGTCGACGCCGCGGCGGAGGTAGTTGCTCACGGCCACCGCCAGCAACGCGCCGCCGACGGGGCCGACCACGTACAGCCACATGGGGCCCATGTCGCCGCCCACCAACGCGGGGCCGAGGGAGCGGGCCGGGTTCATCGACGCGCCGCAGACCGGCGCGCCGCAGAAGACCGCGAAGGAGACCGTTCCGCCGATCACCAAGCCGGCGAGCACGGTCTCGGGCTTGCCGGGCGCGGTCACGCCGAGCACGACGAACATCAGGAAGAACGTGAGCACGACCTCCATCACCAGCGACCGCCACAGCGGCCCCACCGGCAAGGTGGGGCCGAGCGATTCGGCGTCGGGGAACATCGCCCACAACAGCGCGCTCGCGGCCACGGCGCCCAGGCACTGGGCGGCCACGTACGGCGCCACGTCGCGCGCGGCGAAGCGGCCCGTGGCCCAGATCGCCACGGTCACCGCCGGGTTGATGTGCGCGCCGGACACGTCGCCGATGGTGTAGACCATCGCGGCCACCACCAGACCAAACGCGAGCGACACCCCGACCAGCCCCACCGCGCCGCCGGAGAACCCGTCGGCCACGACCGCGCCGGTCCCGGCGAACACCAGGGCGAACGTGCCGATCGCTTCGGCGGCGTAGCGTCTCATAGGGGGGGGCCGGGAGCGGCTTGGCGGGGAAGAGGCACAGCAACAGGGCTGGCACTCTAGCCGAACCGGCCACGGCCGGGGAGGACCCGCGGCCGGGGCCTCACGCGGAACGGGTCGCGGCGGCCGCCGACGCGGTCGCGCCGAGCAGGATCAGCACCGCTTGGCTGGCGGCGAATCCCAGCAGCCACAGCGCGGTGCTGCTCTCCGAGGCGCCGTACGCGTGCAGCCCCACGCCCAGCTCGTTCACGCCGAACCAGCTCCAAGTGGTGACGATGTTGCCGCCGACGGCGAGTGTGGCCAGGCCGGTCGGGCCGACCATCTTGCCCCACCGCGCGTGCAGCACCAACGCGTTCCACAGCACGATGATCAGCGCGCCGTTCTCCTTCGGGTCCCAGCCCCAGAAGCGGCCCCACGAGTCGTCGGCCCACAGCCCGCCGAGCACCGTGCCCACGAAGCTGAACAACAGCGCGAAGCAGAGCACGCCGTAAATCATGCCAGACACCTGCCGCGCGCCGCGCGCGTCGACCGCGCCGGCGAAGCCCAGCGCCTTGGGCAGCGCCGCGGCGAACAGGTAGGCGACGCCGAACGCGCCGGCCAGGTAGGTCGCCGCGTAGCCGAGCGTGACGGTGACCACGTGGGTCGCGAGCCAGAACTGCGTGTCGAGCACGGCTTGGAGCACGGTGAACGTGTCGCTGTCGAGCGACAGGTAGTGGGCCACGATCAGCGTGGCGAAGCCGAGGGCCGAAGCGACCGCGCTGCCGATCCCCAGGCGGTACACGGCCTCGTAGGCCACGCCCAGCAGCACCACCGCCCAGCCGATGAAGACCGCCGACGAGTAGAGGTTGGTGACCGGCGGCCGGCCGGAGATATAGACCCGCGCCGCGAGCGCGAGCGTGTGCACGACGAGCGTCACGACGATCACCGCCGTGGCGCTGCGGGCCAGGCACCGCGGCGCCACGCGCCCTAGCGGCAGCCAGCTCGCGGCGGCGAGCACGAACGCGACCACGTACATCGCCGCGCAGTAGTAGAACGGCGTGAAGCGGTTGAGCCAGGTCTCGAAGCGCACCTTGCCCGACGAGAGCCGCTCCGAGAGGGCCAGCTCGGCCGCGGCTTCCGGGTTGGCTGCCAGGGCGCGCTCGTGGTCGCTCGCGGCGCGTTCGATCTCGTCGAGGGACTCCGCCAGCGCGGCGTCGTCCCCGCCGGCGTAGGCAGCCAGCGCACCCGACCAGGCGGCCACGATCGGCGAGCGGTCCTTGCCCTGGATCACCCGGGCCAGGTCGTTGAGGCTCGCCTCGAAGAGCGTGCGCCACGCGCCGCCGACTTCCGACGGCGGCGCGACGGCCGGCGCTCCCGTGCGGCGGAGTCGGTCTACCTGTGCCGTGGCCTGGAGCAGCTCCTCGCGGAGGCCTTCTTCGGTGCGGCTAGAGAACCGCGGCTCGCCGAACGCGCCGACCACCTTGTGGAACAGGGTCAGCTTGTCGGCCAGCTGCAGTGTTTTCTCTTGCACGATGCCCAAGGGCTCGGCCGACTCGCCCCGCTCGCCGGCCGCCTCGATTGCGCGGGCCTGAGCGACGGCCGTGTCGACTTGCTGGCCCAGGCGCTCGCCCTCGGCCATGACCTCTTGGTAGCTGTAGCGGTACGAGCCCGGCCGCGGCGGCAGGCCGAGCAGGTCGAGCAGCTCGACGTTCTCGATCCGGAACACGCGGTGGGCGTCCCAGCCGTCGCGCTGCGACACGCTGTCCAGCAGCCACTCGGCGGCGGGCGTGGGCTCGGCGTCCTCGCCGGCCGGCTTGACTTCTTGTAGCCCGCTGAGCGCCTGAAGCGTGGTCCGCGCGAGGGTGTCGATCGGCTTGACCCGGCCCCCTTCGGCGACCGGCGCCGCGGCGAAGCGCGACACGGCGTCGGCCGCGTCGCCTGGGGCGCGGGCCTTGCTCGCGAAGTAGCCGGCCGCTACCAGCGCCGCCAACGCGGGCGCCCACACGGCCGGCCGCCGGAGGTTCGACACCGAAAGCCATTCGGCCGAGGCCTGTGGCTGGGCGGGCTGCGCGGCGTCGCGGGCGGCCTCGTCTTGGCGGCGGCGGACGAACCGGCCGAGCGTGATCGCGAAGTGGGCGACCAGGCCGAAGCCGACGAACACGCAGCTCACGTAGGGGATCATCCAGCCGCTGTTGGTGACCACCTGCAACACGGTCGTGGCCTCGGTGGCCTCGTCGTAGCTCGACTGGTAGAGCGTGTCGCCCGCGTACCGCAGCGGGTTGTTCATCCAGATGCTGACCGGCCGCCGCACGCCCCGCGACGGGTCGCTGAGGACCACGTCGGACTGGAAGTTCTTCGGGATGCTGGTGCCCGCGTAGCGGTCGAAGGTGAAGTCCTCCAGCGTGATCGCGTAGTCCTTGTAGAGCCGCTTGAAACGCAGGTCGATCTGGCGGGGCTGGCCGCCGACGTCGACCGGTTGCGGCGTGAGGCCGCGCTGCACCATCGGGCCCGCCTGCCAGGTCGACGCCGACACGAGCCACACGCCGAGCGAATCGCCGGAATCCTTCTCGAGCAGCTCGACGTACGCCGACGGCCGATTGACCCCGCCGCCGGTGGACACGCCATCGACCGAGCGCTGCGGCAACGCGACACGCTCCAGCCCCGCGCCCTGGGTCGCCGGGTTGTCTTCGGCTTGCTCGGCCGGAAGGAGCGTCGAGTTCACGTCGAACCGCGCGACGCGCAGATCGAAGGGCAAGTCGGCGTGCGAGATCACGGCGCCCGACTCGGCGGCCGCGGCCAGCCGGGAGCCCGGCACGACGGTCACCCGTTCGGCGTCCCCCTCGTCGGTCACCACGGCCAGCTCGACGCGCCGGATGTCCTCCGCGAAGTTGACGGTGGCGCCCTCGGGGACCGTCATGACCCCTTCGACGGCGGACAGGTGGGTCACCAGCTCGCCGACCATCAACAGGGCGATCCCCGTGTGCAGCAGCACGATGCCGGCGCGCTGGCGGAAGACCATCCAGCAGCCCGCGAACGTCAGCACGGCCGCCGCGCCGCACTTGGTCAGCTGCCACACGATCCGCATGCCCGCATCGTCCGGCCCCACGCCCGGGTTCGCGTACAGGTAACCCGCCAAGCCCACCATCACGGCCGACACGCCCGTGGCGAGCCACCACTCGGGCGCGCGGAGGCGGTCGCGTCGCTGGACGCACAGCCACAGGGCCCACAGGGACCCGCCGGCCAGGGCCGCGCGGATCGCTTGCCACAGCCCGTCGCAGAACGCGGGGGAGAGCTGCCCTTTGAGCGACTGGTCCATCCCCTCGACGATCACCCACAGGGTCGCCGCGGCGCCGGCCGCCAGCACAGCGAGGCCCGCCGAAAGGCGGCGGCCCTTGGCGGCCACCTTGAAGCGGACCGCGTGGGCCGCCATCAGGTTGGCGAACATCGCCGAGCCGATTAGCAGCCCGCCCGGGAACCAGAACCCGCCGCTGACCGGCTGGGGCTCGCCCTTGGTGAACAACTCGACCAGGCGCTGCAGCGCTTGCAGCTCGACCCACGCGAACCAGACCCGGAAGTACGACTGCTCGACGACGAACCAGACGTCGTGGTCGACCTGGGCGAGCGTGCCGACGAAGACCAGGAAGATCGCCAACGCAAAGAGCACGACCGTCAACCGCAACGACGCCAGCCACCGCAGCACGGCGCCGGGCGCGGCCGGGTGGGGCTTGGGCGCCGGAGCGCGGGCGGCGTCGGCGGCGGGAGGAACGGGCTCGGCGATGGCGGAAGCCATATCGGACCCGCCGGCACGGTTCGGCCGGCGGCCTCGGAGGGTTATTCGAGCGACAGCGAAGCGAGCCAACCGCGGAACGCGTCGCGCTGCGCGTCGGCCTCGGCGGTCGGGCCGCGCAGCTTGAAGAACCACGCCTGGTCGCCGCGCACGGCCATCGCGGCGTGGGTGGTTTCTTCGGGGCCGGCTAGGTGGAAGTACGACCCTTCCGCGCCAAGCAGTTCGATCGACTCGGCCGAATCGGCGAGGTCTTGCTCGGTCGTGGGAGGCAGGCCGACTTCGCCGCGCCAACGGTTCACGTTCGGCAGCCGCTCGCCCATCGCGCCGCTAGCCGGGAAAGCAAACGCCGTTACCTCGGCGCCGCCGGACGTTTTGTACGAGGCCTTTCGCATCGCGGACCCGGGGGCGGCGGACCAGTCGTCGGGCGGGTCGCCGCGGAGCTCGGTCTGCTGCGGCGGCGCGGCGGGGGCCTGCGGTGCGGAAGGCGGCGCGGCCGCCGGGCCGGCGAACGGGGCCGCCATCGCGCCGGCCTCGAACCAGCCGCGCTCGTCGACCAAGACCGCCTTGCCGGCCACTTCGTCCAGCGGCTCGGTCGATTCGCCGAGACCCTCCGCCGAAACCGGCGGCAGCGAGAGCTGGCCACGCCAGCGGTTCACGTTGTCTAGCACTTGCGACGACCAGTCCCCCACGACAGGCAAACCGATGACGCTGATCTCGAGTTCACTGTCGCCGGCCGGGGCGTAGAGGGTCGCCAGACGCATGGCTCGCTCGTCGCCGGCCCGCCAGCCGTCGGGCAGGTCCCACGTCGGGCGGCCGTCCTCTAGCCGAACGCTCCGCAGCCAGCCCTTGAGCTCCTGGGCCGCTGCGTCGACTTGCTCGACCGGGCCGACCGCCTTGAAAAACCACGCCTGGTCGCTCCCCGGCACGATCGAGGCGATCATCCGGTGCGTCGGCTCGCCCGTGGGAGTCACTGGCGGGGCGCTCGGAGGGCCCGCCGGCGCGGCGGGCCGCGCCTTGGCGACGCGGTACGTCTGGATCGGCTCTTCGGGGCGGCAGCCGACCAGGCACGCACTCCCTACGAGCGTGGCGGCGGCGGCAACGACGAGGCGACTAGGCACGGCGGCGGGCGCTTGGAGGGTGCGGGCTCGGGGGAGCGGTCCGGCGAGCCCCCTATCCTACGACGCCCCCCGCGCGGCGGCCTACCCGACAAGCCTTGGGCCGCGACAGCTTGCCGCAGCGTCGCGTGTCGAGCGGCCCCGGCGCCCTCGCTCAGCCCGAGACCCGGCGCCCTCGCTCAGCCCGAGATCAGGCTGGCCAGGCTCTCCATCACGCTGCTGCTGAACGAGAACGGCTCCTCGTAGGTCCACATGCTCCGGAGCAGCTCCAGCGCGAGGAAACCGCAGAGCAGGCACGCCAGCAGGCTCGCGCAGAGGAACCCGAGGATCCAGCCTGGGAAGGTCGCTTCTTGGGACATGACCGGCGCCGTGGCGACGCCCGCCCCCTCCACGCCCAGCCCCGAGGGGCCACCCAGGCCGCCGGCGCCGAGGCCCTCGCCGAAGCCGTCTTCGTCGTCCTCGTCGATCGAGTCGAACGCGGGCAGGTCCTCTTCGCTCTCCTCCATGTCGTCGAGCGACACCACCTGCGAGCTGTCTTCCTCGTCGTCGCCGGCCTCGTCGGGCGTGAGCTGGAAGTCCTCGTTGCTGACGGCGCTGCCCCCCAGCCCCGACACGCCCGAGCCCGCCGCCGAGAGCGACGCCAAGTCGAGCGACGAGCCGATCGCCGAGCCGCTGAGGTCCGGCGGCACCTCGTCGAGGGAGAATCCGCTGTCGCTCGGCGCGAGGTTGACGCCGCTGTCGCCGGCGGCCGGGTCGGACCCGTCGGACCCGCCGAGGACGAGGTCGTCGTCGTCGTCGGCGGCCAAGTCGATGCCGGAGAAGCCGGCCATGCTGCCCGAGCCGGACTGCGACGCGTCGCTGCCGGCCAAGTCGAGCTCCAGGTCGTCGTCGTCGTCGTCGAGCTGCGGGTCGCTCTTGCCGGCAGCCGAGCCGGCCGGCGGCGCGGCGCCGGTGTCGAGCTCGAGCTCGCCGCTCTCGCCGGCCAGAGCCGGCGTCGACGACGCCGGGCCGCCCGATGGCGCCGGCGCGTCGTCCGAGCCGGACGCGAGCGCAAGGTCGCTCTCGAGCGACAGCTCGCTCTTGCCGATGATCGTGCTCTGAGGGCGCGGGGGGCCGACGTCCTCGTCGGTCAGGAGGATCGACTCGGCGTCGTCCCCCTCGCCGAGCGGCTCCACGCCCAGGCCGATGTCGTCGTCGTCGTCGCTGTCATCGACGGCTGCCTCGGCCGGCGTGTCCGCTCCTTTGTTCTCCGCCGGCGGCGGCTCGATCGGCGCGGGGCCGGGCGTGGGCGGGTCCTCCAGGCTCAGCTCGCCCGAGTCGAGCGACAGCGCGTCGTCCGACGGCGGCCCCTCGCCCGGCAAACCCTCCGCTTCGAGCTTCTCGATCTCCTCGGTGCGGAACTTCCAACTCGGCCCGTCGCGGTACGCGCGGAGGTCGCCCGCTTCGCGGAGCTGGTTGAGGCGCTCTTTCGGCACGCCCAGTTTGGCGGCCGCGTCGTCGAGGCTGATGAACTTCTGCGACATGCGTCAGGCTTTTTCGCTGGGGCGCTCGGCTCGCCATCCGCCGGCGTGGCGATGCCCAACGACCCCGGCAAGCCCGCCGGGCCAAAAGCCCGGCGGCTTACTGTCGGGCCTCGTCGAGCATCACCTGGATGTCTCGCGGCGCCGGATTGCTGCTGTTGTATTGCGGCAAACTAAGGTCCGCAGTGAGGTTACGGACGGACCTCAGCATAATCTCCCCGCTCTCCGCGTCGACTTGGTAAACCGCGAAGACTCGGCGGATCGGGTCAAAAACGAGGGCTAGGTGCTTCCCATTCCGATTTTCCAGGATTTTCCAATCGACCACGCCCGGCCCCGATGCGGGGCTCGTCGGTCGCGACCGTCCCACGGGCCACTCCGGCGCGGCCAGCTCTGGGCTGTCGGCCCCCGCCGGTGAGGCGGCCAAGCCGTCCGCCTTGGGCGGCGCCGCTTCTGCGTAAGCAGCCCTCGTGACCGGGTCCGGCGCCGGCGGGGCGGTGAACACACCGCTCGGACGGGTCCGGTCGTTCTCGCTCGGAGCGGCGTCGGTCTCGTCGTACGGGCGGGCGGCCTGCGGGTGGCTGGGCGTCTCCGCGGCTGTCCGCATCGGCGGCCAACGGAACTCTTGAGCCACCCCCTCCGGAGCGACCGCCACGCCCATCACGGTGATCAGCAATCCAAAAAGCCGGACGCAGCGGGTAGCCATCGGTCGCCTCCATGCGTGTGCGGACGGGAAAGCCGAAGAGTCCTGCCGGCTCGCCCCCGATTCTACGCGTCGGCCGCGTCGCCTACCAACCGCAGACCGGCAACCGCAGACCGCCCCGGGTGGACCGCCACGCGCCCGCCGGACGGCTTTTGCCGCCTTGCGGCGCAGCGCGTGTCCGATAGCCTGATTCGTTGCCGGCCGATTCCGCGGCCGCGGCCTCCGCCACCTGCCCCCCCAGCTCCGATGCCCTCGACCACCGCCAATTCCCTCTCCGACTCCGCCCGCGCCGCCGCCGAAGAACGCCTGGAGTGGGCGCGAGAGATCGCGTTGGAAGCGGGCGTGGTGACGCTCGAGCACTTCCGATCGCGGTCGCTGGGTGTGGAGCGAAAAGGGGACGGCTCGCCGGTCACCATCGCCGACCGCACGGCCGAGCAACAGCTCCGCAAGCGGATCGAGGACCGCTACCCAGACGACGCGATCCTCGGCGAAGAATTCCCCGCCAAAGAAGGCCGGTCGGGCTACAAGTGGATCCTCGACCCGATCGACGGCACGAAGGCGTTCGTCCACGGAGTGCCGCTCTACACGAACCTGGTGGCGGTGATCGAGGAGGAGTCGGGCGAGCCGATCCTCGGCGTGGTCAACGCGCCGGCTTCGCGCGAGACGATCTACGCGGCGGTCGGCGGCGGCGCTTGGTACCAGTACGGCGAGCAGACCGCCTACCAGGCCTACGTGTCGCACACCGCGACGCTGGCCGAGGGGATGTTCCTCACCGGCGACGTGGCCGGCTTCCAGGACCGCCCGCAAGACGCGACCGACGTGTACATGGCCCTGCAGAACGCTGCGCGGATCAGCCGCACGTGGGGCGATGGCTACGGCTACATGATGGTCGCGATCGGCCGCGCCGAAGTGATGATGGACGCCCAGATGAGCCTGTGGGACGCCGCGTGCCTGAAGCCGATCCTCGAAGAGGCCGGCGGCACCTTCACGAGCTGGTCCGGCGAGCCCACGGTCCACGCGGGCGAGGGGATCGCCACGAACGGCCGGGTGCTCGACGAGGTGCTGGGCCACACCAAGGGGCGGTGAAAGCGGTCTGTCGGCCGTCGGCTTCTGTCGCCGGCTAGCCTCAAACCCACCACAGACCACCGATTGCGGGCCCGCCCCCAGGCCGCTAGGCTATGGGGCTAGCTCCAAACCACCCCGCCTCGCCGGTCGATTCGAGAATTCCCGATGGCACGCGCTTGTGAACTCTGCGGCAAAGGCCCGCAGATCGGCAACCAGGTCACCACCCGCGGTAAGAAAAAGTACCTGGGCGGCGTCGGCACCAAGATCACCGGCCAGACCAAGCGGCAGTTCAAGCCGAACTTGCAGCGGGTCAAGGTGACCGGCCCCGATGGCGCCGCGCAGCACATCAAGGTCTGCGTGCAGTGCATCCGCAGCGGCGCGGTCGTCAAGAAGGTCCGCAACTCGCCGTTCCAGGTGCCAGCCAAGTAGCAGCGGCCGGACGCGTAAGGAGCCCCCGATGGCGATCTCCCGCGAAGACGTCGAGCGGGTCGCCCTGCTGGCGCGGCTCGAGCTGGACGAAGCCCAGGTCGCCGAGCTGACCCCGCAACTGGCGGAGATCGTCGCCTACGTCGACCAGCTCGCCGAGGTCGACACCGAGGGCGTCGAGCCGATGGCGCACGCGGTCGAGCTGACCAACGTGCTCCGGCCCGACGCGGTCCGCCCCGGCCTGTCGCACGAAGCGGCCCTGGCCAACGCCCCGCGGCACGACCACACCGGGTTCCGCGTGCCGGCGGTGCTGGACGAGTGAGCCGAAGGGGAAAGCGGAAAGGGTCGCCTTCGGTCGCTTCCTGACGGGCGCGGCTCGGTTTAAGGTTTGGCTCTCTAGCCGAACCGACTCCGCAGCGTTTTCCGATGGCCGATCCCTCGCTCACCTCGCTATCCGCCGCCGAGCAATTGCGTCGTCTGGCGTCCGGCGACTTGACTTCGGTCGAGCTGACCCGCGCGTATCTCGACCGGATCGCCGCGGTCGATGAGCGCGTCGGCGCGTTCCTCCGCGTGTCGGGCGATCGGGCGATCGAACAGGCCGAGTCGATCGACCGGCGCCGCGCCGCGGGCGAGGGGCTCGGCCCGTTGGCCGGCGTGCCGGTCGCCGTGAAGGACGTGCTGTGCGACGCCGATGAGCTCTGCACTTGTGCTTCCAAGATGCTCGAGGGCTTCCGCCCGCCGTACGACGCGACGGTCGTCGAGCGGCTCAAAGCGGCCGACGCGGTCCTCATCGGCCGCACCAACATGGACGAGTTCGCTATGGGCGGCTCGACCGAGAACTCCGCTTTCCAGCCCACACGCAACCCGTGGGACCTCCGGCGCTCGCCGGGCGGCTCCTCCGGCGGCGCAGCGGCCGCGGTCGCCGCCGGCGAGGCGCCCCTGTCGATCGGCACCGACACGGGCGGCTCGATCCGCCAGCCGGCCGCGCTGTGCGGCGTGGTGGGCCTGAAGCCGACCTACGGCCGCGTCAGCCGCTACGGCTTGGTGGCGTTCGCCAGCAGCCTCGACCAGGTCGGCCCGCTCGCCAGAACGGTCGAGGACGTCGCGCTGCTGTACGACGCCATCGCCGGCCACGACCCGCGCGACTCGACCTCTCTGCCAAACGAGCTACGCCCCGCCGCGCCGGAAGTCGACAAGCCGCTCGAGGGGCTCCGCGTCGGCGTCGTGCCGGAGCACTACGCCGAGGGGCTCGACCCGGAAGTGCGCTCGGCGGTTGAGAGCGCGATCGAGGGCTACCGCCAGCGCGGCGCCGAGGTCGTCCAGGTCGAGCTGCCCCACGCGCGGTACGGCGTGGCGACCTACTACGTGATCGCCCCCAGCGAGGCCTCCAGCAACCTGTCCCGCTACGACGGCATCCACTACGGCCACCGGGCCGACGAGTCGCAGGTCGCCGCGGAGCTGGCAGCCGAGCGCAAAGCGGCCTCCGAGTCGGGCGACAAGGCGGCCTTGGCGAAGATCGACTCCGCGCTGGTGCGCCTGTACCGCAAGAGCCGCACGGAGGGCTTCGGCCCCGAGGTCAAGCGGCGGATCATGCTCGGCGTTTACGCGCTGTCCGAGGGCTACGCCGACGCGTACTACCTGAAGGCGCTCAAGGTCCGCCGGCTCATCCGCGAGGACTACGACCGCGCGTTCGAGAAGGTCGACGTCATCGCCGGCCCGGTCACCGCCGCGCCGGCGTTCAAGCTGGGCGAGCTGGTCGACGACCCGCTGTCGATGTACCTGGTCGACCTCTACACGGTCAGCGCAAACCTGGCCGGCCTCCCCGCCGTGAGCCTACCCTGCGGCCAATCGAAGAGCGGCCTCCCGATCGGCCTGCAACTGATGGCCCCCCACCTCCAAGAACCCCGCCTGCTCCGAGCCGCCCGCATGCACGAAGCCGCTAGCCCCACCCTCCCGACGCCCTCCCTTTAGTTGCCCACGAATCGATCTAATCCTCGCGAATCTGGAGCAAGGGGCTGTTCATGGCACAGCTGGTGTTGAAAGACGAGGCTTACCGGATCGTGGGGGCTTGTTTTGAGGTTTACAACACTCTCGGGTGCGGGTTTCTGGAAGCGGTGTATCAAGAAGCGCTAGAACTCGAGCTTTCCGAGCGAGGGATCCCGTTCAAATCCCAGGCAGCGCTCCGCATTGCCTACAAGGGCCGGACTCTCTCAACCGAATACAAAGCGGATCTGGTCTGCTTTGGCCAAATACTTGTCGAGCTGAAAGCGGTGAGCGAGCTTGTTGATGCTCACCGATCTCAGACCCTCAATTACCTGCACGCCACGAGGATGCCACTCGGTTTGCTCGTCAACTTCGGACACAAAAGCGACTTACAGCACGAGCGATTTCTCCCTCGCCGTTGATTCGCGAAAATTCGCTCGATTCGTGGGCAAACAATGGACTACCAGACAATCGTCGGCCTCGAGGTCCACGTGCAGCTCGCCACCCAGAGCAAGCTGTTCTGTGGCTGCCCGACCACGTTCGGCGCGGCGCCGAACACGCAGGTCTGCCCCGTGTGCCTAGGCCTGCCCGGGTCGCTGCCGGTGATCAACGCCCGGGCGGTGGAGCTCGCGCGGGTCGTCGGCGTGGCGCTCGATTGCGAGACCCCGAGCGCCGAGCACGACAACTACACCAAGTGGGACCGCAAGCAGTACTTCTACCCCGACCTGCCCAAGGGCTACCAAACCAGCCAGTTCGACCTGCCGATCACCGAAACCGGCGGGCTGGACATCGCGCTGGAGGACGGCCAGCCGAAGCGGGTCCGCATCACCCGCGCGCACCTCGAAGAGGACGCCGGCAAGAGCCTGCACGACGAGTCCGGCGCGGGGGGCGACTCGGTGATCGACCTCAACCGCGCGGGCACGCCGCTCTTGGAGATCGTCAGCGAGCCGGACCTGCGGTCCGGCGCGGAGGCCAAGGCCTACCTCGAAGAGCTGAAACTGCTGCTCACCTACCTGGCCGTGTCCGACTGCAACATGCAAGAAGGCTCGCTGCGGGTCGACGCGAACGTGAACCTGCACGTGCCCGACCCGGCGGGCGGCGGCAAGCCGGCCGCCACGCCGATCGTCGAGATCAAGAACCTCAACAGCTTCCGCGCGGTCGAGCGGGCCATCGAGTACGAGGCCCAGCGCCAATGGCGCGACTGGCAAGAGACCGGCCGCCGCCTGGGCCAGGCGCCCAAGCAGACCCGCGGCTGGGACGACTCCGCCGAGGTCACCCGCCCGCAGCGCGAGAAGGAAGAGTCGAGCGACTACCGCTACTTCCCCTGCCCGGACCTGGAGCCAGTCGTCACCACGGCCGCCGAGGTCGAGCGCCTGCGCAGCGGGATGCCCGAGCTGCCCGCCGCGTTGCGGCTGCGCTTGCAAGCGGACCACGGCCTCTCGGCGTACGACGCCGGCGTGATCGTCAACCAGGGGCGCGACCTGGCCGACTACTTCCTCGCCGTGGCCCAGCAATCCGGCGACGCCAAGCAGTCCGCCAACTGGGTCACGCAGCACGTGCTGCGCGTGATGAACGCCGAGGGGAAAACGCTAGACGGGGTCGGCCTGCCCGCCGGCCGACTGGCCGCGATGATCCAGAAACTCACCGCGGGCGACCTGCCGAGCCCCCGCGCGCGCGAGGTCTTCGAGACGATGATCGCCGAGGACACCGATTGCGACGCGGCGATGAAGTCGCTCGGCATCGAGGCGGTCGACGAGTCGGAGCTGGTCGCCCTCTGCGAGCAGCTGCTCGACAAGAACCCGAAGATCGTCGCCGACGTGAAGGGCGGCAACGAGAAAGCCGTCGGCGCCCTCATCGGCCAAGCCAAGAAGCACAACCCCAACGCCGACCCGGGCCGCGTCCGCGCGATCTGCCTCGAGCTGATCGCCCAACGCGACGCCTAAGCTCTCACCGCCAAGTCGCCAAGAGCGCCAAGTTCGCCAAGGAATCGCGTCCTTCATCCGACCTCTTGGCGGCCTTGGCGCTCTTGGCGTCTTGGCGGTTCACTCGTCTAGCCGGGACCGCCCCCATGCTGATCACGCTGACCACCGATTTCGGCCCGGGCGGGCGGTATGTCGCGCAGATGAAGGGGGTGCTCTACGCCCGGGCGCCCGGCGCCACGGTCGTCGACCTGTCGCACGACGTGGCGCCGCAAGACGTGGCCGGCGCGGCCCGCTTGCTCGAAGCGGTCGCCCCCTACTGGCCGCAACGGACAGTCCACCTCGTGGTCGTCGACCCCGGCGTGGGAACCGACCGGCCGATCGTCGCCGTCGAGGCGCTCGGCCAGCGGTTCGTCGGCCCCGACAACGGCTTGTTCGGCTGGCTCAACGACGCGGTCGACCGCGCCGTGGCCGTCGACCCGCTGCGTGTCGAGCTGGCCGGCGACTCCAGCACGTTCCACGGCCGCGACCTGATGGCCCCGGTCGCCGCGCGGCTCGCGCAGGGCGCCGACTTGCACGAGTTCGGCAAGGCCTGCGAGTCGCTCGCCGAACTCGCCACGACGGCGGCGGTCGCCGTGCGTGACCGGGAGGGACTCGTCGCCGGCGAGGTGACCGAGGTCGACCGCTACGGCAACCTGATCACCTGCGTGCCCGAGTCGGCATTGGCCGACGCGCCGCGCGACGGACGGCTGCGCATCACGCTGGGCGAGCACGAGACCTTCGGCCTCTGGCGCGCCTACGGCGAGCACCCGCCCGGCACGCTGGTGGCGCTCGTCGGCTCCGGCGGCCACGCCGAGCTGGCCATCGTCAACGGCGACGCCGCCGCGATGCTCGGCGCGCGAGTCGGCGACACCGTCCGCTTCGAATGGGAGCCCCCGAATCGATCGAATCGGCACGAATCCGAGTGAGAATCGATCATTTGCTTACCTGTGGGAGGCGCCTCCTGACGCCGATTACGCCATGCCGATGCAAGTCGGCTGGCGTACCGTTATCGGCGTCAGGAGACGCCTCCCATAGTCGAACCGTAACCCATCGAAGAGTTGAGAGCCCGACGCGTCCGATTCGCGAAGATTCGATCGATTCGTGGGCCCAAGACCCCAATGAAAACATCTCCCGAAGACCTCCCCACCTGGGACCGCGACCACTACTGGCACTCGTTTCAGCCGATGGCCGATTACGAGCCGCTGGTGATCGAGCGGGCCGAGGGTTCCACCCTCTACGACATCGATGGCCGCGGCTATCTCGACGCGGCAAGCAGCATGTGGTGCGCGGCGCTCGGGCACAATCATCCCCGGATCAACGCGGCGATCACCACGCAACTCGGCAAGCTCGCGCACTGCACGAGCCTCGGCATGGGCGCCGACGTGGCCGTGCGGCTCGCCAAGCGGCTGGCGGACCTCGCGCCGGGCGACCTGCGGCACGTGTTCTTCTCGAGCGACGGCTCGTCGGCGATCGAGATCGCCATGAAGCAAGCCCTCCAGTACTGGCGCCAGCGCGACGAGCCCTGCCCCGAAAAGACCAAGTACCTCTCCTTCGGCCACGCCTACCACGGCGACACGATCGGCGCGACGGCCGTCGGCGGCATCGGCCGCTACCACGAGGTCTTCGGCCCGATCCTCTGCGAGACCGTCCGCGTCGAACCGCCCGACACGCGGAAGGGGGCGCCGGAGGACGAGACCCAAGCCGCGCTCGCAAGGCTAAGGGAAGTCTTCGAGTCGGAAGCCGACCGCATCGCGGCCGCGATCGTCGAGCCGCTCGTGCAATGCGCCGCCGGGATGCTCATGCACCCGCCCGGCTTCTTGTCGGGCTTGCGCAAGCTGTGCGACGAGCACGGCGTGCTCCTCATCGCCGACGAGGTGGCCGTCGGCCTCGGACGCACCGGCCGCCTCTTTGCCTCGGGCCACGAGAACGTCACGCCGGACTTCTTGTGCCTCGGCAAGCACCTGACCGCGGGGTACCTGCCAATGGCGGTGACCCTCACCCGGCCTCACATTTACGAGGCGTTCCTCAATCGCACTCCCGACGAGGACCGCACGTTCTGGCACGGCCACACCTTCAGCGGCAACGCGCTGGCGGCCGCCGCCGCGATGGCGACGCTCGACGAGTTCGAAGCGGGCCTCCTCGACGGGCTCCCGGAGCGGATCGCCCACCTCGGCGAGCGGCTCTGCGAGCTGGCCGCCCACCCGCAGGTGAAGCACGCCCGGCAGTGCGGCATGATCGCCGCTTTCGACCTCGAGACCGACGAGGGCTTCTTAGCCGAAAACTCACCGGGCCGCCGCCTCGCTCGCTACGCGTTGGAGCACGGCGTGTGGCTGCGCGCGAAGCCCGACCTGGCCTACGTCATGCCGCCGCTGAACGTGTCGGCCGACGACCTCGACCGGATGTTCGACGTCGTCGCCGCGGGGCTTGGTAGAACCACGGATGAACACGGATAAGCACGGATGGTTTCTTGCCCACGAATCGAGCGAATCCAAACAAACCAAAGTCGTGAAGATCCGGCAGCTTCGTGGGCAATCTCTCATCCGCGTTCATCCGTGTTCATCCGTGGTTCCCTCCCCCTCTTCCATGCCAAGCTGCTTCATCTTCCGGTACAGGTTCGACCGGTGCAGCCCCAGGTCGCGCGCCGCGGCGGCCACGTTGCCTCGGGTGCGGTCGATCGCGCGGAGGATGTGGCGGCGCTGGAACTCGTGGGTCGCTTCGGCGAGCGCGCCCTCGATCGCCGGCTCGCCGCTGCCGCTCGGCTCGCCGCGGTCGATGATCGACAGCTCCTCCGGGCCCAGCGTCGGCCCGTCCGACAGGTAGGCCACCCGCTCCATCAGGTTCCGCAGCTCGCGGATGTTGCCGGGCCAGTCGTGCGTGGTCAGCTTCCGCTTCGCCGCGGCCGACAGCTTCGGCGGCCGGCGGCCGCGGGTCTCGCAGAACTGCCGCAAGAAGTGCTCCGCGAGCAGCAGCACGTCGTCGCCCCGGTCGCGTAGCGGGGGCAGCTCGAGCGTGACCACGCAGAGCCGATAAAAGAGGTCCTCGCGGAACTTCCCCTCGGCCACCCGCGCGGACAGGTCGCGGTTGGTCGCCGCCACGACACGCACGTCGACGCGCCGCGGCTCGGCGCCGCCGACGCGCACGATGGTCTTGTCCTCTAGCACCCGCAGCAGCTTCGCCTGGCCGCCGGGCGACATGTCGCCGATCTCGTCGAGCAGGATCGTCCCGCCGTCGGCTAGTTCGAACTTGCCCGCGCGGTCCTCGTGGGCGCCGGTGAAGGCGCCCTTCACGTGGCCGAACAGCTCGCTCTCTAGCAGCGACTCGGCGATCGCCGCGCAGTTGACAGCCAGCAGCGGCTCGTTGCGTCGGCGGCTCTGGAAGTGGAGCGACTGCGCGACGACCTCTTTGCCCGTGCCGTTCTCGCCGAGGACCATGACCGCCAGGTCGGCGTCGGCCACGCGGCGGATCGTCGACCGCAGCGCGTCGATCGCCGGGCAATCGCCCAGCATCCGCACGCCGGCCGCCGCTTGCTCGACGAGCGCGTCGCGGCGCTCGATCAGTTCCTCGACCTGCTGGGTGTTCGCCACGGCGACCGCCGCGAGCTGCGCGAACTCCGTGAGGCCGCGCTCGTCTTCCGCGGTGAACTCCCCCTCGCGCTTGTTGATCAACTCGAAAGCGCCGAGCCGCTCTCCCCCCGGCGCGTCGAGCGGCACGCACAACAGCGACTCGGTGCGGTAGCCGGTCGACTCGTCGGTCGAGCGGTCGACCAGCCCGCTCTCGCCCGAGCGGGTGCGCATCGGCCGGCCCGACTGCACCACCTGGCCGACGACGCCCGCCTTGTCGCCGACGACCAGGCGGCCCTCGGGCAGGCCCAGGGCGGGCCGGCCCACGAGCTGCGACGCGCCGCGGTCCCAGAGGAAGATCGTCGCGCGGTCCGAGCCGAACAGCTCGGTCGCCGCCTCGGCCATCTGCTCGAGCAGCCGGGCCGTGTCGCTCGACTCGCCCCAAGCGAGCGACAAGCGGACGAGCGCCGCCAGCCGCTCGGTCCGGTCGTTGTCCCCGCCCGTGGCCGCCGCGGCGCGGCGGGCCGAGCCGCAGAGGGCCGCCACGGCCGACGCGTCGATCTGCCCGCGCGGGCCGCGGAGCGTGAGCACGTCGTGCTGCGGCCCGCCGTGCGGGGCGGCGATCGGCACGGCCAGCCAGCCGCCGGACTCGACCGCGCGCTCCGCGTCGAGCGCGTCGGCGGCCGCTTCGGGCAGGGCCGCGCCGCCGGCCGGCTCGGCCGCTAGCAGGCGCCACTCCGGCGCGGCGGGCCGCCACAGGCACGCCGCCCCGGCGCCCGTCGCGGTGCGCAGCGAAGCGACAAGCCGCCTGTCGAGCGACTGCGGGCTGTCCGCCAGGGCCGCCATCAGATCGATGGCGATGCGGGCGAGGGGAGTTGTCGTCATCATGACAGCCGAGCGTGACCCGAACGGCCCACCGACGCAACCTCGCCTGCCGCTCTACCTGCCCTCGGCGCATGCGGTTTACCGGCGACGCTCCGCGGCGAGTCACCCGATCGTTGACCGCTCCGCAGCCGGCGCCTAGCCTGCGAGGGTGGCGCCAGCTAGTGCTTTTCGCCACCTAGAAGCACCTCAGAAGGGGCAAGATGCAGCAGCTCTCCCGGACACGCTCGACGCTTGTCGCGGTTGCGATAGCGCTCGCCGTGGCGACCGCCTCCCGCGCCGCGGCGCAGACGCCGCTCGACGGCTTCTACCCGCTGGTGGGGATGGGGATCACCGACGAGTTCGTTTTCGACGACCTGCTCGGCACGTTCGCTCTGCCCGAGACCGGCGTGGGCTCCAACGCCATCGGCCCCGGCGGCACGCCCTACTACGACCTGGCCCTGCTCGACACCGGCGCCGCGCTCTCCCTCGTCAACGACCGGGGCTTCGACGGCTTCGGCCTCGGTCGGTCGGACGTGGGCGGCGGCCGCGATGGCTACCGCGGGACCGAGGTGATCCAGCTCGGCGGCGCCACGGGGCAGCTCTTCGCCACGATCAACGACCCGTTCGGCCTCTACGCGAGCGGCCTGCAAGACCGCGCGTCGGCCGGCGCGCAGCTCACGATGAACGGCGCCGTGCTCGAAGGCCAAACCAACACGTCGACGGTCACGCTCCCGCCCGAGTCGGCCCTGCCGAACATCGTCGGGCTGCCGTTCGCCAGCCAGTACGCGACCCACATCCGCAACGACCAGCCGCAGGTCTTCCAGCTCGGCGGCAAAACCATCCGCGCGCCGGCGATCGACTTCCAGCCGCTGGGTTCCGGCGGCGGCGGCATCAACCGCAAGGCGCCGCTCGCGCTGAACCCGGGGAGCACCTTCCTCCAGCCGCCCGCCTACTTCAGCAACATCCTCAACATCGTCGACGGCATCCCGGTCCACGAGAACCCGACGCTGCCGACCGTCATGCAAGGCGGGCTGTTCCTGAACGTGCGCGCGCAGAACAACGGCGCCGACCTCGGCGGCACGCAGCAGTTCTTCTTCGACACGGGGGCGAGCGTCACGGTGTTGTCGCAGCTCAGCGCGCTGGAGCTCGGCTTCGACGTGCTCGTCGACGAGCCGGAGTTCACGATCTCGATCGTCGGCTCCGGCGGCCTCATCAGCGACGTGCCCGGCTTCATCCTCGACGAGTTCACGGTCGTCGCCCTCGGGGGCAACGTGGTCGTCCAGAACGTGCCGGTCATCGTGCTCGACGTGACCGACCCGTCCGACCCGGGCAACATCGTGCCGGGCATCTTGGGGACCAACATCCTCTCGGGCCGCAACGTGGTGATCGACCCCAAGCCGGCCGACGGCTCCGGCGGCGAGAGCGCCGGCGTGTATATCAGCGACCCGGTGACGAACCAATTCAACTGGTCGGCCACCACGGCGGCTGCCGCCTGGGGCGCCGCCCCCTCGTGGGACGCGGGGGCCACGCCCGACTTGCTCAGCGTCGTCGACGCCCGCCCCGCGACCGCGTCCAACCAAACGGCGACCGTTTCGGGCGAGCAGTACGCCTGGACGGCAAACGTGGCCGGCGGCGAAGCCGGCGCGCGGATGAGGGTCGCCATCGGCGACACAGCGAGCTTGACCACCTTCTCCGGCGTGTCGATCGCCGATGGCGGGGAGATCGACCTGACGGGCGGCGTGCTCGACGCCCAGTACGTCGACGTCCGCGGCGGCCGGCTCGCCGGCGAGGGCCAGGTGCGTGTCGGCAGCGGCCCCATCGAGGGGCAAGTCGAGGTGGTCGCCGGCGCGATCGCGCCCGACGGGGCGATGGCGATCGACGGCCGGCTGATCATCGGCCCCGGCGGCGCCCTCGAAGTGTCGCTCCACGAGTCCCAGCCCGACTTGCTCACGGTCACCGGCTCCGCCGCGCTGGAGGGCGACCTGGTCGTCACGCTCGGCTACACGCCCATCCGCGGATGGACCTACAACCTGATCACCGCCGAGAGCCGCGGCGGCGAGTTCTCGACCGTCACGCTCCCCGACGCGTACGAGTGGGACCTGCGCTACACGGCCACCGGCGTGCAGCTCGAACTGCTCGCCGTCGCCGGCGACTTCAACGCCGACGGCCGCGTCGACGCGGCCGACTACTCGGTCTGGCGCGACGGGCTCGGCGTCGACTACGACCAGTCGGACTACCACCGCTGGGCCGACAACTACGGCGCGGCCTTCCCCCAGATCTCCGAGTCCGTGCCCGAGCCGGCCGCGGCGATGCTCGTGGTGCTGGCGCTCGGCGCGAGGGGCCTTGGCCGACGGGGCTGATCGCGAATTGGCCAAAGACGGCGGGCGCCCGCCTGTCGCGTAGCGTTACAAACGCGACACGCCGAAAAAACGCGCGCCACGCTAATTCGGCCGTTTCTGCCCCTAATCCGTTGCCACGCCTGGGGTTGCGATTCGTTACAACGCATCACGCTGTAACGAAACTCTTGCCGCTCGTCGGGCCGTGTGGCGTCCTGTCGATTGTCGCCGAGCCGGCCGCCGGCCGCCGGCAAAATAGCCGCGGGCAGGCGCCAAGGTGGGCGAGGTCTAGCCGGCCGCTACGCTTCCCCGGCTGACTCCTAGGCCCCTCCTCTGCGTACGCTACCCCTGCCACGGTAGCGCCGGCCTCGGTGGCGCCGCGAACTCGGGGTTCGATCTTCCGCGGAGGCAGACTTGACCGCCGGTCCTCCACAGGAAGAGTTGGCGAGGGCGAAAGGACGGGCTCGCGCGATCGGGTCGCCGCCTTGACCGATCGAGCCCCGGCCGTCCCACTGCAACAGCCGCCTCGCGGACACGCGGCCTCCTCCTGTCACCGACGCCAAGGAACCAGCATGCAAATCATCATCAACAGCAACAGCCAAGTGCTGATGGATCAGGAGTCGATCGAGCAGCACGAGGCCGAGATCGCGGCGGAGCTCGATCGGTTCAAAGAACGGCTCACCCGGATCGAGGTCCACCTGACCGACGAGAACAGCCTCGCCAAAGGGGGCGACGACGACATCCGCTGTCTGATGGAGGCCCGACCCGCGGGCCAGCAACCGGTGGGCGTCGAGGTCCGGGCGGCGACCGTCGAGCAAGCCCTCCGGGAAGGCGCCGACACGCTCAAACGGCGGCTGAGCACGATGTTCGAAAAGGCCCGCACCGAACAGCGACGCCCCCGTTGATCGCGACCCCCGATCGGCGTGCCTGTGTGCGTCTCGGCAGTGGGGTAGGTCGGGCTGTGCCTGGCTCCCTTGCTTCCGAAACGGAGCGACGGGCCGCGGCGCCGGCTCGCCCGGCAGTGGACACAGGGTACCCGCTTCGCACTGCTGGACAAAGCCAGCAGTGGCGCCCGGCGGAACCCAGAAGCTCGCAGGAAAGTGGTCGCACAGATGCTCGATTACGCGGCCTACGGAAGCCTCCACTGGAAGGCCGAGACCATACATTTCAATCACTAGCCTGAAGGCACGAGCATGTCCCAAACAGGGGTAAGTGCGAAGGTAGGTCTATGACGGGCAGAAAGCATGGGCTTCAATGTGTCCAGGATATGAAAGGCGGCGGAGGATATAAGCTCTTCGCAAATCAGATCTCGGGCTACCCCGCTACCCAAAGGGTTTGTTTCGATTTACTGCTAGAGTCCGGTGATCACGGTATCGTTATTGGTCCGGAGGGGCGGCAGGGCCCTGATGGAGTAGAATACACAACGCTTATGCCGTACACATGGACGGCGAATGAAATGAGAAACGTTCAGTGGAATGAATGGTGGGGGCAAGCTCTGCCGCAGGAGTGCGTTATCGCTCCGGGAGTACGCAACGTCCTGTGGC
The DNA here is from genome assembly GCF_040219535.1 of Botrimarina sp. Classification (NCBI taxonomy): domain Bacteria; kingdom Pseudomonadati; phylum Planctomycetota; class Planctomycetia; order Pirellulales; family Lacipirellulaceae; genus Botrimarina; species Botrimarina sp. The sequence goes on from NZ_JAVJSH010000002.1 coordinate 103,256, forward strand.
GTCTATTTGCTAGGGAGAGTGAAGATTGGAGAATGCCGAAGAAGGAGGGTGAATTCGGCGAGCCTAACGCAATTGAGATACTCTGCGATGGGCAGACCCACATTGCAGCGATGCAATCAAGAACTGCCGGCGACATGTGGTTGGATCTGTTTGTCGGCGAACGGTTTCCAATCGAGGACGACAGCCGCGGGAAATTAGTCTCGTATTTGGAGGTCTAGGGCTGTCTTGAAACGGCGATGGCGTGAGGTGCTCTCCCGGCGGGTGGCACTGCTGGCTCGTCCAGCAGTGGACACCGGGTACCCGCTACGCACTGCTGGACAAAGCCAGCAGTGGCGCCCGGCACAAACACCGCAGTAGCACCGAGCGTAGGTCAATCATTGAGATTCAACGGCGAATGCGTTTTCAATCTCGCTATAAATCACAGGCATCCCCATCGATAGCATCGGTTTCACGTTTGAGTCGCCTACCTCCTCTACTGTCCCGATGTAATCGTCACCAATAAAAACGCCTCCACCAACTTCCCGCTTCGTGAGCAGCCTGCCTCTTTGAGAAAGCGGCTGGTGAGCCAACTTTATCCAGCCGGAAAGCTCAATATTTTCTTCGTGTGTGTATAGTGGGCCGAGCACCCTTGTTGAGAGTGGTGTCCCAGTATCGGGGTCGTAAACAACGCGGTCGCTCTGCCGGCCTCTGACGCCAAATACTACGAAGCCAACCGCGTGCTTAAAACGCTCAGATAGGTGCAGAATCCAACCGATGGCTGTCCGGCCATCCGGTAGAGGGATTTCTACGATGTCGCCTTCCTGGAACATTCTTACCTTCTGAGAAGGCCGGTTCGCCGAAGAGCTTCAATTATAAGTTGATGGTCTGCGACGGGTGGCACTGCTGGCTCGTCCAGCAATGGACACCGGGTACCCGCTTCGAACTGCTGGACAAAGCCAGCAGTGGCGCCCGGCGAAGCGTGACTTAATCAACTAATCAAGTGGAATCCGGTTGGCTTTCCAAGAGCTAATACTGCATTTCGACAAAGATTTCACCGCCGCCCTCGCGACCTGAGCCACGTCGACCTGTTTTTCTGACATAAACCACCTCAAGACTTCGACTCGCCGCAAGGATCTCGCTTAGCTGCACGTCGAGGCTCGCCCGGGGCAATGTGAGCTCTTCCAAATTCGGCATCGCCGCGATCCCTGCGAAGAAGTCGGCGACGTCATCGACCGATATCTCGTCATCACGCCAACGATACAGCGTCAAGCGGCGCAGCTGCGACAGCGTAATCAGCGACCGGCAGGCTTCCAAATCGAGCCCCACTCCGTCCAGGACGATCTCCGAAAGCCTCGCGTTCGCCCGCAGGGGGGCGAAACACGGCCCCCGTAGGGCGCCGCCGCGAATCTCTAGGTACTGAAGCTGCGTAGCGTCTTCCAGGTCTAGCGTCGTCAGACGCTCCACGCCGTCGTCTCGAGATAGCTGTTCCTCGGGCCGCTCATTCACAATGTGAAATGTCAGCTCCGAGAGCGCTGCAATACCTGCAAGCGCACTCACGCCGTCGTTAGAGAGCTGTCCCGCACCGATGGTTAGTGACTGAAGCCGGCCTACCTTCGCGAGAGCCTCGCACGCTGCATCTGTGCAATTATAGGTAGCTAGATGCAGGTGTTGCAGCTTTGGCGCCTCGCAGAGCAATTCGGCTTGCTCCGCCGAAATCTCCCGGTCGACCGAGGAATAATGCCTGCCGCTCTCTAGGCGGAGGTATTTCAGCTCCTGACATCTCCCAAAGTGTCGCAGCCCTTCGCTCGAGACCGTGCCGCTCGTCACGTCGACTGTCTCAAGGTTCTGGAAACCTGGCAGCTGTTCTGCCGCATCGTCGTCCAACCATGATTCGCCATCACCGTGATCCCTGAGCGTGCGGTACTTGTTTACCGCCCTCGCGCTATTGCGCCCTTGTTTGAGTGGGTCTAGCTTGGGTGCATGGACGCCCGCGGACCCGAGACGGACTGCCCGAACTGCAAGCGGCTCGAGCGAGAGGTCGCGGAGCTTCGTGAGGAAG
>NZ_JAVJSH010000003.1:0-286252 GCF_040219535.1 Botrimarina sp.
CGGCGTATCGCTTAGCGGCCGCGTGCGTCGGGAAGAGCCCCTGCGGCAAGTCGTCGCCGGGGAACAGGTGCAGCGTGACCAGAAAGCCACTGAGGCCGGTGTCGGCGGCCTTGGTAGTTCGGGTCGGTCTCTTAGCAACGGAAAGCATCGTCCTTACCTCCTGCGGCCCACAAAAAAGAAAGCCCACCTCGCGCCGCGGGCCGTTACGGCGCGGGCGAGCGGGTCAGTCGTCGTAGCGGGCGATCTCGGCGTCGGCGGCCTTCTTCTTCGCCTCGTGCTCCGCAGCGGCGAGCATGAACGCGATGAAGTCCGACCCCTGCACGTACTGACGACGGCCGAGGTTGAACCAGTCGGGCTTGATGCCCTCGGCGGCCAGAAGGGCCAGCCGCGTCGCGGAGATGCCCGACGCCTGAATGACGCCGGCTCGGGTGTAGACCACGCCGGGCTCGATGCCCGACGTGTTGGCCGCGTGGGCCGTGGGCCGGCCGGGGCCCTTCGTCCGCTTGAGAGTCTTCACGTCTCGCTCCGTTCAGGGGTTCGTGGTCGCCGCTTGTGGGCGGCTTCGAACAACGCTGAACGGAAGTTTGGTCGCTAGGTCGGGCCAACTTCGGGACAAGGTCGGGTCATTTTATGTCCCGAGTCGCGACGCGGAATCCGCGGTTGCGCGGGCCCTTCAGCACGAGTCCTTCGGGAATCAGCTCCTCGTTGGCGACGCGGGAGATATGCCTCTCCTTCCAAATCGTCGCGTCCGCCCACTCGTCCCGCGTGAACCAGCGGTGCTCATTGTCGGACGCGCACAGCTTCCGCAGAGCGTGGTACGCCCCGGCGGCGGTGTCGCTGACATTGTCGAGCGGGTCGCGTTCGGGCTTCTCGGACTCCCGCCTTACCCTATCCCGGAACCGCTCACGCTCAGCCCAGGCGCGGGCCTTGCGCACGACTTCGTCGGAACTCAGGCCGGTGGCGTCGAACTCGCAGATATCCGCCACAAAGACAAGCGTCTCGACCCACTCAGGCTCGGTGGTGAGGTCAGCCGAGTGAAGCCTCTCAAGCTGCTCGCAGACCGCCGCCGCGGCCTCGGCTCTGACCTCGGGTTTGTCCCACCATCCGGCGACCGCCTGGAGACGCGTCTGCGACTTAGCTAGCCCGCGTTGGAAATCTGGTCGTTTGAGCAGCTCCGCAAACAGCCCACGGTGAGTTTGGTCAGCCATCGTCCAACCCTCCTAACGCCAGCCCGGCCGCCACGCCCCGCCGGATTGGGAGCGGAACGCGGCGGCCATGGGGTAGCTACTCCCCGGCTGGCTAAGTGTTACCTGAAACGTTACCTAATCGCCGCCCGAACGCTTGTTCCGCCGGGCGACGTGTGCCCTAAACCTCGGGTTTTAATTCTAACAGCGTACAAAGGGAGGCGGGGGGCTCGATTCTGATTCCGTTAGTCGGGGTTCAAGTCCCTGATCCCCAGCTAGCGGCTCCGTCTCTGGGCGGTCTCGGCTTGGCTTCGCCAAGACCTCGCCGCGCGGGCCTCTCTTCGCGGTCTCGGCTTGGCTTCGCCAAGACCTCGCCGCGCGGGCTTTCTGTCGGGAGTCCCGCGTCGGGCGGCGCACCGCGTTATTGGCGCCGCCCCACCCTCGACCATCAAGCTCCGCCCCCCGCGCGTCCTACGGCCTACGGCCTGCAGCCTCTGGCCACCCGCCTGAGCCTCGGGCGTCAGCCCGGGGAGTGTCCCGGAGTCTTGTCGGCTCGCCGCTCCCCGGGCTGACGCCCTGGGGCTCTGAAGCGGCCCGTAAGGGGGCTCAAAACCCGTCGGCTGCGAAGGTTTGCGACGGGTCCAGCGGCTCGTCGGCGGCCTCCGTAAGGCCGGCGCCGGTCGAGCGGAGTCGCTCGATGGTCGACGCGAAGGCCGGGTCGTCGGCCAGGTTGACCCGCTCTTGTGGGTCGACGCGCAGGTCGAACAGCTCTCGCACCCCGTCGGCCCGCTCGATGAGCTTCAGCGGACCGCTGCGAACGCACCGCATCGGGCCGGCCGCCACGGGCGAGCGGCCGTGGCAGGGCGGGCAGCCGGCTTGGCTGGCGATCTCGGCGACGAACGCGGCGCTGGCCCGTCGGCCCTCCTCGCCCGTGCCCCGCACGAGGCCCGCGAAGGACGGTCCCGGAAATCGGTCGCCCGCCGCCGCGTCGATCAGGTCGCACACGGTCTGCGGCAGACCTGCGAGCGAGACCGGCGTGTCGACCCTGCGGCCTCCATCGACGCGGCCGGGCCACGCGACGATCAGCGGCACGCGGAGCAGCTCCTGATAGAGGCTGTTGCCGTGCAGGTACAAGTCGTGCTCGCCGAAGTGCTCGCCGTGGTCGGCGGTCACGATCACGCACGTGTTCGCCAGCTCGCCAGAGCGGTCGAGTTCGGCGAGCAAGCGGCCGAATTCGTGATCGAGCCCGCGGAGGCAGTCCTCGTAACACCCGCGCAGCGCCGCCAACTGCTGCGACTCGATCCACGCCTTCTCGGCCCACCACCAGTCGCGTAGCAGCCGCTTGGTCGGCCCGTCGAGCGGCGTCGAGCGGTACTCCGGCGGCGCGACGTACGGGTCGTGCGCGTCCCAGTAATTGACGAACGCGAAGTACGGCCGGTCGCCGCGATCAGCGACCCATCGCAACACAGAGCGGTTGATTTCAGGCGCCCGCTTGCGGCCGGGCAGGTCGTAGTAGCCGAGCTGCGCCGGCAAGGGCCCGAACATCAAGGCGCGGCCGATCGCTGTGCAGCGGGCGAAGTCGGCCAGCGAGTAGCGGTAGCCTTCGTAGCGGCCGAAGCCGCGGTCGAGGCCGGTCTCGGCGCTGCAATAGCGGACGTTGCCGACGAACGCGCCGGTCGCGTAGCCGAGCCCGGCGAGGGCCTCGGCGAGCGTCGGGTGGGCGTTGTCCAGCCGAGAGAACCAGTCGGCCGACAGCTCGTGCGGGGGCCGGCCGGTGAACATCCCCGCTTGCGAGGGCAGCGTCCACGGCGCGGTGGCCGACGCGTCGTCGAACACCACGCCGGCGGCGGCGAGGCGGGCCAGGTTGGGCGTTAAGCCTGCGTCGGCGCCGTAGACCGACAGCGCGTCGGCACGCACCGTGTCGAGCACCACGAGCAGCACGTTCGGCGCGTCGTCGGGCGCGGCGGGCGTGTCTGCCATCGCCGCGCGCGCGGGGCGTCGCTCGTGGGACACGACCGCCGCCGTAGCCACGAGGATTGTGGCCGCCATGCCGAGAGCCGAGCGGCCTGCCAACCGCTCGAGCGACGCCGCGTGCGGCTTCGCCGTGCGACCCGCCAAAGCGGACAGCCCGCCACAAAGCAGCAGCCGCGATGCGAAGTGCAATCCGGGTGCGGCCAGCAGCGACAAGTTCACCAGCGCGGCGAACGCGAAGCACGAAACGGCGACCGCCAGTGCGTCCGCCGGCGCTTTCCGCCGCGCGAATACCCAAACGATCGCCGCCAGTGCGAAGAACAAGGGGGCGAGCGCGGCAGGCGCCATCCACACGAAGTGCGGGTGCATGAAGGCCATCTCGCCCAGCACATAGCGCTTCACGCCCCAGTAGGCCGCTTCGACACCGCCGGTCGCGAGCGTGGCCCAAGCGGCGAGGACCAGGGCGGTCCGCGGCGTGAAAGCGAGCCCCCGGCGCAGTTCGACGCGCGTGTCGGACATGTCGGGTGCTGCTGGCTGGCGGGCAGGCGCTGGGGCGGTGGCGGCTCTAGCCGATGGTGTCGGCCGCCGAGTCGCCGCGGAGCTTCTTGGCAGCCCAGCCAACGGCGCCCCGCACCCTGCCCCAGAACATCATCGCCGCGCCGCCGATCGCCGCGAGCACCGAGGTCAGCGGCAGGATGGTCTCGGGGCCGATGTACGCGATCAAGAGCGAAGACATAGCGATTGCCGGTGAGCGGAACAGCCGTGCGGGGGCTCGGAGCGGGTTCGTCTACTGAGAACTTAGGTCGGCATTCGCGCCGGCCGCGCAGGTGAACCGGGCGTACGGCGCCCGTGGGCCCGGCCCATCGAGCGTCGATCGTCACCGCCGCTGCAACCGGCAAGACCGTTCGCCCGACGGGGGCCGTCGCCAGCGGTTTCGCCGGGCGTCGGGGGCGGTGCTACGTTTGCAGCGAAACGGCCTGACGTCGCAACCCGGTGTGCTTGCCCCCGCCAGTGGAAACCAGCATCTTCGCAGTCGCCGCTCTCGGGGCGGTCGCCCTCGTGCTGCTCGTGGTGGGGCAGGCGGTCTACTTGGCGTGTGTCGTGAGCTGGGCCGATCGCCGCACGGCCGGGATGGCGTACTGCGGCGCGCCGGCCGCCGAGCGCCGGCGGTTCAAGCGGCGGCTCGCGTGGCACGCGTGGGCGCTGTCGCCGTTGCTGAATTGGTTCGCGCTACAGAAGCGGTTCCGCTTCCGCGACGCGACGTTCTGCTACCGCGGCGTGCCCGGGCCGGCGGCGGGGTCTTGTTCACCCGAGACGTTCGAGGCCGCGACGCTTTACGAGCCCCGGGCCGACGACGTGTTCGTCGTCACGCAGATGCGCTCCGGCACGACCTGGATGCAGCACCTGGTCTTCCAGCTGCTCTCGCGCGGCGAGCGGGACCTGGCCGCCGAGCAGACGACGCTCAACGCCATCTCTCCTTGGCTGGAGTCCAACCGCACGGTCGGCGTGGCCGACGCGCCGCTTGTCGGCCAGTCACCGTGTGCTCGCATCATCAAGACCCACCTGCCGGCTTCGCTCTGCCCTTTCGACGCGCGGGCCAAGTACGTCTACGTGGTCCGCAGCCCGACGGGCTGTTTCGCTAGCTGCGTCGACTTCGTGCGCAACAACGCGGGGCGGTTTCGCGTCTCGCTGGAGGACGCGCTCGAGTGGTTCACGTCGGACGACCTGATGTGGTGGGGCGACTGGGTCGAGCACGTGGTGGGCTGGCGCGACCGGGCCGCGGAGTCGGACAACGTGCTGGTCGTGCGCTTCGAAGACATGCAGAGCGATCTGCCCGGCGTGGCCGCGCGCGTCGCCGGGTTCCTCGGGATCGCCGATCTAGACGACGCCGCTCTGGCCCGCTGCGTGGCCAGGTGCGGATTCGACTACATGAAGCGGAACGAGGACGTGTTCGAGATGCACCCGCCGCACCTGCTGCAACGGCCCGGCGGCTTCCTGGTGAGCGGCGTCGCCAAGCGACACGAAGCCGTGCCGGCCGCCCTCCGCGAGCGCCTGCTCGCCGGCCGCCGCGCGGAGCTCGCGCGCCGCGGCCGCTCGCTGGCAGACCTGTACCCCGAGCTGGCGTTCGACGCGTGACGCACCCCCGGGCGGGCCGCGTTCAGCCGAGCAGCCGCTTCACGCTGTCGATCAGCCGGTCCATCGGGAACGGCTTGCGGAGGTAGTCGTCCACGCCGAGCATCTCCGCGTAGGCCTTGTGGCGGTTCCCCTCGTTCGCGGTGATCATGATCACCGGCGGCGACTTGTCGTCCTTGGTCCGGCGCAGGCGCTCCAGGACGAGGAAGCCGGACCGCTTGGGCATCATCATGTCAAGGATCACCAGGTCCGGGTCCTCGCGCTCGGTGAGGGCCAGCCCCTGGTTGCCGTCCCGCGCGACGAGCACCTCCAAGCCGTTGGCCTCGAGCGCCAGGCGCAGGGACTCGACGATCTCGGCGTCGTCGTCGACGAGCAGCACTCGCTTCGTACCGGAAGCGGTCTTCATGACACGGTCTTAGGGCTGGCGCGGCAAAAACGTGGGGCGGGCGGGCCGGCGGTGGGGTCGCCGCTTGAGCCCGAATCTCTTGGGTATACCGACAAAGCGGTGGAATACCAGCCCCGCGCGGGCCGCGCGGCGGCGCCCGCCGGGCTACGCGGCCCGCCGCCGGCGCGGCGCCAGGGCGGCCGGCGCGGGCTCGATGCCCAGCGCCTCGCAGCAGGCGCCCGCTACCAGGTCGGCCGCGTCGGGCCGGGCGCGGCGCCGCATGCGGTCGGCTATCGCTTGCCGAGCCGCCGCGTCGGTCAGCAGCGTGCCGAGCGAGCGGGCGAGCGCCGCTGCGAAATCGCCCCGCTCGTCGACGCTTGGGCAACGGTACTCGATCGCCGCGGCCCGGGCGTTCGCGCCGTGCACGTCGTCGCGGCGGCGTGTGTCGGGCGCGAGCACGGCCGGCAGCCCCGCGAGGGCCAGCTCGGCGAGGGTCGATCCGGCCGGGCGGCACACGGCGAGCGAGGCGCTGGCCGCCAGGTCCGCCAGCTCGTCGATGTAGGTGACCACCACCGCGTCCACGCCCGCGGAGCGGTAGCGGGCCTCGGTATCGGCCAGCGCGCCGGCGCCGGTCTGGTGCACGACGCGCCAGCCCTCCAGGGCGGGCCCCAGCCGGCGCAGCGCATCGGGCGCGGAGTGGTTTAGCGAGCTGGCGCCGGCGGCGCCGCCGAGCACGATCAGCGTCGGCGCCGAGTCGCCACCGGTCACCGGCGGCGCGATCGAGGGCGCGGCGAAGCGTTCGAACCCCGGCCGCCCGACCCCGCCGGTCACGATCGCGCCGGTCGCCAGCGGCAGCCTCGCGCGGGTTTCTTCGAACGCCAGGCAAACGGCCTTGGCCGCCGCCGCGTGCCGCACCGTGGCAGCGGCCGGCAAGCAATCGGCCTCGACCAGCACCATCGGCACGCCCGACTGCCGCGCTGCCGCACAAACGGGGCCCGAGGTCGAGCCGCCGAGTGAGACCACCAGGTTGATGTCGAGCTCGCGGAGCAGCCAATGGGCTGCTGCCCAACCCGCGCTCCGCCGGAGCCACCTCAGCGGCGCGGTCGAGATCCGCTGGAGGGTGTCGTCGCCGGGCACGTGGGTGTAGCCGAGTCCCGCGCCGCGAGCGGTGTGGCGCTCGATGGCCCGGCCATCGCCGGCGATCGTGGCCCGCATCCCTGGCGCCCGCGCGGCCAAACGACTGGCGATCGTCAACGCCGGGTAGACGCAACCGAGCGACCCGCCGCCAGCAAACAGCACGTTGGGCCGAGGCGTCATGGGGAGGGATGAGGGACGGGGGACGGGGGACGGGGGACGGGGGACGGGGGACGGGGGACGGGGGGCTTCGGGCTTCGGGCTTCGGGCTTCGGGCTTCGGGCTTCGGGCCTCAAGCCTAACGCTGTGTCCGCTGGGCGCCGGGACGGCTTGTGACCATCCCGACGCCCAGCCGTAAGCTCCATCGTGAAGCTCCCGCCACGGCTCGGTTGACCCAGTAACCGATTCGCGGCGAGCGATTTAGGCTTCACCCCGGGGGGGGTAGCTGTGCGGACCCCGCAATCCACGACAGCCGACGATGAAACTTGGGATGTGTTGGTTGTGGTTTGGGTTGCTGTTTTTAGGTTCGGGCTAAGCCGCGGCGCGGTCGTCGTGCCGGAGGCGGCGGCGGAGCAGGTCGGCGGCCGTAGCGCGGTCGGCTTGGCGCCCGTCCGACTGGATCTCCGCGTCGACACAGCCGGCGATCACCACGGCTTCGCCGTCGTCCGCCAGGCCAAGCACGACCGCTAGCGCGGCCAAGCGGTCGTCGACCGGCGTGGTGTTTTCTGGGTAGGCCTCTTCGGGCAAGCGGGCGATCGCCGGCCCGTGCACCAGCACCCGGTCGGCCATCCGGCTGGCGACCGCGAGTTGCTCGCGCGCCACGCCGAGCGACGCCGACAGCCTCACCGCGGCCAGCACCCGCGGCGCGACCGACCCGGCGGCCTCCAGCGCGTCGGCCAGGTCGCCCGGCCGGACCGCCGTGTCGAGCCAAGCCGAGAAACGCTGCCCGCAAACGAGCGGCTCCATCGTGAGCGGCGTGGGCGGCGCGGCCTCCAGGCCGGTCGCCGCCTGCATAAGCGGTGTGCCGGACGCCAACGCGGCGGCCAGCGCGGCGGCCGCGTCGCGCCGGGCCGCGCGGCCGGGGGTGGGCAGTTGCACGCAGGCGCTCTCGGGGCCGAAGCAGAACAACAGCGACTGGCCGCCGCTGTGCTGCTCGAGCGCGGCGACCAGCAGGTCGGCGCCGCCGGACTCGCCGTAGGTGAGCACCGGGCCCCGGTGGTCTGCCGCCAAGCGGCACGCGTCGGGGTCGTCGGCGTTGATGACGAGCTGGGTCGCCGCGGTGATCGGCCCGAGCGCGGCGAGGACCGACTCGCGGTGGCTGTGGGGCGAGGGCCAAACACGTCGGCCGGCCGCGTCGAGCCCGTCGCATCGCAGCGTGGTCACGCACGCGAGCTGCGCGGGCTCCGCCGTGACGGCTTCGACGACCGGGATCGCTTGGTCGATCACGGCGCCCACGCCGCCCAGCCGGCAGCGCCGCATCCAGGCCTCCGGCCCACGCAACGAACGCGGCGCGCGGCGAACGCACTGCTCGCCGTCGTCTTCGAGGCTCTCGGTTCTCAGGCCGACCGGCCGACAGGCGGCGGCGTAGATCGCGGCCAGCAGCGTGGCCGACCGCTGCCCGCCGGACGCCCCGCCGACACGCATCACCCGCAGCGGGCTCGACGCTCTGGTTGTGTTCTGCTGAACCGCCGCCAACGCGGCCCGGGCGTCGCTCACGACGGCTTGCGGCGCCGCGAGACCGCGCACCGGGTGCTCGGTCACCACCGCGGCGGCGCCCCGTTCGGCGGCCAGCTCGATGCCCGCGAAGTCGAACTCGTCGGTGTGCACGTAGAGGTCGCCCGGCTCGACCGAAGCCGCCCGCAGCCGCACCGCCCCGACGGTCGGGTCCGCGTCGGCGGGCACGTAGCGCGCCCCGGGCAACAGGTCGCGGAGGCGCAGCGGCAGACCAGTGAAAGTTGGCACGTCGGTTTAGCTTCCTTGCCGAGTAGCCGGACGGCCCCTCCTTGGGCCGTTCCGAGCGGGCCGGATAGTTCAAGAATCGCCGCCGAGCGTCAAGGCGGTTCTGTGGGGCCGCCAGGGCCGCCACTGAAAAACCCCGCTGCTGCGCCTGCCTCGCGCCGATCCGCGAAGCGTCCCCGCGGATCCGGCCCCCGAGCGCGTGGTGATAGGATGCCGTACGGCCGCACAAAGCCCCGCGGGCACGCCTTGATGCTGCTAGCATGCAGCGGGGCGGTCTTCCTAGCCACCGAAGGATCTCATGCCACGGTTCCTCTGCGCCTTGCTCGCCACGGCGATCGCCGCTGGCGCCGCCGCGTCCGAGTCGCCCCCCTTGGAACCGATCGTCTTTGAATCGGCCCGCAGTCCGGGCGCGGCCTCGGGTATCCTCGGGCTCGGTATCAGCGATCAGTTTTGGCCGGGTCACCGCTTCTACCTCGACTCGCCGGTGCGGGTGAGCGGAGTGGGTGGCGGGATCACCAACGCCGAGTCGTCGTCGCTCACGGCATTCGCCGCGCTGGTGAGCCTGTCCGGGCCGCAGGATTTTCCCGACGCGCTCGATCTGGACGCCGGCGATCTCGTCGCCACGAGCCTGGTCGACTTGCCGGCGGGCATTTCGGCAGACGTGACCGTCCCGCTAGAAGCAGACCTCGAGCCGGGTTGGTACGCGCTCGTGTTCGGGTTCGACGCGTTCGGCGCATCGAACAAGCCGGACAACCCGGGGGTTTCGCTCCACTCCCACTTGGTCGACACGCAGCCCGACCAGAGTGCGTTCGTCGCCGTGCAAACCTTCTTGGGCGGCGAAGGGCTCTTCCATCGGTCGCCGCCGACGACCCTTATCCGAACGTTCGTTCGCGGCCGCGTGGTTCCGGAAGCGGCGTCTGGCGTGATGGCTGCGCTCGGCGTCGGGTTCGTCTGCTGCAAGCGGCGGATGCCGCGGCCTTGACGGCGGCAGCCGGCGTGGCGTCGGCGCGAGGGGTTTTGCTACTTTCCGGCCCCTATCCGGAGGACCAGGACGCGCCATGGAAGATCCGCTGCTGAACCCTGCTGGGCCCGACTGGCCCGGCCCGCCCCGAGTGCTCTGGGTCGGCCGCCCGACGGGCCCGGAGTTCGGGCCCTGCCTGCGGCTCGTGAGCGATCACGCGCACGTGCGTTGCGTGGACCGACCCGACGACGCGCTCGGCCGTTTGGCCGAGCCGCACGCATGGGACCTCACGGTGCTCGCGTGCCCGACGCCGCTCGACGACGCCGCGGCCGCCAGCCGATTGGCCGCCGCCGCGCCGGGCCGGTTCGTGCAACTGCTCGGCGCGTGGTGTGAGGGCGAGGGCCGCACGGGCCGCACGGCGGAGGGCGCCGAGCGGGTTTTCTGGCACGCTTGGCCGCTGTGGTGGCGAAACCGGTGGCGATCGCCGGCGGCGGATCAGGGGCCGGGCCGAACGTCGTTCTGCGTCGTGAGCCGCGACCCTGAATTGGCAGCGGGCGTCGGTTGGGCGCTCGCCGCGGAAGGCTTCGTTGTGGCCGCCGGCGAGCAAGAAGCCGACTTGCTCCTGCTGGACGCGATCCAGCTCGGCGGCCGCGAGGCGGACCGACTCGCCGCCGTTTGCCGCGCGGCCCGGCGCCGCGGGGCGCAGGTGATCTTGATGGTCGACTTCCCTCGCGCCGAGATCGTCGCGGCCGCGCGCCGCATTGGCGCCGCGGCGGTGGTGGGCAAGCCGGTCGACGCCGGCTTGCTGGCCCAAGCGGCTCGCGCGGCCATCGTCCGACCGGGTCGCGGTCCCCGGTTCGCCGACGCGACGACCCTGGTCCCGTTGCGCGCCGTAGCGTGAGGCCCGGTCGCCCCGAGCGCGAATCGGTCAGAGCCACACCGGCTCTTCGGCCTCCAGCAGCCCGATGGTGATCTCGCGGCGCCAGCCCGGCTCGTAGACCGGCCAGCACCGCACGCAAGCGATCCGCCGCGCCGCACGCGAGGGCACGTCGTCGAACCACACGGGGCGTTCCTCCTGCTGGGCCTGCCGTTGGCACTCGATCTCGGTCGGCGAGCGTGGCGGCGCCGGGCCGGGCAGGTTCCAGCCCCGCCACGCGACCCGGCCGTTGTCCGTGATCGTGACCACCATCGAGGCGGGCACGCACTCCAGCAGGCGGCGGGCGAGCAGCTCGTGGCTGGCGGTCGCGAAGACCGACTTGACCTCCAGCAGATCACCGCCCGACTCGCGCCACACGCCCACCAGCCACCGGCGCGGGGCGAGCAACCGCCCCGCCAACGCGTTGGCGATCGCCTCCCGCGCGCGGGGGCCGGCCTCGGCCGGTTCCACGCCGAGCATCTGGTACACGCGCACCGCGTGGGCCTCGCCGACCTCGTGCGCCACGGCGAAGTGGCGGCGTTCCTCGCGGCACTCGGGCGCCAAGGCGATGGTCTCGACCACGCCGCAGGGCGATTCGCTCGCCAGCCGGGCGAAGCGCGCCCTGGTGAGCATTCGGGCGTCGCTCACCACGGCGATGCCGAGCCGCTGTGCGACGCGGAACGCGTCGATCGGCGGCGCGCCGACGCCGGCCTCCCAGAGGAGGTCCTCGGCGCAGCGGTCGAGCGTGGCCAGGTACTCCTGCAGCGGCAACTCGGCGAGCATGGCGTGGGCCTCCGGGCGAGCGGCGGGTGAACTGTACGGGCGATCACTATAGCCAGCCGATCCGCCGATGCAAGCAAACTCCGCGTAATCGGCTGCGTCGTTTCTCGCTTCTTGCAGTGGGCGCGCGAAAAACCGCGCGTTTACGCCCCGCGAAGCCTTGCCGCCCGCCGCCCGGCGCAGCGAGAATGACGGGTTTGCCTGTTCCCCACCCGCGCCCAACGGCCAACGACTTGACCCAGACCTTTACCGACGACCTCCGCCAAGCCGACCGCGCGAAGGGGCGGTACGCGTTCATCAGCCTGGGGTGCCCGAAGAACACGGTCGACAGCGAGCGGATGCTCGGCCTGCTGAAGCTCGACGGCTACGACCTGGTCGGCGACCCGGCGGACGCGGACTTCGCGATCGTCAACACGTGCGGCTTCATCGAGGCCGCGCGGAACGAGTCGTTCGCCGCTATCGACGAGATGCTCGAGCTCAAGCGCCGCGGCGATTTGCGCGGCGTGATCGTCAGCGGCTGCCTGGCCGAGCGCCAGCGCGAGGCCTTGCTAGAGCACCGGCCGGACATCGACCACCTGGTCGGCGTGTTCGGCCGCGACGAGGTGACGAAGGTCGCCGACCGCTTGCTCGGCGGCCTGGAGGAACAACGCCTGGTCTTCCGCCCGGCGCCGGCCAAGCCGTTGGAGGACACCAGCCGGCTGCGGATCACGCCGGCCCACTTCGCGTACCTGAAGATCAGCGAGGGGTGCGACCGCCTGTGCACGTTCTGCGCGATCCCCAAGATGCGCGGCAAGCACGCGACCAAGCCGATCGACGAGGTCGTCGCCGAGGCCCAGCAGCTGGCCGCCGACGGCGTGCGCGAGCTGGTCGTTGTCGCGCAAGACACGACCTACTACGGCATGGACCTGTACGGCGAGCCCCGGCTGGTCGAGCTGCTCACCGAGCTGGAGAAGGTCGAGGGACTCGACTGGGTCCGGCTGATGTACCTGTACCCGATGTACTTCGGCGACGACCTGATCGACTTCATCGCCCGCAGCGAGAAGATCCTGCCGTACCTCGACATGCCGCTGCAGCACGCGAGCGACCGGATGCTCAAGCGGATGCAGCGTCGCGTGGCGAGCGGGCCCACACGCGAGCTCGTGCACAAGCTGCGCGAGCGGATCCCGGGGCTGGTGCTGCGCACGACTTTCATCACCGGCTTCCCCGGCGAGACCGACGCGGACTTCGCCGAGCTGTGCGAGTTTGTCGAGGAGTTCCGCTTCGAGCGGCTGGGCGTGTTCACCTACTCACTCGAGCCCGACACGCCGGCCGCGCGGCTGCCGAACCACCTGCCCGACGACCTGAAGACCGAGCGTCGCGACCACTTGATGGCCATCCAGCAGCGCATCGCGTTCGAGTGGGCGGACAGCCGAGTCGGTCGGCGGATGCCGGTCTTGATCGACGGGGCCATCCCCGGCGAGTCGACCGCGTGGATCGGCCGCACCACCGCCGACGCGCCGGACGTCGATTGCGTCGCCTACGTGACCGGCGAGGGCCTCAAGCCGGGGGACCTGGTCGACTGCGAGGTCGTCGCGCGGAACGACTACGACCTGGTGGCCGTCGCCTTGGGCGAGCCGCATTGAAAGTGAGCCGCAGATGGACGCAGATCGACACGGATGTCGTCCGCTGAAACAAATCAACCGGCTCACGCGGGTGTCCTGCTGAGCCGCTCGATGAGAACCTGTTTGCGGCATCCGAGTTCATCTGCGTTCATCTGTGGCTAAGTGGTAATGGCTGACGAAACGCCGCTCGGCTCGCTGAGCGATCCGCCCAACGCGATCACCACGGCCCGGCTGGCGGTGACCCTCGCGTGCTTCGTCTGCCTGTCGCTGGGTTGGTTCCGTGCGGCGCTGGTGCTCTTTGTGCTCGCCGCGGCGACCGACTGGGCCGACGGCTATTGGGCGCGGCGGTGGGGGCCGATCACGAAGCTCGGCCGCGTGCTCGACCCGATGGCCGACAAGCTGCTCATCTGTGGCGCGTTCACCTACCTGGCGGCGATCCCCGGCTCGCGGGTCGCGCCGTGGATGGCGGTGGTCGTCTTCGCGCGCGAGCTGCTCGTGACCACGCTCCGCGCGATGGTCGAGGGCGCGGGCGGGGACTTCTCGGCTGTGTGGATCGGCAAGTGGAAGTTCGCGTTGCAGGTGGTCTCGGCCGCGCTGTGCTTGCTCTTCGTGTCGCCGTGGCGGACGGCCGGCTGGCCGACCCCCGGCTCGCTCGCGACCGGTGTGGTCGACTTTTTCCTGTGGGCGATGGTCGCGATCACGGTTTACTCCGGCGTGACCTACACCCGCTCGGCTATCGCCGCGTTGCGCGGCGCACCCTGACAGGAAAACCGTGCCAGACGACTTCGCGCCGCCGCTGTGGCTTGGTTGCTTAGCGCTGGGTGTGCTCGGCTTGGGGGTGGCGGTCTGGTCCGCGGTGTACTGGCGTTTCATGCGCGGGTCGGCGCCGCTCGCTCGGCGGCGGCTGCGGCGCCCGCCGTGGGGCTGGGAGGGGGCCATCTTGGCCGGCCTGTACCTGTTCTCGGCGGTGTTCGCGGCGCTCTCCGCCGGACCGGCCCCCGCCGATGAAGCCGAGCCGATAGCGATGGACCTGGAGCTGGTCGCGTCGCAACTGGCCATCATGACGCTCTTCTCCGCGACGGCGCTCGCCTTGATCGTGGCGCGACACCGCCCGCGGAAACTCACGCTGCGCGACTTTGGGTTGGGCTGGGGCGCCACGCGGACCGCGGGCGACATCGCGACGGGCGTCGCCGCGGCGGCCGCCATGCTGCCGCTGGTGTACGCGGTGAACCTCGCGATGGTGCTGATCACCGGCGACCGCACGCCCCACCCCGCGATCGAGAGCCTGATGGGCGACCCGACCGGCCACACGCTGCTCGCCACCGCGATCCTCGCGGTGGTCGCAGCGCCGCTCTTCGAGGAGTTCGCGTTCCGCGTTCTGTTGCAGGGCGGCCTGCAGCGCGTGGCCGGCAAGCACGCGTGGTGGCCGGTGGCGGCCAGCGCCGTGGCGTTCGGCCTGGCCCACGCGGGCCACGGCGTGGCGCCGGTCGCGATTGTGGTGCTCGCCCTGGGCCTCGGTTACGTGTACCGGCAGACGCACAGCTTCGCCGCGGTCGTCGCGATGCACATGGCGTTCAACAGCGTGTCGCTCTCGGTCGCGTACGCGGCGCTGCGCGCCGGGGCGGAGCTTTGAGCGTCGACGGCCCCTACAGCGGCGAGCTCGACGCGGCCATCCGGGCAAGCCGCGACCGAGTGACCCTCCGCGTGTGGGCGAAGCCCGGCGCCAGCCGCGATGGGCTCGTCGGCGTCCGCAACGGGCACGTCGAGGTCGCCGTCACGGCCCCGGCGGATCGCGGGAAAGCGAACGCCGCGATCGCCGCCCTGCTGGCGCGTGTGCTGCGGGTCAGCCGAGGGGACATCGCTCTGGTAGCGGGCCCGACCAGCCGGCGGAAACTCTTCGCCATCGACGGCGTACAAGGGGACGATGTCCGGGCCGCATTGGGTCAGGGCCTCCCGCCCCGCGGATAACCCCCGATGGGGGGCCGCGCCGGTGCGACCCCGCGTCGCGTTGCTGGATCGGCGATTGGCCCCTACGATCCACCATTCGGCCACCCCCCGCCCGGCGCCCCTCCTTTCCCGCCACCAGCCACCAGCCACCAGCCACCAGCCATCCAAGCGTAGCGTCCCCATGACGAAGTTCCTCGCCCGCGTGGGGCGGTACGCGGTACTGATCGGCCTGACGGTAGCGGCGAGCGTCGTGATGTGGTGGGTCAGCCGCAAGAACGACACGGCCGCCGACTTGGTCGAAGCCACGCCGGTGGCCGCCACGCCGCTCGCCGCGCAGCCCCGCGTGCCGGTGCTGGCCGAGCCGCTCGAGGCCCAGTGGCGCGACGTGGTCGTTCGCTACAGCGGCAAGATCCAGGCCTGGGAGACTTACTCCCTAGGCTTCGAGGTGGGCGGCCGCGTCGCTTCGCTGGGCGAGAACCAGAGCGGCGAGCCGCTAGACGACGGCGACCGCGTCGAGGCCGGCCAGACCCTCGCGCGCCTGGACGACACCGTGCTCCGCGCGCGGGTCGCCGAGGCGGTCGCCAACTTCGAGATGGCCGCGGCCGACGTGAGCCGCGCCCGCCGCGTCCGCGAGGTGAGCCCCAGCGCGATCACCGAGGCCGAATACCAGCTCGAGTTGACCGAGCGCGCCCAGGCCCGGGCCGCGCAGCAGATCGCCGAGAAGAACCTGATCGACGCGACGCTCGTGTCGCCCGTCGCCGGGACGATCGCGCGGCGGCTGGTCGAACCCGGCGAGTCGATAAACGCCAACGAGACGGTGTTCGAGATCGTCGAGAACGACCGCTTGCGCCTGGTGGTCAACGTGCCGGAGGCCCGCGTCCGCGAACTGGAGCTCCGCCGGCGGGCCGTCGCCCAGGCGCGGCGCGCCGGCGCGGCCAGCGACGACCCCGAGAGCGCCGTGTTCCGCGCCCACGTGCGTTTGGAAGGGGACGACCTGTTCGGGATGCCGTGGCCGTCGATCGACGCCGAGGTGCACCGCATCGCCGAGCGGGCCGACGACGTGAGCGGCCTCTTCGAGGTCGAGGTCGAGATCGACAACTCGCAGCGGCTGCTCCGCCCCGGGATGGTGGCCACGGCCGAGATCGTCACCGACCGCGTGTACGCGTACGCGGCGCCGGAGCCGGCCGTGCTGTTCCGCGAGGACGCGACCTACGCGTTCACGGTCGAGTCGGTCGACGCCGCGTTGCCGGTCATGTTCTGGGAGGTCGGCGGCGCCACGCTCTACCGAGCCAAGCGGTTCGAGCTTTCGCGGTGGATCGACCAGGGCGACACCGTGCTCATCCCGGCCGATGGGCTCGACCTGTCGGCGATCGTCACCCGCGGCCAGCAACGCCTGCGCGACGGCCAGCTCGTCCGGATCGTGGGGCGGTCGTCGGACGACGCCGAGCAGCTCAGCCGCACCCCCCAACCGGTCGCCCGCTGACACGCGGCCCCCCGCCGCGCGAGCCATGAAGATCAGCAACGCCGCCATCGAACGCCCCCGCCTGGTCCTGATCGGGACCGCGTTGACGCTGTTGGTGGCGCTCTTCGCGGCGATCTCGACCCCCGTGCAGCTCGGCCCGGCGATCACCAAGGCGGTCGTCCTCGTGGCGATCCCCTACCCGGACGCGAAGCCGACCGAGACCGAGAACGAGATCATCCGCAAGGTCGAGGACGCGCTCACCGACCTCGAGGCGGTCGACTTCATCGCGTCGACCAGCATGCGCGGCTCCGGCGTGACCCAGGTCGTGTTCCTCGACGGCGTCACGCCGGCCGAGGCGCGCCGCGAGGTGAAGGACCTGGTCGACCGCATCCGCAACGAGCTGCCCGCGGGCCGCGAGGTCCAGCCGTTCATCACGGACGTCGACTTCGAGAACCTGCCGCTGATGCTGCTGAACATCCGCGCGCCGGAGGGCTTCGACGAGCGCGCGCTGAAGCAGATCGCCGAGGACGTGCAGGACCAGATCGAGACCGTGGCCGGCGTGAGCAACACCCAGCTGTTCGGCGGCAAGGAGCGCGAGATCCAGGTCAACATCGACCCCGACTTGGCGGCCGAGTACGGCGTGACCCTCGCCGAGCTGCGGCAGGCGCTCGCCGCTTTCCACGCGGAGCTGCCTGCCGGCTCGTTCGAGACCCGCGACTTCAACCGCTCGGTCCGCAACGAGACCAAGCTCCGCAACGTCGACGACATCGCCGAGGCGGTCGTCCGCTCCGAGGGGGGGCGGGTCATCCGCGTGAAGGACGTGGCCGAGGTCGTCGACGGCTACCGCCGCGTGCTCAACGCGGCCGAGTTCGACGGCCAGCCGGGCGCCACGCTGATCGTCAACAAAGAGTCCGGCATCAACACGCTCGGCGCCGCCCGGTCGGTCAAGGCGATGGTCGCCAACCTCCGCGAGCAGTACCCCGGCTTCCGCTTCGACACCACCCGCGACTCCTCGGCGGAGATCTGGGTCATGTTCCGCGTGCTGGGGTCCAGCGCGATCTTCGGCGCGGCCCTGGTGCTGGTGATCCTCGCTTGGACCATGGGCCTGCGGATCGCCACGCTCGTGATCATGGCGATCCCCTGCAGCATGGCCGTCGCGCTGGCGTTCCTGTACGCGACCGGCGTGCCGGTGTCGAACATGGTCGTGTTCAGCTTCATCCTCGTGCTCGGCATGGTGGTCGACGGCGCGATCATCGTCGCGGAGAACATCCACCGCCACATCGAGCGGGGCGAGGACCCCGTCGACGCGGCCAAGATCGGCATCGAGGAAGTCGGCGTGCCGGTGATCGCCGCCGACCTGACGACCATCGCCGCGTTCCTACCCATGCTCTTGGTCCCCGGCATCATGGGCGACTTCATGGGGGTGATGCCCAAGGTCGTCACCGCCGCGCTGGCCGGCTCGATCCTCGTCGACCACTTCCTGATCCCCACGCTCGCCGCCCGGTGGTACCGCCGGCGCGAGGTCCCGCCGGAGCTGGCCGGCCGCTCCGGCGCCGAGGCGATGCGCGTCCGCCCGAAGCTCGACCCGTTCACCCGAGCGTACGCGGCCATGCTGCGGTTCTGCCTGCACCACCGCGCGCTGGTGCTGGTGTGGGTGGTGCTCGCGGTGCTGGGCACGAGGACGCTGGTCGGCTACCTGGGGTTCAACTTCTTCCCGACCAGCGACCGCGGACAGTTCATCGTCAAGTACGAGCTGCCGCTGGGGTACAGCATCGACCAGACGCTCGCCGCCGCGGACGTGATCACCGAGCCGCTGGAGCGCTGGCGGGAGACCGGCGCGTTGCAGCACTACGTTACCTCGGTCGGCTCCAGCGGCGCGCTGGCCATGCGTGTCGACGAGGACGCCGCCGCCGGGCCCGAGTTCGGCCAGGTCCAGGTGCAGATGCTGCCGCCGATGGACCGCAACGTGTCGCAGACCGAGGTCATCAATTACCTGCGCGAGAACATCAAGCCGCTGCCCGGCATGAAGTTCAGCGTCGAAGAGATCGAGGACGGCCCCCCCGGCGGAGCGAAGGTCTCGGTGCGGCTGACCGGCAAGAACCTGGAGCAACTGGGCGAGGTGGCCGAGCGTGTGGCCGCGCGGCTCAAGAACATCAGCGGCACGGTCGACGTGTCGACCGACTACCGCCCCGACACGCCGGAGCTCGTCATCGAGCCGAAGTCCGACGTGATCGGCCTGTTCGGCATGACCGACGCGCAGGTCGCCGAAGCGGTGCAAATCGCCATCGCCGGCGACAACCGCATCCAGGTCACCCTCGACGACGAGGACGTCGACCTCCGCATCCAGCTCGCCCCCGAGCACCAACGCACGCCCGCCGAGCTGGGCCGGCTGATGCTGACCGGCGCCGGCGGGCAGAAGACGACCATCCGCACCGTGGCCGACCTGCGCCGCGAGACCGGCCTGTTCAGCATCAACCGCTACGACCGCAACCGCGCCGTCGTGGCCAAGTGCGACGTCGACGAGTCGACTTCCGCCGCCGACGTGTTCGAGGTCCTCGCCAAGGAGGTCCTCCCCGAACTCGGCTTCCGCCCCGCCGAGGGCGCGGAGAAGACCATCGAGGGCTTCAGCAAGGCCTACTTCGGCGAGCCGGCCACCCTCGCCGAAGGCCTGCAGGCCGAGTTCACCGGCGAGAACGACGAGCGCGACAAGAACTTCGGCTACCTGCTCCGCAGCATGGTCATCGCCGTGGTGCTGATCGCCGCGATCCTCGCCATCCAGTTCAACAGCTTCCGCCAGAGCCTGATCGTCATGGCCGCGGTGCCGCTGTCGTTCATCGGCGTGGGACTGGGCATGTGGGCGTGCGGGTTCCCCTTCAGCCTGGCCACGTTCATCGGCTTGGTGAGCCTCACCGGCATCGTCGTCAACGACGCGATCGTCCTCGTGGACTTCGCCAACCAGGCCCGCGCCCGCGGCGCCGGCGTGCAGCACGCGATCATGGAGGCCGGAATCAACCGGCTGCGGCCGGTCATGCTGACCACGCTCACCACCTGCGGCGGCCTGCTGCCGCTGCTGCTGAACGTGTCGGGCGGGGCCGAGTTCTGGCAGCCGCTGACCGGCGCGGTGGTGTTCGGCCTGGCGTTCGCCACGCTGCTCACGCTGGTCGTGATCCCGTGCTGCTACAGCCTGGCCTACGTGCGGCCGCGGCTGAGCGAGGTCGTCACGTTCGCGGCGTTCACTGCGCTGCTGTTCGTCGTGCTCCCGGCGATCGAGAGCGGCGTCGTCGCGGCGGCCCGATCGCTGGGCTGGGCGTGACCACGAGGAGCGGAACGCGTCCGCACCACCTGCCCGCACCGCGCGCCAGGACCCGCACGCACGCACGAAGCCAGCCGAGCGGCCGCTCGGCTCACGCGGCGCCCACCGCGCGGCGCTGCCGCGCGCCGCGGACCCACTCGGTCACCTCCGCCAGGTCGGGGCGCTCGGCGCCACGGAGCACCCTCTGGCCCTCGCGCGAGTCGCAGAACGGGTCGACGAACTCGAGCAACTCGGCGGGCTTCATGCCGGCGATCTCCTCGGGCGCGGTGAAGCCGCAGCCGACGAGGATCTGCGCGTCGTGGCCGCGGAGGCCGGGCACGCGGCACATCAGGCCCGCTTGGTGTTGCCAGGCCACGACCCGCGCGGTGTCCACGCGTGGGTGGTCCAATCGTTCGGCGATCTCCTCGGGGTCGCCCTCGAGCAACTGTGCGACCGTGCGGACCCCGATCGCCCGCAGCTGGTCGGCGCGCTTCGGGCCGATCGACGGCGCGGCTTCGATGTCGCTTTCTTGTTCGAGGTAGAACCGCATCCGCCGTTTCGCGGTGTCGGCCGGCCGCGGCTGCTCGCGACGCGGCGGCCGTTGCTCTGCTCGAGCGGGCGCCGGCGCCCCGTCGGCCGCGACCTTGCGGCGAGCGTTGTCGCGGATCCGTTCGCGCCGCTCGTCGCGGTTGCGGCGCCAGGAGTCGGCCCAGCGGCTGTCCCGCCAACGCCCGACGGCGCCTCGGGCGCTGTCGATCCACGCCAGTGCAACGGCGGCGGCCTCCCCGTTGTCGACGCCCCGGCGGCGCAGCGCGTCGGCCACGCGGTCGGCGTCGGCCGACGCGAGCTCCTCGACCGACAACACGCCGCACTCGACCAACAGCTTGGCCTCGCTCAGCTCGAGCCGCGGCGTGAACGCCACCAAGGCCGCGTGCGCCTGCCAAAGCGCCACGAGCTCGGCCGTGACGCCATCGACGGCCATCTCTTCGGCGACCGCGCTGGGGTCGGCGCCCAGCAGGTCGCCCACCGTGCGCACCCGCGCTCTGCCGAAGGCCACGGCGCGGTCGGGCAGCGGCACGGGGAACCGCTCGATCGGGTCTTCGGGGTCCAACAGGCAAGGCCGGGTGAACGACTCTTCTTGTTCCACAACACGCGGGGGCGCCTCGCCGCGCGGCTCGGCTAGGGCCTCACCCTCCGTGATCCGCCGGACCGACACACCCAGGCTCACGAGCCGCTGGAGGCCCGGACCATCGGTCGTGAACAGCAGGACCTGTCTGCCGCGACGCGCGTAGTCGTCCAGGCACGTGGCGAGGTTGGCGGCCGCACGCTCGTCGAGCGAAGCGAACGGCTGGTCGAGCACCAGCGGCAACGGCGCGCCCGCCGCGTGGGCCGCGTCGGCCAGCGCCAGCCGCAGCGCCCAAACCACCAGCCGGCGTGCCGGCGCGGACACGTCGCGTTGCGCGTGCACCCGGCCGCTGCGGTCGCGTAGCTCGACACGACGGCCCCCCGGCGCGAGCCGCAGCTCGGTCCACTCGCCGTCGGAGAGCCGCGCGAGCACCTCCGACGCCCGGAGCGACTCGCCCTCGGCCCAGCCGCCGGCGGCGGCCCCGTCGATCCGTGCTTGCACGCGGTCCAGCTCGCGGCGCCAGGCCTCCAGGAGCGAGTCGTCGAGCAGCCGCCGGCGTCGCTCGAGCGCGTCGTCGTGCGAGCGCTGGGTCGAGTCGAGCGCGGCCTCGGCCTCGGCGAGCTCGTCCGACCAGCGACGCAGCTGCCGCCGGTCGTCGCCGCTGTCGGCCTCCTCCGGCGGCGCCCCGTCGTCGCGGCTCATCCGCGCGCGGGTGCTCCGCCACAGCGTCTGCCGACGCTGCAGCAGGTGGTCGAGCTGCCGGCGGAGCTCGGTCTGCGACCGCTCGAGCTGGTGCGCCTCGCCGAGCAGGTCCTGGATACGCTGCGCGTCGTCCTGCTGGGCGACGAGGCGACCGAGTTCCGCCACGTGCCGGCCGAGGGTCTCAACCAGCGGGTTGAGCCGCGCGTGTGCGTCGGAGCACAGACACTCGGGCGAGCCGCCCGCGCGGGCGAACCGCGCGACCTCCGCCTCGAGGTCGGCCACCAAGCGGGTCGCCACCGCGACCGACGCGCGTTGATCGGCCAGCAACAGCTGCGGCGCCGTGTCGTCCGGGTGCAGGCGCGAAAGCTCGCTGCGCACGCACGACTCGCGCCGCTCGAGCTCCGCGAGCGTGGCCCGCCAGCGCGCGACCTCCTCGTCGAGCTCCTCGACACGCGGGGCCCATTGGTCCTGGGCGTGCCGGCCGGAGGCCTCGGCCGCCAGGCGCGAGGCCTCTTCGTACCGGCGCCGAGCGCCCTCCGTGGTCAGGCGCTGGGTCAAGCCGTCCACTCGGCGGCGGAGCTCGTCGACCTCTTGCGCGAGCGCGGCGCGCTGCCGCTCCCACTCTTCGATCTGCTCGTCGAGCTGCGCGCTCTCGCGCCGGCGGTCGGCGAGCGTGGCCTCGATCCGCGCGACCAGCTCGTCGCGTTCGTTGAGCAAGCTCTTGGCTGCGCTGCTCGTAGTGCGGCCCGCGGCCGAAGCCCGACGCGGCCGGCGCTCCGCCAGCCGCGTGTACGCCTGGGCGACGTCGTCGCCGAGCAGCCGGTCCAGCGCGGCGGGCTCGTCGGCCGAGGCGAAGAAGACCGCGGCGATCACCGGCGGCGGCACGATCGATTGCCAGTCGCTCGGCCCCGGCGGGGGCGCGTCGGCCGGCCGCGGGCCGGCCAGAGCCATCGACAGCCGAGGGCCACCGGCGCCGCCGGAGCGTCGCAGCTTTAGGTCGCCGTGCCGTGTCGCGATCCGCGCGACGCCCTCGCCGAGGTCGGGCCACCTCGGGTCGCTCGCGCCCAGCAGCAGCTCGGCCAACAGCCCCGCGAAGGCGGCGGAGTCGTCGCGGTCCCGGACGCGGTAACAAGCCAGGCCGTCGCCGACGGCGCCCAGCGACAAACGCTCGACCGCATCGCGACCGGGAGTCGGGCGCGAGACCGACGCTTCGATAATCCTCATCGCACTCCCTTCCCTAGGAACACGCTCGCGGCGATCGCCGCCGCCCCGCTCGGGCCGTGCGGCTCGTTTGACAGCCCGTGAAACTAGCGAAGTTCGGGCGGATCGGCAACGTCGGGCGTGGCGGCGGAGGCTCTCGACACGCGGGAGGCGCCTGCCACAGCGCTGCCGATCACCTCATCCCGCAACCCGACGTCCGAACTCCGCATTTCATTGCCCCGCCCTGACCCGGTCGCTCCCGCGTTTGTCGCGGTACATCGCGGCGTCGGCCGCTGAGATCATCGCCTGCGGCGTGTCGAAAGAATCGCCGGAGAAGGCCACGCCGATGCTGACGCCCAGCGGCCCGGCGGCGTCGTGGCAAGCGAGCGGGGCTCGGACCCCTTCGGTTAGCCGGCGGCGGATCGGCTCGCACTGGGCCGGCTGGGTCACGCCCGCGAGCAACACGACGAACTCGTCGCCGCCGAAGCGGCCGACGACGTCGCCCCCGCGGGTCGCACGCAGCAGCCGACCGCCGACCTCGGCCAGGCAGGCGTCGCCGACGAGGTGGCCGTGGCGGTCGTTGACGAGCTTGAAGTCATCCAGGTCGAGGAACGCCAGAGCGAACGGCTCGGCGACGCGGTTCGCGAACCACCGGTCGAGGGTGTGCATCAGCGCCGCGCGGCTCAGCACGGCGGTTAGCGCGTCCGTTTGCGGTTCGCCCGCCGCCCCCGGCGCGGGCCGCGGGGTGAACTCGAGCAGCCACGCCTGGCCGTGCTCCGGCAAGCTGACGCGCTGCGCGGCCGCGTTCGGCCCCAGGCGTTTAGGGTCGGACACCAAGAGGCCGACCAACTCGTCGGTCGACACGCCGAGCGACGCGGCCGCCTCGATGAACGACTGGTTGCACCACAAGCGACCACCCGACAGAGTCGCCAGCGCAAGCGGCGTGCGCGCGAGGTTGGCCGCCTCGGCGGCGATCGGCGAGCAATCGAGGGAGGGGGGCATATCGGCGGCGGCGCGGCGCTGGTCGGGGTCCGGATCGCGCTTCGGAAAGCGGAGCGACACGTGCGGCGTTTGGCGCCCAAGCCGCGCGTTGTTAATCGCAAAATCCGCAACTTCCGACTCGACATCGGATACCCGACAAGTATAGTCGGCCCGCTGGGCGTGTGCCGCGTTCGGCCCGCCAGCGCCCCCCCACCACCATGCCGCACGGCCGGACAAACCCGACCCGGCGGCGCCCGCCAGCCACCGCCCCCCCCTGCCGCGGTCCGCGTCGATGAGCACCTAGCTGCGTGCAGAGGACGCCGGCGTCTGTTGCCGGTCGGAAAACAAGGACGGCTGTGTCAGGGAAGAGCGGAGTCGCGCCGGTCGGGGCCCTTTCCTCGTGGCGGTGGCTCACGTTGGTTCTGTCGCCGATCGAGAAAACATGCTTGGATTCGTGCGTCCGCTGATCGGCCGATCGGCATCGGCGCCCCGCCGTGCGCCGGAGGAACCGTTCTTCTTATCGGCGAAGCAGTTCGAACTGGCGGCGACCGGCGAACGGATGCGTGTCGACCGGAACGGGTCGGTCCTCTCGCTGCTGGTCATCCGCCTGTCGCCGAGCAAGAGTTCCAACGCCGACGTGCGCGACCTCGAAGCGCGGCTCGCCGCGCGGCTGCGATTGACCGACACCGCCGGTTGGCTGCGCGACGGGCGACTCGGCCTGCTCCTGCCGGACACGCCCGAGTCCGGCGCGTGGAAGGTGGCGGCCGACATCTGCGACGCGTACGACGCCGGCGCCGACCGGCCCGACTGCGAGGTGGTGCTCTACCCCGAAGGGGGCCGCCGCCGGCGGCCGGAGGCCTCCGACCAGCCCGCCGGCGAAACGCCGACCGTGGCCGGCCGCCCGGCCCACGCCGACTCGGCCGCCGAGGCCCTCGCGCCGCACGACGACAGGGCTGTCGTCGATGGCGCGCCGGGCGCCGCCCTCGACGCGGTGCTCGCCGCGCCGCTCCCGGCGTGGAAGCGGGCGTTCGACATCGTCGGCGCGTCGATCGGGTTGGTGGTCGCGGCGCCGGTGATCGTGGCCGCCGCGGTCGCGGTGCGGCTCACGTCGCCGGGCCCGTCGCTGTTCGTCCAAGAGCGCGAAGGCCTCGGCGGCAAGCGGTTTCGGATCTACAAGCTGCGCACGATGCGCACCGACGCCGAACGCTTGAAGCGGCAGCTCCGCGCCCTCAACGAGCAAGACGGGCCCGCCTTTAAGATCGCCGACGACCCGCGTGTCACGCCGTTCGGCCGGCTGCTGCGGCGGACCAGTCTCGACGAGTTGCCGCAGCTCTGGAACGTGCTGCGTGGCGACATGTCGCTAGTCGGCCCCCGCCCGCTACCGATCGACGAGTCGCTCGCATGCCAGCCGTGGCAACGCCGCCGGTTGCACGTCACGCCCGGCCTGACCTGCACCTGGCAGGTCTACGGGCGAAATGTGGTGCCCTTCGACGAGTGGATTAGGATGGACCTCGACTACGCCCGCCGCCGCAGCCCGTGGCTCGACCTGGTGCTCGTCGCGCGCACGTGCCCGTCGCTGCTGCGCCTGAACGGAAGGTGAGCGGTGGAAGCGGCCGCTCGCGCGTCGCGCCGGCCGGGCCGCTCCTTCTCGCCTCCGAAGCCCCGTGCTGTTCATCACCGATGACCGCCTCGACCGTGGATAGCCAACGCCGCTCCGCTGGGGGCGATCCTCCGCCGGGGGCGCCCGCCGTCGCCGTGCGGCGCGGGCTGCGGGTGCTGCAGGTCGCGGTGGCTTGCCACCCGGAAACGTCGATGGAGACCCGCATCGGCTGGCGCCGGGCGGTGCACGCCGCGCGGCGGGGGCACGATGTCACCGTTCTGCACGGCCGTCCCGGCTGCCAGCCGCTGCTTATCGGCGAGGCCGAACGCTTGGGGCTGTCGGCGAACCTGCGCTTCGTGCCCGTCGGGCGCGGCGCGATCGGCGAACTGCTCAGCCGCCACTCGCTCACCTACTACGCGGGCTACCGCCGTTGGCACGCCGACGCGTACCGGGTCGCGCGACAGCTGCACGCGCAGCGCCCCTTCGACCTTGTGCACCAGACGACCTACTGCGGCTTCCGCGAGCCGGGCGACGCGTGGCGCTTGGGCGTGCCGTTCGTGTGGGGGCCGGTCGGCGGCACCCAGAACTTCCCGACGGCCTACCTGTCGCAACTGGCGCCGGGCGAAGCCCTGTTCGAGATCAGCCGGAACGTGGTCAACGGGATTCAGCTCCGGCTCTGCCCGCGGGTCCGCGCCGCCACGCGCGAGGCGGCGGTGCTGGTCGCCGCCACGCGGCGCGCAGCGGACGACCTGGAGGCCGCCCAGGGCCGCCGCCCGCCGGTGCGCCTCGAGACGGCCATCGACCACCCCATCGCCCCGCCCCGCGAGCCCCGCGCCGAGGGCGAGCCGTTCCGCATCTTGTGGGCGGGGCGGATGCGGGCTTGGAAGACGCTGCCGTTGTTGCTTCGGGCGCTGCCGCTCTTGCCTGCGTCGGTCGACTGGCGGCTGAGCGTGCTGGGGGTGGGCTCGAGCGAGCGCGGCTGGCGCCGCTTGGCGGACCGCCTGGGGATTGGCGACCGCGTAGAGTGGCTCGGCTGGCCCGCTTACCGGCAAACGCTGCCGCACTACGCGGCGGCCGACGCGTTGGCGTTCACCAGCATGCGCGACACGTCGGGGACCGGTCTGCTGGAGGCCCTCGCGGCTGGCACGCCGATCGTCGGCGTCGACCACCAAGGCGCGGCCGACATCATGACGCCCGACTGCGCCCTGCCGATCCCCGTCGGCCGCCCGAGCCAGACCGTCCACGGGTTCAGCCGGGCGCTGACCCTCTTGGCGACCGACCCGGTGCTGTGGCGGCGGCTGAGCCGCGGCGCGCTGCGCCGTGCGGAAGAGTACACCGCCACGCGCGAAGCCGAAGCGCTGCTCCGCTGGTACGACCTGGCCGTCGAGGGGCGCTCGCCGGCCCGGTCCTCGTCGGGCCCCAGCCGCCCCGTCGCCACGCGGCCCCGGACGGCAGCCGCTCGCGCCTAAGCCTCCTTTGTCTCCTCCGAAGCGACTGCGATGCCCTCCTCCCGAACCAGCAGCTCCCCGCGCGACGTCGCCGAGGTCGTGTTCCGCCACAAGTGGAAGGTGCTGCTGATCCCGACCGTTGTGATCGGCGCCGGCCTGGCCGTCGCGCTGTTCATGCCCCGCACCTACCGGTCGGAGGCGAAGCTCGCGCTGCGCGTCGGGCGGCAGAGCGTGAGCATCGACCCGGTCGCGCAGACCGGGCAGCAGACGATCAGCCTGCAGCAGATGGGCCGCGAGAGCGAGGTGAAGACCGCGATCGACCTGCTACGCAGCCGCGGCGTGATCGCCAAGGTGGTCGACCGGCTGGGCCCGGAGTACGTGCTGCGTGGGGGCCCCGACAGCGAACGGGCGCCGCTCTCGCCGGCCGGCCGGGTGCTGCAGAACACTCTCGGCGCGCCGCTGGAGTCGGTGATCGGCGCCGTCAAGAGCATCGACCCGATATCCGAGCGGGAGGAGGCCATCATCGAGGTCGAAGACAACCTCGACGTCGACGCCGAACGCGACTCCACGCTGATCCTCGTCACCTACAGCACGAAGAGCCCCCTGGGCGCGCAGCGGGTGCTCGACACGCTGATCGACGTGTACCGGAGCGAGCACCTGCGGGTGCACCGCAACGAGGGGTCGCTCGGCTTCTTCCAAGAGCAAGAAGCCCAATTCCGCGAGCAGCTCGACGAAGCGATGCGGTCCCTCCGCGACAGCAAGAACAAGATGGGCGTGGCGTCGATCGAAACCCGCCGCGAGAACCTCGAGAACCAGCTGCAGTCGGTCGAGCTGGCCTTCTACCAAGCCGAGGCGGAACGCGACGCGCTCGCCGCGGAGCTCGTCGACCTCGGCCTGAAGCTCGGCGAGCTGCCCGAACGGCTCGTCGCGTCGAAGCGCTCGATCCCGAACGAGGGCGCCGACCTGCTCCGCGACCAGCTGTACGCGCTGCAAGTCAGGCAAGCCGACCTGAAGGCCCGCTACAGCGACACCCACCCGCTGGTGGTGGCCGTGACCCGCCAGGTCGACGAGGCGACCAAGGTCGTCGACGGGCAGTCGACCGTGCGGCAAGAAACCACCGACGACATCAACCCCATCCACCGCGAGCTCTCCCTCCTGCTCAAGCAGAAACAGAGCCAGTTCGCCAGCCTCGACGCCCGCCTGGCCGCCCTCGCCAAGCAAGCCGACGCGGTCCGGTCGGATCTCGAGCGGGTCAACACGCAGCAGGTAGAGATCGCCCGGCTGGAGCGCGACGAGGCCATCCTGAGCCGCAAGTTCCACCGCTACACGGACAACCTCGAGCAGGCCCGTATCGACGAACAACTCCAGGCCAAG
Organism: Botrimarina sp.; assembly: GCF_040219535.1. Taxonomy (NCBI): domain Bacteria; kingdom Pseudomonadati; phylum Planctomycetota; class Planctomycetia; order Pirellulales; family Lacipirellulaceae; genus Botrimarina; species Botrimarina sp. The sequence goes on from NZ_JAVJSH010000003.1 coordinate 28,157, forward strand.
AGCATCTCGAGCGTCAACGTGGCGCAGTCGCCGACCCTCGCGGAAAAGCCGGTCAGCCCCTCCAAAGCGATCGTCGGCCTGGGGGCGATCGCGCTCGCCGTCGGGCTGACGGTCGCGACCGTGCTCGGCCTCGAGCAGCTCAACGACCGCGTACGCTCCGAGGACGCCCTCGAACAGGCCAGCGGCGTGCCGCTGCTCGCGTCGATACCCGAGTCGAAGTCTTACAAGCGTGTGCTCACCTCCTGATCCGCCCCGCGTCCCGCCGGAGCCCCCGGGCTTCCAAGAGCAGAATGGCTATGACCTGGCTAGAAAACTCGATGAAGGCCGCGTCGAACGACCAGTCGGTCCGGCGGCGCCGAACCGTCCCCACGCGCCGCGGCGCCGACGCGTACGACTCCCTGCTCTGGCGCCTGGAGGCGCGGCTCGACTCGCTCGCGTCGGCCGACGTGGGGGCGGCGACCATGGTCGGCGTGACCGCCTGCGAGCGCCGCGCCGGGGTGAGCACCATCGCCGCTAACCTCGCGATCCGCGCCGCGGACCACTGCATGGGCCCGGTCCTGCTGATCGACGCCGCGACCGAGCGGCCCGTTCAGGCGCGGCGGTTCGGCCTCAAGAAGGCGCTGGGCTTGACCGACCTGCTCGCCGAGCGCTGCGGCCTGCGCGACGCCGCGCACCGCTCGCACGCCGACGGCCTGGACGTGATGCCGATCGGCTCGCCCCGCTTGATCGGGCGCATCGGCCTGTCGCCCGACGCGCTCGACGCGATGCTCGCGGAGATCCGGGCTTCGTACGAGCTGGTGTTCGTCGACTTGCCTGCCGCGCCGCAGCTGCGCCAGACGCTCCTGCTTGCGCGGCGGCTGGACGCCTCGGTGTTGGCGGTGCGTAGCGAGGCCACGCGCCGCGACGACGTGCGGCGCACCGCGAGCCAGCTCCGCACCGACGGCGCTCTGCTGGTTGGTTGCGTGTTGTCGCGTCGCCGACGGCACGTCCCGCGCCTGCTCGCCAAATGGCTCTGATCGGCTTGCCCTGTCGCTCCGCACTTCTGGCTTAATCCTTGTCGGTCTCGACCGCCCCAACCGCCGTCGCTCCCGGCCCCACGGCGTCGCCGCTGGTTAAGCGATCGGCGGCCGCCGCGCCGAAGAGCTCGTGGGCGTTCGCCGATCAGGCGATCGTCAGCCTGGCGAACTTCGCGGCGGTCGTGCTGGTGGGCCGCTTCGGCGGCCAGGAGCAGCTCGGGTTCTTCACGCTGGGCGTGTCGCTCTATCTGTTCGCGCTGGGGCTGGGTCGCGCCGTGGTGTGGACCACCTACACCCAGCGGCACGCGGGCCTCGGGCCCGACCAGCGGCGCCTCGCCGCGGGCAGCGCGACGGTCCACTTGATCGGATTCGCGGCCGCCACCTGCCTGGCGATCCTCGCCTGCGCCGGCGCCGCGTCCGCGGCCGGCCTCGGGGCCTACGCGGCGGCGCTGGCCGGGGTGGGTCCGTTCGCGGCCGCGATGCTCCTGCGCGAGCACGTGCGGCGGCTCGGACTGGCGCGGCTGCAGCTCCGCGAGGTGCTCGCGTTCGACACGCTGGTCGCCGTGGCCCAACTCGCCGCGCTGGGGTGGCTCGCCTGGTCCGGCCGCATGTCGGCGCCAGCCGCTTACGGCGCGATGGCCGCCGCGTCGCTGTTGGCGGTCCCCTGGATGGCCGCGCGGCGGACCGGGTGGGGCGTCGACTGGCGTCGCGTCGCGCCCGATTGGCGCGCTAGCTGGGCGACCAGCAAGTGGCTCACCGGCGGCGGCCTCGCGGTGCTGCTGGGCAAGCAGGGCTACGTGTGGCTGTTGCCGGCCGTGGCGAGCGTGGCCGAGCTGGGCACTTTCGGCGCAGCGCAGGTGATCGTGCAGGTGACCAACCCGATCCTGTTGGGCGGCCAGAACTACCTCGGACCGGCCAGCGCGAAGGTCCTCGCCGAGGGGGGCGTCGGCGCCCTGTGGCGGTTCACGATCCGCGTTTCGCTCGCCATGGCCGCGGCGATCGCCGCCTACCTCGTGGGGGTCGGGCTGCTCGGCTTGCCGGTGGTGCAGGGCGTGTTCGGGGAAACGGCCAACCAGGTCAGCACGCTGCTGTTGGTATCGATCGCGGCCGGCGCGCTCTCCGAGGCGATGCTGATCCCGATCGAGTTCGCGTCGATCAACCTGGGCCGCGCGCGGCTGATGGCGATGACGGCCGTCGTGCGGCTGGCGATCAACGCGACGGTCGGTTTCGCGCTGGTCGCCGCGTACGGCGCGGTCGCCATCGGTGTGGGGCTGCTCGCGGGCAGCCTGGTCGCGCTCGCGTGGCAGTGGCGCTCGTTCGCCCGGGAGGCTCGCCATGCTTGAGCCCCACCGCCGGCCACCGCTGACCAGCGCCGCTGCGCTGGGGAACGACGGTTGGGCCGCAGCCGGCGACTACCCGCCCCACGGCTCGGCCGACGCCGATCGATCCGCCGCCTGCTCGGCCGGCCGGACGCCGCTGGTCGCCGGGTTGTTGCTCGGGCTCTTGGCGATCTTCTGGGTCGTCGAGCACCGCACGATCTACGCGAACTCTGCGATCGCGGACGTGGCCGAGCGCGACATCCGCGACGAGTACATCGACCAGATCGAATCGGGCCACTGGGAACGCCAAATCGCGTTGCTCGTGCTCGGCGTGGGGGGCCTGGCCGCTTTACTGGGTTCGGGACCGGCCCCGTGGCGCGTGCGGTGGGGCGTGGCGGCGCCGCTCGTGTTGCTGCTCGGCTGGGCCTCGCTGAGCGTCGCTTGGTCGGAGCAGCCGGGGGTCACGCTGAAACGGCTCGTGGTGCTCGGCTGCGTGCTGGCGGGCGCGGCGGGCCTCGCGCGGCGCTTCACGCCGGGCCAGATCCTGACCGGCGCGCTGCTGAGCCTGTCGGCGTTCGTGTGCGTGTCGGTTGCGGTCGACGTCGCCCACGGCGGCGGCCCCTGGTCCGGCGGCGACTACCGCTTCGGCGGCACGCTCCACCCCAACGCCCAAGCCGCCTACCTCGGCACGCTCTGCTTGGCCGCTTACTGCCAGCCGATCGGCTTCGGCGGCCGATGGTTGCTGCGGGCGATGTTTTTCGGCTCGTTCGCGTTGCTCCTAGCGACACGCTCGCGGACGGGCCTGGTCGCGCTGCTGGTCGCGCTCGTCGTGGTGGGGACGCTGCGTTTGCCGGGGCGGGTCCGCTGGGCGGGCGTGGCGTTGCTTGTGGCCGCGGTGGCGGCCGTCACGATCTACTTCGCCAGCGTCGGCGACGGCGCCCGCAACCGCGCGGTCGACGCCGCGCTGCTCGGCCGCACCGAGCAGGCCGGCACGCTGACCGGGCGCGTGCCGCTGTGGGAAGAGCTGCTGTCGATCGCCGAGCGGCGCCCCCTGACGGGTTACGGCTACGAGGGGTTTTGGACCCCCGACCGGATCGCCGAGATCATGAAGAGCCAGAACTGGTCTATCCAGTCGGCCCACAACGCTTACCTCGACATCGCGTTGGAGCTGGGCGTGGTGGGTTTGGCGCTGGGGGTGTGGGTGCTCGTGGCCGGCGGCGCCACGCTCGTGGCCGCGTACGACCAGACCCGCGACGCCGGTTACGCGTTCGCGGTCGGCGTGGTGACGCTTGCGGCCGCCAACAGCCTGCTCGAGTCGCTGTTCACCGACATCCGCTACCCGCCGGCAATCGGCGTGTGCGCGCTGTTGAGCGCGGCGCTCTGGTTCCCCACCCAGCCCGAGCCGGCCGACCCTCCCGCCCGCCCGCGTGCGCTGCCCGATTTCGCCTGATCGATTGCAACGAGAGCCGATGACCACCGCAGACGGACCGCACGCCGCCGACGAGCCGATCGACGTCACGATCGTCGTCGGCAGCTACAACCGCGCCGACATGCTCGCCGAGACCCTGGCGAGCCTGACGGCGTTGTCGACCGAGTCCGCGTCCGGCGAGCGTTTCGTTTACGAGGTCGTCGTGGTCGACAACGCGTCGACCGATCACACGCAGCAGGTGATCGAACACTACTCGCGGCCAGAGAACCGGGGCGCAGCGGCGCGGCTGCGTGGCTTCTACGAGGAGCAAGCCGGCGTGAGCCACGCGCGGAACCGCGGCATGGCCGAGGCCGTGGGCCAGTGGATCGCGTTCCACGACGACGACCAACGGGCCCACCCGGATTGGATCGTGCGGCTGCTAGAGCTCACCGGACGCCGCGGCGTGAAGGTCGCTGGCGGCGCGGTGCACTTGGTGCTGCCCCACGACAACACCCGCCGGCTGGCCCCCGCCTGCCGCGTGCTGCTGGGCGAGAAGGTCGGCTGGGACGCGGAGCAGCCTTACACGCGCAAGCGCGTGCCGGGCACCAACAACCTCATCTTCCACCGCTCGGTGATCGACGCGGTCGGCGGGTTCGACACCCGGCTGACCAACGGCGGCGAAGACGCCGACCTGTACCGGCGCCTCCGCGGCGCCGGCTACGAAGCCTGGTACACGCCCGACGCGATCGTCTACCACCTGATCCCGCCGCAGCGACTCGGCGACGACTACATGCGCTGGACCGCCACACGGCACGGCGAGCACCTCGCCTTGCGCGAGCTCCGCGACTGGGGCCGCGCAAAACTGGGCGTCATGATGGGCGTTCGCGCAGCGCAAGCGGCGCTCAGCTATTTTCCGCGTTGGCTGCTATTTACACTGACCCGTCAACGGGAGCGGGCGCTCGGCGCGAGGTCGCTCCTGTGGCGCTCGCGGGGTTACCTGTCGCTCGCCAGCCGGCTCGTCCTTCACGGGGAATCGACCGATCCCGCAAGCGATTCGCCATCCGACTTCCGTGCCGGGCGCGAGCGGCTGATGCGAAGGGGCGCGGCCGGAGCCGGCTGAGTCGGGCGCCGCTGCCCGGCTCTCGCTCACCCCCAGCACCCCAGCACCCCAGCGGCCCGCGGCGCCCCTCTCCTGCGATTTACCGATCCGGCGACGACTCGTCATGGCGACCACCCTCGAAACCCCCACCCGCCCCCAGGCGCCGGCTCAAGGGGCGCCGGCCGGCGCCGACCTGCGGCACGACCTCCGCGCGGCGGTCCGCGTCGTGCGGGTCGCGTTGCCCGCGTTCAACGAGGGCGAGTCGTTGCCGCGACTGCTGGATTCGTTGCACGCGTCGCTGTCGGCCGCTGGGCTCGCGCACGAGATCGTTGTGGTCGACGACGGCTCGAGCGACGATACCGCCGAGATCGCCAGCCGCGCGTCGTTCTCGATGCCGGTGCGGCTGGTGCAGCACGAGCACAACCAAGGGCTCGCCGCCGCGTTGCGGACGGGGTTGGTCGACGCGGTGCGGCACGCGGCGCCGGGCGACGTCGTGATCACGATGGACTCGGACAACACCCACCCGGCGGGGCTGATCCCGCGGATGCTCTCGCTCGTCGACGAGGGGCACGACGTGGTGATCGCGTCGCGCTTCCGGCCCGGTTCGCGCGTGATCGGCGTGCCGCTGGACCGCGTTCTGCTGAGCGTCGCCGCGCGGTGGGTCTTCAAGGCCGTGCTGCCGATCCCCGGGGTGCGCGACTACACGTGCGGCTTCCGCGCCTACCGCGTCGGGCCGCTCGCCGCGGCGATCGACCTCTACGGCGACCGCTTCGTGAGCGAAGCCGGCTTCTCCTGCATGGTCGATGTGCTGCTGAAGCTCCGCGGCCTGCGCCTCGACGGCCGGCCGCTCGTCATGGGCGAGGCGCCCATGGTCCTCCGCTACGACCAGAAGGGGGGCGCGAGCAAGATGCGTGTGCTCCGCACCGTGCGACAGACCCTCTCGCTCGTCGTCCGCCGCCGGCTGCGCGGCGCCTGACGGCCGCCCCGCCCCCCGCCACGACCGCGCCACGACCACGCCCACGCTGCTAGCAAGCCGCCTCTGAAGCGCGATGCCTACCCCGCCCCGCCCGCCCGCCGCGACCGACCGCACCCCGAGGGCCCACTGGGCCGTCGTCGGCGGCGGGATGCTCGGCATGACGCTCGCTCACGAGCTGCGCAAGCGCGGCGTGCGGGTCACGCTGCTCGAGGCCGCGCCGGAACTCGGCGGCCTGGCCAGCGCGTGGACGCTCAACGACGCCCAATCCGGCCGGCAGGTCACCTGGGACCGCCACTACCACGTGACCCTGCTTTCCGACACCCGCCTGCGGCGCCTGCTCGAAGAGATCGGCTTGGCCGACGAGCTCCGCTTCGTCGAGACCAAGACCGGCTTCTACACCGGCGGGCGGATGCACTCGATGTCCTCGACGCTCGAGTTCCTCACGTTCCCGCCGCTGCGGCTGCTCGAGAAGCTCCGCCTGGGCGCGACGATCTTCGCCGCGTCGAAGATGCGCGACTGGCGCCGCCTGGAGCGTGTGCCGGTGACCGATTGGCTCCGCCGATGGTCCGGCGACGGCGCCTTCGAGAAGGTCTGGCTGCCGCTCTTGCAGGCCAAACTCGGCGACGCCCACAAGCGGGTCTCCGCGGCGTTCATTTGGGCGCACATCAGCCGCATGTACGCGGCGCGACGCACCGGCCACAAGAAAGAGATGTTCGGGTATGTGCCGGGCGGCTACGCGCGGCTCTTAGAGCGCTTCGCCGACGTGCTCGACGAGGCGGGCGTCGACCTGTGCACCGACGCGCCGGTCGCCGCGGCGGTCGCCCGCCCCGGCGGGGGCGTCGAATTGCGTCTGGCCGACGAGGGCGGGTCGATGGCGTTCGACCACGTGGTCTTCACGACCCCCTCGTCGGTCGTGGCGCGTGTCGTGCCGGGCCTGTCGGACGAAGAGCGGCGCCGGCACGAGGGGATCGAGTACCTCGGCATCGTGTGCGCCTCGCTGCTGCTCAAGAAGCCGATCACCGAGTACTACGTCACGAACATCACCGACGGCTGGGTTCCGCTCACGGCCGTCATCGAGATGACGACCCTCGTCGACCCGGCGGAACTCGGCGGCCGCTTCCTGGTCTACCTGCCGAAGTACGCGACCGGCGACGACCCGGTGTTCGATCGGTCCGACGACGAGCTGCGCGAAGAGTGGCTCGCGGCGCTCGAGAAGATGCACCCCGGCTTCTCGCGCGACGACGTGGTCGCCATGCGGTTCTCCAGGGTGCGCAGCGTGATGGCGCTCCCCACGCTGGGCTACAGCGAGCGCCTGCCGCCGATGCAGACCAGCGTGCCGGGCGTGTGGGTCGTCAACTCGGCCCACATCCTCAAGGGGAACCTGAACGTCAACGAGACGATCCAGGTCGCCGACCAGGCGATCGCCGGCCCCCTCGCGGCCGCGCTCCAGGCCCCGCCGCGCCGCCCCGACGCCCTGCCCGATGCCGCGCTCGCCGCAAGCTAACGGCCGGGCCGCCAGCCTGTCGGTCGACCTCGACGACAAGTGGGCGTACCTCCGCTCGCGCGGCGACGCCGCTTGGCGCGCGCGGCCCACGTACCTGCCGGAGGTCGCGCCGCGGATCGTCGATTTCCTCGGCGAGCGTGGCCTTCGCTGCACGTTCTTCGTCGTCGGCGAGGACCTCACCCGCGACCCCGGCGCGCGCGAGGTCGAGCGGATCGCGGCGGCCGGCTTCGAGGTCGCCAACCACAGCCAGTCGCACTGGCCGTGGCTGGACACGCTCCCGCCCGAGGAGATGCAGCGCGAGGTCGCCGAAGCCGAGCGCCTGATCGAGCAGGTCGCCGGCGTGCGGCCCGCGGGCTTCCGCGCCCCGGGCTTCAGTTGGTCGCCCGAGCTGCTCAAGGTCCTGGCGCGTCGGGGCTACCGCTACGACGCGAGCGTGTTCCCGACGTTCGTCGGCCCGCTCGCCCGCGCATACGTGAGGCTCAGCGGCTTCCGAAAGGCCGCGTCGGACGACGCGCCGGAGCAGCGGTTCGGCTCCCTGGCCGACGCGCTGCGGCCGCTCCGGCCGCACGCTGTCGCCACGCCGTGCGGTTCGCTCGTCGAGCTGCCGGTCACCACAATGCCGCTCGCCCGCGCGCCGATCCACTTCACCTATCTGTCGTTCCTCGCCCAAAAGTCGCCGGCCGCCGCGCGGGCGTACTGGCGAACGGCGATGCGGCTCTGCCGGTTGCGGAGGGTCGGCCCCTCGCTGCTGCTGCACCCGCTCGACTTCCTCGGCGGCGCCGACGTGCCGGAGCTAGCCGACTTCCCGGGGATGGGCCTCGCGCGACGGGCCAAGCTCGAGCTGCTGTCCGACACGCTCGACAGGCTAGCGACGGGCCGCGCCGTGCTCACCACCGCCGAGCACGCGCTGCAGGGGGAGCCACGGATGGGCACGGATGGGCACAGATGACGGGTTCGGAGCTGTCCCGAATTCTTGGGGAACGTCTCGAATCTGTGGGAGGCGTCTCCAGACGCCGATTGCGGTAGGTCAGCCGCCGTGCTTCGGCACAGCGTCATCGGGGTCCGGAGACCCCTCCCACTGCCGAGCCGTCATCGGGGTCTGGAGACCCCGCCCAGAGCGGAGCCCGATCAAAGCCCATCGCTTAGGTTGTATCCGCGTTCGTCCGCGTTCATCCGCGGCTGCCGATCACCCGATCAGCGGCCGGAGAACGTTGCGGCTGATCCGCAGCGAACGCTGCCGCGCCGCGAGCGAGTCGGTGAAGGCCTCGTCCTCGACCTCGATACAGACCGGCCCGTCGTAGCCCGCGTCGGATAGCGCGCCGATGAACGCGCCCCAGTCGATCTCGCCGAGGCCGGGGATCTTCGCGGTCGAACGGTCCATCGGCAACGCGAAGCTGCCCAGCTCGTCCAAGCGGTGGCGGTCGATCCGCATGTCCTTCGCGTGCGCGTGCACGATCCGCGGCCCAAACTCCCGGATCGGCGCGATCGGGTCGATCAGCTGCATCCGCAGGTGCGACGGGTCGTAGTTCAGCCCGAACGACCCAGACGGGATCACCTCGAACATCCGCCGCCACGCGGCCGGCGAGTGGGCCAGGTTGAGGCCGAACGGCCACGTGTTCGCGTACAGCATCGGGCAGTTCTCGATCCCGATGCGGATCCCCTTTTCCTCCGCGTGCCGCACGATCGGCGGCCAGACCTCGGCGAACCTCGCCAGGTTCTCTTCCATCGTGAGCTTGTGATTCGCCCCGGCGAAGGAGTTCACGTTCGACAGCCCGAGCATCGCGGCCGCGTCGATCACCTTGTGCAGGTGCTCGACAGCCGCGGCGGCCTGCGCCCCGTCGGCCGACAAGGGCACGCTGTAGTAGCCCAACGCGCTGGGGCCCACGCCGTGCTTGTCGAACAGGGCGCGGGCGTCGTCGGCCTGGGCCTGGGTGAAGTGGCTCACGTCCAGGTGCGTGACCCCGCCGTACGCGCGGTCCGGGCCGCCGGGTGGCCAGCAGAGGACCTCCACGCAGTCGAACCCCTCGCCCGCCGCGAAAGCGAGCACCTCGTCGAGCGACTGGTCGGCCAAGATCGCCGAGACAAAACCGAGCTGCATGGGGAGACCTGGAAAAGGAACCGCCAAGACGCCAAGAGCGCCAAGGCCGCCAAGGAGAAACGGGAAACGGTTTACAAGGCTGACGGGAGGGAGATTCCTTCAGCGCGGCTAGGTGCGCCCGTCACTCTATCCTGTTGATCCTGCAAATCCTGTCAAAGCCCCGCCCCTACAACGTCCTCTTGGCGACCTTGGCGTCTTGGCGGTTACCCGACCGAGGCCGCCAGCGCCTGTTGCAAGTCGTCGCGCAGGTCGTCGGCCGCCTCGAGGCCGACCGACAGGCGGATCATGCCGTCGGTGATGCCGTGCTTGGCCTTGTCTTCGGGGGAGTAGCTCGCGTGCGACATGCTGGCCGGCTGCTCGATGAGCGACTCGACCGCGCCGAGGCTCACGGCTAGGTGGAACAGCCGGGTCGACTCGACCATCCGCTTGGCCGCGTGGAAGCCGGCCTTGAGCTCGAAAGAGATCATCGCGCCGAACGCGCCGTCCATCTGCCGCCGCGCGACGTCGTGGCCCGGGTGGCCCGGCAAGCCGGGGTAGTTCACGCGCTCGACCTGCGGCTGCTCGAGCAGCCACTCGGCGAGCGACTGGGCGGTGCGGCTCTGCTCGCGCACGCGGAGCTCGAGCGTCTTCACGCCGCGCGACACGAGGAACGCCTCGAGCGGCGCCATGATCCCGCCGGTCGCGTTCTGCACGAACTTGAGGTCGTCGTAGAGGGCTTGGCCGCGCACGGCGAGCAGGCCCCCCATCACGTCGGAGTGGCCGCCGTAGTACTTCGTGGCCGAGTGCATCACGATGTCGGCGCCGAGCTCCAGCGGCCGCGTGAGGACCGGCGTGGCGAACGTGTTGTCGCACGCCATGACCGCGCCGCGTGCGTGGGCCAGCTCGGCGATCGCGGCCAGGTCGGTGATCGACAGCTTCGGGTTGCCGGGCGACTCGACCCACACGAGCTTGGTTTCGGGCCGCAGCGACTCGGCGAACACGTCGGGCCGCGTCGAGTCGGCCATCGTGACGGTTACGCCGGCCCGGTTGGCGATCTTGTGCAGCAGCCGGTACGTGCCGCCGTACAGGTCGGCGCCGGCCAGCACGTGGTCGCCCGACCGCAGCGACGCGATCACGCACGCGGTGGCCGCCATGCCGCTGGCAAACGCCATCGCGCCGCCGCCGTTGGGCGCGTCGGGCCCGCAGCCCTCCAGGTCGGCCACGGTCCGCTCTAGCGCGTAGCGGGTCGGGTTCTTGCCGCGCGAGTACTCGAACGGCCCCTCCTCCCCCGCGCCGGGCTGCACGAAGGTCGAAGCCAGGTGGATCGGCGGCACCACCGCGCCGGTAGCGGGGTCGGGCTCTTGGCCAACGTGGATAGCGCGGGTGCGGAATTGCATGTTCGGATCAGGGGGAATCGACGCCGAGGTCACGGCAGATTTTCTTGGCCAGGCGGTCGTCGATCTCTCGATGCCGCGGCACGGCGGATCGACGCGAGGTCCCGACCTTGCCCCACCACGAGTGTCGCGAGCCTTCGCGGATCAGGCTGCATCCTTGTCGGCTCAAGTGGCGCAGGAGATCGACCCGCTTCATGCTTCGATGGGGATCTCTTCAAACCCCTCGCCCACCGCGGCGCGGGCCTCGTTGCGGTTCATCTCGAGTGCTTCGGCAAGGCACTCGGAGAGAGACTCACGGAGCGCCTCGCGGGTCTTCTCCTGCGCGTTGACGCCCGGAACCTCTTCGATCCAGCCGATCCACCACTCGCCCGACTGGCGGATCGCCGCCGTGTACGTGGCCATACAAGAACCTCCTGCGCCGTTGGGAACGGGGCTCATCGTAGCCGCGCAGGCACTCCGCAGCGAGATGGCGGCCGTCCCGTGAGTGCGAAACGGCCAGCAGGCCCGAGGGGGCGGCGGTCAGAGGCCGCGGCGGCCGATCGCGATCGACCCCAGCGCGAGGGCCGATAGGAGCAACGCGCCGGTCGGCTCGGGCGTGGCCGTGTCGCGGTGCACGGCGAAGTAGGCCGGCGCGGCGAGGCGCACTTCGCCCAGGTCGATCGAGCCCACGGCGGTCCACTCGAGCTGGCCCCACGCCCACGCGACGCCGTCGTCGACGCCCGTGCGGTAGCCGACGATATCACCGACGGACTCGCCTGCCTCGGTTCCTTCGGCGGTCCCGTCGGCGGCGCCGTTGAGCAGGCCTTCGACGACCCCCTCTTCGCGGCCCGTGACGAGGCCCGCTTCGTAGCCGGCGGCGAACGCCGCGTCGTAGGTGGACTCGTAGCCGGCCTCGTCGCCGTCGGTGCGACCGAGCGGCTCGCCGACCTCGAACCCCAAGTCGTAGTAGTGCTGGCTAGGATCGACGCCCTCGGCGGGGGTGATGAAGTCAACGCTGCCGAAGAGAGTGCTATTCCAGCTCGTGAATTCGGCGCCGAACAGGCTCGAAAACCCGTCGTCGATCAACGACGTTGTGACAAATCCGAAACTACCGCTCAGGACGGTTCCGTCTTGGGTTACGACCAGCAGCTCGTTCGTCGCGACGAGCTCGCGCACGTAATCGGCGCCGTCGCCGTGACCCTCGGGGTAAGCCGCGTCGTAGGCGATGGCGTAGGCCGCGTCGTACGCGGGGCCGAAGTGCTCGTCGTAGGCTTGGCTGTACGAGGGGTAGTAGGTCTCGTCGTAGCCGACCGAGTAGCCCTCGGCGTCGCCGTCGGCTGTGCCCTCGGTCACGCCCCGCGCGGCGCCGACGGGGAACGCCTCGGCGAAGCCGAAGTCGTACCCGGCTTGGTAGCCGTCGTCGTAGTGGACCTGGTAGGGCCCGGGCACGAGGTAGGCCTGCGCCTGCTGCGCCGCGACAAGAACGACGGCCAACGCGGCTGCGGCTAGGGTCCGATACACGTCCGACTCGGCGGCTGAGGGGGGCTCGGCCCGACAGCCAACGGCCGCCGGCGGGCCCGCACTGTAAGCCGACACAGGCGACCCGTCAAATTCGCGCCGGCGCGCGGGGCGCCGCTGGAGAAAGCGGGTCTGAGCCCCAGCGGCGTCAGCCCGGGGAGAGCGCGCCGCCCATCGGGCGCGCCCTATGCCGACTCGCCGTTGGTCGACGACTCCGCCTCGGCGGCGGTCGGGAGCATCTCGATCGTGCTGATGTTCAGCAATGTGAAGATGTGCATGTGCTCCTTTCCTTCCTCGACCATGATGACGGAGCCGTGATAGTCCGACACGGAAATGAAGTCTTGGTGACGCACGTCGAAGACCTCTCCCCCCGTCATGCGGATGCGGAACGGCTGCCGCGAAGCGTTGCGGGCGAGTTCGCGTAGGTCGTCTTTTTCCATTGGAGTCTCCTGGGAGGCCGGGGGCCCTATCCTATCCACCCGCGCACGCCACACGCCTGGGGCGCGCTGCGCGGCACATCGCCGGCAAACGAGGTCAGAGCCCTTGGTCGATAAGCTTATCAACGAGGTCTCGCACCCGCGGCGCCTCGGCCGTCGCTGTCAGCCAGACCTGCTCGGCGTCGGCCTCGTAGTAGTCGCGTACTGTGTCTTCAAATCCGTCACGAACGTCTCGTAGTCCATCTCCGCAACAAACTCGGCCGCCGCGTTGCACGCGTCGCGGATGTCGCGCAAGTAGTCGTGAAGGCCACGTTGGTCGCCGGTCATACGGGCTCGGCCTCCGCAAGCACCCGTTCGCCGATAAAGCGCTTGAGCGACCGTTTCAGCACCAGATCGACCTCGACTCCCAGCAGGTCGGACAGCTCGTACTGCAACGCCAAAAAAGCCATCAAGCCTGGCGTCTCGCTGAAAGTCACCAGCACGTCCAGATCGCTGTCCGGCCGGTGGCCGCCGCGCAGGCGCGAGCCGAACAGGGCGAGCGTCTCGACGTGATGCTCGCGCCGCAGCCGTGGCAGCTCGTCGCGGAGTCGGCGGCGGATCTCATCGATCGACGGGTCCATACCCTATCTTACCACCCACGCACGCCGCACGCCTGTTGAGCCCGGCGCAGCACGTCGGCGGCCCGCTGGCGGGCCTTGGCCGCGCCGGCCGCGAGGATCTCCCGGACCTCGCCCGGCTTGGCGGCCCACTCGGCGCGGCGCTCGCGCGCGGGGGCCCAGTAGGCTTCGGCCGCGTCGGCGAGGGCCTTCTTGACGTCGCCGTAGCCGAAGCCCCCCTGGCGATAGGTGGCCGCCATGCGGCCGACGTCGTACTCGGTGGCGACCAGCTTGAACAAGTCGAACAGCACGTCGCCGTCGGGGTCTTTCGGCTCGTCCATCGGCCGGCTGTCGGTCTGGATCCGCATGATCTGCTTGCGCTGCGCTTTCGCCTCGTCGAACACCGCGAGCGTGTTGCCGTAGCTCTTGCTCATCTTCTCGCCGTCGGTGCCGGGCACGCGGGCGGACTGGTCGAGCACCTTCCCCTTAGGGAGCACGAAGGTCTCGCCGAAGTGGTGGTTGAAGCTCTGCGCGAGGTCGCGGCAGACCTCGATGTGCTGCAGCTGGTCCTCGCCGACGGGCACGACCGTCGCGTCGTACGCGAGGATGTCGGCCGCTTGCAGCACCGGGTAGGTGAACAAGCCCGCGTCGGCCTTGAGCCCCTTTGCGAGCTTGTCCTTGTAGCTCACGCACCGCTCCAGCAGGCCCATCGGCGTGCCGGTGAGCAGCAGCCAGCACAGCTCGGTCACCTCCGGCACGTCCGACTGCACGAACAGCACCGCCTTGTCCGGGTCGAGCCCCAGGGCCAGCAGGTCGATCGCGCCGTCGAGCGTGTACTGCCGCAGCTTGTCCTTATCGCGGACGGTAGTCAGCGCGTGCAGGTTGGCGATGAAGTAGTACGAGCCGTCGTCGCACTCGTCTTGCAACGCGATGTACTGCTGGATCGCGCCGAAGTAGTTGCCCCAATGAAACGGGCCGGTCGGTTGGATGCCTGAGAGGGCGCGCATAGCAGATAGGGGGATGGCGGGGCGCAGGGGCAGGTTGCGGTGTTGGGTTCGGTCCGGCGGCGGCTGGCGTGGGCGTAGACGGGGATCGGGCGGTGTCACCTCCGCGGCGCCAAGCGGGACCGCTCACTTAGAAACCGCCGCGGCAGGCGTTTCAACTGTGGGTCAACTGCGTGCAACTGTGGGATAGTTGTAGGCCAAGTAAAGGCCAAGCGTGGGAGGCGTGCCTCCCACAGGCTCACGAGCTCCCTCATCCCTCGTCCCTCACCCCTCGTCCCTCATCAACCGACCCCCACCCGGGGGCAGAAGCGCCGCATCGAGCAAGCCTCGCACTTCGGCCGCCGCGCGTCGCAGACCCGGCGGCCGTGGTAGATCATCTGGTGCGAAAAGTCGACCCACCGGCTCTTGGGCAACAGCCCCATCAGGTCGCGCTCGACCTTCACCGGGTCGGTCTCGGTGGTGAGCCCCGTGCGGCGGCTCAGGCGGCCCACGTGCGTATCGACCACCACGCCCGACGCGATCCCGTAGGCCGTGCCGAGCACCACGTTAGCCGTTTTCCGCCCCACCCCGGCCAGCGGCGTCAGCTCCTCGAGCGTGCGGGGGACCTCCCCGCCGTGCCGCTCGACCAGCTCCGTGCAGCAGGCGTGGATGTTCTTGGCCTTGTTGCGGAAGAAGCCCGTCGGCTTGATGTAGGCCTCCAGCTCGGGCAGGGGCAGCGCGGCGAGGTCTTCCGCCGTGGGACAAGCGGCGAAGAGCTTCTCGGTCACTTGGTTGACCCGCTCGTCGGTGCACTGGGCCGACAAGATGGTCGCCACCAGCAACTGCACCGGCGTGTCGAACCGCAGCGCGCACACGGCGTCCGGGTAATCGGCCTTGAGCCGCCGCAGCACCCGCCGCGCCTGGGCCTTGCGGGACGGGTCGTCATCCGGGGGTGGCGGCGGCGGGGGAGGAGCGGGCATGTCGGTCGGCGCCAGGGGGGGAGGTCGGCGTGGTAGGGGTTTTGCGGGGGCGGGCGGGGCGGGGGCGCCAGCCGTTTGTCGCTCTTGGGCGCAGCAAATGGTTGTGGGAGGCCGACTCTAGCCATAGGCTTGCGTCGGCAGCTCTGCTTGCCCAACCCCCATTCCGCTTCGCCGGCCCCCTCCCATCCCCCAAAAAGGCACGCCCCGATGGCCGCCGCTGACATCGCCGCTGAGAACCCGTACGCCGCGTTTGGAAGGGGCGTCGTCGCCGACGCGGCGCCCGACGAGCGGGTCGCGTTCGTCCGCAAGACCTACATGCACTTGGCAGCGGCCGTGTACGGCCTGGCGGCGATCTTGTGGGTGATGTTCCGCACCGGCTTCGCCGAGTGGTTCACCCGCGCGCTGGGCGGGACGCCCTACGGCATGCTGCTGATGCTCGCCGGCTTCATCGGCGCGAGCTGGATCGCCAACCGCTGGGCGATGGACCCGACGGCGACCGTGAGCAAGCAGTACGCCGGGCTGTGGCTGTACGTGTTCGCCCAGGCCCTCTTCCTCGCGCCGATGCTCTGGTTCGCGCAGGACATGGCCGTCGAGTACATGCCGGGCCAAGAAGTCAACGTGGTCGGCGCGGCGGCGCTGACGACCCTCGTGTTGTTCGCCGGGCTGTCGGCGATCCCGTGGCTCACGGGCAAGGACTTTAGCTTCCTCGGGGCCGCGCTGGGGATTGTGGGATTGGGCGCTTTGGCGTTGATCGTCGCGAGCTTCATCTTCCCGATCAACATGGGAATCTGGTTCTCGGTCGCGATGATCGTTTTCGCGTCGGCGTACATCCTCTACGACACGTCGAACGTGATGCACCATTACCAACCGGGCCAGCACGTGGCGGCCTCGCTCGCCTTGTTCGCGTCGGTCGCGTTGCTGTTCTGGTACGTGTTGCGGTTGTTCATGGCGCTCTCTAGCCGCGACTGACCAGCCGCCCCCGCCGCCGCCGATGACCAACGACCCCTCCGACGACCCCTCCCAGCCCGATTGGAGCGCCCTAGAGTTCGACCCGTCGTCGTTCTCGGGCGTTGCGCGGCTGTTCCCGCTCCCGGCGCCGTCGCTGTACCCGCGGGTTGTGCAACCGCTGCACATCTTCGAGGAGCGTTACCGAGAGCTGATGCGCGACGCCCTGGCCGGCGACGGGCTGATCGCGATGACCGTGCTCCGCCCCGGCTGGGAGACCGACTACGCGAGCCGCCCGCCGCTCGAGGCGATCGGCTGCCTGGGGTCGATCGTCACCCACCACCGGCTCGAGGACGGCCGCTACAACCTGTTGCTGGCGGGCGTGGCGCGGGTGCGGCTGCTCGACGAGATCGAGCCCCCGCTGGCGTTCCGCCGGGCGCGGGTCGAGCTGCTGAGCGAGGCCGAGCCCCCTGCGACCGACGCCCTCGCCGCCGCGCTCCGCAGCCGCTTGATAAGCGCGTTCCGCGCGGCCCTGCCCACCGAGCAGACGCCCGACGCGCTCCGCGAGCTGCTCGAGGGGGACACGCCGCTGGGGCTGCTCGCCGACCTGGCCGCCTACGCCCTGCCGCTGCCGCGCGACGCGAAGCAAGCCGCCCTGGCCGAGCTCGACGCGGCGACCCGCGCGGCCGACCTGCTCGCCGCGCTCGGCGCGCCGCTCGGCGACCGATCGGCCCCGCCCCGCGGATTCCCCCCGCCCTTCAGCGCGAATTGAGTCGGCGCCCGAGTCGCCGGCCGTAGCCTCGGGCAACCGAAGCGAGGGCCCCCGCCCTTCGCTCCTCCGCGGCCGTGCTCTTCCCATCGCTTCACGCTATTCCGCCCAGTCGGCGCCGCCGCGCTGAGCAAGGAGTTCTCAGCACACGGCGTGGACCGCCCCCAGAGAATCCTTAGCGGCACACGAGTAAGATAAGAGAGAGTCGTCCACCTCCGCCCCCGCCGCGCGACCCGCGCGGCGCCGATTCTCCCGAGCTGCATGCCCCAGGTCCCCAGCCGTATCGCCGAGGACCTCCGCGGACTGATCGCCGGCGACGTGCTCAGCGACGAGCTGTCGCGGCGTCTGTACGCGACCGACGGGAGCCTCTACGAGGTTCAGCCCGCGGTGGTCGTGCGGCCGCGGTTCACCGACGACGTGGTCGCCACCGTCCGCTACGCGGCCAGCGTCGAAACGCCCGTCCACGCCCGCGGCGCGGGGTCGGGCTTGGCGGGCGGGTGCCTGGGGCCGGGCATCGTGGTCGACTTCTCGCGCTACATGCGGCGGAT
Source organism: Botrimarina sp. (assembly GCF_040219535.1). Taxonomy (NCBI): domain Bacteria; kingdom Pseudomonadati; phylum Planctomycetota; class Planctomycetia; order Pirellulales; family Lacipirellulaceae; genus Botrimarina; species Botrimarina sp. The sequence goes on from NZ_JAVJSH010000003.1 coordinate 45,705, forward strand.
CGTGTCGGACGACGGCCCGACGGTCCGCGTGCAGCCGGGCCTGGTGCACGCGGAGCTGAACCGCCGCCTGGCCCCGTCGGGCCGCTTGTTCGGGCCCGACCCGGAGATGACCCAGGTCACGACCCTCGGCGGCGTGGCGGCCGTCGACTCCAGCGGCAGCCGCCGCTTGGCGTACGGCTCGGCGCGCGAGCACGTGGTCGGCGTGACGCTGGTCACCGGCGGAGGGCGCGTCGTGTCGACCCGTCCGGCCGACGCCGACCCGGCCGCCGCCGCGCTCTCCGCCCGGCTGCTGGGCATGCTCGACCCGCTCCGCCCCACGATCCGAGAGTACACGCCGCGCGGGTGCGTGAGCACGTCGGGCTACGCGCTGGACCGCGCGCTGGGCGCCGGCGAGCTGGACCTCACACAGCTGCTCGTCGGCAGCGAGGGCACGCTCGGCCTGATCACCGACCTGACGCTCTCGACCGTGCCGGCGCCCGGCGCGACCGGCGCCATGCTGCTGACGTTCCCCAGCCTCGAGGTCGCCGCCGAGGCGGCCCAGATGCTCACGCCGATGGGCGTGTGCGCGTGCGACCTCATCGACCGCCGCCTGCTGAACCTCGCGCGTGAGATCGACCCCCGGCTCGAGGTCATGCTCTCCGGCGCGGCCGAGGCCGTGCTGCACGTCGAGGTGTTCGCCGACGACCAGGCCGAGCTGAGCGGGAAACTCGCGCGGCTCGCCGATTTCGCCCGCAGCCACGAGTCGCTCGCGGCCGACGTGATCATCGCCGAAACGCCCGAAGACCAGGCCCTCTTCAGCCTCATGGCGCGCCACCTGGTCTCCGCGTTGCACGGGCTGAAGGGGGTGCGGAAGGCGGTGCCGGGCGTCGAGGACGTCGCCCTCCCGCCCGCGGCCCTTCCCCAGTTCTTCCTGCGGCTGCAACAGATCCTCAAGCGGCGCGAGGTGACCGCGTCGGTCTACGGGCACGCGGGCCACGGCCAGCTCCACGTGCGCCCGCTGCTGGACCTCAGCAGCGACGCCGACGTGCGTCGACTGGAGGCCCTCGCAAGCGACCTCTACGACACGGTGTGGCTGCTCGGCGGGTCGATCAGCGGCGAGCACGGCGACGGCCTCAGCCGGACGCCGTTCGCGTCGCGCCAACACGGGCCGCTCGTCAACGTGTTCCGCGCGGTCAAGGCCGCGTTCGACCCGGCCGGCGTGCTCAACCCGGCGAAGGTGGTTCCCTCGCCCGGCGGGCGGATGACCCACCACCTGCGCACGACCGGCCACGAGGCGCCCGTCCGATCCCCCGCCGGCGACGCCGCCGGCGACGCGACCGGAGAGACCGACCCGGCCAAGCCGCTGGTCGAGCTGCAGCTCGCTTGGAAACCGGGCGAAGCGGCCGAGGCGGCCCGCGCGTGCAACGGGTGCGGCGCCTGTCGCTCCAAGGGGGACGAGGTCCGCATGTGCCCGATCTTCCGCTACACGCCGCGCGAAGAGGCCTCGCCCCGCGCCAAGGCGAACCTGATGCGGGCCGTGCTCTCCGGCGAGCTGCCCCCCGAGACCCTGCTGCTCGACAACGCCAAGCAGGTCGCCGACCTCTGCGTGAACTGCCACCAGTGCCGCCTGGACTGCCCGGCCGAGGTCGACATCCCGCGGCTAATGCTCGAAGCGAAGGCCAGCTACGTGACCACCAACGGCCTGCAGCGCGAGGCCTGGTGGGCCGCCCGGATCGACGCGCTGGCGAAGGTCGCGTCGCGCAGCCCTGCGCTGTCCAACGCGGTGCTGTCGAGCCCGGCCGGCCGCTGGGTCCTGGAGCGCACCGTCGGCCTTGCGGCCGGGCGCCAGCTGCCGCCCGTCGCCCGGCGGACCTACCTCAGCCAGGCCGCGTCGCGGCGGCTCAACCGCCCCTCGCCCGCCGCGGAGAAGGTCTTCTACTTCGTCGACACCTACGCGAACCACTTCGACACGCAGCTGGGCGTCGCGCTGGAGCGGATCGTCCGCCGCCACAACGTCGGCTTCTACGCCCCCGCCGACCAGACCCACAGCGGCATGGCCTTCATCAGCCAAGGCGCGCTGAAGCCCGCCCGGCGCCTGGCGCGGCGCAACGTGTCGCGGCTCGCCGAGGCCGTGCGCGACGGCTACGCGATCGTCGCGACCGAGCCCTCGGCCGTGCTAGCGATCACGCACGAGTACCTCCACCTGCTGCCCGACGACGACGACGCCCAGCTCGTCGCCGCCAACACGTTCGAGGCCTGCCACTACCTGTGGCGCCGGCACGTCGAAGCCCGCCTGCGGCTCGACCTGCAGCCGCTCCCGTACCACGTCGCCCACCACACCCCCTGCCACATGAAGGCGCTGCGCATCGGCTCGCCGGCGGAGAACCTGCTGCGGCTGATCCCCGAGTTGCGTCTGGTGCGGATCGAGAAAGGCTGCAGCGGCATGGCCGGCACGTACGGCCTGGCGCGGCGCAACTACCGCAGCAGCCTCCGCGCGGGGCTGCCACTGCTGTCCGAGATGCGTAGCGGCCGGCACCAACTCGGCTCGACCGAGTGCGGCTCGTGCCGCACCCAGATGGAACAAAACTCGCCCGTCCCCACGATCCACCCCATCAAGCTGCTCGCCGCAAGCTACGGCGAAATGCCCGAGATCCGCGAGCTGCTCGCCAGCCTGACGGCGTGAGTTGTCAGTGGTCCGTTGTCCGTGGTCCGTTGACCGTGGTCTCTAGGTCGTCGCCAACGTGATTCGACAACTGACAACTGACAACTGACAACGGACCACTGAGAACCGCCAACATCCCACCACCTACCACGCAACGCGTCTCCAGCGGTACGATCCGGCCCGTCCGCACCTTTTCGACCCCGAGCACCGAGTCCGATGGCCCAACCGACTGGCGTCGACGACCAACAGTGGCGCCGCGATGGCCTCCGCTTCACCTGCACCGCCTGCGGTGACTGCTGCGCAGGCGACCCCGGTTACGTGTGGCTGAACAAGGCCGAGATCGCCGCGATGGCCGAGCTGCGGGGCCAAACAGTCGACCGGTTCGAAGCGGAGAACGTCATCGAGGTGGGCGTCCGCAAGAGCCTCGCCGAGCGCGCCGACGGCGACTGCGTGATGCTCGACGCGGAAACCCGCCGCTGCACCGTCTACTCCGCGCGGCCGCGGCAATGCCGCACGTGGCCCTTCTGGGACTCCAACCTCAAATCTCCCGAAGCCTGGGCCGAGGCCTGCCAGGCGTGCCCCGGAAGCGGGCAGGGGCGGCTCTACGCGCCCGAGGAGATCGAGGACCTGCGGCGTGTGATCCGGATCTGAGCCGCTCATACCCAGCGAGGCCGGAGCGGTCGCGCGAAATCTGCCGACTTTGCGGGTTGGCTAAAGAACGCGGGCGCGGGCGCCGATGAGGTTCGTAACGGTTATCTGGCGCCGTAGCGCCGGCGGGCCGTTCGTGCGTAGCCAGCCGCAAGTCATTGGATGACAACGACTTACGGCCTAGACCCAAAAACCAGACCAAGCGAATCGTCGTAACTACCGGCCTGTATGTCACTTAGGTCCCTTCAACGATCGAACACCGACGGCCCCTCGGCGCCCGCCGAGCGTGCGCCGGCGCGCGGGGTTGGGGCGACGAATGTTGACACTAATCGTTGCCAGACTTACACTTGGGGCGACAGTTCCAGTCTTAAGAAGGCTTTTCAGAAGCCCCTCTCGGCCCGGCGTCTGGGCTGCTGGCAAGGGAGCTTCGCCTTCGGAGCCGGGGAGTCGGTCGTGACCAAGAAAGAGATCGTGCGAACGATCGCCGACGAGATCGGCCTGACGCAATTGAAGACGAAGGAAATCGTCCAGAAGACTTTCGACGCGATCGTCGAAACGCTGGTCGAGGACCACCGGATCGAGCTACGGAACTTCGGCGTGTTTGAGGTGAAGCGCCGCGCGGCTCGCAAAGCCCGCAATCCGCGCACCGGCGAGAAGGTCTCGGTGCCCGAGAAGTTCGTCGTGACGTTCAAGCCGGGCAAAGAGATGGAGGAGCGGGTCCGGGAGCTGGAGCGCCGCGCCGCCGAAGAGGCCGCCCTTCGCGAGCGCCAAGAAGCCGAAGCGGCCCAGCGCGCCGCCGCCGGCGGCAATCCGCCACAGAATTCTCCGTCGCAGGGCGCCCCGCCAAGGGGCGCCGGCGAGGCCTCGGCCAATGGACGCGGCGCGTACGCTCCCGACCACCACCCCGACGCCCCGCCGACCGACGCCGCAGGCGACTCGGCGCCGTTTACCGGCTACAACCGCGCCCCCGGCGACTCCCCTACTTGACTCTCGGGCCAACCTGAGGCTCCGGGCCAAACTGACGCCTTTGCCTACCTGACGCACCGCTTTGAGAATCTCCGGCGCCGACACCCTCGACCGCCGCTAAACGACCAGCTCACAACGGATTAGGTCACGCCAAGCCAGGAAGGCCGTCGGCGGACCGAGCGACTAGCGACCCTCGACCCGGGGCCCCTCGCCCCGCACTCACGGAGGAGTGACATCCCATGCGACCCGTCTCGCAAAAGCGTCGAACCCTTGCCGGCTCTCGAGCCCTCCGCCCCCGGGCGTGGCTGCTCTGCCTGCTGGCGCTGGGCACGATCGGCTCGAGCACCGGCTGCTTGATCCCGATGTACTCGGCCGACCCGGCCCGCCGCGCGCAGCAGCTTCTGTACACGTCGGAAGACCTGCGGACCCTGCTCGACGAGTGGGAACGCGTCTGGTTCCTCGACTCGCCGAGCCACATGAAGCCCTACCGCACCAGCGGCCTGGTCTTGTAGCCGTCGCGCGGGCGAACAAGCGAACAAGCACGCTCCGCGCCGGCATCGCGCCGCGGGGGGCCGCTGGGACGGGATGCGGCCAGCGGGTAGGCTCCGGGATGTCAGCCCCGCCCTGCCGCCGCTTCCCCCGCCCGCTCGCATGCCAGCCGGGACCGAACTCCCCGCCGCCGTGTCGTGCGACCCGGCCGATGTTGACCTGTCGGTCACGCTCGGCCGCTTGCGCCTGCCCAACCCGGTGCTGGTCGCTTCGGGCACGTTTGGCTATGCGCGGGAGATGGCGTCGCTCGTGGACCTGGGGCGGCTGGGCGGGATCTTGCCGAAGACCGTCACCGCTACGCCGCGCGAGGGCAACGCGCCGTGGCGCACCGTCGAGACGCCCGCCGGCATGCTCAACGCGATCGGCCTGGACAACGACGGCGCCGACGCGTTCCTCTTGCACCACCTGCCGTACCTGGCGTCGGTCGGCGCGCCGATCGTGGTCAGCGTCGCGGGGCGCACGCACGAGGAGTTCGTCGGCCTCACGCGGCGGTTTGCCGAAGCCGACCCGGCGATCCGCCCCGCCGCGGTGGAGCTGAACCTCTCTTGCCCGAACGTGTCGGGCGGGGTCGACTTCGGCAGCGACCCGTCGCGCTGCGAAGCGGTCGTCCGCGAAGCGGTCGCCGCCGCCGACCTGCCGGTCCTCGCCAAGCTCACTCCGAACGTGACCAGCATCCCCGTGATGGCCCGCGCAGCCGAGGCCGGCGGCGCCGACGCGATCACACTGATCAACACGGTGCTCGGGATGGGCGTCGACTGGCGCAAGCGCCGGCCGCTGCTGGCGAACGTCGTCGGCGGCCTCAGCGGCCCCGCGATCAAGCCGATCGCGCTGCGTTGCGTGTGGCAAGCCAGCCAAGCGGTCCGCACGCCGATCGTCGGCGTGGGCGGCGTCGCTACGATCGACGACACGATGGAGTTCCTCGTGGCCGGCGCGTCGGCCGTGCAGCTCGGGACCGTCAACTTCTACCGCCCCACGGCGGCCGCAGCGGTGCTCGAAGCCCTGCCGGCTGCGCTGGCGAGCCTCGGCGCGAAGCGCGTCGCCGACGTGGTCGGCACGCTCGCTACGGACACGTGACATTGCGCAGGCGCAACGCGCCGTGGCGCTTCCGACCCTACACTGAGGGCCGATCCGAACGGCGCTTCGAGAGAGGAAAGTGGAATGCGGAATACAGATGACGGCCCAGCCTCGAGATTCGCGTCGTGACGGAGCTCTCCTTTCCGTTTTCCCCTTTCCCCTTTCCGCCTTCGCATGATCCTCTCCGGCCGAGAAATCGAACGCCGCCTGGGCGGCGACATCGTCATCGAGGGCTACGACCCTGCGCGGCTCAACCCGAACAGCTACAACCTCACGCTCCACAACGAGCTGATGGTCTACGAAGAGGTCGTGCTCGACATGGCCAAGCCCAACCGCGTACGCCGCCTGACGATCCCCGACGACGGCCTCGTGCTGAGCCCGAACCAGCTCTACCTGGGCCGCACCACCGAGCGCACGACCACGCACAACCTGGTGCCGCAGATCGAGGGCCGCAGCTCGGTCGGCCGGCTGGGGCTGTTCGTGCACGTGACGGCCGGCTTCGGCGACGTCGGCTTCTCTGGCTTCTGGACGCTCGAGATGTTCGCCGTGCAGCCGGTGCGTGTGTACGCGGGCGTGCCGATCTGCCAGATCTTCTACCACGAGCTGACCGGAGAAATCACCGAGTACGCGAGCAAGTACCAGCACAACCGCGACATCCAGCCGAGCCTCCTCTTCGAAGAGCTGCAAGACAAGACCGACGACAAGCAACTGCCGCTCGCGTTCGGCGTGGAGCGGTCGGTCCGCTGACGCCGTGGCCCTCTCCTGAACGATCTCTTGCACGATGCGTAGCCATTCCGGCGCGGCCTTCGCGCTGATCGCCGCTGTCGCGGTTTCCGCCGGCGAGCCCCTCGACGGCCGCGAAGCCATCGACCGCCGCGAACTCGTCGAGCGGCACACGCTCCGCTTCGATCGCTACCGGCCTGAGGCGCCGGCGTCGCTCGGCAACGGGGAATTCGCCGTCTCGTTCGACGTCACCGGTCTGCAAACGCTCCCCACTCCTGCCGCCGGCGCCCAGCCGCTGGGGACGATGGCCCAATGGGCGTGGAGCCGCTTCCCGAATACGGCGGGCCTCCGGTACGAGCAGACGCTCACGCCGTACGAGGCACACGGCCGTCAGGTCACCTACGCCGACCGCCAGCAGTCCGAGGCCGGCGAGTACTTCCGCGCCAATCCCCACCGCATCGACCTCGGCAGGATCTCGCTGTGGCGCCCGGCAGGCGCGGCGATCGCCGCAGACGACCTGACCGACGTGTCGCAGACCGTGTCGCTCTGGTTGGGCGCGGCGGAGAGCCGTTTCACGCTCGACGGCGTGCCGGTCGTCGTCCGCACGGTTGTCCACCCGCGCGTCGACGCGGTCGCCGTGCGGGTCGAGTCGCGGTTGGTAGCCGAGCGCCGCCTCGGCGTGGCGATCCGCTTCGGCTACCCAACCGGCGAGTGGGGCCCGGCGAGCGTGCGGTACGACCGCCCGGAAAGCCACACCACCCGCGTGTCGCCCGCCGAGGACGGTTGGCGGGTCGACCGCGCGATCGACGACCCCACCCACCGCGTCCGGATCGCCACCGCCGCGCAACCCGCCGGCGCGGCTGACGACCCGCACCTGCTGCGATTCATTCAGCCGTGCGCCGAGCGGCTCGAAGCGACGTTCCTCTTCGAGCGACCGGGCGCCGCCGGGCCGACCGACGGACCCCCGCCGCCACGCTTCGGCTCGGCCCGCCGAGCCGCCGCCGAACACTGGCGGCGCTTCTGGCAGGGCGGCGCCGCCGTCGACCTGTCGCGCAGCGCCGACCCGCGATGGCGCGAGCTCGAGCGGCGCGTTGTGCTGTCGCAGTTCCTCACGGCCGTTCATTGCGCGGGATCGATGCCGCCGCAAGAGACCGGCCTGATGGGCAACAGCTGGTTCGGCAAGAGCCACCTCGAGATGCACTGGTGGCACGCGGCCCACTTCGCCGCGTGGGGGCGGCCGGCGCTGCTCGAGCGCAGCCTCGGTTGGTACGACCGCACACTCCCCGCCGCCCGCGCGATCGCCCAGCGGCAGGGCTACCGCGGAGTGCGGTGGCCGAAGATGACCGGCCCCGACGGCCTCAGCAGCCCGAGCGGCGTGGGCGAGTTCCTCGTCTGGCAGCAGCCGCACCCGATCTTCTTCGCCGCCCAGGTCTACCGTGCGCGGCCCAACAACCAGACCCTCCACCGCTTCCGCGAAGTGGTCCGCGCCACGGCCCAGTTCATGGCCGACTACGCGTCGCACGACCCAGAGAACGATTGCTACGCGCTCGGCCCGGTGCTGATCCCAGCCCAAGAGTGCTACCGCCCCGTCGACGGGCAGCCGGTGATGAACCCAACGTTCGAATTGGCCCAGTGGCGGTGGGCCCTGCGGGTCGCGTCGGAGTGGATGCGGCGCCTGGGCGAAGAGCCCCCCGCCCGATGGCGCGCGGTCGCCGAAGGGATCGCCGCCCCGACCGTGCGCGACGGCGTCTACACGGCGATCGAGTCGCCGCCGTACACGCGGCGGATCGACCACCCGTCGATGCTGGCCGCGCTGGGCGTCACGCCCCCGGTTGGGTTGATCGACCCGGCCACGATGGGCGCCACGCTCGACGACGTTCGTCGCAACTGGGACCTCGAATCGACCTGGGGGTGGGACTGCCCGATGATGGCGATGACCGCCGCCCGGCTCGTCCGGCCCGAGGCGGCCATCGACTGCCTGCTGCTCGACTCGCCAAAGAACCGCTTCCTCGCCAACGGGCATTGCCGGCAGAGCGACCGCCTGCCCTGCTACCTGCCAGCCAACGGCGGCGTGCTGGCCGCCGTCGCGCTGATGGCGTATGGCTGGGACGGCGGCCCCGCCACGCCGGGCTTCCCGCCGGGCTGGGTCGTGCGGCGCGAGGGACTGGTAGGCTTCCCGGACGAACTCGGCCCAGCCCAAGGCCCAGCCCAAGGCCCAGGTCACCCGGTCCGCTGAACGCCCGCGCAGCGGCCCCGCGCGCCCAAACCGTTCGCGTGCGGCATCCCCTAGGTGGTAGATTCCGGCGCATCGCGGGCCCAGGCGGACTTTTCTGGCGCCGCGCGGCGGTATCCCTTCCCCGCTTGCTAGCGCATCCAGCCGCGAAAATCGATCTAGCGGACGCGCGCAGCTGCGCTGCCGCTTCGCCGGCACGACGCTCATCGAACACCTCTTCGCTAAACCACACCCCGACCGGAGACCCCCGATGCGAAAGGGAATGCTCGGATACTTTGCGCTGGCCGCCCTCGGCGCCGCGACCGCTCCGGCCCAGGGGATTGTCGAGGACTACACGGCCGGCGACCCCAGCGGCTGGACCAACCTGATCGGCGACCTCGGGCAGCTCGACCCGATCGACGTGCGCCGCGCCAAGAACGGCCTGATCGACATCAGCACCTGGCAGATCGGCCGCCAGATCGACGGGACCGAGACGGGCAAGCCGCACCCGATCACCGGCGGCGCTGGGCCCACGGTGCTCACCTACGACATCCGCCAGCCGATCGACTCGGGCCAGCAGTGGGACGTGTTCCAGAAGGCCACCCGCCCGTTCTCGCTCTCCCAGAGCCAGTTCGACACGCACGTGGTGTGGCTCGAGTTCTCGAGCTTCTCCAACTTCGCCGCCGGCTCGACCGAGATCGCCCACCTCGACCTGACCCTCGAGGACGACCAGGGGACCGGCGTGCGGCTGGGGAACAATTGGAACACCAAGAACAGCGCCGGTTCTGGCGGCACCCGCGCCAACCAGACCAAGCCCCGCCGCGCGCTCTACCAGGTCGACGGAGGGGGCCAGGTCGTGATCGACCCGACCACGCAGCAGCCGGTCGTCCGCGACGTGCTCGACGGCAACTCCCCCAACGGCCAGCTCGACTTCGCCAACCTCAACTACCGGGAGCTCAACGGCGCGTTCTTGTTTAGCGACGGCGTCGAACCGCCGGACGACGACCCGACCGACGCCGACGGCGACCAGCCGGTGCTCAACACCCTGTTCGACCAACGCGCGGTCGTCCGCCTCAACGACTTCCGCGACTTCCAGTACGAGGTCGAGTGGCGCACGCTCAACCCCGACGCCAGCGGCGACGGCAACTGGCGATCGCTCCGCTCCAACGGCCTGGGCGCCGGCAGCGTGCTCGCCGACCCGGAGAGCCAAGACTCCCTCGTGCTCACCGACCCGATCGGCGACATCACCACCCTCCGACTGCAAGGCCGCTGGCGCGACGTGTCGGGTGAAACGGGCGGCATCCTGCCGACGATCATCCGCGCCAACAGCAACATCGAAATCAACCAGACCTCGGTCGACGAGGACCCGGCCAACGAGGACGCGAACCAACAGGTCGGCCTGGGCCGCTTCGCGGCCGCCGCCTACCGGATCGGCGACCTCGACCGCAACGGATCGGTCACGGCCGACGACCTGACCCTCAGCCCGCTGCTGGGCAACGTCGGCCTGTCGATGATCGAAGACGAGTCGATCCAGATCGGCGACCCGCTGCGCGAAGTATCTTGGGTCGACGGCGACACCATCAACGACGGCGCGGTGACCGTCGCCGACGCGATGGTCGGCGTGCTCACCAGCCTGTCCGGGCCCGGTCCGGCCGGCGCGGCGCTGCTGTACGACTCGGCCACCGGCCGCTTGCGGATCGACGCCGGCGGCGCGCAGCTCACCGGCTTCTCGCTGCTGGCGTCCGAGGGATCGGGCTTCGGCCCGGCCTCGTTCAACGACCCGGCCGAGACCGGCGGCCTCAGCACGGCCCTGCTGGGCGAGCTGAGCTGGATCAACCTCACCCCCGAGGCCGCCCCCGCCGGGGTCAACCTCTCGGGCCTGGTCGACCTCGGCCTGGTGATGCCCGCCGGCCTCGACGAGACCGAGTTCGCCGAGTTCTTCGCCGCGGCGGTCTACAACACGGGCGACCCGCTCAGCCGCGCCGGCTCGTTCTTCGGCGCCGAGGGGCTGCCCGGCGACTTCAACGGCGACGGCCGCGTCGACGCGGCCGACTACACCGTGTGGCGCGACGGCCTCGGCGACACGTTCACCCCCTCCGACTACGACACCTGGCGAGACAACTACGGCGCGACCGCCACGGCGGCCTCCGTGCCCGAGCCCTCCGCGGCCGCCGGCCTGGTCGCCGCGCTGCTGGCCTCGCTCGCGGCGCGGTCTCGCCGGCCGTGACCGAGCAAGTCGTCGCTCCCTCCCGCGCCCGCCGCCAAGCGCCCATGACTCGAACGAACGTGAAGAGCTCGTCGCTCCTCGCCACGCTGCTGCTGATCGGGCTCGGCCTGGCTGTGTCGCCGGCGCGGGGCGCCGAGTCGGTCGCGCAGCCGCAGCCCGAGCGGGGCGCCGGCGCGAGCGGCCCGTGGGACGTGGTCGTCTACGGCGGCACGCCCGGCGGGATCACCGCGGCGATCGCCGCCGCGCGCGAGGGGGCGTCGGTCGTGCTGCTCGAGCCCACGCGCCACGTGGGCGGCATGAGCACCAGCGGCCTCAACCGCGACGAGGGCGAGCACCTCGACCGCCAGACCCTCGGCGGCCTCTGCGACCGCTTCACCCGCGAAGCGGCCCGACGCAGCGGGACCGACCCCGACCCCCGCGGCGCGCGCGTCTGGCAGTCGCGCGTCGCCGAAGCGGTCTTCCTCGAGATGCTCGCCGAGGCAGGGGTCGCCGTCCGCTACGGCGCGCGGCTGGCGGGCGTCGACAAGTCGGGGCCGACGATCCGCAGCGTCCGCACCCGCAACGTCGACGCCCCCAGCCGCGCCACCCACGCCGGCAAGGTGTTCGTCGACGCCTCCTACGAGGGGGACCTGGTGGCCGCGGCCGGGGTGTCGTACGCGCTCGGGCGCGAGGCGCGGAGCGAGTTCGGCGAGCCGCTCGCCGGCGTGCGCTACCTCGACGCGCCGGTCCCCGTGTCGCCCTACGGCGAGGGCGGCGCGTTGTTGTACGGCGTTCTGCCCGGCGAGCCGCCGATCGAGCACGCGGCCACGCCGATCCCCGTCGGCTACAACATCCGCCTGAACCTGACGAGCGACCGCTCGACCCAGAAGCCGATCGAAGAGCCCTCCGACTACGACGCGTCGCGCTACGAGCTGCTCGCCCGCTGCCTCGAGAGCGGCGTCGTCAAGAGCCTGCGCGAGGTGATCGGCCTTTACCCGATCTCCAACTCGAGCAAGGTCGAGCTCAACAACACGCAGCGGGGCGTGGTGTCGATGGGCCTGCCGACCGCGCACCAGCCTTGGGCCGAGGCCGACCCCGCCACCCGCGACGCGATCCACGACACCTTCAAGAGCTACACGCACGGCCTGCTGTGGTTCCTCAAGACCGACCCGCGCGTGCCGCCCCGTGTGCGGGACAAGATGCAGCCCCTCGGGCTCTGCGCCGACGAGTGGACCGACAACGGCGGCTGGCCGTGGCAGCTCTACGTGCGCGAGGCGCGCCGCCTGCGCGGCGAGTGCGTGCTCACCCAGGCCGACATCACCGACAACCGCGACAAGCCCGACACGGTGCACGTCGGCTCGCACTTCATCGACTGCCACCACGCGGCCCGCTACGCGGTCGACGAGGGCCACTTCGTCAACGAGGGCCGCATCTGGCAAGCGGGCGAGCGGTTCGACATCCCCTACCGGGCGCTCACGCCGAAGCGGCAAGAGTGCGACAACCTGCTGGTCCCGGTCTGCGTGTCGGCCAGCCACGTGGCCTTCTGCGCGATCCGCCTGGAGCCGACCTGGATGCACCTGGGCGAAGCGGCCGGGATCGCCGCCGCCACGGCCGCAGGCGCCGGCGCAGCGGTCCAAGAGATCGACGTCGCGCGGCTGCAAGAACAGCTCACCGCCGCCGGCATCCCGCTAGAGTGAGCCCCCCCTGAGCCGACGGCGCTAGCCGCGGGCGATCGAAGCGCCGCATCCCTCGCCCCGATCGCCCGACGTGAGCGCGTTCAGCCCGTGCGTCTCATCACGCCCCCACGCCCAGCTGCGAACTCGCCGCGGTGGGTCGCACTTAGGAGACTTGGCGGCTCGCGGAAGCCGGCCGGTCGGCTTCTGGATATCTTCGGAGGTCTTCGCGACCGACGCGCCGCAGCCGAATGCCAAACTCGCCGCGGCTGAGGCAACCGACCGCAGATACTGCTTGCTTCAAGCAGGCGGCGTGGTCTGCCCCTTGGGAATGGCCTCCAACAACCACACGGCTCCAGACGAGCTTCCCCACGGAAGTGAGGGAGTTCGCCGATCGCTCGGTCGGATGCCTAGGGATCTGGTGTTCGAGAAGACGCACAGCGCGGTCAAGGACGCTATTGCTCGTATCGACCGACACCGGTTCGGGAGCTTCGTCTTCACCGAAGAGTCACTCCCGGCGAATCGCCTCGGGCAGGTCGGGGTCGGGGTTGTTGGTAATGATCAGATTGACGGGCGGCCAACTATCGTAAACCAACCCCGCGGCGTCGTAGCCGAGCCTAGCTGCCAGCCCAAGCAGCGATCGGTACTGGGTCGGTGCACCGCCGGTGCCCGGGAGCCAGAGAAATAGGCGATCCATGGGGGGCTGCGTTCGGATCCGTCGCCACGAAGTGGGTTGGGAGTGCGACGCCTTCGGCGTTGGGTAAGTCGACCGGCCGGATCGCCGGATCGGTCGATCCAGGCCAGACGAACCGCGTTTCATGCGCGGCATCGGCTACGGGACTACCGACCAGGACGAGCGTCGGTGCGAGCACGCTGGCGACACGGAAACGCATTTTCGTCATTCCTTCTCACGGGCCGGGCGGGCGTCTCTTCTCGAAGTGAAACCCCTCTAGCCGGTACCGGCGCCGAGGATTACACCAACTTAGGAGGACTCTAGCTGAGACAGCGGAAAGTCCTGGGCATCGACTACATCGGCCCGGCGGACCGAGATGACCGGGCTGTTGCGATTCTTTCTCGCCAAATTTTGACGGATCCTGCGAGCCCGCGCGGCCTAGATCGGGGTTCATCCTGGGAACCGCCGCGTGCGACGGCGTACGTCGTTTCCCTCGGAACGGAGGAGTCTCATGAGTTGGTGGCAAGCGGGCTCGGCCTGCGCCCTGGTTACGCTGTGCGCCGCCGCCGGCGGCAAAGCCCAGGCCGAGATTGTCGGCGGCATGGTAAACGGCGGCACCTCCGGAGGAACGTTCGTAGAACTGGTGATTCCTCCACCTGCGGCGGGTCCGGATGTGTTCGAGTCCCCCGACCTTATCGCCTTCAACGAAGAACAAGACCTCGTGCTGCTGGCGCCGCTCCCTGTCGGGCCCGGTCGCGTGTTGGGCGTGGGCTCATTCGTTTCGAGCCACTACGTATCGTTTGACCCGGGGGAACTAAGCACGATCGCCGGCTACATCGACTTCGACGAACCCATCATCGGCTTGCTCATCAATCCGGTGTCGCTAGACGCGACTGCCGGATTGTTAGGCGCACCACTCACCAGCTATAGCATCGCCCCCGGGATCGGCCCCGACCCGCAGATGGATACTTTCCGGGTCGCATTGAACATGCCGAACCGGCTGCTCGTGGAGTTCGGCGCCAACTCCCCCGGCGACCAATTGCGTGTTCTGACCGGCGTCGCTGTTCCTGAACCGACCACCGCCTTGCTGCTGGGGGTCGCCGTCGTCGGGTTCGCGGCTCGTCCAGCAGCCTCATACCCTCAGAGCCTACGCTGCAATCGTCACTAGCGGTCTCTCCTGACTAGATCAACGATTCGATTGTTAGACGACAACCGCCACACTAGATTGATAGATATACGCTTCTTGCTCGATTAAGGCGTGGACCTCGGGAAGCATAAACAAATGGCCAGTTTTTACCGATCTTTTGTCTTGCTCACGGCTTGCGTCGCTGTCACTACGTCGCGCGCAGGGACCGTCGAGAGGACCGCCGAAATCAATGGCTACGATCGATATTGGGTGGAGTATGTTCCGGACGGTCTCATAGACCCTGTCGCGGTCGTATTCGCACTGCACCCCGGCGTATCAAGCGCGGCGGACTTCGAGCGAACTTCTGGGTGGAACACCGTGGCGGACGAGTACGGATTCATAGTCGTCTACCCACAGGTCGGCGCGGAAGCGACCACCAGAGGGACGTGGTCGGCCTGGGCAGAAGTCGATGCGTTGACAGAGCGGAGCGATGTCGAATATCTCAACTTCGTCGCCGAGAGCGTCTTTTCGGCTTACGACGCAGATGACAGCTCTCTTTTCATGACGGGATTCTCGTCAGGCGCCCAGATGGTGAATGTTTACGCGCTCGTCGGCGACTACCTGCCGGCGGCGATCGCACCGGTGTCGGGGGGCTGGGCCGACGCTTACGGCGTCCCAAGCGAAGACCTTCCTAGGCCAGATGGTTTGCCAATATGGATATGGCGTGGGTCTGAAGAAGACCCCATTACCGGTACGCCGGGCAACAAGCTGCCGCGCAACGAGCAGGACGACTTGCAGTTGGCTTTTTGGCTTGAGGCGAATGCTTCGAATGGAATTGCTGCAGACACGCAGCAAGTCAACGTCGATGCGACGCTGAGCTATCCGTTCGGTGACTTGGCTTGGAGCGGGGTGCACACCACCTCGTACTATCCTGACGGTGACGCTGAGGTGCGTTTCACGGAAGTGACGCGTTCCAACCACGTTTATCAACCGGGCGCCGCAGAGAGGTTATGGGAAGAGTTCTTCATGCCACTTTTGCCGACGGCGCTCCCTGGGGACTTTAACGGCGATGGCTACGTCGATGCCGCGGACTACACGGTTTGGCGTGACGGCGATTCACCCGATAGCAGCCAAGCCGGCTACGACGTGTGGGTGAACAACTTCGGCGTGAGAGCTACGTCTCGGTCTGCAAGCGTTCCCGAGCCTTCGGCGGGTCTCTCAATGTTCACCGGGTGCGGACTGACTTGGCTGGGTCGCCGCACGGCGACCATCTCACGCAGTCTGCGGTCTCCACGGCTTTGTCGAACGACCTCCCCAAGTCCCCGCTTTGATGGGCTCCAGACTGAGTCGCAGGATAGAGCGAGGGAGGAGCGAAGCGATGGCGAAGGCTGCTAGCGGATAGAAGAAGCTGGTTTACAAGGCCACGAACTGGCGGGAATGTGAGGTGGACGCCGAGTCGCTCGTCCGCCGCGGCGATGTCGGCCGGACCGCGCGACGCGGATCCGGTCCCGTTTGAACTGCGGTCGGTAGGACCAGCCGTTGGCAGTTGCGACTGACTCGAACTCGCTGAGGTCTCTCGGTGATGAGGACACCTCAGCAGGTTTCCGAGACTGCGCCGGGGTCCAGCCGGTCATGCCGAAACTGAGGTCGGTGGACATCACCGCGGCGCCTTGGGCCCGCATTCTTGCCGACCGCGCGAGCCACCGGCGATCGAAGCGCGGGGGCCCGAACACCGGTCGCCCGCCGCTGGCGCGGGCGGGTCATCCCCGGGGCGCCAGGGGACCGCGGAGAGCGCCCGAGGCGACACCCGTTCCGCCGCGCGCGGCTGCCGACGCGGCGATCGACAGCGCGCGACACGCTCATCGCTGCAGCGCCGGGGAACGCCCTGGGGGGCGCGGCGCCCTGTTGGCGTCGCCAGCCGACGCGCGGCGGTCCGCGCGGCGGTCTTTCCGGCTAAACCCCGGCGGCCGACCAACCGATACAACCGATACGCCTTACCAGCACCCGGCCCAGCTCGCAGCCTCCTATGCGGTTCCTTGGCGGACTCCTCGTCGTTGCCGGGCTCGCCGCCGTGGCTGGCTGCACGCACCACAGCCTGCAGCGGCACACGGTGCTGACAACCAGCACGGTGATGGACATCCAGTACAACAGCGTGCTGGCCAACCTGGCGATGCTGTCGTGCCAGCCCGAGGCCCTGCCGAACCACGTGCACCTGGCCGATGGCGTCGTCCAGGTGAACGACCGGGCCGGCCTCGGAACCGCCGGAGGATTCACAACGTTCGGCGGCACGATGTTCGGGATCGACCAGTTCGGGCCCGCCGGCCAGCGGCAGGTCACCGAGCAATGGGGGACCGACGCGACGACCGACCCCGGACGGCTCTATGACTTGCAGTCGCTCTACCGCTCGGCGCTGGGCCTGCCGCCGCTGCCCGTGCCCAACGCGATCACCTACCTCCGGCGGACCGATTCGGCGGCCGACGACAGCGAAGACTCGGCCGAGTCGTCCAGCGGCGCCCCCAGTCCGGCGTCGGCCGGCGGGGGTGGCTCCACCTTGTCGGGCGGCAACGGCGCCTCGGGGGATAACGGCCGAAGGGTGCCGCTGGACGTCTTGCTGAGCGACGTCCCGCCGCCCGGGTGGTACCGCATCGGACGCAAGCAGGACGTGCCGAAGAACGCTTGCTACGTCGGCCACTGGGGCGACCGGTACGCGTGGGTCACCCGCGACGGAGTCCCGGACCTTGCCCGGTTCACGACGACCGTCCTGTTCGTCATCCAGCTCAAGCCGGGCGAGCGCGGCGGCTCTAGCGGATTGGCGGTCACCGGCGCCCAGTAGGCCCGCGCGGCACGCTTGTTTGGCTAATTCGCGCACCTCGGCCGGCGACTTCGGCGACAATTGCCGGGTTTGGCTCGGCGGCTGGGCGGCGTTTTCTGACGCCAAGAACGCTTTACACCGACCGACCTGTAACGCTTCGCGAAGCCCTTGCGGCGGAAGGGCTTAGCTGCGATTCGCGACCGTTTTAGCGTTACACGACGTTCCTGCGCGTGTCGCGTTTGTCTCGTTTGACCGGCGGCTTGCCGCTTCTTGCGGCCAACTTAGCGCGACCGCTGGCGGGGGCCGCTCAAACGAGGGCCGCTCAAACGAGGGCCGGGGCCGCGCCGCCGAGGGCGACCGAGCGGAACGGCCGGCCGGCCTCGCCGCGGATGGCCTCGCTCCAGGCGCGGCCCACGCGGTCCGAGTCGGCGCCGCCGAGCTGGTTGGTGATCGCCCACAGCCACGCGTCGACCACGGCGGCGGACTCGCCGGCGGCGGCCGCCGGTTCGGCCACCGGCACGCCGGCGCCGGCGCCGAAGCGGTAAGACTCGACGAGCTGGTCGACGGCCTCGGCCAGCCGGTCGCACTGCTCGCAGAGCGAGCAACCCAGGCGGCCGCGGACTTCGGGGGTGAGTTCGAACAGCCGCAGGTAGAACAGCCGGGTCACGGTGTCGGCGATCGGCTCGGCGCGGCGCCAGCTATCGCGGACCAGTTCGGCTTCGGGGCGGGTCATCGGAGGGTTCCTACGGGGCGGGGCGGACGGGGGCATTCGAATGAATGAAGCAGCGTCGCCCGTCAAGAGACGTTACGCCCGACCCCCCGCGGGGCTTACATGATCGCGAAGTAGTTCTCCACGGCGAAGTCGAAATTGGCCGGCGTCATCGCGGGGGTTTGCTTCTTGTAGTGGCAGAAATTGATGATCTGCAGCAGCAGGTCGCGGGGCTGGCACGCGCGGAAGGGCCGGCCGGGGGCCCGGTAGTGGGTGTCGATCAGGTGGTTGACGGCCGCCTCGTCGTAGGGCACGCCGAGGCTCTTGCCCATGATGCTCAGCAGCTTGCGGAACGCGGCCTCGCTGGGGTCGACGACCTCGATCTTGTACGGGATCCGGCGGAGGAACGCGTCGTCGACCAGGTCCTTCGGCTCCAGGTTCGTGGAGAACACGATCAGCTGGTCGAACGGCACCTGGATCTTTTTGCCGCTGGACAGGTTGAGGAAGTCGTAGCGCTTCTCTAGCGGCACGATCCAGCGGTTGAGGAGCTCGTCGGTGGTCATGCGTTGGCGGCCGAAGTCGTCGATCACCAGCGTGCCGCAGTTGCTCTTGAGCTGGACGGGCGCCTCGCTGACGTTGGTCGCGGTGTTGAGGGTGACCTCGAGCGAGTCCATCGTGAGCTCGCCGCCGACGACGATCGTCGGCCGGCGGATCCGCACCCAGCGGGAGTCGACCGCGCGGTCGTCGAGCAGCCCGCCGGCCGACGAGATGGGCGCCTCCTCGTGCATGCTGGGGTCGAACAAGCGGATCAGCTCGCCGTCGATCCCCAACGAACGCGGGATCCACACGAACTGGCCGAACGCCTTGGTGACCCGCTCGGCGATCGAGGTCTTGCCGTTGCCCGGCGCGCCGAACAGGAACAGGCCGCGGCCGGAGTTGATCGCGGGGCCCAGCCGCGCGAGCATCCCCGGGTCGATCAGCAGGTCGGAGAAAGCGCGGGCCAGGTCCTCTTCGGTGGGGTGCTGGTCCGCGATGGTTTGGGCGCTGACGCTGCGGACGTACTCGTCGAGCGGCACCGGCGCGGCGCCGTAGTACGAGCAGTACTCGGCCAGCTTCTTGGCCCGCTCCCGGCCCGCGCCGGTCAGCGTGTACACGTAGTCGTTCATCATGGCCGCCGCCTTGTGGGCGACCATCTGGTCGTCCTTCATCGCCTGCATCAGCGGGTCGATCAGGCGGAAGGGGAGCTTGATGTGCTCGGCCAGGTCGCGGCCGGAGGCCTCGGCGCGGGCGTTGAGGTACTTGAGCACGAGGTTCTCGACCTCGGACTCGCTCAGCCCGGCCGCCGGGAGCGAGGCCGGCTCCGGCGGGAACCACTCGCCGCGCTCGGCGGGCTGGCCCGATTGGGCGGCGGCGTCTGGCTGGGCGCCGAACGGCCGGCTGGGCTCGGGGGCGTCGCTCTCGGCGGTCAGCTGCTGGATGCGGCTGAGCAGCTCGTCCAACCGCCGCGGCCGGGACTCCGCATCGGGGCCGTCGGTCGCGGGGTACGCGGTGTCGGACGGGGCGCCGTGCATGGGGCCGGGAGAGAGAACGGGAGAGGCTGGTTCAAGCCGGAAAAGCTTAGGACCGGCTCGCGGCGCCAGAGGGCGGCGCCGCACGAACCTGCGCGACGCGGGCCGGGCTCGGCGGACGGCCGCAAGCGTCGTGCGGGTCGTTCGGGCCACACGGGTCGCACCGCACCACGGCGCCAACCCGCACCGCTGGCGCGGCGGCCTCGGGGCCGACGCGACCTACGCTTAGTCTGGTTGCCCCGCTCCCTGCGTTCTCACGCCGCGACTATGCCAGCGATCGACGACAAAACAGACGTCGCCCCCGAGAACGCTCTCGGGCCGCCGACGGCCTCGGCCTACAGCGGCGAGCGGGCGATCCACGCCTCGATCGAGCCGCTGTTCCAGAAGCTCAGCGAGCTGTGCTCGCTCCCCTCGATCGCCCAGCAGGTGATCCAGGTCGCCGAGGACCCCGACTCGGACGCCGACGACCTGCTGGCCGTCGTCGAGCAAGACGCGCCGGTCGCCAGCCGGCTGATCCAGGTCGTGAACTCCGCGTACTGCGGCCTCCGCAACCCGGTCGGCGACCTCAAGGGGGCGGTCACGCTGCTGGGGACCGAACGGGTCCGCAACCTGGCCCTCACGGTGTCGGTCGGCAGCCTGTTCGGCCGGGACACCCCCGTCGGCCGGCTCGACCCGGTCCGCCTGTGGGACCACTCGGTCTGCGTGGCCACGGTCGCGCGGCTCGTGGCCCAGCGGGGCGACAACTGCAACCCCGAAGAGGCCTACCTGGCCGGGCTGCTGCACGACATCGGGTTGCTGTTCATCAACGAGCACCTCTCGAGCGTGGTGCCGCGGGTGCTGGTCCGCTGCAAGACCGGCGTGGCCCTGCCCGAGGCCGAGCGGCAGGTCATGGCGTTCGACCACGCCCAGGTCGGCGCGTACGTGGCCTGGCGGGCGAACTTCCCGGACCGGCTGGTCACCGCCATCGACTACCACCACGTGCCCCTGATGGCCCCCGACGACGGCGCCGCGCTGACGCGGGTGGTCTCGGTAGCCAACTACCTGGCCACCCGCTACGGCCGCGGCTCGGTCGAGGGCCGCCGCCTGCCGGCCCCTCCCGAAGGCGTGCTGAAGCCGATGGGCCTCGGGCTGAACGCGTTCCGGGAGATCTGGGAAGAGCTCCCCGAAACGGTGGCGAACGTCGCGGTGCTGACCGGCGCGTAGCCCCGGAGGGCCGGCGCGGCGCCGCCCCCCTTCGGCCGACCGGGCCGCCGTGGCACACTGACGCGGGCGGGCCGAGCCGCGGCCCCACCCCCCACCCGCCTGTCGCGCGATGCAAGCCGTCATCACCGCCGTCGGCCCGGACCACCGTGGCCTGGCCGACCCGATCGTCCACTCCGTCACGGAGCTCGGCGCGAACATCTGCGAGATCCAGATGTTCGACCGCGACGACGTGCACGTGTTCTCGATGCTGACCCGCGTCGAGATCGACCCGCAGCGCTTCGCCGAGCTGCGCGAGGCCATGACCGGCGTGGCCCGCGCGACCGGCCTGTCGATCCGCACCTGGTCGCCCGAGCTGGCCGCGCTCGAGGGGCGCAAGCCGCGGCTGGCGATCTGCGTGACCTACCGCAGCGAGACCCCGCTGGCCGTGCTCCGCGCGATCCGCGACGGCCGCATCCGGGCCGAGGCGAGCCTGGTCATCAGCAACCGCCAGAAGCTCCGCGGCTTGGCCGAGCAGTTCGGCGCGCCGTGGCGCCTGATCGGCGACGCCGACGGCGCCCCCGACGACGACCGCATGATCGACCTCTGCGACGAGCTGGCGATCGACTACGTGGTCCTGGCCCGCTACATGCGGGTGCTGCCGGCCGCGAGCTGCTGGAAGTACGCCGGCGGCAGGATCATCAACCTGCACCACGGGCTGCTCCCCAGCTTCCCCGGCATGCGGCCCTACCACGAGGCCTACGCGAGCCGCATGCTCACCTACGGCGCGACCTGCCACTTCATCGTGCCGGAGCTCGACGCGGGCAACCAGATCATCAACCAGTCGACCTTCACCGTGCCGCCGGGCCTGCCGCTGGGCGAGGTCATCCGCCGCGGCCAAGAAGACAACGAGCCGGAGTGCCTGGTCGAGGGCGTGCGGCGGGTCGTCGACGGCGAGGTCCGGCTGCACTTCAACCGCGTCGTCGCGGCGAAGCCTGCGGACTGAAGCGGCCCTTCGGAGGCCGCCGCCAACCACGGAGGGCAGCGGGTGCTATCGCTTGTGTTGTCGTGCCCGGAATGCTCGTGGCGGACCGTGTGTGGGCCGTCGGAGGTCGCCAGCCGCTTGCGGCTCGTGGGCCTGCTCCGACGCGACGCCGAGCCCGACGACCAGATCATGGCCGCCCTGATGCCCGACGCGGCGGCGCGGATGACGTGCCCGTCGTGCAAGCGGATCGGCTTGGCGGTCGCCGAGCACGACGGCGCCGACGACCAGGACGACTGGCAAGCGGCCGTCCTCTGCGACCGCTGCCGCAAGCCGATCGACCCGGAGCGGCTCGAGGTCTTCCCCGACACGAAGCGGTGCGTCGCTTGCCAGGCGAAGGCCGAGTCCGGCGCGCCGGAGCCGGACGAGCCCGACTTCTGCCCGCGGTGCGGCGCGCTGGTCGAGCTGCGGGTGAGCCGCGGCGGCGGGCTGACCCGTTACAAGCGGTTCTGCACCGGCTCGCCGCCGTGCCGGCTGTGATCAAGCGATCGCCGGCGCCGCTTGCCGGCGGGGCGCCGAGAAGCCGATCGTCGCGCGGTGGAGCGCGACCGCCAACGCCGCGGAAGCCAACAGAGCGATCAAGCTGACGAGGACCGGGCGCCGCGGCGCCGCCGCGAACAGGGCGGCCAGCACCGGGCCGTTGGTCAGATAGAATTCGTACGAGTACCGCGACGCCTGCCGGAAGACCGGCGCGTCGATCGGGGCGGCGACGGCGGCGCCGATCAGCCCCACGGCGATCGCCCCGCAGGACCACACCGGCCACACGTAGATCGCCGCCAGAGCCATCGCGACGGTCACCGCGGCCAGCCACACGCCGCGCCGGCTCGGCGGAGCGCGGAACGCCAGGTAAGCGGCGAAGTACGTCGAAGCGTGCGCCGAGTAGCCGACGTCCACTCCCAGCAGCGGGACCGCGGCGCAGCCGGCCGCCAACGCGGCGGCGATCTCTCGGTCGGGCCCGAGCCGTTTCGCCAACGCCGTCAAGCAGTAGAGCAACAGGATCAACGACACGAACCATGTCGCTACGTGCACCAGCCGGTCGGGGTGCGTGAACAACCCGAGGCCCAGCATCTGCGAAATGAACTGCGCCGGCCCGATCGGCTTGTACCCCGACCACGCCACGCCGACGAGCACCACCAGCATGACCAGCCAGTACGCCGGGTAGATCCGGCACAGCCGCCGCCAGAGCCATTCTGCCGGGCTCGGAGCGGTGCTGATCGCCGCGAGCGATCCCGCCAGGGCGACAAACAACGCGGTGCCGACCCGGCCGACAGGGAAGCCGAGCGCGTGCACGTACGGATCGAAGCCGGCAAGCGACCAGGCGTGATGAACGAACACCAGCGCGACCGCGAGCGTCCGCAGCGCGTCGAGCCCGCCGACGCGCTCGGCCGAGGCGGGTCGCGCGGGCGGGTCGCTGGCGGCCGGCGGCGACACGCCGGAGCGGTCAAGCGGCATGGTCACGAGTGGCGGATCGGAAGCGGGGGCGCCCGGGCGGTGTGGGCAGCGTAGCCGCGGCGTCGCGGGCCTGCAAACGGGCGCCGCTCGGTTGCCGAGGCGAGCGTTTTTCCCGACGATCGATCGGCTCACGACACCCCCCTGCCCCGCACGGATCGATTTGTACGACCTCATCGCGACCGCCGCCTTCGGCGTCGAGACGCTCGTCCGCCACGAGCTCGAGTCGCTCGGCTACCCGGCGCGGGTGGCCAGCCCGGGGCGCGTGCTGTTCCGGGGGGACGAGCAGGCCGTGCGCGAGGCGAACCTGTGGCTGCGCTACGCCGAGCGGGTGCTGGTCCGCTTGGCGACCGCCCCGGCGACCGACTTCGGCCAGCTCTTCGACCTGGCCCGCGCGGCGCCGTGGTCCGATTGGATCCCCGCCGACGGGCAATTCCCGGTGCGTGGCCGCTCGCACAAGTCGCAGCTCTCTAGCGTGCCGGCCTGCCAGCGGATCGTGAAGAAGGCCGTCGTGGAGCAGCTACGCGAAGGGCACGGCGCGAGCGAGTTACCGGAAACGACCGGCGATTACGCGATCGAGGTCGCGCTGGCCAGCGACCAAGCAACGCTCTACCTCGACACCACCGGCGAGGGCCTCCACAAGCGCGGCTACCGGCCCGTCGTCGGCGCCGCGCCGCTGCGGGAGACCCTCGCCGCGGCGGTCGTCAGCTTCAGCCACTGGCGGCCCGAGCAGCCGTTCTGGGACCCGTTCTGCGGGACCGGCACGCTGGCGATCGAGGCCGCGCTGGCCGGGCGCGAGATCGCGCCGGGGCTCGGCCGCACGTTCGCTTGCGAGGCGTGGCCCCGGCTCGCGGGGCGCGAGTGGGGCGAGCTCCGCGACGCGGCCCGGCGCCGCGCGAAGCCCTCGCTGCCCGAGCGGCTGCTAGCGACCGACGCCGACGAGGACGCGCTGCGCCTTGCCCGCCGCGCGGCCGAGGCGGCCGGCGTGGCCGACGACATCCACTTCCAGCGGCGCGACTTCGGCGACCTGTCGAGCAAGCGCGAGTACGGCGCCCTCATCACCAACCCGCCGTACGGCGAGCGCCTGGGCGAGCGCGAGGAGGTCGAGCGGCTGTACCACTCGATGCCCGAGGTCTTCCGCCGGCTGCCCACCTGGTCGCACTACGTGCTCACCGCGCGGCTCGACTTCGAGAAGCTCGTCGGCCAAACCGCCAGCAAGCGCCGCAAGCTCTACAACGGGCGGCTCGAGTGCACGCTGTTCCAGTACCACGGACCGCGGAAACGGAGGGACGAGGGACGGGGGACGAGGGGCGAGGGTTGGGAGGAGGGAAGCGGGAAGAGGGAAGCGGGAAGGACAAACGAGTTCCAGCCGACAGCCGACAGCCGACAGCCGACAGCCCAAGCGTTCGGCGGCTTGCGGCCGGAGGCAGAGCGGCAAGCCAGCGAGTTCGCCAGCGCGCTCCGCAAGCGAGCGCGGCACCTGCGTAAGTGGCCGACGAAGCGCGGGATCACGTGCTACCGGGTCTACGACCGCGACATGCCGGAGGCGCCCTTCGCCATCGACCGGTACGGCGACGCGGTCGTCGTCGCCGAGTACGAGCGGCCGCACGAACGCACGCCGGCCGAGCACGCCGACTGGCTCGACCTGATGGTCCGCACGACCGCCCAGGTGCTCGAGGTCCCGCGCGGCGAGGTCTACCTCCGCAAGCGCGAGCGGCAGCGGGGCGACGCGCAGTACGACCGGCTCGGCGAGGAGTCGGTCACCCGCGTGGTCGAGGAGGGCGGGCTGCGGTTCCGGGTGAACCTGTCGGACTACCTCGACACGGGCCTGTTCCTCGACCACCGCACGACCCGCGGCATGGTCCGCGAAGCGGCCCCGGGCAAGCGCTTCCTCAACCTGTTCGCGTACACCGGCGCGTTCACCGTCTACGCGGCGGCCGGCGGCGCGGCGAGCACGACGACGGTCGACCTCTCGCAGAATTACCTGGACTGGGCGGCAGAGAATCTGCGGTTGAACGAGTTGCGAGTTGCGAGTCGCGAGGCGCGAGCCGCCGGGTACACGCCGCCCGAGGACGGCAACCACTTGGTGCGTGGTGATAGCCGTGAGTTCATCGATTCGCTGCCGCGCGAGCCGCTGTTCGACCTGGCGGTCGTCGACCCGCCGACGTTCTCCAACAGCAAGCGACTCGACGAGGACTGGGACGTGCAGCGCGACGCCGCGCCGCTGCTGGCCGCGCTGCGCGAGCGGATGAGCGCGGGGGGCGTCGTCTACTTCAGCACGAACTTCCGCCGCTTCAAGCTCGACGAGGCCGCGCTGGCCGGTTACGCCGTGCGCGAGATCAGCAAGCAGACCGTGCCGGAAGACTTCCGCAACAAGCGGATCCACCGCTGCTGGCGGCTCGTGGTCGAGTGAGTTCAACCCGACCCGCTGAGGATCGGCCAACGCCGGAAGCCGCGGGAGTCGACGCTGTGCGTGTCGAGGTGGAAGCCGGGGGCCATCCGCTCTCGCTTCCACTGGCTCGCGCGCCACAAGCGGCGGAAGCGGTCGACCCACTCGGCGAGCTGCTCGGGCGCGTGACCGGGGAAGGCTTGCTCCAAGCCGGCGAGCGTCTGTTCGGGCTCTTCGAGCCGCACGATTACCGAGCGCTCGATCGCGTCGAGCACGTCGTAGGGCATCAGGTCGGCCTCGTCGGTCTGCCGGTCGGCGAGCGGGCGGAGCTCGGCGGTCGGCTGCTGGGCGTTGATCGCCGCCAGGGCGGGCATCGGCCCCACGCCGCGCGGGCCTTCCTTCTCCATCCAACCGAGCCAGTCGCGCAGGAACGCCTTGTCGACGCCCGACAGCGGCGCCAGGCCGCCCGCGGTGTCGCCGTCCATCGTGGCGTAGCCGACCGAGGCCTCGCTGCGGTTGCCGGTCGTGAGCAGCAGCGCGTCCTTCACGTTGGCCAGCATCCACACGCCCGGCGCGCGGGCGCGGGACTGGATGTTCTGCAGGGCGGTGTCGTCGGTCTCCCAGGTGAGCGGCCGCCCGAGGGCCTCGCCGGCGAGGCGCGTGTAGCCCTCGACCAGCGGGTCGACGTCCCACTCGTGGTGCTCGGCGCCGACGGCTCCGGCGATCGCCGCGGCGGCCGTGCGGGTGGCGTCGGACGAGTTCTGCGTGCCTTGGTAAACGGTCGTGAGCAAGCGAGCGACCGCGGCCCGCGCGTCGGTCGCTCCGGCGAGGCCATCGACCCGCTGCAGGCGGTCGGCGAAGCCTTGCGGGCCGAGCTCGTCGATCGCGAAGCGGGCCATCAACCACACGAGCACCGCGCAAGCGGCCGAGTCGGCGCCCCCCGAGAGCGACAGCACGAAGCCCCGCGCGCCGCTCTTGCGCAGGTAGTCGAGCAGGCCGAGCGGCGCGGCGCGGCTGAACTCTTCGTACTTCGTGGCGACCTGGTCGCGTTGGCTTTCGGGCAGCGGCGGGGCTTCCGCCTGGGGTAGCGACAGGTCGAAGCGGCTGCGCGCCGCCGCCGCGGCGGCGGCCGGGGGCCGGGCGGCACGCACGCCGAGGTCGGCGAGCAGCAGCGTGTGGTCGGCGTAGGAGAACCGCCGCTGGGCGGCGACGATCTCAGGCTCCGCGCCTGCGTTGCTGCGGGCGATCATTGCGCCGCCGTCGTAGATCGAGCGGCCCGACTCGTTGCCGAGCAGGTTCGTGTAGACGAACACGCCGTCGACGGCGGCGGCCCCCTCCCGCGCGAGGCTTTGGCGGATCGTCTGCTTGGCGAACGCGAAGTGGCTGGCCGACGGGTTGAGCAAGAGCGACACGCCGCGCTCGGCCAGCGACAACGCGGGGCGGCCGGGGACCCAAGCGTCGCGGCACACCTCGACGCCGACCCGCACGGCCTCGCCGCCGGCGCCGCTTGCGAAATCGAACACGAGGTCACCCGCCGGGACCGTCGCGCCGGCCGCGTCGACCATCGCCACCACGCCCGCGGGCCACGGATTGAACCAGCGGGCCTCGTAGTGCAGGCCGTCGTTGGCCAAGTGCTGCTTCAGCGCAAAGCCGAGCAGCTCGCCGTCGGCGAGGATGGCCTCGGCGTTGTAGAGGGCGCGGTCGATCTCGAGCGGCAGCCCCACCGCGACCGCGACGCCCTCGGTGTGCGGCAGCAGCTCCTCGAGCGACTCGAGCGCGCGCCGGCGCAGGCCGCGCGAGTAGTAGAGGTCTTCGCAGCCGTAGCCCGTGAGGCACAGCTCCGGCAGGCAGACCAGCCCCGCGCCGGCCGCGCGCGCCGCTTCGACGGCGCGGACGACCCTCGCCAGATTGCCGTGCCAATCGACGGGCGTCTGGTTCACGGCGGCGGCGGCTAGTCGGATCGTTGGCATTGAGGTTTAAGTTTCGCGAAGAGTCGCAGAGGGGTTCGCTGTCTTGAATCCTTCGCGTTTTGGCGTCGATGCCTGAGGGGGTGCTGGTTTTGGACCCGTGCACAGACGCGACGGGGCTAAACCGTTTCTCTGCGACTCTGCGTCTCTGCGCGAGTCACTCCGTCGATCGTAATAGTTCTAGGCGGAGCAGGTTCAGCGCGTGTTTGGCGACCAAGTGGCGGTGGATCGAGGGGTGGCCGACGAGTTGGACCGTGCGTTGCGCGACGCCGTGCTGGGTCGCCACGGCGATCGGCACGCGGCCACCTTCTTCTGGCGAACCGATGACGAGGGCCCAGCCTTCTTCGGCGATACCGCGGGCGAGCGATTCGAGTTGGTCCGCGGCGAGCGACGGCGTGTAGCGGCTGCCGCTCAGGATCGAGCCGCTGGACAGGAACCGGCCGTGGAACTCGGTTTGGAGTTCGGCCTCGCCTTCGGCGAGCAGGCGACCTAGCAGGCCTCGCGTCATCGACTCGACCACCGAGACCGACGCGTCCCGGTCGTCCGCCATCTCTAGGATCGTGTGGTGCAGCTCACGCTCGAGGACCATCTCGCCGCCTGCCGAGGCGGGGTGTTCGGCGAAGATCAACTCGCCCAGCTTCGCGCGGACCTCGTCGAGCGTGGGGCGCATCGCCGCCCAGCAGTCGGACTCGGTCGCGCCGCTGGCGGTGACCCGGAGCGTGATCGTCCCCTTGCTGGCGGTGATGCCGACCAGGGGCTCGCGGCCGCGCGCGATGATCTCGGGGATCAGCGACTCGACGTGGCTCTCGCCGGCGCCGAAGCACTTCACCAGCCAGTGCCGGGTGACCCGCGCGGCGCCGACGACCCGGGCCACGGCCGGGGCGACGGTGGCCGCGTACATCTCGCGCATCTCGGCCGGCACGCCGGGCAACGCGAACTGGCGGCAGCGGCCGATCGCCAGGTCGACGCCCGGAGCGGTGCCGCCCGGGTTGTCGATCGCCGCGGCGCCCTCGGGGAGCTGCGCCTGGCGGCGGTTCTGGGGGGGCATCTGGCGGCCCCTCGACGTGAAGATCGCCTCCAGGCGGCTGACCAGCTCGGCGTGCTCGACCAGTGGCACGCCGGCGGCCGCGGCCATCGCGTCGCGGGTCAGGTCGTCGGCGGTGGGCCCGAGGCCGCCGGTCGCCACGACCACGTCGGCCCGCCGCGCGGCGGCCCGGAACACGTCGACGTTCGCCTGGAAGTCGTCGGCGACCGTCGTGTGGTAGCGGACCAGCACGCCCTGCTCGGTGAGCCGCTGGCTGAGCCACTGGGTGTTGGTGTCGAGCCGCTGCCCGCTGGTGAGTTCGTCGCCGATGGCGATCACCTCGCCGACGACGACACGCGCTGGGCTCGGCTGGGTGGGCATGCCGTGGAATTAACGGGGCGGAAGCTCGGGGGGCGGGTTGATAGAATGTAGGCGCCCGCCCCCCTATCAGCGAATCCCCGCAGCTAGAAATGACCCTGCCGCGTTCGATCCGGTCAACCGGCTGCTCGTTGGCGTTGGCGATCGCCGTGGCGTTCGGCTGGGGGTCGCTGGCTCGTGGCGCCCAGCCGGGCAAGCTCGCCTTCGGCGTGGCCGCCGCGCCGGCCGCCGCGCCGGGCGAGGCGGACGGCGAGCCCGCCGACCAGAAGCGGGACAACGAGAAGCCGCGCAACGAGAAGCCGGGCGAGGCGGCGCCCAAGCGTCTGAGCAGCCCCGCCACGTCGGCCATCTGGGTCCTCCGCACGCACGACAAGAACGGCGACGGCTTGCTCGACCAAGAAGAGTGGAAGGGCGTGAAGGGGGACCCGGCCGCCGCGGACCGCAACGGCGACGGCTTGCTCACCTACTACGAGCTGCTCGTCCGCTTGACCGAGAAGGCGAACGACGGGCGGCGTTCGCAGCGGCTCTCGACGCCGCGCGAGCGGCTGCCGGAGGGGCTCCCCAGCTGGTTCACCGACCGCGACCGCAACGGCGACGGCCAGGTCGCGATGCACGAGTACGAGCGCCGCTGGGACGACGGCGCCGCGCGGCGGTTCGCGCGGCTCGACCCGAACGGCGACGGCCTGATCACGGCCGAAGAAGCGCGCGCCGAGCGTTAGCGGCCGGGCCCGCCGCCGCGGCCGCCACGCCCACCGCCACCTCGGCCACGGCCACCACCGCCGCCGCCCCCTTCGCCGCGCATGCGCTCCAAAGCGCGGCGCATCTGCTGGAAGCGTTCGACGCGTTCTTGCATCTCGCGCTGGGACCGCTCGGCGTTCTGCTCGGCGCCGCGGTCGCCCGGCGGTTGGCCCGCGCCGGCGGGCGGGGCGCCGGGGGTTTGCGGGGCCGCGGCCGGCGCGCCGGCGACGACCGCCTTGTCGCCCAGCAGCGACACGAGGGTCTGCCGCAGCGCGTCGCTGCCGGTGTTGCGGAGCGAGACCACGCGCGTGGCGACCGGCCGCTCGACGCCGGCCCGGTCGAGCTGCTCGACGAGCGTGCGGACCTCGTCGAACAGCTGCTCGCTGGAGCGGACGACGATCGAGTTGCTCCGCTCGTCGACGCCGATCTGCATCCGCTCGGGCTCTTGCTCTTGCTGCCCCTCGGCGCCGGCCAGCGCGCGGAGCATCTCTTGCGGCGAGGGCTGCCCGCCGGCGCCGCCGGAGCCCTCCAGCCGGTCGGTGAAGACCTGGCGCACGACCTCGACCACGTCGGTAGCGCTGGTGTTCTCTAGCGGGATCAGGCGCGGCACGCCGTAGGACTCGACCCGGTCGGGGCCGCGCGGTTGGTCGATCAGGCGCAGCATCTGGTTGACGGTCTGCAAGTCGCTCGGCGTGGCGTACACGTAAAGGGCGTTCAGGCGCACGTCGGGCGTGATGTCGACCGACACGCTCGAGAAGCCGACGGCGTCGCTCCCGCCGGCGAGCCCGAGCAGGTCGCCCATCATGTCGCCCCCCTCGCCGCCGATGGCCGCGCCGGCCAGGTCGCCGAGCAGGCTGCCCCCGCCGGCCGACCCGCCGCCGCCGAACAGGCTGTCGAGCAGGCTGGCGGCGGTCTTTGCGTCGGCGAACTTCAGGTAGAAGACCGCGTACTGCCGGCTGCCGGCGGCGGCCGAGTTGGCCACCTGAGCGAGCAGCTGCTCGAGCGCGTCGAGCGCGTCGGTGTCGGAGCTGGCGATCAGCGTCGAGCCGAGGCCGGGCGAGATGAAGACCGGCGGCGCGTCGGGGCGGGGCGTCGTCTGCTGGTCGTCGGCGCGGCGCTGCGGCGGCTGGTCTTGGCCGGCCAACCGGAACGGCGACGCCAAGCCGCTCGTCGTGCGGCCGTCGGGCGTGTCGCCCGGCTCGTCGTCGGCGGGCGGGG
Organism: Botrimarina sp.; assembly: GCF_040219535.1. Lineage (NCBI taxonomy): Bacteria > Pseudomonadati > Planctomycetota > Planctomycetia > Pirellulales > Lacipirellulaceae > Botrimarina > Botrimarina sp. Next base: position 76,669 of record NZ_JAVJSH010000003.1, read on the forward strand.
CGAAGCGGTCGTCGAACAAGCTGTCGAAGTCGTAGGTTTCGCGCTCGTTCTGGACGTCCGCGCCGGGGCGGAAGCTGGGGATGCGGCCGCTCGGGCCGGTGACCCGCAGCGGGTTCTCCCGGAGCGACGGCCAAACGGCGTCGATCCGCTGCAGGGCCTGCTCGAGCTCCAAGCCCGATAGCGGGATCGTCCGCACCGCGCCGCCGCTGGCCGCCTGCCTAGCTTCGGCCGGCGTGTCGAGGTCGGCGATCAGCTGGCGGACCTGGGCGATCTGGGCGTCGGTGCCGCGGACGAGGACCGACTCGGTGATCGGGTCCGCCTGGATGACCGGCGCGTTCGGGTCGCGGCGCTTCTCGTCGGCCGCGTCGGGGTCGAACATCCGGGTCACCAACGCGGCGGCCGCGAGCGGGTCGATCGTGTCGGTGCGGATCAGCTCGACGCGGCGCCCGTCGGTGCGGAGCTTCTGGAGCGTCGCTTCGATCGCGGCGTGCTGCTTCGGGGTCGCTAGCGCGATCAGGCTAGCGGTCTGGTCGTCGACGGCCAGGCGCGTGGTCTCGGCGCCTTCGAGCAGTGTCTGGAGCACCGCCAGCGCGGTCTCGCCGTCGGCGCCGCCGAGCGCGTAGCTGCGGAGTTCGGCCTCCTCGGCGAGGGCCGGCTCGGCCGCTTGCTTCATCGCCTCGACGACACGGAGCATCGTGCGGATGCGGCCGGCGGTCTCGGTGACTTGCAGCAGCCGGGCTTCGGGCAGCACAACGACCCGCCCCTGCGGCCCCGCGAGCCGCTGCACCGAGTCGGCGGCGGCGGCCGGGTCGACTTGGCCCAGCTCAACCAGCACGCGGACCAGCTCGTACTCGCCACGCTGGTCGAGCTCGCCGACCGGCACGTCGGTCACCACGTTGGGCGGCACGAGGTCTTGCTCCAGATCGATAACCAGCAGCATGCGGTCCTTCCGCACCAGCGTGTAGCCCTTGGTCAGCAGCACACCGTTGAGCACGTCGAGCGCTTCGGCGGGCGTGTGGGGGCGGGTGTCGCGGTAGGTGAGCGTGCCTTCGGGGACCGTGTCGACGACCAGCGACAAGTCGGCCCGCTCGGCGAACCAGCGGATCACCTCGCCCCAGGGCTGCTGCTGGAAGCTGAACGTGAGCTTGCCGTCCGAAGCGGCCGGGCCGGACGGCTCGTTCGTCGGCGGCGTGTCGGCCGGGGCGGTGGTGGTGGGCGGCGTGTCGGCTGGGTCGTCGTCCGGCGCCGCTGCCTCCTCCGACGCCGCGGGCTGAGGCGCTTGCGGCGTCTCGTCAGGCCCGGCCGGTTCGGCCGGTTCGGCAAGCGATTCGGTTTGCGGCGTGTCGGCGGGCTGGGCCGCCGCGGCGGCGTTCGTGGGCTCGGCTCGCTCGTCGGACGGGCCCCCAGTCGGCTGGAGGGCCGGGTCGTCGCGCTCGGCGGCTAGCTTGCGGAGTCGCTCGGCCTGCTCGGCGGTGAGCGACGCCAAGCCCTGGCGCTCGCTCTCGGCGCGGAACGGGGCGAACTCGGCGACCCGCTCGTCGCGCGGCAGCCGCGCAAGCCGCATCGCTTCGGAGATCCCCTTCAGCTCACGCCGGTCGATAACCCGCACGATCTGGGCGACTTGTTCGTCGCTGAGTCCCAGTTTCTCGGCCGTTTCCGGCTCGATCGCCACGGCCAGCACGCCGACCATCTCGGTCTCGGCCCCGCTCGCGACCGACGCCCCGCCGAACGCCCCAGCGGCGAAGAGCATCACGGCGGCAAGTCGGGCGACGGGCATGCAGTGGGAGCGACGGGGGACGCGCTTGGAGGCCGGAAGGCGTTGGTAGGCCCTTCATCTTAGTCGGCACGCGCACCCTGTGCGCCGACGGGCCTCGGAGCCCTACCAGCTGAACCCCGCCGAGGGCGTCAGGCGCCGGCGCCCGAATCCGCAATCCGCAATCCGCCTTCCGTAGTCCCTCCCCACTCCTTGCCGGCCGTATCGCGGGCTGCTAGGGTGCTGGAACCGGGATTTGTGGCCGCTTGCAGCCGTGTCTGCTAAAGAGCCATCGCTGGCGTGTTTGGCGTGGGGTTTCGGAGGGGTGCTCGCTTCTTGTGGGCAGCCCGCACCGCCTCGCCCGACACGGTCCCTGCCAACCGACGGTTGCCGCTCGCCTGCCGCGGGCGGCTAGGAGCGCGGGTTGGGGTGCAGCGATCTTTAGTACGCCGCGTCGCCGCAGCCGCCACGGTCCCCGGAGAGATCGTCGGCGGATTTTCGTGCGCCTCCCAGGCGGGGGCCCTCCGCCAAGGCCCTCTCGGCGAGCAGCGAGGACGTGTTTGATGGCATCGGTCGAAACCGCAGCGAAGCGCGACAGCTCCCCCTCATCGGCGACGGCCACCGGCCGCGGCGCCGAGGGCCGCCCCGGCGGCGAGGACGCGTGCGGCCCCGGCACGCTGGCCGTGCACGCTGGCGAGGCGCGGCGCAAGCCGCTCGACGCGATCACCGACCCGATCTTCTGCGCGTCGACCTACACGTTCCCCGACTCGCAGTCGGTGATCGACTACATCGAGCAAGAGCAGAGCCGCGAAGAGTACGGCCGGTACGGCAACCCGGGCGAGCGGGTCGCCGAGCGGAAGCTCGCCGCGCTCGATGGCGCCGAGGCGGCCCTGCTGTTCGCCAGCGGCATGGCCGCGTTCGTCGGCGTGCTGATGGCGAAGCTCGGCCAGGGCGACAACGTGGTCTTCACCGACGAGTGTTACCACCGCAGCCGGCAGTTCTGTCGCGAGCACCTCGCCCGGTTCGGCGTCGAGACGATCACCGTCAAGACCGGCGACTACGACGCGATCGACGCGGCCGTCACGCCCCGCACTCGGCTGCTGGTGAGCGAGTCGCCGACCAACCCGCACCAGAGCTGCGTGGACCTCGACCGGCTGGTCGAGATCGGCCGCCGCCACGGCGTCGAGACGATGATCGACGCCACGCTCGCCACGCCGTACAACCTGCGGCCGATCTCCGCGGGCGTCGACTACGTGCTGCACAGCTGCACGAAGTACCTGGGCGGGCACAACGACCTGCTCGCCGGGTCGGTGGCCGGCGCGGCCGACAAGCTCGCCCCGGTGCGCGACCTGCGCGGCGTGATGGGGGGCATCAACCAGCCGCACAGCGTGTACCTGCTGCTCCGCGGCCTGAAGACCTTCGAGCTGCGTATGCAGCGGCACAACGAGAACGGCCTGGCCGTCGCGCGGTTCCTGGAGAGCCACCCGCGGGTCGAGAAGGTCTACTACCCGGGCCTCGAGTCGCACCGCGACCACGCCCAAGCCAAGAAGTACATGCGCGGCTACGGCGGCCTGGTGACGTTCCTCGTCCGCGACGCCGACTGGCGCGCGACGGCCGACATCGTCGACCGCTCGCAGCTCTGCCGCATCGCGCCGAGCCTGGGCGGCGTCGAGTCGCTCATCGAGCAGCCGCTGGTCATGAGCTACTACCAACGCACGCCCGAGGAGCGCCGCCAGTACGGCATCCCCGACAACATGATCCGCTTGGCTTGTGGCATCGAAGACACCGCCGACCTGATCGCGGACTTGGATCAGGCCCTGCGGGCTTGAGTTAGGCTGGAGGCTGCAGGCTGGAGGCCGGAGGACGCGCTTCGCTTCGCTTGCCATTTGATTGGCGACGCCGGGCGAGTCCGGCCACTAACACGGCGGTCTCCCCGTCGCCTGCGCTTCCTCCCGCCTGCAGCCTCAAGCCTCCAGCCTCCCCCATGGCGATCCTCGGAGTCGGGACCGACATCGTCGATGTGCTGCGGATCGCGCGGCTGATCGAGCGGCACGGCGAGTTGTTCATCGGCCGCGTCTACACCGAGCACGAGATCGATTACTGCGCGAGCCGCAAGGCGGCCACGCAGCACTACGCGGGCCGCTGGGCGGCCAAGGAGGCCGTCCTCAAGGCGCTCGGCGCCGGCTGGATCCGTGGCGTGTCGTGGCGCGACGTCGAGGTCCGCAGCAACGGGGCCGGCGCCCCCCTGGTGCGGCTGCACGGCCCGGCACGCGACGTGCTCGAGCGGGCGGGCGTGGAGCGCGTGCACCTGTCGATCAGCCACTGCCGGACCCACGCCACGGCCTACGCCATCGCCGAAGGGTGACCCACACGGCCGTGCCTGCTCCGACCGGTCTCTTCGTGGGCCGTTGCTTCCGATGACTGTTGCACTAGGTTTTGGGGGCCGCCGCGCCGCCCCCTCCCCCGCTCGCTCTCTTGTTCGCCGCTGCCAATGGGATCCGCCCTCTACCCCTGGCTGGCGGTCCTGGCCCATGTCGGCGTGTTCGTGGTGATCGCGTTCCGGCTCGTGATGCGGAAGCCGGCGGCCGGGGTGGCTCTGTCTTGGCTGCTGCTGGTGGCGACCGTGCCGCTGGTGGGGGTCGCGTTCTACCTGCTGGCGGGCGAGCGCCGCATCGGCCAACGCCGGGCCAACCGGATCGCGCGGATCCGCACGGACTACGCCGCGCTGGCCGATCGGATCGTCGACGAGTCGATCGCCACGATCGACTGGTCGAAGCACGCGCCGGCCGCAGAGAGCATGCACCGGCTCGGGCTGAAGCTGACCGGCGCGCCGACCGTTTCGGGCAGCGGCGGGCGGCTCTTCGCGGACTCCGCAGAGATCCTCGAGCAGATCGCCGAAGACATCCGCAACGCTCGCACCAGCGTGGTCCTCGAGTCGTATATCTGGAGCGAGGGGGGCCACGCCGACACCGTCGCCGAGGCGCTCGCCGAGGCCGCGCGGCGGGGAGTCGCGTGCCGCGTGCTGGTCGACGCAATCGGCGGGGCGCGGTGGCTCGGCAGCAGCCAGGCGCGCCGCCTACGCGACGCCGGCGTGCGCGTGCTGCCGGCCTTGCCCCCGAGCCTCGCGCAGGCGCTGTTCTCGCGCAACGACCTCCGCCTGCACCGCAAGGTGATCGTGGTCGACGGGCGTGTCGCTTGGACGGGCAGTATCAACATGGCCGACCCGCGCTTCTTCAAGCAGAACTCGCGCGCCGCCCCGTGGGTCGACGCGATGCTCCGCGTCGAGGGGGGCGCGGTCGGGGCGTTGCTGATGACCGTCGTCGGCGACTGGATCCTCGAGTCGGGCGAACCGCTCGAGGAGGTGCTCGACTCCGTCGGCGAGATCCGCGTGCGCGCCGCGGGCGACAGCGACGTGCAGGTCATCCCGTCGGGCCCCGCGCAGTCCGCCGACGGGCTGTTGCAGATGCTGCTCACGCTGATCGCGTCGGCCAGTGAAGAGCTCGTGATGACCACCCCCTACTTCGTGCCGGACGAGTCGCTGATGCGCGCCATTCGCGGCGCGGCGAGCCGCGGCGTCGACGTGCGCCTGGTGGTCCCCGAAACAATCGACTCCGTGCTCACGCACTACGCGAGCCGCTCCTACCTGGACGAGCTGATGGACGTCGGCGTGCGCGTGCACCAGTTCCGCGGCGGGCTGCTGCACACCAAGTCGGTCACCGCCGACCGGTCGATATCGATGTTCGGCACCGTCAACCTCGACATGCGGAGCATCTGGCTGAACTACGAGGTCTCGCTGTTCGTGTACGGCGAGCGGTTCGGGCGCGAGCTGCGCGAGCTGCAGCAGCGCTACCTCGGCCAGAGCCACGAGCTCGACCGAGCGGAGTGGGCCGGGCGGCCGCTCCGCGAAAAGCTGCTAGAAAACACCCTCCGCCTGATGAGCCCCCTGCTGTAGCCGCCGCCCGCGGCGCCGCCCGCCCCGCGCCCGGACGGTCATTCGGAGGAGGACCGATGCTGATCCGCGTGCTCACCTACAACATCCACAAGGCGATCGGCGGGGTCGATCGACGCTACCGGCTCGGGCGCGTCGCTGAGGTCATCGGCCACTACGACCCGCACATCGCGCTGCTGCAAGAGGTGGACGAGGGCGTGCCGCGCTCGCGGGGCGACGCGCAGTTCGAGCTGCTGTCCAGAGAACTCGGCTACGCCCACGGCGCCTACCAGAAGAACGTGCGGCTGCGGCGCGGCGCGTACGGCAACGCGGTCCTCAGCCGGCTGCCGCTGGAGCACGCGGAGGATTTCGACCTGACGGTGCGGCCGAAGAAGCGCCGCCGCGCGCAGATCGTGCGCCTCGCGCTAAGCGACGCCGGGCATCGGCGCACGCTGGTGGTGGCGAACCTGCACCTTGGCTTGGCCGGCTTTGAGCGGCGGATCCAGCTGCGCCGGCTGCTGCACGACTCGCCCTTGAGCCGCGTGCGGCGCGACACGCCGTGCCTGGTCGGCGGCGACTTCAACGACGTGTGGGCGTCGATCGGGGCGCGGATCATGCGGCCGGCGGGCTTCGAGTCGGCCACGGGCCTGGTGCGGACGTTCCCGGCCCGCGCGCCGCTCCGCCCGCTGGACCACGTCTACTTCCGCGGCCCCTGCTCCGCCGACCACGCATACGCCGGCCGGATTGCGCTGGCGCGGGAGGCCTCGGATCATCTGCCGCTGGTGGCGGAGCTGCGGATCGACCTCGAATAGTGACCGGCGCCGCGCGGCGGCTCAGCAGGTCAGCAGCGGTTGCTCGGCCGGCTCGTCGCGGCGGGCGGCCGCGCCGGCTAGCCGGCGGCCGGTTTTCTGCTGGTAGAGTTCTGCGAGCAAGCGCTCGTAGCCGCCGACCATCACGTCGAGCGAGGCCCGCTCTTTGACCCGGCGGCGGCCGGCGGCGCCGATATCGGCCGCGTGGTGCGGCTCGTTCACCAGCGCGAGGATCCGCGCGGCGAGCCGCGCGTCGTCGCCGGGCGGGACGACGAAGCCGGTCTCGCCCTCGACGACCGACTCGCGGACGCTGCCCACGTCGGTCGCGACGACCGGCACGCCGCAGCTCATCGCTTCGAGGATCGACACGGGGTTCGCCTCGTTGTGGGAAGTCAGCGCGAGCACGTCGAGCGAAGCGAGCAGCGCGGGCACGTCGTCGCGCGAGCCGAGCAGCCGCACGGCGGAGGCTGTCGGCGTGTCGCCGAGCAGGCCGAGCCGGCGGGCCTCCCCTTCGATCTTCGGCCGCTCCGGCCCGTCGCCGATGACGAGGAAGCGCGTTTCGGGGGCCGCGGCCGACACGCGCGCGGCCGCCCGGAGGAACAGCGAGTGGTTCTTCTCGGGTCGCAGGGCCGCGAGGATGCCCACGAGCGGCGCGGTCGGCCCGACGCCGAGTTGTTCGCGGACCGCGCTGGAGTAATCGGTCGGCACGAACCGCTCGGTGTCCACGCCGTTGGGGATCACACGCACTTTCTGCGCGGGGAATCGCTCGTGCTCGGCGAGGAAGCGCCCGTGCGAGTCGGCCACGGCGATCACCGCGTCGGTGATCGGGGTGAGCAGGCGGTTGAGCCGCCCGACGCCGTCGGGCCAGCCGGTGCTGTGCAGCGCTGCGGCGACCACCGGCACGCCCGCCAGCCGCGCGGCGAGCCGGCCCCAGAACATCTTGTCGCCGGCGCCGACGGTCACCACCGCGCCGATCCGCCGCCGGCGCATCAGCGCGACCAGGCGCGGCAGCACGCGCAGGTCGTGCTTGCCGGCGAGCAGGCCCGCGTGCACCGGCACGCCCTCCTGCGCGAGCCGCTCGCCCAGCGGGCCGCGCTCTTTGAGGCAGACGACCTCCGGCGCGAAGCGGTCGCGGTCGAGCCGCCGGACCAGGTTGACGAGCAGGGTCTCGGCGCCGCCGACCGGCATGCTGGTCTGCACGAAGAGGACGGGCAGCGGGGTCGTGAGCGGCGGGGTCATGAGGGGGGATCGGCGTTGGGGTGACGTCAGGCGGCGCGTCGGAAGCGGGCCGCCAGCGGCGTCAGCTTCGCCATCGCGGCGGCGGTGATGTCGGCGCGTTCGGCGTCGGTGAAGACCCAGCCGCGGAGCAGCGCCAGCGCGCCCAACCCGATCGCGCCGGCCGTGGCCGGCATCGCCCCCGCGGCGAGCAGCGCCGGGCAGAACGCGACGAGCACCGCGCCGCGGTCGATCGCCATGCCGCAGCGGCGGTTGACCACCAGCTGCGCGAGGAGCGTCAGCAGCGTCGCGGCGGCAGTCGCCACCACCGCGCCGAGAAGGCCCCAACGCGGCAGCAGCACCAGGTTCAACCCCAGGTTGGCCACCAGCCCGACGGCCAGCGGCGCGGTCGCCAAGCGGGACTTTTCGGCGCACCACAGGTACTGCTGCGCGACCAGCAGCAACGCGAACCAGACGCACGCGGAGATCGTCCACGGCATGACCGCCAGGCCCGCCGCGTACTTGTTCTCGAACGCGTACTGGAAGAGGGCCGGAGCGAGGGTCAGGATCGCCGCGCCGGCCGCGAGCATCGCCAGCGCGCCGAGCTTCAGCGCAAGGTTCAGCCGAGCGGCGACCTCGTCGCGGCGGCCGCATTCCCAATCGTGGCTCAGGTGGGGCGTCATCGCGCCGACCATCAGGTTGGCGATCGACACCAGCAGCACCGGCACGATCGTGCTCGTGTGGTAGTTGCCCACCTGCACGAGCGCCCGGTCGGCGTCGAAGCCGCCGTAGTGGATGATCATGTAGCGGTCACACGTGCTGAACACGTTGGTCAGCAGGTTGGTGACCCACACCCAGAACGCGAACCGCATCAGCGGCGGCCAGAAAGCCGCGTGGGCGACCGCCTCGCCGCGCGGGGGGCCGCTCTCGACCCGCATCGAGGCCGCCACCGCGACCAGCAAGATCGATATCAAGCACCCGCTCGCGTAGCCGATGACGATGCTCGCCGCGGCCGGCCGCCAGAACGCGACCAGCGCGAGCGACACCACCGCGAACGACACGCTCTGCGTGAAGTGCATCGTCGACACGACGCGGTACATCCGCAGGCCGGCGAACACCGCTTCGAAGTAGTGATGCAGGATCACCAGCCCCAAGCAAGCAACCACGCCGCCCGCCAGCGCGGCGCGCGACGCGTCGCCGAACACCAGCGCAGCGACCGTCTCCCGGCGCCAGGCCATCACGGCCAGCGTCGACCCGGCCAACAACAGCGTCCAAGTCGTCGTCCGACGCAAGAACACGCCCAGCTGCCCCGACTGGCGGTGCTTCTCCAGGTAGCGTCCGAACGAACCGGGCAGGCCGAGCACCGCGAGCGGCGCGGCGAGGATCAGGAAGCCGTAGGCCATCTCCCAGCGGCCGAGCTGCTCCGCGTCGAGCCAGCGGCAGAAGAGCAGCGAGCGGCCGAAGCCGATCGTGCGCTGCAGCACGCTCACCGCGAGCACCACCGCGAGGCTCGAGAGCAGGGTCTCGGGGCCGAGCGTCGCCCGGCGCCGGACCCGTGGGGCCGGTTCAGCCATCGGCCGCTCCGGCAGCCGTGGCTGACGACGGTGCGGGCGCCGCGGCGCGCGGGTCCGCGGCGAGCAAGGCCCGGTCGTCGACAGGGTCCGCGGCGTGCAGCTTGCGCGGGTCGACGGTCATCCAGTTGACGAACCGCCCCCACTCCGGGTCCGCGTGCACACGGCGCACGTGCACGACGCCGTCGCGCTCCGCGCCGGCGGTGGGGAGGTTGTACGCGCCGTACGCGCTGCACACGCAGTCGGCGCCGGCCTCGCGCGCAAGGCTCGCGGCGAGCGCCGAGAGGTTCCCCGGCTGACCGAACGGGAACGCGAAGCTGCGGGGTCGGATGCCTGTCCAACCCTCGATCGCGTCGATCGAGCCGGCGACCTCCCCGCGCACGGCGGCCGGATCGGCGAGCCGCCCCAGGTCCGCGTGCGTCCGGGTGTGCGCGCCGAGCTCGACGCCCTCCACGCCGCAGCGGGCCAGAGCGCGGAGCTCGGCGACCGTGTTGGGCCTGAGCCGCACGCCCGCCTGCAGGTCGTGCGGGAAGGCGGTCTGTTGTTCGACGATTTCGGTCGACACGAAGTAGGTGAACGGCAAACGCCGGCGGAGCAGCAAGGGGATAGCGGTTTCGCAGTTGTCGCCGTAGCCGTCGTCGAAGGTGATCACGGCCGCCGGACGCGGGTTCGTTCCGCCGGCGAGGCGGCGGCGGGCTTCGGCGAGCGAGATCAGCTCGACGTTCGCTTGCAGCCAGTCGACCTGCCGCTCGAAAACCGCCGAAGGCATGCTCCACGGGTTCGCGTGCGTGTCGGCGACACGGTGGTAGAACAGCACCGTGATCGGCGCGCGCCCTCGCTGGGCCAGGCGTCGGACCGTCCGCCGACGAATCGGCGCCGTCGCGGCGCTGTACAGGCGGAGGGCGGGGTCGCGGAGCGAACGCATCGGCGGCGGTTGTCGAAGCGGCGGGCGGGGGTTCGCAACTCTTGCTCGCGGTCGGCGGAATTCAACCCGTGTGGTGTGGCGGAGTCGATCTGTTGCGATTTGGCAACACGCGTCGCGGCGGCCCGCGGCGTGGCCGCGACCGGTTTGGGACGGTGATTTCCTTCGGCCGCAACCGTTTGCGGCCGTGGCAAGCCAGCGCGGCGCGCCACTTGGCACTAGGGTTGCCCGAGGGGCCTGCCCCGCAGCCCTCCGCGGCGAAGCGCGACGCCCGCCCCCCTCACCGCCCGACCCAGCCGCTCATGCCTCACGACCCGGCCAGCCTGACCCCCGCCCGGCTGCTCCAGCTATTCAAGAGCCACCCGAGGCTGCTGATCGCCCCGGCGATCATCGGCGCGGTGCTCGCTGCGGCGAGCACGCTCGTGACGCCGCGCGACTGGCGGGCCGAGCAGGGCCTGCTCGTCCGCAGCGACGCGGCCGGCTACGCGGAACAGCGCCTGGGCAAGTTCACCGACCTCTCGGAGATGAAGACCGTCCAAGAGACGCTGCTCGAACTGGCGCGTAGCCAGAGCGTCGTGACGGAGGTGCTCCAAGAGATCGACGGCCGTGCGCCCTCGCGGCAAGCGATCGCCGATTTCCGCGACAAGCTGCGGTTCGACCCGCCGGGGGGCGCCGAGTTCGGCAAGACCGAGGTCTTCTACCTGGGCTTCCTCGACCCCGACCGAGACCGCGCGGTGCGCATCGTTGAGGCGCTCGCCGAGCGGCTCGACGCGCGGCTCAACGAGCTGCGCGACCACAAGGCCGCGAGCCTCGTCGCCGAGGTGCAGCGGTCCGCCGACGTGGCGCGCGAGCAGCTGCACCAGCAGATCGAGCGGCTCGCGGAATTCGAAAGCTCCGTCGGCGCGGACCTGATCGAGCTGCGCCATCTAACGACCCCCAACGGCGGTTCGAGCGAGCTCGGGCAGACCGCCCTGGCGATCGACGCCGACCGCCGCCGGTCCGCCGAAGCGCGTCAACGCAACGAGGCGTTGCTCGTCGAGTTGCGTGCGGCGATCGACGACCCGGCGCGGATCCTCGCCACCCCCGACGCGTTGCTCGAGAGCCAACCGGCGCTGCGCCGCTTGAAGAACGGGCTGGTCGACTCGCAGCTGAACGTGGCCCGCACGCGGGGCGCGCGGACCGCCAACCACCCGTTCGTCCGCGCCGCCCGCCACGCTCAGGAGGCCGTGCAAGCCGAGTTGATCCGCGAACTGCCCGCGGCGATCGCCGGGGTAGAGCTGGAGCTCGAAGTCGCGTTGCGACGCGAAGCGGACCTCGCCGCGCAGCTCCAGCGGTTGCGCGCCCGATCGGCGGGGCTCGCTTCGAAGCGTTCGGGTTATGCGGAGCTGGTCGCCGGAGTCGAAGGGCAGACGGGCGTGCTCGAGAGTTCGCTGAGGCAGCTGGCCGACGCGAAGGCGGCCCGCGCGGGCGCCAACTCGGCGAGCCTGCTCTCGCCGATCGACCTGGTCGAAACGGGCGCCCACCCGGTCGGGCCGGGACGCACCGCCACGACCGCCGCCGGCGGCCTCGCCGGCCTGCTGCTGGGCGCCGTGCTGGTGGTTGTCCTCCACGCCCCGCGGCCCGACGTTCCGACGGCCACGGCCGCACCCATCCAAGTCACGAGCCACCATTCGGCGCCCGAGAGCCGCTCCGATTGGCCGGTGGGGGCGCCGCAGGAGGCCCGCACCGATTGGGCCGCCGACTCGTGGGGGGGCGCCGCTTGGGGGATCGAACAGCCGCAGGGCGGAGCGACCCAAACCATCGGCGTATGACGCGCCACCCGCGCGACGCTCTCGGCCGCCCTACGCCGGCGCGGCGGCTTGCTGCCCCCGGAGCGTTCTAGGCTTGCAGCAGGCGCCCCTCGAGGGCGCCGCTTGGCCGATCGCCTGCTCGCTACGGTTGCCTTGATGCTCGTCCCGGCGTTGTTGCTCGCGGCCGCCGCTGTGCTGCTGATCGCGACCCGCGCGCCGCGGCTGTCGCCGGTGAGTCAGGCGCTCGCGGTGCTGGTGATCGGCTACGTGTTTGGGTACGACCTGTGGCACGCCGACGCGGGGCCGATCCCGCTGACGCTCGACCGGCTCGCGCTGGTGGGCGTGATGGCGTTGTTCGTTTGGCGGCTCTACCTGGGCCACGCGCCGCCGCTGCGGCCGATCGTGCTGGACTGGGCGATCGCCCTGTTGTGTGGGTGGCTCGCTGTGAGCTGCGTTCTCAACCGGCCGGGCGACGGCGTGCACCTGCCGACCTCGCCGCTCTTCCGGCTGATCGTCAGCTTCTGGGCGCCGGCCTGCTTGTACGCGGTGCTGCGCGTGTCGGTCGTGGATAGCCGCGCCGCGCAGCGGGTCCTCGTGGTGCTCGCCTGCCTTGGGGTTTACCTGGGCGCGACCGCCCTCTTCGAGACGGCCGGCGTTTGGTCGCTCGTTTTCCCGCGGTACATCGCCAACCCCGACCTCGGCCTGCACTTCGGCCGCGCGCGAGGGCCGGCGCTCAACTCGGTCAGCCTCGGCACACACCTGGCGATCTGCGCGGGCGCGGCGTGGCTGCTCATCCCGCGAGCCTCTGGCGCGGCCAAGGCTTTTTGGCTCGGCGCGGTCGGGCTGATGACGCTCGGCGTGCTGCTCTGCTACACCCGCAGCACGTGGATCGGCATGGCGGCCGCGGGGACCGCTGTGGTCTGCCTGCAACTGCCCAAGCCGTGGCGTGGGCCGTCGTTCGCGGCGGCCTGCCTGGTCGGCGTGTTGGCGTTGGCCGTCGGGAAGGACGCGCTGGTTGCGCTGGAGCGCGAGGACTCCGGTTCGGTCTCGGCCCACTCGGTGCAGCAACGCACGGCGTTCGTTTATGTCAGTGCGCGGATGATCCGCGACAACCCGCTGTGGGGCGTCGGCTTCGGCCGTTTCTACGACAAGAAGCTGCCCTATCTGGCGGACCGGCGGCAGCCGTTCGAGCTCGAGTCGATCCGGCCGCTGCACCACCACAACACGGTGCTCAGCATCCTGGTCGAGACAGGCCCGATCGGCCTGGTCGCTTACCTGGGCGTGCTCGGCGGTTTCCTCTGGGTCGGCTGGCGGCTCGCGCACGACGCCGCTGCGCCGGACGCCTGCCGCCGGCTCGGCCTGCTGCTGATCGCGGCCGTGCTGGTCTACCTGCCGTCGGCCGTGTTCCACGACCTGTCGCTCGTGCACAGCGAGCAGTGGCTCTTGTTCACGATCGCCGGCGCGGCGGCCGGTTGCTGGCTCAACCGCGACGCCGTTGCGCCGGCGACCGCCGCGTGCCGCCCGGCGTTGTCGCTCACCCGATTTTCACCACCGAGGCACGCATGACAGCGCTCGCCCCTCAAGCTACGCCCGCCCCCGCGACGCCGGCCCCCGCGGCGCCTGCTGCTGACGCGCCGGCCCGCGCTCCTGCCAGCGCTCCTGCCGGCGCTCCGGCGGATCGCGTCAGCTTGTTCAACATGCAGGTCGACCGGCTGACGCTTGCCGAGGCGACCCAGCGGGTGCTCGCCTGGACCGCCGACGCGTCGCCGGAGCGCTGCCGGTACGTGGTCACGCCGAACGTCGACCACGCGGTGATGCTGCAAACGCACGCGCGGCTGTACGACGCGTACCTCGACGCGTCGCTCGTGGTGGCCGACGGCGCGCCGCTGGTGGCGGCCGCCCGGCTGCTCGGCAGGCGGTTGCCGGAGCGCGTCGCCGGCAGCGACCTCGTGCCCGCGGTCCTGGCGGCGGCCGACGCCGCTTGCCGGGCGGGGGGCCAGCGGACGCGCGTGTTCTTGCTCGGCGCCGGGCCGGGCGTGGCGGAACGCGCGGCGGGCGCGATCGCCCGCCGGTGGCCCGGAGTGGAGGTCGTCGGCGTCGATTGCCCGCCGGTCGGCTTCGAGAAGTGCGATCGGCAGAACGAGCGAATCCTCGAAGCGGTACGGCTCGCGCGGCCCGACTTGCTGGTGATCGGCCTCGGCGCCCCAAAGCAAGAGCTCTGGGTCCACCGCTTCCACGAGCGGCTCGAAGCGAAAGCGGCGATCTGCGCCGGCGCGACAATCGACTTCCTCGCCGGCGAGAAGCGTCGTGCGCCGGCGTGGATGCAGCGGACCGGGCTGGAGTGGCTGCACCGGCTGGCGACCGAGCCCCGCCGGCTGGCCAAGCGATACGCGACCGACGCTTGGGTCTTTCCCCAACTTGTTTGGCGCGAGTACTGGGGCGAGGCCGGGTGACGCCGGGGCAGCAGCGGGCCGCGACGCGCTGCGTTAGACTCGCCGTATGCCGCGAACCGACGGAACCGACGCGCTGCCCACGGTGCTAGTCACCGTCGATGGCCTCCGCGCCGCGGCGCTCGGCGCCTACGGGCAGACCGCCTACGAGACCCGGGCCTTCGACGCGGTCGCCGCGGCCGGGGCGACGCTCGACTGGTGCTACGCGCCGACGCCCGACCCGCTCGACCTGGTCGCCGCGCTGGGCCCGTCGCTGGGGGGCTACTCGCTCGTCACCGACGACGCACCGCTCGCCGCCGCGGCCGAGCGCTGGGTCGAACACGCCGAGGCGTTCGCCGCGCCGGCGCCGGACGCGGTCGCCGAAACCCTCGGCGGCGCCAGCCAGTCGGCGGTTTGGCTCCGCTTCGCCGAAGCGATGGTCGCGTCGCCGGCGGCCGACGGCGCGGGGTTGTGGCTGCACACGCGCGGCCTGCTCGGCCCATGGGACGCGCCGGCCGAGTTGCTCGACGGCCTGCTCGACGAAGAGGACCCCGCGCCCGAGCTCGACCCGCGACCTGCCACCGCGGAGGGCCTAGCCGACGACGACGCCGACGCCCGGTTCGCAGCCGCGTGCCGCTACGCGATGCAGGTCCGTGTGCTCGACGCTTGCCTCGGCTCGTGGCTCGAGCTGGCCGACGCGGTGATGGAAGGCTCGCGTTGGCGGCTCGTGCTGGCGGGCGTAGGGGGTTATTCGCTCGGAGAGCACGGCGCCATCGGCGCCAGCGACCCGCGGCTGTACAGCGAGCGTCAGCACGCGCCTGTCTTGATCCGCGACGGCCGCCCCGAAACGCGGTTCACGCGCGACGCCCGGCTGCTGCGGCTCGACGACGCGCTGCGCGAGTCGATCGGGGGCCAGCGCGCGTCGAGCGGGCGGCTGCGGCTCACCTCGGCGAGCGGCGCCGCCGTGCTCCGGCGCGAGGACTGGATGCTCCGCCGCCCGGCCCCCGAGGAGGAAGGGCCGGCGGAGCTCTACGCGAAGCCCGACGACCGCTGGGAGCAGAACGACGTGGCCTCAATCGAACGGTCCCTCGTCGACGCCTTGCTGGCGGAGCTAGCAGGGGAAGAATCCGGCGTGGCGGCCGGCCGCGACGGCCTCTAGACTCCGCGGCCCGCGACCAGCCCCAGCCCCGCTGCGCCCGCGGTTCGACGCCCCCAATCTCTAGCCGCTTGGACAGGACGTCCGATGCGGTCCATGCGACCTCGCCAGAATGTCGAACGCCGCCCGAGCCGCCTCGGCGTGCCGTGGCTCGCGGTTGCGCTGCTAGGCCTCGCCGGTGGCGCCGCCGCCGACGAGCCACAGCTCATGCGGCTGCGGATGTCGCTCCAATGCGGCCAGCAGCCGATGCCGTGGCGCGGCGCCGCCCGTGTCACCGACGGCGAGGTGCTCGCCGTCGAGCCGCTGAGCCTCGATCCGGTGTCGGCGGCGGGCGCGTCGCTCGACGCGGGCCGCTTGGCTTTGCACCACCGCAGGCCGCAGGCCGTCGACTATGTCGACCTGACCGTCGCCGCGCAGGCGGGCGCCGAGCTGGTTGTCGAGCTGAAGGATCCTTCGGGCCAGCCGCTTCAGCCGGCCCGGTTGTCGCTCGACGGCGTGCGGCAATTCGAACCGCAGACCGCGTCGATCGACACGCAGCGATCGGTCCGCATCGATCGCTTGCCCAGCGACCGCTTGCGGATCGACCTCGGCCGTGATTCGCTGATCCTCTCGCCGCAAGAGGGCCTCGCGTTCGCAGCGACGGCCCGGCCCGAGGGCGCCGCGCCGGGTGAGACGGTCGTCCTGACCGCGACTCTCGGGCGCGGCCGGGAGGGCGCCGCGGTGTGGACCTCGGAGCCGCAACGTGTCGAGCTCGGCGAAGATGGATCGGCCCAAGCCGACTTCGAACTATCGGCGCCTGCCGAAGAGGGCGTGTACACGCTGCGTGTCCGCACGACGCGGCCCGCGCGGCTGGGGTCGCGGCTGATACCGATCGCCGGCGCCGGGCCAACCGTCCTCGCCGAGCAGTCGCTGCAGCTGTTGGTCTTCGACGCGCGGGCCGAGCCGACCGGCGTGGTTTCGTGGGAAGAAGTCTACGCGTTCGATCCCCGCAGCCAGAGGTGGGCCGACCGCGTGCCCGCGTGGCTCAAGTGGCGCGGCTTGCCTTGGTTCGCGGCGGGGCCGCTGGCCAGCGAGCCCGGCGCACGGCGGTCCGACGCGGGCGGCGACTGGGTTCAGATCGCCCCTGCCCCGGCGCCGGGCGAGGCCCATTGGCGGGCGTACCCGCTGCCGATCGAGAGTCCCGGCTCGCCCTACGCGATCGAGGTGCAAACCGCCGGCGAGCCCGGCGACACGGTCACGATCGGCCTACTCGAACCGGACGCGCTGGGCGACCTGCGATCGGCCGGGGGCGCCGTGACCCGCGTCGTGCCGCGTTGGAACCGCGACTCGCCGCCGCCCGCCACGCGGTTGTGGGTCCGGCCGCGGACTTCGTCGCCGCTGCTGGTGATCGCCAACCCGAACCCCGAGCGGGCGGCACGGATCGGGCGGGTCCGGCTGCTACGCGGCGTTCGGGGGGAGCGCCCGCCGGCCGCCGGCGAGCGGCTCGTCGCTCTGGACTGGCCCGACGCGGACCTTGGCCACGCCGTCGGCGCCAGCCACGCCACCGGGGTGGGGCCCTACGAAGTCGCCGACATGGTGACCCATTGGCAAACGGCCCGCGGCCTGGCGGACCGGGTAGAAGCGGCCGGCGCCAACGCGGCCGTGATCCCGGTCAACCGCGACGGCGCCGCCATCTTTCCAAGCCGCTACTGGCGCAGCCCGCGCTACGACCTGACCACGTGGAGCGACTCGATCGGCCGCGCGCCGCGGCGCGAGCTGCTGCGGATCATCGCGATGGAGTTCGCCCGCCGTGGCCTGCGGATCACGCCCGCGGTCCGCTTCGACGCGCCGACGCCAGCCATCGAGGCGGCGGACTCGGCGCCGCTGGGCGATCGCTCTCCGTACTACGACGCGTTGGCCGACCCCATCGCCGCCGTGCGCGAAGCGATCGTCGACGAGGTCGTCGACGCCGCCGGCCCCGGCGCGCCGCTCGCCGGGATCGCGATCCGAGTTGACCCCAATGGCTGGGCGGTTCCGTCCGACGAAACCCTCGGCTCGGTCGCTGCGAGCCGTGCGGCCTACCAGGCGGCGATGGCGCGGCTGGCCGACCGGCTCGCCGAGCGGGGCCTGCCGGCCGACCCGCTGATGATTCTCCCGGCGGAGCTCGCCGCGAGGCCGTCGGTCGCGCGCCGGCTCTCACCCCGGCTCCGGCCGAACGACCAAGACCACCCGGCGTCTGCGCGGTTGCTCGTCGGCCTTGGCAAGCCGATGGTCGCCACCCCGATCGGCCTCAGCGAGGCGCAACTGACCAGCCACGGCGCCGACTCACGAGCCTTGCTGGCGTCGTTGGCCGTGGCGCTCGAGTCGGATCGGTCGGCGGCGGCTCTCGCCGTTCACGCGGCCCGACGCCCGCTCCGACTGACCAACTCGGCGCTGCAGCTCGGCCGCGCCGAGGCAGACGACTCGACCGATGTCTTCCTGCCGACGATCATCGCCGACGACACGCCCGAAGCCTCGGCCCTCGCGGCGGCCGCGGCCGATGGCGTGCCGCGCATCGTGCTCGACACCGCGGCAACCGCCGGGTGGTACGACGAGGCCGCCGTCCGGCAGCGCCGCCGGTTCGCCCGCCTGCCGCCAGGCGGAACCGGCTTTGCCTCAAACGGCGCCGACGTCGCGGCGGTGGCCAACACCACGCCCGAAGGATCGGTGATCTCGATCACCAACCGCACGCCGTGGACACGCAAAGCAGAGCTGACGGTCCGAACCGAACAACGCGCCCGCGGCGGTGAGATCGCCGACCGGCCTGGCGAGGTGGCCGTCGGCGAGGCTTGGTTCACTCCCGGGCGGCACGTGCTGTCGGTTGAGCTAGCGCCGCACGCCACGCGCGTGTGGCGGTTCAGCGGCTCGCCGGTCGCGGTCGATGGGCTTCGTATCGATCCGCAGTCGGCGGCTCAGAAGGAGTTGGCGGTCGCCCTGGAAGACCTCCGCGCCCGCGACACCACCAGCCGCCGCGAGCTAGAGGCCATCGAGAACCCGTCCTTCGAGGCCGATCCGGGAAGCCCGGTGGCGCCCGGCTGGGAGCTCGGCGCGGGGGCGAGCGTGGAGTCGGGCGTGGCGTTCGACGGCTCGTCGTCGCTGGTTTTGCGGGCCGGCGCCGACCGCACCGCGGAAGCCGTGTCGGCGCCCTTCCGAGGCCCGTCGACCGGGCAACTCGTGCTGTTCGTGCGAGCGGCGCCGGTGCGTCTGGAAAAGGGATCGCGGCTGTGGGTCGGCGTGGAGCAAACCGACGGGCCCTACCGCAACGGCGCCCCGCTCGACGGCGAGCGACTAACAGCGGCCGAGCCCTCCGACGGCGAGGGCGGCTGGCTGCCGCCGATCTTTGTGCCGATCGACGACTTGCCGCTGGGCGACTCGCTCTCGTTGCGCGTGCGGCTGGCGCTGGAAGGGCCCGGCGAGGTCCGGCTCGACCAGCTACGCGCCGAGGACTTGCTGCTGCCCCGCGACGGGTACGCGCAGCTCAACCTGCGAGAGGAGAAGCTCGCGCTCGTGCGGTTGTACAAGAACGCGGAAGACCTTCTGGCGCAGGGGAGGCTAGAGGATTGCCGCGACCTGCTCGACGGCTACTGGGCGCGGTTCTTGCTGCGGAACTTCCCGCGGCGTGACGCCGAGCCGCCCGCCTCGGCGCAAGGACCGCTAGTCAATGAGACGCCGCCCGCCCGCGAAGAAGCGCAGCCGACGCCGTCGCTGAGCGAGCGGGTGCGAGGCTGGTTCTCTTGGCGTTAGGCTGTCGGCATGACGGCCAACACCGAGCCCCCCCAGCCGCCGCGTCGCGACCCGCTGCTCTTGGCGTGGGGCGTGACGTTGCTCGTGCTGCTGGGCGCCACGTGGCCGCTGTGGACGCCGCGTGAGCTGCCGCCGCGGCTGCCGGCTTTCGGCGTCGAGTCGCCCCCGCCGCTCGAAGCGGCGGCCCTTGCCGTGATCGCCGGGGCGCTGTTGGCGGCGCTCCTGGAGGGCAAGCGGTGGGGCGTGGGCTTCGCGACCGCCGCGCTCGCGGCGTTGATGCTCGGCGACCAGCTCCGCTGGCAGCCGTGGGCGTACCACGCGCTGATCACCGGCGCGGTGCTCTGGTCCGCCGACCGCGCCACCGCGCGGGGGGCGCTGCGGGCGGTGGCGATCGCCGTCTACGGCTGGTCGGCGCTCGCCAAGCTCGACGCGGAGTTCGCCGCTACCCTCGGCAGCCAACTGGTCGGCGTCGTGTTGCCCGGCGCGGGACCGGATATGCGGTTTGCTCTGGCTTGGCTGCTGCCGGCTTTCGAATTGGCGGTCGCCGTGCTGCTGGCGGCCTCCGTTTGGCGCCGCGGCTGGTCGCCGTGGGCGTGCGGCGCGGCGGTCGCGCTGCACGCCGCGACGGTGCTGATGCTCAGCCCAATCGGTCTGGGGCACGGCGCGGGGGTGCTGCTGTGGAACGCCGGCTTCGCGCTGCAAGTCGTTATCCTGTTCCGGCCCGACAGGGCCGCCGACCCGCGCCGGCCGGTCTGGCGATGGCCGCTGCTGACGCTCGCCGCGACCGCGCTCGCCGTGGCGGCGCCGGCGCTGACGCCGCTCGGGCGGTGGGACGCGTGGCCCGGCTGGGCCCTCTACGCCCCGCGGCTGGAGCGCGCGACGCTCTTCGTTCGCGATTCGGCGGTCGACCGGCTGCCCGCGACGCTCCGCCGCCACGTGGGCCCGATGGTCGAGTCGGGCGTGTGGCGTCCGGTTGACCTCGGCCAGTGGATGCTCGAAGAGACCCACGCGCCGATCTACCCTTCGAACCGCGTCGCGGCGGCGATGGCGGCCGAACTAGTGGACAGCAGGCCGCTCGGCGACGGCTTGGCGGTGCTGATCGAAGCTCCCGCTGGGCTGCTAACCCGAGAGCGAAAGAGCCGCTGGGTCGATTCGCCCGAGGGATTCCGCGCCGCGGCGCGCTGGTTCAACCGCGCGAGCACCGGCGCCGCGGCAGAGCGGTTGCCGCCGCCAAACTGAGCAGCAGACACGACGAAGGCTCCGGCGTGAGCAGCACGTTGTCGACGGCGATCGTCGCGGCGATCACATCGCCCCGCGGGTAAGGGTTGCCGAGCGTGGGCAAGTCTTCGCTCGACAAGAAACGGATGTCTTCGACCGCGCCGAGCACGCGCGAAAGCGGCCAGTCCCCTTCGTTGCCGGTGAGGTTGGTGAACGCGCTATCTTCGAACACGAGCGCCACGCTCAGCCATTCGCTGCCCGCCGGGATCACCACCGGAGTGGTCGTTGTGTAGGAGGCCCCCGACGAGCTGACCGCCAGCCGGAGCGACAACGGCGTGTCGCCCGGGTTCCTCACGTCCGCCGACACGCCGGTCACGCCCGAGCCCGCATAGTCGCCGGCCCAGTCGGGGGCGCCGAAGGTGTCGGCCGGCAGCGTCATGCGCGCCCCGCCACGCCCCACGCCGGTCGACTCGTAGACGAGGTAGCCGTCCCCCGCGCCGAGCGGGCCGCCATCGGGCACGACCTCGGCGAGCCCCAGCGCGTACTGCTGCTCGACGCCCCACGACGCGGGCACGCCTTCGAAGTCTTCGAGGAGCCCCGGCGTGGCGGCGGGGGCGAGGCCGCAGGTGGCGGTCAGCGTTAACGCAAGGCGCCACGAGCGGCGGGCGGTATCTAAAATTCGCGACTGGTTCATGAGGTGACTCGAAGGGGAACGCTTGGTGTGATGTGATTCGAGGGGAGGGGCATCGCCGATCGGAACGTCGTCCTCCGGCGGGCTCTTGGCTCACTACCGACGCCCACGCCACGCGCGTAACCGACGAAGGGTCGATAGCGGCCGGCAGCGGTAACGGCTGCGTCGGAAGACTCTCGCGCTAATAAGAGTGCGACTACCCGCCCCGCGGGGGCGGCGTCGAGCGCGGAGCTAGAAAACAAGCATTAGGCAGATGCGGTGGTCCGCAAGCTTTCGAACGGGGCCTCTCTCGGGCCCATCGACGGCAACACCGTAATCCGCCGGTGCGGCCCGGTCAATCATTCCGCTCCACATCGCCGGCTGACGAGAGACCCCGTTGCAGTCGACGTCCGAGGCTCGCCACGGGCCGTTGGAACCGGCGCCACCGGCACGCTTGTTCTTCCCGGTCGTTCGGGTTCCTTGCAGTCCCGGTCCAGACGATCGTAGCGGCGAGCGGGAGCCGGAGGGGAGCTAAGGTTGCGGGATAGCGTGGCCGCCTCGGCGGGCCCATCCGCCAACCCTACGATTCCGTCCGTCCGCCATGGTGCGTCTGCGCCTGTTGCCGATCGCCATCCTCGGTCTGTTGGCCTGCCCTTGCCTGGCGCAGCCGGCGGGCGCCGCGGGGGGTGCGGCGGAGTCCGTCGACCTCCGCTCGTTGGTGGACCAGTCGTGGGTGCTGATGGCCGCCGGGTTGGTGCTGCTGATGCAGGCCGGGTTCCTGTGCCTCGAATCCGGGCTGTCGCGGGCGAAGAACGGCATCCATGTGGCGATGAAGAACCTGGCGGACTTTTGCCTGTCCGTCACGCTGTATTGGCTGTTCGGCTACGCGCTGATGTTCGGCGCGTCGTCGGCCGGCTGGTTCGGCGCCGACCACTTCGCCCTGGGCGCCGGCGCGAGCGCCTGGACGCTCACGTTCTTCTTGTTCCAAGCGACCTTCTGCGGCACCGCGACGACGATCGTGTCCGGCGCGGTCGCGGAGCGGATGCGGTTCAGCAGCTACCTGCTGGTCGCCACGCTGGTGTCGGGCGTCATCTACCCCTTGTTCGGCCACTGGGCGTGGGGCGGGGTCGTGCCTGGGTCGGGCGCGGGGTGGCTGGCATCGCTGGGCTTTATCGACTTTGCGGGGTCGACCGTGGTGCACTCGATCGGCGGCTGGGTCGCGCTGGCGGCGGTGCTGGTCATCGGGCCGCGCACGGGACGCTTCGGCGACGACGCGGCGCCGATGAACGGTCACAACCTGCCGCTGGCGATGCTCGGCGCGCTGATCCTGTGGTTCGGCTGGTTCGGCTTCAACGGCGGCAGCACCCTGTCGGTGGGCGGCGCCGTGCCGCTGATCCTCGTAAACACCTGCCTGTCGGCCGCCGCCGGTGGCGTGTTCGGCATCGCTTGCTCCTGGGCGTTCCTGAAGCGCGTCAACGCGATGGACGCCATCAACGGCGTGATCGCGGGCCTGGTCGGCATCACGGCCTGCTGCCACCTGCTCTCGCCCGCCGCGGCCGTGCTGGTCGGCGCGACCAGCTCGGCGCTGTGCTACGGCGGCATACGCCTGCTCGAGCGCCTGCGACTGGACGACACGATCGGCGCGGTGTCGGCCCACGGCGCGGCTGGCGCGTGGGGCACGCTGTGCGTCGCGCTGCTCGCGCCCGCGGGGTCGTGGGGCACGGGTCACGACCGGTGGACGCAGCTGGCGGTTCAGGCGGCCGGGGTGGGGGTCGCGTTCGTGTGGGCGTTCGGCTCGGCGCTGGTGGTGCTCTACCTCGTGAACCGGGTGCTCCCGCTCAGGGTGTCGGCCGAGGCGGAACGGCAGGGGCTGAACGTGGCCGAGCACGGCGCGTCGACCGAGGTGCTCGACCTGCTGACCGCGATGCAGCGGCAGGAGATCTCCGGCGATTTCTCCCGGTCGGTCGACGTCGAGCCGCACACCGAGGTCGGGCAGATCGCGGCTGGTTACAACCGCGTGCTCGAGAAGTTCAACAACGAGACCGAGCTGCTGAAACACGCCAAGTCGGAGACCGAGACCCTCAGCGCGAAACTGGTCGACGCCGCCCACCGCGCCGGCAAGGCGGAGATCGCGACCGACGTGCTCCACAACGTGGGGAACGTGCTCAACAGCGTGAACGTGTCGGCGGGGCTGGTCATGGAGCGGCTCGACTCGAAGCACGCGCAGCGGATCGCCCAGACGGCGGACCTGATCGCGGCGCACGTCGCCGAGCCGGGCCCCTTCTTCGCCGAAGGGGGCCGCGGCGCCGCGGTGCCGGGCTTCTTGCGTCAGCTGGCCGAGGGGCTCGAGAGCGATCTCACCGAGGCGACCCGCGAGCTCCGCGACGTGATCGACCGGCTCGACCACATCAAGGCGATCGTGGCCACGCAGCAAGACCACGCGGGCATGTCCGGCATGAAGGAGCCGGTCGACCTGCCGACCCTGATCGAGCAAGCCGAGACGCTGAACTCCAGTTCGTTCGACCGCCACGGCGTGCGGGTCGTGCGCGACTACGAGCCGGGCCTGCCAGAGGTCCTCGTCGAGAAGCAGAAGCTCTTGCAGATCGTCGTCAACCTGCTCCGCAACAGCAAAGAGGCCCTCGTCGCCGGGCGGACCGAGGGGCGGCGGATGACGATCACCCTCCGGCGCCACGGCGACGACGACGTGCTGATCCGGGTCGCCGACAACGGCGTGGGCATCGCCAGGGAGAACCTCGCCAAGATCTTCAACCACGGCTTCACGACCAAACACGACGGCCACGGCTTCGGCCTGCACAGCTGCGCGAACGCCGCGACCGAGATGGGCGGCTCGCTCTCCGGCGAGAGCGACGGCCCCGGCCGCGGCGCCACTTTCTCGTTGATCCTGCCACTCCAGCCGCAAGAGGCGCTCGCATGAACGCCGACTCGCAGCCGACACGCGTGCTCGTCGTCGACGACAACCCCGCCATCCACGACGACATCCGCAAGACGCTCTCCCCCCGCAAGGCCCAGCGCGCGCTCGACGCGGCCGCCGCCGAGTTGTTCGGCGAAGCCGCCGCCGCTGACGACGACGGCCCGCCGGTCCAGATCGACTCCGCTTACCAGGGGCAGGACGCGCTCCGCCTGGTGCAGGAAGCGGTCGCCGAGGGGCGGCCCTACCAGATCGCGTTCACCGACGTGCGGATGCCACCCGGCTGGGACGGCGTCGAGACGACGGGCAGGATGTTCGAAGCCGACCCGGCGCTGCAGGTGGTGCTGTGCACCGCGTACTCCGACTACTCGGTCGGCCAGATCGTGCAGCGGTTCGGCAAGACCGACCGGCTGCTGATCCTTAAGAAGCCCTTCGACATCGCCGAGGTCACGCTGCTGGCCGCCGCGCTGAGCGAGAAGTGGCGCCTGGCGCAAGAAGCCCGCCGCGTGATCGCGTCGCAGGGCGATCAGATCATCGACCTAGAGTCGGTGCTCAAGCTCGTGCAAGACTCCCACGCCATGCTCGAGAGCAAGGCCAGCAGCCTCACCGAGCGGTCCGACGCGCTCAGTTGCGAGCTGCAGCGGCGCACGGTCGAGGTGCTCGAGAGCTACGAGACCGCGGCGCTGGCGCTAGCGCAGCTCGCCGAGTCGCGGGACCCGGAGACCGGCGAGCACCTGGTCCGCATGCAGGAGGTCGCCCAGGTCATCGCGACGCGGCTGGCGACCGACGAGCGCTACGGCCACCAGATCACCGCCAAGTTCCTCTTCGACCTGCACCAAGCCACCCCGCTGCACGACATCGGCAAGGTGGGCATCCCCGACTCGATCTTGCTCAAGCCGGGGCGGCTGACGACCGGCGAGTTCGAGGTCATGAAGCGCCACACCCTGATCGGCGCCAGGGCGCTTGAGGGCCTTGTCTGCAAGGCGCCGGAAACCACCTTCTTGTCGATGGCGGCCGAGATCGCCTTGCACCACCACGAGCGTTGGGACGGCGGCGGCTACCCGCTGGGCATCCGGGGCGAGGTCATCCCGCTCTCGGCGCGGATCGCGGCGGTCGCCGACGTGTTCGACGCGCTGACCTCCGACCGCGTGTACAAGGACGCGATGCTCCCCGAGGAAGCCCGCGAACTCATCCAGGAGGGCGCAGGGAGCCAGTTCGACCCGGTCGTCGTCCAGGCGTTTCTTGATTGCTTCGAGCAATGCGTCGAGGTCCGCCATCGTGTCGATGGGCAGCGACCCGCGGCGCTGGCGGGCCCTTAGCGGTGACCGCGCCACAGATTGGGGCGTCGGAGATACGCGAAAGGTCCCGCGCGCCTGCGGTCGTTGAGCGCGGCGGCCCCCATCGGCGCGACGCTGCGGCTCGGCGGCTCAGCCGACCGGCTGGACCCCGGCGCGATCGCGATGCCACCAGGGCCTTCCCGAGGCCGCTTTACCGCTGGCCCCGCGGGACGGAGGCGCGACACGCGCCACCGTCAGCCCGAGACAGCGGAGGGCAAGGGATTCGAACCCTCAACCGGTTGCCCGGCAACTGATTTCGAGTCAGCCTGCTAACCATTCGCATACCCTCCGGCGACGCCCACGACACGCCGGGGCGGTCGTCGGTTCGCTCGATGTACGAAGGTAACTTTCGGCCCCCTTCCCTTCAACCGCCGCCCGTCCGAACCGGGGGCCGTGCGGCCTGCCCGACCGGCAAAAAGCGGCCGGGCGTCATAGGCCGTCGCGAGCGCGGTGCGATTCTGACGACTCTGCCCCTCAGGGGCGCCGCCAAGTGGGGGCCTCACGAAGCGCCGGCGAGCTGGTCGATCCCAAGCGAGAACACGAACACGCCCCTTCCGACCGCGGCGCCTGGATGGCCCATCGGCGGAGGGGACCGCAAGCGACCCGCCGCTACGGACCGAGCCAGGAGGGAGGGCTCCGCAGCCGAACACGCTGTCCGCGCTACCCGCACGGAGTGAGCCCCGCATGCCCGAAAAGACTATCCGCATCGTCACCCGCGGCGCCAACGGCGAGATCCGCAGCAAGGACTACCCGCACGTCGACTCGCTGCTGAGGATGCACACCCAGATCGGCATCGACGATTGTTCGACCGACCTGTCGCTGCGCGGCCTGCCGGTGGTCCGCGGCCTGATTGGGCCGATGCCCGACGGCAAGGGGATTGTCCGCTACGAGTCGCCCGAGGTCTTCGAGACGCTCACCAAGGAGTGGAGCGCGCCGCCCCCGAAGCGGAAGCGGGTCCGCAAGAAGCCGGCCGACACGGCGGAGCCCTCGCCCGCCCAGCCCTCCTGAGTAGCCGCGCCGGTCAATCCGACGCGTGGCAGGCCTCGGCGAGCAGCTCCATCGGGTGCGCCACCCGCGTGTGGGCGAGCGAGTCGTCGCCACGGCAAGCGAGGTTGAGCTGGTGCATGCAACCGGGATTCGCGGTCGCGACCACGTGCGGCCGCGCCGCGCGCAGGTGGGTGAGCTTCCGCTCGAGCAGCTTCGCCGCTTGCTCGGGCTGCGTGATCGTGTACACGCCCGCCGCGCCGCAGCACCAGTCGGACTCGGCCAGCGGAACGAAATCATAGCCCGGCAGCCGCCGCAGCAGTTCGACCGGCTGCGACACCACCTTCTGGCCGTGGCACAGGTGGCACGACGCGTCGTAGGTCAGGCGCTCCCGATCCGTGGCGGGCGGTGGCTCTGGTCCGTCGGCTCCCGCCGATGGATGAGGTCCGGCGGCGACCTGGAGCACCCGCTCGAGCCGTGACCGCGGCTCATCGGCTGCACGTGCGGTGTTGCCCACCAAGCCCCACACATACTCTTGCACGTCGCGGAGCTTCCGGTCCCACTCGTGCGCGACCGGTCCGTAGACGGGATCGTCGCCCAGCAGATCGCCGTAGTGGCGGAGGTGGCTGCCGCAGCCGCCCGAATTGCTGATGACCGCGTCGAGGCGATCGAGCGAGCAAACCCCGCCGGGGCGGAAAGGGTCGAGCGTGCGGCGGGCCATCTCTCGCGCGGCGGCGAGGTCGCCGTTGTGAGCGTGGAGCGAGCCGCAGCACGACTGGCGCCGCGGCGTGTGGACCTCGCACCCGGCGGCGAGCAGCACGTCGACCGTGGCGCGGTTCACCCGAGCGAACGAGATGTCTTGCACGCAGCCCGTCAGCACCGCGACACGCGCCCGGGGCTCAGCGGGCCACCAATCAGCCGGCGGCCGCTCGACTTCGCGGATCCGCTCGTCCGAGAACGGCGGGTCGATCGGCGGCGCCTGGGGCTCGAGCCGCCGCAGCGCGGGGGGCGCCAGCCGCATCACGCCGAGCCGGTACATCGCGCGCCGCACGGCTGGCTTCTGCTGGACCGCGACCGCGCGGGCCACGGTGCGCAGTAGCCGGGGGCGCGTCATCAGCAGCCGCAAGCCGAGCCAGCGGTAGACGCTCCGCGACGGGGTGTTGAGCAGCCCCTTCTCTTCGCTCGCCGCGCGGCTCGCTTCGAGGATCGACACGTACTCGACTCCCGCCGGGCAGGCCGTCTGGCAAGCGAGGCAACCGACACAGTAATCCATCTCCTCGGCGAACTCGCGGGTCACGTCGAGCTCGCCGTCCGCCACGGCCCGCGCCAGCGCAATCCGCCCCCGCGGGCTGGACCGCTCGCGTCCTGTTTCGACGTATGTCGGGCAGGTGGGCAGGCACAACCCGCAGTGCATGCACTGCTGGATCACCGAGTAATCGAGCTCGGTGACAGGGTTTTTCGCGGTGGGGCCTGGGTTCGGCATGGGTTGCAATCGCGGGAGCGAGCCGCCGCGGGCCGAGCGAGGCCGCTTGGTGTGTGGGCGCGGGCTCGGCTCGCGGGCTATTCGAAGATCTTGCCCGGGTTGAGCAGGCCGGCCGGGTCGAGCGACCGCTTCACCGTGCGCAACAGTTGGTAGCTGGCGTCGCCGAGTTGGCGGTGGAGGAAGGCTTTCTTCGCGAGGCCCACGCCGTGCTCGCCCGTGATCGTGCCGCCCCGACGCAGGGTCTCGTCGACGATCTCCGAGAGGGCCTGCTCGACGCGGTGCATCTCTTGCTCGTTCCGCTCGTCGGTGAGGAAGGTCGGGTGGAGGTTGCCGTCGCCCATGTGGCCGAACACGCCGATAAGCAAGTCGTGCCGCTCGGCGCACTCGGCGATGAACTTGACCATCGGCGCCAGCTCGCTGCGGGGGACCGTGACGTCTTCGAGGATTGTCGTGGGGCTGACCCGCGCGAGCGCCGAGAAGGCCGCGCGGCGGGCGGTGCGGAGCCGCTCGGCGTCGGCCTCGTCGCGCGCGGTCTCGACGCCGGTCGCCCCCGCGTCGACCAGCGCCTGGCGCATCGCCTCGCACTCTTCTTCGACGACGGCCGGGTGGCCGTCCGACTCCAGCAGCAGCAGCGCGGCCGCGTCGCGCGGGAGGCCGAGCCCCGCGTGGTCGTCCACGCAACGGATGGTCGTCTGGTCGAGGAACTCGACCGTGCAAGGCACGATCTGCCGCGCGATGATGTCCGACACGGCGGCGGCGGCGGCCTCCATCGTGGCGAAGGTGGCGGTCATCGTGCGCCGCGCCTTCGGGCGTGGCAGCAGCTTGAGGAGGACCTCGGTCACCACGCCGAGGGTGCCCTCCGAGCCGATGAATAGGTCCTTCAGGCTGTAGCCCGCGACGTCCTTCACGCACTGGTTGCCGAGCCAGACCTCTTGCCCATCGGCGAGCACCACGCGGAGGCCCATCACGTAGTCGCGCGTGACGCCGTACTTCAGGCCGCGCAGCCCGCCCGAGTTCTCCGCGACGTTGCCCCCGATGGTGCTGATCTTCTGCGATCCGGGATCGGGCGGGTAGAAGAGGCCGTGCTTGGCCGCCTCTTGGTCGATCCGCTGCGTGATGACGCCCGCTTCGACACGCATCGTCAGGTTGGCGGTGTCGACGTCGAGGATCTGGTCGAGGTGATTGAGGCCGAGCACCACGCCGCCGTCGACGGGCACGCTGCCCCCCGACAAGCCGGTGCCCGAGCCGCGCGTCACGAGCGGGACGCGCGCTCCAGCGACGGCCTTCACTATCGGCGCGACCTGCGATCGGTCGCGGGCGAAGACCACGCACGCGGGACGCTGCTTGATGGCCGCGGTGCCGTCGAACGCGTAGGGGGCCAGGTCGACCGCCTCGGTCAGGACGTTCTCGGCCCCCACCAGCCCGCGGAGCGTGTCGACCAATCCCGCGTCGGCGCGGTTGTGGCCGGCGGTCGTCGCGGGGGCGGAGCTCGTCATTGGGGAGTGGGTTAGCTGGATCCGAGAGCGGCTATGGAACCCGTCATCATACACCGCGCGACCGCGCGGCGCCGCGGGAGCGCGCGGGTCAGCGGTCGTCGGCGGCGCCGTCGGCGTGCCGCCGCAGCCACCGGCCGGGAGAATTGGGGCTCAGCCCGTCCGCGTCGAGCACCCGCCGGCCTCCCACGTAAACCGCCTCGGTCGAGTCGTCGCGGATGCGGTCGCCGTCGACCCGCACCAGCGCGATGTCGGCCACCGCCTTGAGCTGTATCCGCCCGCGGCGGCCCAGGCGTAACGCGGCGGCGACCCGCTTCACCTCGAGCAGCCAGTCCGACACGGTTGGCGGGGCGCCGTCGGCCCGGCGGGGCACGGCCTCCGGGTCGAGCGACGAGAGCCCGAGCCGCTCGGCCGCCGCGGCGATCAACGGGGGCATCTCGCCGAGAGTGGCCACCACGCCGGCGCTGATGGCGACCGTCAGCCGGTCGAGCGCCTCGGCGGCGTCGGGTTCCGGACCGTCCCAGCGGGCGACCAGAGCCGCGTGCAACGGCGGCACGTCGTGCATGGCTTGCACGATGGCCGCCTCGAAAGCGGGATCGGCCAGGTTGATGGGCACGAGCGTGGTGGTTACCCCCAGTCGGGCCAGCGTGTCCCAGTCCGCGGGGCTGTCATCGAACGCGCTCTCGGGCGCCTCGGCGAGGACGATCCGGCCGGGCAGCGCGATCGCCGGTGTTTCAACGGTGCTCAGGCCGCCTTCGTCTTCTAGGTCGCCGATCGCGGCGATAGAGCCGGCGGCTGGCTCGTCGCCCCCGGCGGTGCGGTCCGGGAAATCGACCCCGATATGACCGCGGCCCACGACAGCGATATCCTCGGCGCCAAGCTGCGCGACGCCGCCGACGGCAAACACTCGGTCAAACAGGTGGCGTGTCGAAGAGCGGGGCAGATCGGTGTAGTCGGCGGCGTCCGCGTCATCGATCCCGCCGGGCTCGCCCAGAGCGGTCGACGCGATCGCGTCGAGCGTCTGCACGAGCGCCGCAAAGTGGGCGCGCTCCATCGCGGCGAAGTCGTGATCAGGCCAGCCGCCTGCCTCCACCAGAACGGTCGCCACCCCGCGAGCTTGCGACCAGTCGCCCGAAGCACGCGGCATCCAATCGGCCGGGTAGCGCGAGACCCGTCCCTCGCAGTGCGGTGCGATCGCGCGGCGGAAGGTGGCCGCGACTTGCACCGCGCGACGGACCGAGTCGGTCTGGGTGTCGTCGGCGTCGACCGGCGGCACTTGCAGCGATGCCGAAGCCGGCCGACGCGGCGGGTCGGGCATCGCGCGGCGCGGGGGCTGGTTGTGCAGGTTGAAAGCGTAATCGGGCGTGAAGCCCTCGAACGCCGATCGCAGCGCCTGCGACTCGGCGGTGGCGAAGCGCCGGAAGTCGCGGTTGACATCGATCCCTTGGGCGTTGTGCCGCGTCTTGTGCTCGGCGCCGTCGGGGTTGAGCGGCGTGACGACCCCCACGGTCAGGCCCCTGCGGAGCCGCTCGCCCGAGCCGTCCGCTCGGGTCAGCAACCTGAGCAGGTTGAGCAGCGCGGTGGTGTGGGTCGGCTCGTCGCCGTGGATCTGGGACCAGAGCAGCACGCGAGTCGGGCCGCCGCCGACGGTGACCATCGCGATCGGCCTCCCCTGGAGCGACTCGCCCAGCCGCGTCCAATCGATCTCGACCGCCGCGTTCTTGCGGATCGACTCGATCGCCGCCGCGACCGCCGCAGGACGCCACCCGCCGGGCGGGCACGCGTAGGCGCATTGGGGGAGAAGGTCGTCCCAGTCGAGCATGGTTGATCGCGGTTGGGCGCGAGAGAAGGAGACACGCTCAGTGTCGCGGATCGCGGCCCCATCGGGAAGTCTCCGCCGGGCAGGGGCCATCACGCGGCGATCAACCGATCGCGATGATGGTGGAGCGTTTGGGCGGGCGTGAGCCCCGCGACGATGCGACCTTCGCTCCGCCACCGGTTCCGCCGCCACGCAAACACGGCGGTTACCGATTCGTCGGCTTCGGTGGCCGGCGCGAGCGCGACGAGCTCGCCCGTCGCCGCGTCGAGGGCCATGAGGGGCTCCACCGGCTGCAGCGCCGCGTTGGCCCCGTGCCGCGACAGCTCGGCCGAGAGCGAAGGGAACTCGTCCCGAAAAGCCAACGAAGCGCGCCGCACCTCGGCCCGGCCTTGCCGGGCTCTCTCCAATCCACGGCGGAGCCAGCGCCCTCCCCGATAGAGCGTGGCGCCGATCGCAACGCAGCAAAGCAGCCAGAGCAAGACCTTTGGCCCTCCGGACCGACGAATTGTTCAGCCTCTTGCGGTCACGCGGGTTCGAAATGGGGGCCCCGCGCCCCACCGCCTCCCTAGCGTGCCTCGCCGTTGCGCGGTCGGGCGAACGCCGGCGAGCCGGCGGGCGGGCCTTCAGCCGCGTAGCCGTGCGGCCAAGCCAGGACCCCGGACGGCCCTTCCGCCGGATTGTGCGACGACATCGGCCATTCGGCGCCGGCGCCCAGGCAGGCCGGCGCGGAGAACCCGGCATCGCGTGGCGGCGGCAGGAGGGGGGCCGGCAGCCGGCGGACGCGCTGCGCCGCGACCCGCGCCTTGTGGCGGGGGCCCAGCAGCATCGGCGCGTGGTAACCCGGCCCGAACCCTACGCCCAAGTACTGTTGCAGCGAGGTCGGCATGTTGAAGTGCCCCACCGCCCACAGCGGCGCCGGAGCGAGGCCGGCGCCCAGGGCAAGCAACATCGTGGCGATACGCATCGGCGGTGACCTCCCGGCGTCGGCCCCCGATCCGCGCGGAGCCACATTGAGAGGGATCGGCGCCCGCGGGGCGAGCGGCGGCGCCCGAAACCGGCGCCAGCGGCGCCCGAAGCGCGGGGGCGCTCGGGCCGCGCGGGTCGCGGCGAGTTTGCGGCGCGGCCCGCGTGTGGGCTAGACCAAGGCGGGCGCGGCGGGCGCCGGAGCGGTCGCCAGCGGGTTGGGCTCGTCGACCGTGGGGTGCACGCCGGGCAGGTCCTCGGCGTACCAGTGGTCGAGCACCTCGCGCCATTGCCCGGGGAGCTTCACGCGGACGAAATCCGCGCGGACCTCTGCCTGCCGCGGGTGGAGCTGCGAGTACTTGATCGCGAACTTGCGCATCCCCGGCACGCAGCGCTCGGCGCCGTAGAGCTCTTCGGCCATGCGGTAGTGTTCGGCGATCACGTCGCGCTGCTGGTGCAGCGACGGCGGTTCGGGCAGCGGCCGCCCGGCCGCCAGCTCGCGCGCCTGCTGGAAGACCCACGGGTTGCCGATCGCTCCGCGAGCGACCGTCACCCCGTCGACGCCCGTGTAGCGGATCATGTCGAGGCACGCCTGGGCGTCGAACAGGTCGCCGCTCCCGAGCACCGTGCGGCTGCCGGCGTGGGCCTTGAGCTCTCTGAGGAACTCCCAGCGAGACGGGCCCACATACTTCTGCGAAACCGTCCGCCCGTGCACGGTGACCGCCGCCACGCCGATCTCGAAAGCGCGATCGAAGATCTCGTAGAACTTGTCGCGGCTCTCGGGGGCGTCGTCGATGCCGCGACGCATCTTGACCGTGACGGGCTTCTCGGCCGGCGTGGCGTCGCGGACGCGCTGGATGATCTCGGCCGCCACTTCCGGTTGGCTCAGGTGGTACCCGCCGCGGCAACGGCCGAGGACTTTCTTCACGGGGCAACCGAAGTTGATGTCGATCACGTCAAACCCCGCGTCCGACAGCCGCTTCGCAGCCGGGCCGAACTGCTCCGGCTCGGCGCCCATCAGCTGGCCGCCGACGGGCGGCTCATCGGGACCGATGTGGAGCAGGTGGCGCGTCTTGCGGCGTATCTTCAGGTCGACGAGGAACTTGTCGAGCATCACCTCGCACAGCGTGTACGACGCCCCGTGCCGGCGGGCGAGGGTCCGCATCGGCGAGTCGCTGTAACCCGACAGAGCCGCCTGGACGATCGGGAAGCCGATCTCGATCGGACCGATCCAGAGCGGCTTTAGTGGCGTCGGCTGGGCGGGCTGTTGCATACGCGACAATTGTTTTTCTCCGGCGCGTGCGGTCAACCCGATCGGGCGGAACGTGCCGCAGCCGCAGCCGTGGGGCTGTACTGTTGCTCGCCCCGAGCCAACAGTCGCCTCCTCCCGAGAACGCCCTTGTGAACCGATATCGACCCGTTTTGGTTCACCTCGCCTGCTTCGCGGCGAGCTTCACGGCGGGGGGAAGAAGCACACCGGCGGCAGCTCAGAATGGCCGGCTGCATACCGGGCGACTACCCGCCTCGTCGGGGCCGACGCTCGATCCCAAGCGATGGGTGCGCGCCGAGGCGATCGCCGTCGGCGACCGATTCGTCCACCTCGTCAACGGCGAGGAGGCCCCGCGTTACCAGCGCCCGGCAGTCGGCGGCGGCGTGGTGCGGGCCGGGAGCCGGCCGAGTTCGCCGAGGGCAATCCGCTCACGTCGGATTACAGCGCACTGCAAGCGGGAGGCAACGGCGTCGACTCCGTCAAGGTCGAGCTGTGCGCCTCAACCCGTCGAGGGCGGCCCCGGATGAAGGCGGCCGCGAACGACAGCGTCGCCGAACGAAAGCGGCCGTTCCCCGCGGGCTTTGAAGGCCCCTTGCGTGGCTCGGCCGTCAAGGCACGAACCGCCGCCGCAAGGCGCCCGTTAACACCCGCGCCCGGCTCAGGTCCAGGCCACTTGGAGCAGGTTCTCGACCTGCTGGACCCCGTCGATCCGGCGGACGACCTCTTGGGCCATCTGCTTTTCGAAGAACGTGCCGACGTCGCCGTGGAGGCGGACGCGGCCCTCGCCCGCTTCAACTCGGACCCGCGCGCCGGCCACATAGGGGCTCGACTGGAGGGCGTTGTGGACGGATTTTTCCAACGGCGAGTCGGCCGTTGGGGCCGGAGCGAGTGCGATGGGCATGGTGCGAGCAGGCGAATCGAGAGTCGGGCGGGAGGCTCGCGAGCCGCCAGACGAGAGGCGCGGGCGCGCGAGGTGGACTGCCGAACTATCGGTCGCGGCGCGCTGCACGCCACACAGGGCCTCGATTCGCCCCACGAAAAATGGCGGCAAACGGCGCCGGTCGCGCGGGCGGCGCCGGTTGCGTCGCGGGCGCGGGACGAGTGCGGGCTCGGCGCCGGGCTTGCCGGCTTAGAGCCAAGCCGGCATCACCCCAGCGGCGGGCAGCTTGACGACGCGCGCGCTGCTGATCGCTTCGAGGCCGCGGATCGCGTCGAGGCCGTCGGCGGGGACCTCGCCGTCGACGTTCAGAACGCCGATCGCGTCGCCGCCGGGCTTGTTGCGGCCGACGGCCATCTGCGCGATGTTCACGCCGTGCTGACCAAGCACGGTGCCGATCGAACCGATGATGCCGGGCACGTCCTTGTGCGTGAAAATGATCAGGCAGCCGTCGAGGAAGGCCTCCAGCCGATAGCCGTCGATCTGCACGAGCCGGGGCATGTCCTCGCCGAGCAGCGTGGCGGACAGCGAGTGGGAGGCTTCGCCGGTGGCCACGTCGACGGTCATCGACGAGCGGAACGCCCCCTGCTGGCTGGCCGTCTCGGTGACGAGCTGGATCCCACGCTCGGTCAACAGCGACTCGGCGTTGATCAGGTTGACCTCGTCGCCCATGGCGTGCTCGAGCAGGCCGACGGCGAACGCCGCGTTGAGGATCTTGGTGTCGCGGCCGGCCAACTCGCCGCGGTAGATGATCCGGCACGAGCCGACGCCGCTGGGCGTGAGGCCCTCGGCCAGGCAGCCGAGACGGTGGGCGACGTTGATGTACCCCTTGAGCGAGGCGATCGTCTTCGGGTCGAGCGCCGCGGCGTTCACCGCGCACCTGATCGCGCCGGTGGTCAGGAACGCCGTGAGCAGCTCGACCGCCTCGACGGCGACCTGCGTCTGGGCCTCCTCGGTACTGGCGCCCAAATGCGGCGTGCAAACCACGCCCGGCATGCCGAACAGGGGGCTCTCGGTGCAGGGCTCGTCCGGGTAGACGTCCAGCGCGACGCCGGCCAGCTTGCCCGACTCGAGGCCGCGCACGAGGGCCGCCTCGTCGTAGATGCCGCCCCGCGCGCAGTTGATCAGGCGGGCGCCGGGCTTGATGACCTCCAGCTGCGCGTCGGAGATCATGCCGCGGGTCTCGTCCGTGAGCGGCGTGTGCACCGTCAGGTAGTCGACCCGCGGCAGCATGTCGTCCACCTTCTCGACCAGCTCGATCCCGAGCGACTTCGCGTGGTCGGCCGACATGAACGGGTCGTAGCCGACGAGGTCCATCTCCAGAGCACGGGCGCGCGACGCGACCGCCTGGCCGATCCGCCCGAGGCCGACCACGCCGAGCGTCTTGCCGGCGACCTGGGTCCCCATGAACTTCTTGCGGTCCCACCGTCCCTCGATCAGCGATTGGTACGCGGGCGCCACGTTGCGGCTCATCGCGAGCATCAGCGCGATGGCGTGCTCCGCGGTGCTGATGGTGTTGCCGGCCGGCGTGTTCATCACCACGATGCCCGCGCGTGTGCACGAGGGCTTGTCGATGTTGTCCGTGCCGACGCCGGCGCGGACAACGGCCTTCAAGCGGGTGTTGCCCTCGATGACGTCGGGCGTGAGCTTCACGCCGCTGCGGCAGATGGCGCCGTCGAACTCGTTCAGCGCGGCCTTGAGCTGCTCGCCCTTCAGGCCGGTGCGGACCTCGTAGGTGACGCCGCTGGCCGCTTCGAGTTTGTCGAGCCCTTCTTGAGCGAGGTCGTCGAGCACTAAGACGCTGGGCATTGGAGAGGCTGCAGGCTGTAGGCTAAAGGCCGGAGGGAGATTGCTGGTGGTGGCACCGGGCCGTCGACGCACGCGTCAGTTGGCGTGCTTGTCGCGGAAGTCCTTCATGAAGTCGCGGAGCGCCTCGACGCCCTCGACGGGCATCGCGTTGTAGATCGACGCGCGGACTCCGCCGACCGAGCGGTGGCCCTTCAGCTCGGTCAGGTCGTGCTTCTCCGCCTCGGCGATGAACGCCTTGGTCAGCTCGTCCGAGGGCAGGTTGAAGGTCACGTTCATCACGCTGCGGCTCTCGACCTGCGCGTGGCCCTTGTAGAAGTCGGGCGACGCGTCGAGCACGTCGTAGAGCATGAGCGCCTTCTTTTTGTTCTGCTCGTACATCGCGTCGAGCCCACCGACCTCGTCGAGCAGCCAGTCGGTGACCAGCTTGTTGATGTAGATCGCGAACGTCGGCGGCGTGTTGCCGAGCGAGTTCTCGCTCGCGTGCCACTTGTAGTTCATGTAAATCGGCAGATCGTCCGAAGACAGCTCCGCCAGGTCCTTGCGGATGACCACCAGCGTCACGCCGGCCGGCCCCGCGTTCTTTTGGGCGCACGCGTAGATCAGGCCGTAGTTCTCGACGTCGACCTTCCGGTGCAGGAAGTCGCTCGACGCGTCGCACACGAGGGGCACGCCCTCGGGCGGCGTCGGCTCGCCGTTGAACTGTACGCCCTGGATCGTCTCGTTGCAGCAGTAGTGCACGTAAGCGGCGTCGGGGTCGAAATCGATCTCGCCCTCGGCCGGCACGCG
Organism: Botrimarina sp.; assembly: GCF_040219535.1. Lineage (NCBI taxonomy): Bacteria > Pseudomonadati > Planctomycetota > Planctomycetia > Pirellulales > Lacipirellulaceae > Botrimarina > Botrimarina sp. Next base: position 113,702 of record NZ_JAVJSH010000003.1, read on the forward strand.
GTCGAAATTCGTGTCGGCGGCCGTGTACGCGGTGTGGACCGCGCCGACCTTCTTCGCCTCGCCGGCGGCCTGCTTGCCCCACGAGCCGGTCACCACGTAGTCGGCCGACTTCTTGCCCGCGTACAGGTTCATCGGGACCATCGAGAACTGGAGCCGGCTGCCGCCCTGCAAGAACAGCACCGCGTAGTTGTCGGAGATCCCCAGCAGCTTCCGGAGGTTCGCCTCGGCGGCCTCGATGATGTCCAGGAACGCCTGGCTGCGGTGGCTTATCTCCATCACGCTGGCGCCCACGCCGGGAAGCGACAGCATCTCGTCGCGCGCCCGCTGCAGCACGCTCACCGGGAGCATGGCCGGGCCGGGGGAGAAGTTGTAAACACGCTTTTCGGTCGCGTTGGCCATTCGGTCGCTCGCCTGTCTTTCGGGTGATCCGCCCGCGCGGGCTTGGCAGGACACGGCAGTGTAATGCCGCAATCGGGGATTGGCGATGGCCCCACCGCGTCGCCCCAGCCTAGAGCGACGAAGCGTCGCACCCCGGGGGCCGCTCCCGGCTAGCCGTGGCGGCGCGAGGGCCGTAGGCTCGTTGGGCTGTGTGCCGCCCTGTTCTGCCAGCCGCACGCGGAATCGCCCCCGCCGCCTCCCCCACCCCGTTTCGACCGGCCCCGCTGTGCCCGCCCGCTTGCGTGATTGGTCGCGGTCGCTCTCTCAGCGGGGCGCGGTGCCGGGCGGCACGCTGACGATCGTAATCGCCGGGCTTGTGGGGCTGGCCGCCGGCGTTGGCGCCGCGGTTTTCGGGTGGCTGATCGAGGTCATCACCGACAGCACCTACGGGCTTGCCGCCGAGCGGCTCGCCCTGGAGCCCCACTGGGGCTGGTGCGTGGCGGTCGCCGCCTGCCCGCCGATCGGCTTGCTGGTGGTCGCTTGGGGGACGCGCACCTTCGCCCCCGAAGCCCAGGGCCACGGCGTGCCCGAGGTGATCACCGCCGTCGCGCGGCACGACGGCGTCATCCGGCCACGGATCGCCCTGGTGAAGATCCTCGCGAGCGGCCTGACGATCGGCACCGGGGGCTCGGTTGGCCGCGAGGGGCCGATCGTGCAGATCGGCGCGGCGCTGGGCAGCGGCGCCGGGCAGCTGCTCCGCCTCTCGGCAAAAAACATCAAGGTGCTGGTCGCCGCCGGGGCCGCCGCGGGCATCAGCGCGACGTTCAACGCGCCGCTGGCCGGCGTGATCTTCGCCAGCGAGATCATCATCGGCACGTTCGCCGTCGAGTCGCTCACGCCGATCGTGCTGGCAAGCGTTCTGGCGGACGTGGTGCAACAACACATCGGCGAGCACCGACTGAACCCGGCCTTCCAGGACCTGGAGTACCAGTTCGCCGGCGCGTACGTGCAGCTGCCCAGCTACCTGCTGCTAGGCCTTGTTGCGGGACTCGCGGCGGCCGGCTTCATCAAGGTGCTCTACGGCCTGGAGGGGGCGACCCAGCGCTGGCTGCCCGACTGGCGGGGGCGGGCCTTGGTGCTCGGCGCGATCGTCGGCTTGGTGGGCGCCGTGTACCCGGCCGCGCCGCCGTTCCGCTCGGCCGCCGAGGCGGCTTCGGAGCACGCGTCGTTGCCGCCGGTGATGGGCGTCGGCTACGAGGTCGTCGAGCACTCGCTCCACCTGCGTGTCGATGTGGACGAGACCGGGCCCGACGCGGACTCTCCCTCCGCTTCCTTCCCGTTCTTCCAAGACTTTTTCCGCACGGCCCCGGACAAAGCCGTTGTCGTGCCGCGGGAACGCCTGCTGACCGAGCTCGCTTGGCTCGCGCCGCTGGTGCTGCTCAAGCCGCTGCTGACGAGCCTCACCTTGGCCGGCGGCGGGTCGGGCGGCGTGTTCGCGCCCTCGCTGTTCTTGGGCGCCACGCTCGGCGGGTCGTTCGGCCTGCTGCTCAACCTGGTAGCCCCCGGCTTGAGCCACTCGCCGGGCGTGTACGCGATCGTCGGCATGGCGGCCGTCGTGGCCGGGACGACGCAGGGCGTTCTGTCGGCGATTTTGATCGTGTACGAGATGACCGACCAGTACGAGATCATCCTCCCGATCATGGCGGCGACCGGCGTGGCGAGCGTCGTGGCGCGGGTGATCGACCCGGAGAGCATCTACTACAAGAAGCTCAGCCGCCGCGGGGAGCACATCGCGCGGGGCCACGACCTGCACAACCTCGACCACGTGATGGTCCGCGACGTGATGATCCGCCGCTTCCCAACCCTCAAGCCCGAGGACAACGCCGCAGAGATCATCCGCATCGCCCGCGAGCACCCGCAGATCGAGAGCCTGCCGGTCATGGGCGCCGACGGCAAGCTGGTCGGCATCATCCGCGCCGAAGACCTCCACCGCGTGCTCGACAGCGACATGTCGCCCGAGCTGATCAACGCCGAGGACATCGCGCTGCGGAGCCCGATCTCGGTCCACCCGGCCGAGAACCTCATCGAGGCGATGCGCGACTTCGGCGCCCGCGACGTGGAGACGCTGCCCGTCGAAGTCGGCGTGGGCGAGAGCCGGCGCCTGGTGGGCCTGCTGCTGCGGTCCGACGTGATGCACCGCTACCGGCAAGAGATGCTCACGGGCCGGTGAGCCGCCGGCCTCCGGCCGGTCGTCGACGGATCGGCAATCCGGCCGGCTCAGACGCCGCGGTGCGGGGCGTAGGGCGGCTCGTCGTCCTGGAGCTCCGCTAGCGCGTTGGCGGCCGCCCGTTGCTCGGCCTCTTTCTTCGTCCGCCCCCACGCCGCGGTGAACCGCCGTCCGGCGATCTGCACGGCGACCTGGAACGCCTTGCTGTGATCGGGGCCGTGCTCGGCCAGCAGGCAATACGAGGGGGTGGTCCCCTCCTCGCGCTGCACGAGCTGCTGCAACAGCGACTTGAAGTTCTCGCCGCCGACGCCGTCGGCCTCGACGCGGTCGATCTCCGGCTCGATCAGCCGCGCGACGAACTGCTCCGCCGCCTCGCGCCCGCCGTCGATATGGATCGCCGCCACAAGGGCCTCGAACACGTCGGACAGCACGCTGCGGGGCACCGTGGGGGAGGTCGTCATCCCCTTGCCTAGGATCAGGAAGTCCTCCAATCCGAGCTGCCGGCTAAGCTTTGCGCAGGTCTGGCGGCTCACCACGACGCTCTTCAGCTTGGTCAGGTCGCCTTCGAGGAAGTCGGGGAAGCGGTCGTAGAGCCGCTGGCACACGACCGCACCGAGGATCGCGTCGCCGAGGAACTCCATCCGTTCGTTCGAAGCGAGCCGGTGATTCGCCCCCGAGGCGTGCGTCAACGCGCTCTCCAGCAGCGACCGGTCCGCAAAGCGATACCCGATAGCCACCTGGCAGGCGTCGAAGTCCACGGCGTCGGGTGTCGGTTCGTCGGCAGCCACGTTCAATTGTAGGACCCGGCGCGGGCAGGGAGCGGGCCAGCTAGCGAGCAGGAAAGTAGCCAACGGCGGGAAATGGGGCAATCCGGAAGCGGGCTGCGGAGCCGTGCTGTCGCAGAGCCCTACGGGCCGCCAACCGCGGGGGAGGCGCCGGCGAAAGCAACGGCCGGGTTGCCTCGGCGTCCCCTCCCGCGCAAGGTCGCTAACCGACAAGATGCCCGGCGCCACGCTTGGGGCGCCTCCCTCGGCGCCGCCGGCCACCAGCTGCCCCCCGCCCGCTGCCTCCCCCATGAACACGCTCTACCTGCCCGAACTCCGCGAGATGATCGCCGCCGACGACGAGGCGGAGCTGCGCGAGTTCGTCAACGCGTTGATGCCGGCGCGGGTGGCCGAGTTCATGGAGGGGCTCGACCCGGCCGAGGCGTGGCGCGTCCTGCGATCGGCCGATCCGGAGCGCCGGGTCGAGGTGTTCGGCTTCTTCGACGCACCCAAACAAGCGGCGATCGTGCAGCGCCTGGTCGATTCGGGCGACGCCGACTCGGTCAGCGGATTGGTGGCCGACTTGCCGGCCGACGACCGAGTCGACCTGCTGAACGACCTCGACGAACCTGCCGTCGAGGAGCTGCTCCCCCTGCTGCCGCAAGAGGACCGCCGCGAGACGCTGCGCCTCCGCGGGTTCCCGGAGGGCACGGCCGGCAGCGTGATGACGACCGAGGTCGCCCGCCTGAGGGAGCACCTGACCGTCACCGAGGCGCTGACCGAGATCAGCAAACGCGCCCAGGAGGTCGAGACCGTCTACTACAACTACGTGGTCGACGAGGAGAACCGCTTGCTGGGGCTCGTGTCGGCCCGCCAACTGGTGACCCACTACCTGCGGCCCGACCAGCCGATCAACGAGCTGATGCAGCGCGACGTGGTCACCGTCCGAGCGATGGACGACCAGGAGGCGGTCGCCGAGAAGGTGGCCGACTACGACTTCCTCGCGATCCCGGTCGTCGACGACGACCGCCGGCTGCTGGGCATCATCACGCACGACGACATCATCGACGTGCTCCGCGCCGAAGCGACCGAGGACGCGCTGCTGGCGGCCGGCGTGGCGCCGCTGCAGGCCGGTTACCTGCGGTCGCACTGGTTCTCGCTCGCGTGCAGCCGCGGCCTGTGGCTCGGCGTGCTGTTCGTCGCGGCGCTGCTGACCGCGCTGGCGCTGCTCAGCTACGAGGAGGGCTTCGACCGCGTCTGGTGGCTCGTGCTGTTCATCCCGCTGGTGATCTCCAGCGGCGGCAACTCGGGCAGCCAGTCGGCCACGCTCGTGATCCGCGGCCTGACCGACGGAGAGGTCACCCTCGACGACTGGTGGCGCGTCATCCGCCGCGAGCTGGTCATGGGCCTGACCCTCGGGGCGGCGCTAGCCACCGTCGGCTACGCCAGCGCGTGGTTGCTCACCCGCAACCCGCCGAGCGGCGAGGTCTCGCCGACCGCGTTCCAGATCGCCGCGGTCCCGCTCACGCTGCTGCTGGTTGTCGTGTGCGGAACGCTGTGCGGCGGCGCACTGCCGCTCGTGTTCCAGCGGCTGGGCCTCGACCCCGCCCTGATGAGCAACCCCTTCGTAGCCGGCATCATCGACATCGCCGGGATCGTCATCTACATGACCGTAGCGGTGGCGATGATCGGGTGAGGAGCGCGAGGGGTGAGGCGCGGGCCTCGGGCCTCGGGCCTCGGGCTTCGGGCTTCGGGCTTCGGGCCTCGGCGATCCGATCCGCCGTGCGAAGTCCGCCCCGAGTCCCTCGCCCCCCCCATCCCTCGTCCCCCGTCCCCCGTCCCCCGTCCCTCGTCCCTCGTCCCTCGTCTGTCAGACATCCAGCAACGGATGGCCCACATACATCTGGAGGATCTGGCTCTGCACCTTGATCGCGCGGATCAGCACCCAGACCTGTTCTTGCGAGAACTCTTTCGGGTCGCTGCTCGCTAGTTCTTCCAGCTCGTGGGTCATCGCCGCGTGCTGGTCGGTGGCGAGTTGCAGCCGCAACCCGATCTGCCGCCAAGCCGACTGCAGCTCGACGAGGTCCCCCAGGGCGGACACGTCGCGGTGGCTGTTGGTCAGCAGCAGGCACAGCCGCGCCACGTCCTGAGGCGACGCGTCCGGCTGGAGCTTTTCGATTTTCTCAGCAAGTTCGCGACAAGTCATCGCTTCAAGCCGTGAAGGGCCAGAGTTTTCGGCGGCGTGGTTCGTCGATCGCAAAGCAGAGCGGCTCCTTCGGGGAACGCTGGGGCGACAGCTAACGGTAGCTCGGCAACCGATGGGCGGCTCGTACCATTTTTCACAGACCGCCCCCCCAATCCGCGCCCCGCGTGAGGGATACGCCGGAGGGCGCGTTTGCGTGGCGGAGCGTGGCCAGAAGGGCCGCCTGTAACGATAATCGGGAACGAGCCCTCGCTGCCGGCCTCGACACCCCGCGGAGACCCGCCCCATGCACGCCTGCCCGAATTGCGGCCACGACGCCGCCCCGCGCGAGAGCCGCGTCGCCGGCCCGCGGACCGATGTGGCTCGCGTGGCGTCCGCCGCCGAGGCGGGCTACCTCGTCGCGTTGCTCGAGGAAGCGGGCGTGGCGGCCGTGTCCCGGCCCGACGAGAGCTTCAACGCGGCCACCGGCGAATGGGTGGCTGCGTATCGGCTCAGCGTGCCGGAAGACGACGTGGTACTCGCTGCCCAGGTCCTACGCGACGAAGCGGCCAGCCAGGCCGAAGAGCTCGCCTCGGAAGCCGCCGCCGCCGGCGCCGTGAACCCGTGGAAGATGCTCGGGGTCCTCGCCGTGGTGGTCGCAGCCGGGGCGGTCTGGACCGCCGAGCGGAACGACGGCCCCCTCCGGCCCCGCGCCGCGGGAATGCGACGACCGGCCTTCACCCCGCTAGCCGCGTTGAGCCAAGCGGTCGGGCCACGCGGGGCGGAGTTCGTCGCCGAGCCGATGCCGAACGAACCCGATCGCCGACTGCGGTACGACCCGGCCGCCAAGGCCTGGGTCCTATCGATCGACGCCGACCACGACGGCCGCTTCGAACGCCGCTTGCGATTCGAGGAGAAAACCGCCGCGCCCGGGGGCGTCGATCCGCGGGCTGCCGGCGGCTAGACTCCCTGTCCCCCGGCACTCGGTCCAACGTCGCCCCAACTGGTCGCCTCAACTGGGAGTTCCCGCTTTGGCTTCGCTCGGCGTCAACATCGACCACGTGGCCACCGTGCGTCAGGCGCGGCGGACCACCGAGCCCGATCCGGTCGCGGCCGCGGCGCTGGCCGTGCTGGCTGGCGCCGACGGGATCACGGTGCACCTGCGGGAAGACCGCCGCCACGTGCAGGACCGCGACGTCGAGCTCCTCATGCAAACGGCCGCCGTTCCGGTCAACCTCGAGTCGTCCTGTGCGGACGAGATGGTCGACATCGCGTGCCGCGTGCGGCCGCACCAAGTGACGCTCGTCCCCGAACGCCGCGAAGAGGTCACCACCGAGGGGGGCCTCGATGTGGTCGGCGGCCGGGACCGCGTCGCGTCGGCCACCCAGAGACTCGCGGACGCGGGCGTGTTGGTGAGCCTGTTCATCGACGCCGACCCGGCCCAAATCGAAGCCGCCGCCGCGCTCGGCAAAGCCGTCGACGGGGTCGAACTCCACACCGGGCCGTACGCGCACGCGTGGGTCGACTCGGGAGGGCTCCGCGCGTCGGCAGAGGCCGAGCTGTGCCGGCTTGCTGACGCGGGCGCGAAAGCTCGTGCCGCGGGGCTGCGGTTGCACGCGGGCCACGGCCTGAACTACCAGAACGTCGGGCCGGTCGCTGCGCTGCCGGGGATGGAAGAGCTGAACATCGGGCACAGCATCGTTTCGCGTGCGGTCCTGGTTGGTTTTGAAGCCGCGGTGCGCGAGATGAAGCGGCTTATCGAGCTGGCGAGCCGGCCCGGCCGGTGACGGTCACGAAGTTCTCGAGCACGCGCTGGCCTCCCTCGGTGAGTATCGCCTCCGGGTGAAACTGCACGCCGAACACCGGCCAGCCCCGACGCCGGACCGCCATGATCGTGCCGTCCTCGGCGACCGCGTCGATGACCAATCCCGCCGGCAGCGACGACGGATCGGCCACCAGCGAATGGTACCGGCAAACCACGATCGGGCTCGCCGCGCCGCTGAAGAGGCCCTGTCCGTTGTGCTCGATGCGGCTCGTGCGGCCGTGCATCGGCGCGCCAGACTCGACTACCTTCCCGCCGAATGCCCGCACGATAGCTTGGTGGCCCAAGCACACGCCGAGGATCGGCACACGGCCTGCAAAACGGCTGACCACGTCGACGCAGCAGCCGGCCGCGTCCGGCGCGCCCGGCCCCGGCGACAGCACGATCCCGCCGGGCGCGAGGCGGGCGACCCCGTCCGCCGTGATGGCGTCGTTCCGCACCACCTCGGTCGCCGCGCCAGCCACGCGCAACAGCCGAGCCAGGTTGTGCACGAAGCTGTCGTAGTTGTCGATTACCAGCAACACGCCAGTCACCTCACCCGGGGGAAACCGCGTCGATCAGCCCGGCCGCCTTGTGCCAGGTTTCGTCGTATTCCGCGACCGGGTCGGACAACACGGTGACCCCGCCCCCGACCGGCGCTTGCACCCATCCGTCGGCGAACGTGAGCGTGCGTATCAGCACGCTGGAGTCCATCGCCTGATGGCCCTCCTCGTCGGCGAACCCGACCCACGCCATCGCGCCGCAATACGCGCCCCGCGCCGTCGGCTCGTACTCGGCGATCAGCTCTTGGGCGCGGATCTTCGGCGCGCCGGTCACCGAGCCGCCTGGGAGCGTGGCCGCGAGCAGGTCCGCGACTCCGCGACCCTCGCGCAAGCGGCCCGTCACCGCCGACACCAGGTGCTGGACGTGGGCGTACTGTTCCAGCGAGAACAGCTCGGGAACCCTAATCGAATCGTCGGTGCAAACCCGCGAAAGGTCGTTCCGGAGCAAGTCGACGATCATCACGTTCTCGGCGCGGTCTTTCTCGCTCGCGGCCAATTCGAGGCCGGCCGCTCGGCCGAGCGGCCGGGTGCCCTTGATAGGACGGGTCTCGACGCCGCCCTGCTCGACACGCAGAAAGCGCTCCGGCGAAGCGCTCGCCACCTGCCACCGGCCGCCATCCAGATACGCGCCGAACGGCGCCGGATTCAGCACCCGCAGTCGCTCGTAGGCCCGCGCCGGGTCGATCGTTTCGCGGAGCAGCAGACGCTGCGCGAGGTTCACCTGGTAGGCGTCGCCCTTACGGAGGCGGCCGATCACCCCTTCGACCGCACGCAGGTAGGCGTCGCGCGAGAAGTCGCTCGTCACGCCCCGCCCGTACGGCGTGGGGAACTGCGGGGCGAGCCGATCGCGCTCGATGGCCGAGCCCGGCCGGCTCGGCTGCCCGCCGTGGGGTCTGCTGAGGCGTTCGGCCAGGTCGGCGAGCCGGCTCTCGGCCCGGCGCCGCCGAGGGGGTCCCGGCGCGGCTGGGAAGCCGTGCGAAATCACCCAGGCTTTGTCCAGCTCGTGATCGAACGCGATGAGCGTGTCGTACAGCCCCATCGCCAGCGCCGGCATGCGAAACTCGTCCCACGCGGCGCGGGGCAGACGCTCGAGGCTGCGGCCGATCTCGTAGCCCAGAAGCCCCGCCGCGCCGCCCTGCCAGGGGGGCAGCCCCGCGATCCGTGGCGCCGCCCAGCCCCCCAGCCGCTCCGCCCAGGGCCCCAGCGCCGCCGATCCGTCGGCGGCGACGGCCAGCCAATCGAACGGGTCCGCGGCCACGTAGGAGTAACGGCCAAGCCGGCCTCCGCGCCGGGCGCTGTCGAAGAAAACCCGGTGCGGCAAGCCGGCCAGCGCGGCGAACGCTTGCTCGGGGAGCAAGCCGGCAGGGGCCGCCGCCACCAACGGCGGCGCCACGTCGGGTGCGGGGCCGGTGGTGTGTTCGCGCCGCATGCGGTCAAAATAGTCGGGGGGAAGTCAGCCGGGCTCAGGGCAATGAGCCGGGGCTATTGTCCCCGCTGAAGGACCACAAAAGTAGCCCGGTGAAACCCGCTTCGATGACCAACGATTCCGATTCGACTGGAAACGATCCCGAGCCCACCACGCGCCGGCGGGCGGTCTTTCCGTGGGCGTATGTCGGCGTGCTCGTCGCGGTCCGTGTGGGCGTGGAGATCGCCGACGTCGCGAGCGACATCAAGGTGGTCATCAACTACGCGTTGATTGCCCTGGGGACGATCGGCCTGGCCGTGTGGTACCTGTTCCGGGGCCGCGCCGCTTGGCCGGTCCGCTTGGCGGTGGCCGCGGCGCCATTCGCGGCGGTGGCGGCTGTCGTGTCGCTTTACGAACTGCGGATGGCCGGCGATGGGACGATCGCGGGGCTGCACCGCCGCACCGCGGCGAAGGCGGACCAGCTGCTAGACAAGCCGCAGGCGAGCCCGTCCGGTGAGCGGCTGACGGACTGGGGCCCGGGCCCGTACGACTACCCGCGGTTCCTCGGCGCCGGCCCCTGGGCCGAGGCCGTCGGGCCGCCGATCGATGCGGATTGGCAGGCCAGCCCACCTAAAGAGCTGTGGCGACGGCCCGTCGGGGCGGGCTGGTCGGCGTTCGCCGTGCAGGGCGCGTACGCGGTGACTCAAGAGCAACGGGGCGACGACGAGCTGGTCGTCTGTTACCGGCTCGACACCGGCGACCCGGTCTGGTCGCACGCCGACCCTGTGCGGTTCGACCCGGAGGATTTCGGCGGACAGATGGGCCGCGTCGGCCCCCGCGCCACGCCGACGATCGTCGGCGACCGCGTTTACACCCAGGGCGCGACCGGCCTGGTCAACTGCCTTGATGGGCCGACCGGTGAGGTCGTCTGGCGGCTCGACACGGCCCAGGAGTACGGCGCCGCCGTGCCGGTGTGGGGCAAGAGCGGATCGCCGCTCTATCTGCCCGAGGAGGGCGCCGTCGATCGCGCGCTGCTGATCGTCAACGTCGGCGCGCCGGCCGATACGGGCGAGGGGGCCTACGATGCGTCGCTCGTCGCGCTCGACGCCGCGACGGGCGAGGAGGTTTGGTCCGCCGGTTGGCGACAGACCTCGTACGCTTCGCCAGCGGTCGCCCGGCTAGCGGGTGAGTTGGTCGTGCTGCAGACGGTCGACGACCACCTCCACGCGCGCCGCGCCGCCGATGGCGAGCTGCTGTTCAGCTACCCCTGGCGGGGGCAGAGTGACAACATGCCCTCCTGCAGCCAGCCGATCCCGCTCGAAGGCGACCGGTTGCTGTTGAGCAAGGGCTATGGATTTGGCGCCTCGTTGGTGCAGGTCAGCCGCGACGGCGACAACTGGGCGGCCGAGCCGCTCTGGTCGCCGCCGATCAAGCGGGTGCTGCAAACCAAGTTCAGCAACTGCGTGGTCCGCGACGGGTTCGCCTTCGCGCTCAGCGACAAGCTGCTGCAGTGCGTCGAGATCGAGTCGGGCAAGATCGCGTGGCGCGCACGGCGTTCGCCCGCGTTCGAGTACGGCCAGGTGCTGCTGTGCGGGGAGCACCTGCTGGTCACCACCGAAGATTCCGGCGAAATCGTGCTGGTAGAGGCCAGCCCCGACTCGTACCGCGAGCTGGCCTCGCTTCAAGTGCTGGCCGACGGCGAGACCAACTGGAACAACCCGGTCGTCGCCGGCGACGTGCTGCTGGTGCGAAACTCGGTCGAGGCGGCCGCCTACCGGCTGCCCACCGCTGCGGTCCCCGACGACGTGTCCGACGGCGGGTCGGCCGGCGAGAGCGGCGCCGACGGAGCGTAACCGGGCGACGTTGCGCGGGCGGCCGGCGCGTTGGCGATCAGCCAGTCTTCGAGCACCACGTGCTTAACCCGCGGCGCCCGCAGCAAGCAGCCGCGGCGCGGCAGCAGCGGCGCCAGCCACGTGCTGCCGGCCATCTGCTGTGCGGCGCGGAGGCCCACTCCGTTGAGGGTCCAGGCGAGCGTCTGCTGCACGACGTTGTCGGCGAGCCGCTGGAAAGTGGCCGGGATGACGTTCGGCTCCGGCCCCACGTGGAGGATCGTACGCACGTCGGCCTGGAGCGTCGCCTCGACGACGTCCCACAATCGCTGCGGCGAGTCGACCCACCGCCGCAGCACCTCCCGCCCGGTGGTCTGCTCGTACTCACGGCGACCGGTCACCAGCGACCAGACCGGCGGGCGCGGCCCGTTGTTGAGCCGCGGCGTCTCGCGGATGAGCAGCGTGGCGCGGTCGGGGATGTGCTTCTCGCACACCAGCGGCGTGTGCAGCGGGGGCCAAACGCCGTCGTGCGTGCGGACCGACGCGCGCGGGCCATCTGCCGTTTCCAACCTCTGCTTGAGTCGGTCGACCGTGTCGCCCGCTCCGATCACCAGCAGCGTGTTGGGAGAGAGCACCGCGGAGATCGCGATCGCGCCCCGCCCCTGGGCGGTGACCTCTTCGCAGAGCCGCACGAGCAACTCTTCGCTGAGCGGCGCCTTGCGAGAGAAGACGATCGCCATCGTCACGCCCTCGGCCAGCCGGGCGCAGTCGTCGGCTAGCGACAGGGGGATCCGCATAACGGCTTCGAGCGGGTAGAGGCCGCTCTCGGCGACGGCCGTGAGCTCGCCGAGGCTGTAGCCGAAGGCCATCTTCGCGTCGCGTGGCTCCAGGCCGTGCACCTCGCGCAGCAGGTCGAGCTGGGCGAGCTCGGCCGCGAACACCAACGCGACCGACTCCGCGTAGCGGTCCGGGCCCGGCTCGTCGCGCGACCGCACGTGGCGGAACAGGTCGACGCGGCGCCCCACCGCCGACTCGCACATGAACGAAGCCTCCGCGAGGCGCCGCTGCACGATCGCGGCGTAGGCCGGCGTCTCCAAGAGTTCGGGCGTGCGGCCGAGGTTGGTCTGGTTGTAGCCGCGGAACGCCAGGGCGCACGTGGGCAGCACGGCCGACGTGACCGGCGTTGCTAACGGCTCTGCCATCGGTGCGGGGGGCGCTTAGGGATCGGAGCGGTCGGGACAACACAGTTTACGTCACGCGGCTGCGCGAGGTTCGTCCCCCGCGGCCCCCGGGCACGCAACGAGAGCTAGTATTGCAGGCCCCGCCGCCGGGGCGTTGACACGATCCGCTCTCTTGGGGGCCCCATGCTGACCGTTCGAGAGATCATGACCCCGGGCGCCGTCACGATCGCGCCAGACGCCACGATCGGCGACGCGATCGAGCTGCTGCTCGGCCGCGGGATCAGCGGCTTGCCGGTTGTCGACCGCAACGGCGCCCTGGTCGGGATCCTGACCGAGTTCGCCCTGCTCGCCCTGGCCTACGACCAGGCCATCGCGAACGAGTCGGTCGCTTCGCACATGACCCGCGACGTGCTGACCGTCGAACCGACCGACGCGGTGAGCCGCGTCGCCGACCTGTGCGTGGTGCACCGTGTCCGACGCGTGCCGGTGACCCAGTCCGGCCGGCTCGTCGGACTCGTCACACGGCGCGACGTGCTGCGTGCGTTGTGCCAGCCGCAACCGGGCGTCGCGGCCGCGTCGGCGGGTTAGCCCGGTCGTCACGCCCGCAAGGGTCGCGCGTAGGGAATTTGACCGCGCCGCCGGCCGACCTACTTTCTGCTAGCGCCCGACTGGTTGCCGGGCGCCGCGCGACCGCTACCGAATCGCCATGAACGACTCCGCAAAAACCATCCTGCTGATCGAGGAAGACGACACGCTGCGCGAGATCACGCGGTTCCGCCTGGAGCTGCTCGGCTACGAGGTCGTCGCGATGGGGAGCGGTGAAGCGGCCCTCGGCTGGCTCTCCGGCAAGCTGCCCAGCGCGATCTTGGTGGGCCACTACCTGCCCGACATGGAGGGGCACGAGCTCGTCGACCGCTTGAGCAACGACCTCCGCACCAGCGAGGCGCCCGTCATGCTGGTGTCTCCGAACGCGGAGCTCGACGACGTGCAGCGGGCCTTCAACGCCGGCGCCGACGACTACCTCGTGACGCCGTTCGACCCGCTGACGCTCGAGCGGAAGCTCAAGCGGTTGACCGAACCCGTCGGCGCCTGACCCGTCCGCCGACGCCCGCCGCGCCGCCCGCCCACTACCCAACCGGACCCGCCCGATGGCCCGCCTCGGCGACATCCTGATCAAGCGTGGCTACGTCACGAAGGGGCAGCTCGAGTCGGCCCTCGCCGCGCAGGGTTCGGAGCGGGGCATGCTCGGCCAGATCCTGCTGCGCCGCAACCTGGTTTCGCTCGAGCAGCTCGGCGACGCGCTGGCCGAGCAGTACCGCGCGCCGTACGCCGACCTGCACCCGCAGTCGATCAACCCCCAGATCGCCCGCTTGCTGCCGGAGGAACTGGCGCGCGAGCGGAACTGCGTTCCGGTGTCGATCCACGGCGGCGAGCTGCAATTGGCGATGGTCGCGCCGGACGACATCGACACGATCAGCGAGACCGAGCTGATCACCGGCTACCACGTTTGCCCGATGGTCGCGTTGGAGGCCGCGGTCCAAGCGGCGCTCGACCGCGGCTTCGACGACCGCCTGACCGCCCGGCAGACGATCGTCGACATGAAGCTGGCGGACCTGGCCGCGGCCAACGACGGCCGCGAGCAAGAGCCGCTCGCGGCGAGCGTCGCCGAGGAAGAGCAGGCCCCGGTGGTGCGCCTCGTGAGGTCGATACTGACCGGCGCGATCAACGCGGGTTGCAGCGACATCCACCTCGAGCCCCACGTGCCCGAGATGCGTGTCCGCTACCGGGTCGACGGCGAGCTGCAGTCGGTGATGACGATCCCGAACCACACCGAAGAGGCGGTCGTCGCGCGGATCAAGGTCATGGCCGACATGGACACCACCGAGAACCGCCGCCCCCAAGACGGCCGCTTGACCATCAACGAGGCCGGCGGCCGGGTCAACTTCCGCGTCAGCACGATCCCCACCGTCGGCGGCGAGAAGGTCGTGATGCGGCTGCTGGACGAGGGCGGCCGGGCCTTCGAACTCGACAGCCTGGGGCTGCCCGCGCGCGACCTGCAGACCGTCGGCGAGCTGATCGACAAGCCGCACGGCATGATCGTCGTGACCGGGCCGACCGGCTCCGGCAAGAGCACCACCCTGTACGCGATCCTGTCGAAGCTCAACGGGATCAGCCGCAACATCGTCACCGTGGAGGACCCGGTCGAGTACCGCCTGACCGGAGTCAACCAGGTGGCGAGCGACAACGACCACGGCCTGGGTTTCGCCAACGCGCTGAAGTACATCATGCGCCAGGACCCGGACGTCATCATGGTCGGCGAGGTCCGCGACCACGAGACCGCCGGCACCGCGGTCCAGGCGGCGCTGACCGGCCACCTGCTGCTGAGCACCCTGCACACCAACGACGCGGTCGGCGCCGTCGCGCGGCTGAACGACCTGGGCGTCGACAACTTCAAGATCGCCGGCTCGCTGCTCGGCTCGATCGCGCAGCGCCTGCTACGCTCGATCTGCCCCGGCTGCAAGGAGCCGACGGAGGTCAACAGCCAGCTCTGGGAGAAGCTCGCCGGCACGCGGCGACCGCCAGCCAACCAAGTCTTCTACCGGGGGCGGGGCTGCAAGAAGTGCCTCGGAACCGGGTACTCCGGCCGGCTCCCGATCTACGAGATCATGGTCATGACACCCGAGCTGGCCGACGCGGTCGAGAAGGGCGCGCCGGCTTCTCGCCTGCGTGAGCTGGCCAGGGCGCAGGGCTTGGTGGGGCTGGCAGAGGCCGGGATCGAGCAGGTCTACGCGGGCCGAACGACGCTCGAAGAGGTCTACTACAAGCTCTCGAGCTGACCGGGGAACGCATGCGGCCCGCCAAGAAAAAGCAGCACGACGCCGCCAAGGGGGCCGCGTCACGCGCCGGAGGCGCAGCGGCCCTCGGCACGCTCAGCGGCGTGCTGCCCGCTTGGCGCGGGGCCGGTCGCATCACCGCTTCGGAGGCGACGGCCATCTTGCGCAACCTCGCCACGCTCACCAGCAACGGCGTGTCGCTGCCCAAGGCGATCGGCGCGGTGGCCGGCGAGAAGGGCCTCGAACGCCGCCGAGAGAAGCTCCTCTCGCTCCGCCGCCGCGTCGAAGCAGGCGACACGTTCAGCCACGCGCTCGGTCAGCTCGACGGGGTTTTCGATCGGCTCACCGTCAGCCAAATCCGTGTGGGCGAGCGCGCCGGCACGCTGGCCGAAACCCTGTCGCAGATCGCCGAGCAACGGGAGAAGGCCGGGAAGCTCAAGGAGAGCGTCGTCAAGAAACTCGCCTACCCCTGCGTGCTGTCGCTAGTCGGCGCGGGGGTGGTCGCGTTCTTGCTTTGCTACGTGGTGCCGGTTTTCGAAGAGACCTACAACTCGGCGAACGTGCCCCTGCCCGGCATCACGCAGGCGTTGATCCGTGTCGGCGCGATCGCGCAAGCGTACTGGTGGGCGGCGCTACTCGCGGCGGTCGCCGCGCCGCTCGTGCTCAAGCAGCTCCGCCAGAACGAGACGATCGCAACGCGGATCGACCGCTTCCTGATCACCGCTCCCGTGATCGGGCCTTGGGTCCGCGACGTCGCGTTGCTGCAGCTCATGGAAGTGGTGGGCGGCCTGATGGAGGCCGGCTTCACGCTCGCCGAGTCGCTCGAAGAGGCCGGCGACTCGGTCAACAACCGCGCGATGAAACACGGCGTCGTGGCGCTGCGCCGTGCGGTGCAGCAGGGGGAACGATTCAGCCGCGAGGTGGAGCGCCACACCGAGCTCTTCCCCCCGATGGTCAGCCAGCTGGTGATCGTCGGCGAGCAGACGGGGCGGCTGACCCGGTCCACGCAGCAGATCCGCTTGCTGCTGGAAGAAGAGATCCAACGCAAGACCGACATCGCGATCGGAGTGATCGAGCCGACCCTCACCATCTCGATGGCCGGCGCGGTCGCGACGATCCTGCTGGCTATTTACCTGCCGATGTTCGACATGATCAACACCGTCCAGTGATGCCCGCTCTGCTCCCAACTCCGGCGCCCCCGCGGGCGGGCTTCTCGCTCACCGAGCTGCTCGCCGTGGTGGCGATCCTCGGCGTGGTCGCGCTGATCGCGTTGCCGCGCGCCGGCGACACGCGCCGCGAGGGCTTGCGGGCCGCGTGCCACGTGTACCGCTGCGAGATCGAGGTCCAAGCCTCGCTCTGGCTTAGGGCCCAGGGGGCGTGGCCGGCGGCGGACCTCGCGGACGTCGGGGCCGACCCCGCCTACTTCCCAGAGGGCCTCCCCCTGTGCCCCGTCGACGGAACGGCCTACACGATCGATGGCTCTGGCGAGGTCGTCGGGCACGACCACTAGGCCGCCGGCCGCGGCCGGAATTTTTTTCAAGTTCCGCCTGCGCGCACTCACAGCGACCTACGCTTGGGCAAACCGCCAGTAAACCAACGGCTCAATCGGCATCCGACCGACCGGCGCCAACCCACACGCCCTCCCCGCGTCGAACCTGCAAGGGAACTGACCAACCATGTACCGCTCGCAACGCCGCCGCTCAGCGTTCTCGCTCATGGAGCTGCTAGCGGTTGTCACGATCCTTGGAATCATCGCCGCGATCATCGTGCCGAGGGTCACCACCTCGAGCGACGCCGCCAAGCAGAAGGTCGACTCACACAACCGCGGCACGATCAACTCGGCGATCGAACGCTACTACATCGAGAACGGCTCGTGGCCCTCGGCCAACCTCACCGAGCTCGACGTGCCGGCCTACTTCCCCGATGGCGTGCCCGCCAACCCGGTCGATGGCTCCGCGTACACGATGAACACCACGACCAACCGCGTCGACTGATGAGCCGCCCCCGGCAGCCGCCGACCAACGACATCAACGAGAACGCACGCCGAGCCCCGCGCCGGCGTGCGTTCTCGCTTTTGGAGCTGGTCGCGGTGATCGCCATCATCGGCCTAATCGCCGGCGTCGGCGCCGCGCGGTGGGGGGGCGACGCGATCGACCGCGTCGCCGCCGAAGGGTTCGCCCGCAGCGTGTCGATGGCGCTCAACCTGGCCCGCCGCCAGGCCATCACCGAGGGCACGCCGGCCGCCGTCGTGCTCAGCCGCTCCGCCGGCGAGGTCGTGTCGGTCGACGTCGTCCGTGTCGACGCGGGCGGCGACACGCCGACCGAAGCCTCGCTCCCCACCCCGTCGGGCGTCACGCTCACGACCGCCCACGACCGCTGGGAGTTCGACTTCTCCGGCGCGCTGACCGCGCCCGCCAGCGGTGGATCGATGACCGTGTCCGACGGCGCCAAGACCTGGTCGCTCGCGGTCAACGCGCTCACCGGCACGGCCCGCCTGACCGACGCGCCCTAGCCATCGCCACGCCGGCGGCGCGGCCGTGGCGAGCTACGTTTGGGCATGGCTAGCGATCCGTCCAAGAACGACCCGCCCCCCCGTGCCACCGCCGGGTACTCGCTTGTCGAGGTGGTCGCCGCGATCGCCTTGATGAGCGCGACCCTCGTGCCGGCGCTGAACTTCGTACGCGACGCGATGCGAGTCAGCGACGAGTGCGACCGCCGCCAGGTGCTCGCCCTCTACGCGGCGGCGCAGGTCGAGCAGCGGCTCGCGCTGATCGCCTCGGCGTGGTCGGCCGCTTCCGCGTCGGGCGACTACGCGGCCGATGGCCACCCCGACATCCGCTTCGAAACCGTCGCCGACGACTCGGCCGCCAGCGGCGGCGTCCCCGGCCTGCTGATGGGCGTCCGCTCGACGACCTACTTCGACGACGACGGCGACGACCTGCTCGACCCCTCCGAGATGCGCTGCGAGTACCGCACGAAACTCGGACGGTTCGCCACCTACGAGGCCCTCGCCAGATGAGCCCGACCGCGGCGACCCGACGCCGGCGCCGGGGCGTCACCTTGCTCGAGGTGACGCTCGCGCTGTCGATGTGCGCAGCGGTGATGACGTCGTCGTTCGTGGTGCTGCGGTCCAGCGGCGCCGCTTGGCGCGTCCACGACGCGGAGCTGCGGACCTCCGGCCAGGCCGCCGCGTTGCTGAGGCACCTGGTGCAGCACGTCCGGCAATGCCCGAGCGTGACCGCGGTTTCCGGGGCCGATGATCCCAGCGGCTCGCTCACCGTCCTCCGCGCCGACGGCGCCACGCTCACGTGGGACCACGCCGCCGCGGGCGTGACGCTGTCCCTCAACGGGGCGGCGCCGCAGCCATTGGCCGACGAGATCCAAACCCTCCGGTTCGAGGGGCTCGCCGCCGACGGCGCCACGCCCGCGGCCGACCCGAGCGAGGTCCGGCTGGTCCGCGCGAGCGCGACCGTCGCCCGCCCCTCCGGCGCCACACGAACGCTCTCGACCCATATCTGGCTCCGATCCTGGTGAACCCGACCGCCCGCCACCGCCGACCGAACCGAGCGCAGCGCGGCGGCGCTGCGCTGATGATGTGCCTGTTCTTCGTGGTCATGGTCAGCGGGTTCCTGCTGAACATCGTCCGCACCGAGACCCTCCAACTCGCGGCCACTCGCAACTCCATCGAGTACGAGCAGGCGTTGTACAGGGCGAACGCGGGCGTGCACCACGCGTGCGCGCAGCTGATGACCGACCCGTCGTGGCGCGGGTCGGTCAGCGAAGGCCTGCTGCCGCCTTCGGCCTCGCCCGCCGGTTACACGGCGACCGCCACGGACAACGCGGCGGGCCTGATCGTCATCACCTCGACCGGTTACCACGGTCGCGGCCAGCGCACGGTGGCCGCGACCGTCCAACCCTGATCGACCGATCCGCACGAGCCGACACGAGCCTCACTCCCCCAATCCAGCCATGGCTGCCCGACCCGCCCAAGACCGCCGCCAGAAAACCGACCGTCGGAATCACGCCGCGCGGCGGCGACACGCCGAACGCCGGCGCCTGTGCGTCGAACTCTGCCACTCGGACCTGCGCGTGGCGACGATCGTCGACAGCGACTCCGACGGACCGCCCCACCTATCGACGCGGACCGTGCCGTGGCGACGCGACGCGACCGACCTGTTCAGCGCGCGTGGGCGAGCGGAGCTGACCGCCGCGCTGAGCCGCGTCGTGGCGGAGGACCGCCTCGCGGGGTGCGCCGTGTCGTTCGCGATTAACGCCACGCTGTGCGTCAACCGCGACGCGTCCGGCGCGCTGGCCGAGGTCGAACAGCAGGTCGCCGCGCTGCGGGAACGGAGCCAGCTCTACCTTGCGCTCGGGCCGGGGCCAAAAACCGCCGCGGTGGCGCGCAAGGCGATCGACGCACGCCACGAGCACGCGCTGGTGACCGTCACCAACCAGCAGACGCTCGACCTGCTCGTCGACGCGGCCGATGCGGCCGGGCTGGTGGTCGACGTCGTCGAGTCGGCGCTGGTGGCCCTCAGCCGGCTCCAGGGGCGCCTCGAGCCCGGCAACGAGGAGGCCGTCCTCTTCGCACAGATCGACGAAGAGCGTTTCGAGCTCGGCGTCAGCCAAGCGGGCCGTTTGCTGATGGAGTACCGCCCGGCGCGCGACGCCACCACGGCCGACCTGGGGTCGATCCTCGACGACCACCACGACCGGCTCACCCGGTTTTGCAACCGCCAAGCCGGATCCAAGGCCGTGTCGCTCCGCCGCATGTGGCTCGTCGGCGACACGCCACACATCCAGTCCGCCAACACCACGACCAAGCACCGGCTCGACGCGTCGCCGCCGCCGCTAGAGGGCGTCGAGCAGCTGTGGGCCTTCGACGGCCCCACGCCCGCGCCGATGATGGCGGCCGCCCTCGGCCTCGCCCTCCGGGGGCGCGTGGAAGAGGCCGGCGTGAGCCCCAACCTGATGGACGAGGTCCACGCCCGAGCCAAGGCGCCGCTGCGCCCGGTGTTGGTCCGCTCGGCGGCGCCGATCGCCGCTTCGCTGCTGCTGGCGGCGGGGCTGTGGGCCGTGAACATCGAAGAGGGGATCCGGCTCTCCGCGCTGCGGTCGCAAGTCGACGCCATCCGCCCCGAGTTGCTCCGCGGAAAGCGGATCACGAGCCAGATCGCCGACGCGGCCACCGAATCGACCCACCTGGGGCGGCTGGCCGAGCTGGCCACCCACCGCCCGCTGGAGCCACTAGTCCGGTACTTGGGGGCACACTTCTCGCCGGAAGTCTGGGTCCGCGGCTTCCGGCTGACTGACCAGAACGTGCTGTCATTGACCGGCACGAGCCTCACCGAGACGGGCGTCTACGACACGGTCCGCCGGCTGGAAGAAGCCCCCGACCTCACCGAGGTGGCCCTCCGCGGCAGCGGCTCCGAGCAGACCCCCTTCGGGCCGGCCACCACCTTCGAGATCGATATGCAGCTCACAACAGCCGACCAGCCGGAGCCGACCGATGGTTAGAGAACTCGCCGAGAGATTCGCCGGCAGCCGGCGCCGTTGGCTAATCGTTACAGCCGTTACCCTCGCGATCGCCCTCGCGACCAGCCTGCCGCAGGTCGATCACTTGCTTGCGGAGCGATCCGAACGAGCGGCACTAGTGGCACAGCTAGCGAATGCGGAAAAGATGGCCGCGAAGCTGCCGGAGTACGAGGGCCGCTTGCAAGAGGAGACCCAGCGCCTGGGTCAGCTGCGCCTGCGGCAGGTCGACGAGCAGTCGGTGACCGACTTGCGGAGCTGGCTGGTCAACGCCGCCCGCCAGGCCGGGTGCCAGGTGCGTCGTATCGATCTGGCCAACCCCGCCAGCCGCCCCTGGCTCGTCGACGACCACCCGTTGGAGAACCCGAGCAAGCAACAAGCGCAGGAGAAGGGCGTGAGCCCGTTCGTGCTCCAGACGCGAGCGGTCACGTTCTCGGTCACCGGATCGGCGCCGGAGGTCTTCGCGCTGCTGAAAGCCATCGACTCGGACGCCCGCCTGATGCACACCCAGAGCCTCGACCTGCGTCCCACGGGCCGCGACGCGAGCGACTTGCAACTCGACCTTGGGTTGCAGTACTTCGCGCTGGTGCGACAGAAGTCGGCGGCTTAGACGCGAGCTGAGAATCGAAGCACGGTCAAGGACGACCCATGCCGCAAACCATCCCGCTCCGCCGCCGCGCCGCCGCGCTGCTGGCCGCCGCGACGCTCTTGCTGGGCGCCGTGGGCGGGGCCGCGCCGCCGGCGGCCGCCGAGCGCGAAGGCTCGGTGATGAAGTCGTTGGAGCGGCCGGGCGACCTCACCCTGCGCGACGCCACGCTCGAGAGCGCGCTGTTCACCATCAGCGAGCTCTGGGGCATCAACATCGTCGCGGCCAAGGCCGAAGGGTCCGTCAACGGCGTGTTCAAGGACGCGCCGCTCCGGGAGATCCTCGACTCGATCCTCCTTTCCAACGGCTACGCGTACCGCACGGTGGGCGACAGCCTGGTCGTCAGCCGGCTGCAAGACCTGGGCCAGGTCAACCCTTACTTCGTCACCCAAACGCTGTCGGTCGGCGCCGCCGACGTCGACGAAGCGGTCGAGGCGGCCCGCCTGCTGAGCACCCCCGCCGGCCAGGTCCGCGCGCTGCCGTCGGCCGGCGCTCTGCTGGTCGTCGACTTCCCCGACCGGGTCGACAAGATCCGCGACCTGGTGCGACAGCTGGACAGCGCGTCGCGCGGCGTCGGGCCCGTCGGCGGAGGCGGCGTGCCGACCGGGCCCCGGCGGCTGGAGGTCCGGTACTTCCGCACGCACTTCGTCGAGGCGGCCAAGGCCGCCGCCGCGCTCGAGGTGGTCCTCAGCGAGGTCGGCCGCGCCGCCACGGTCGAAGACGAGGACCGCCTGCTGGTCGTCGACTACGCCGAGCACGTGGAGATGGCCAGCGCCGTCCTCGCCCGCATCGACCGCCCCCGGCCCCAGGTCAACATCAAGGCGCTGATCTACGACATCAGCCTCAGCGACCTGGAAGAGATCGGCGTCAACTGGGACGGCATCACCAACGGCTCGATCACCGACGGCGGCGCCACCGGCCAGAACTCCGGCCTCCGCTTCCTCACCCAGACCGCCGCCCCCCTCGACCCAACCGGCTCCGGCGGCGCGTTCACGTTCTACAGCCTCGAGGGCGACCTCGACCTGCGCGCGCTCGTCGTCGCGCTGCAACAGGCGGAAGACTCGCGGCTGTTAGCCGACCCGAACGTCACGGTGATGGACAACGAACCGGCGAACATCGAGAGCATCTCGGAGATCCCGTTCCAGCAGCTCACCCAAACGGCGGCCGGCGGAAACATCGGCACCACCGCGTTCAAGCCGGTCGGCATCAAGCTAGACGTCGTCCCGAAGATCGCCAACGACCGCACGATCGACCTGAAGGTCGTCCCCGAGTTCAGCCGCCTGTCCGGCTTCACGCCCGGCGACAACCAGCCGATCATCGAGACCCGCCGCGCGACCACGCGCGTCCGCGTACGCGACCGCCAGACGATCGTCATCGCGGGGCTGCGGCAACGCGTCGACGTGGGCGACTTCAACGGCATCCCGTTGCTCAAGGACGTCCGCTTCTTCGGCCACCTGTTCCGCTCGCGCAGCACCGAGATCAACGAGACCGAGCTGGTGGTGTTCCTCACCCCGCAGATCGTCGGCTACAGCGACCCGCTCGGCTGCCGCGACCGGCGAACGGCCGACACGATCAATAGCCGCCTCGACTTTATCCCGGCCGCCGAGGGGGCGCCGCCGTGCCGCGAGTGCGGTTTGGAAGGGGGATGCCTCTGCGAGGCCGCCGTGGTCGTCGACGCGACGTCGCTCGGCGCGCCCACACCAGCCACCCCCGACGAGGCCCCGGTCGACGCGCCTGCGGATTCGTGGCACGCGCCGGCGCCCGCGGGCCGCGGCCCGGCGTTCGCGCCCGCCCCCGCGCCGCCGGCCGACGGCGCCCCCAGCCCCGAGGCCCTCCCCCCCACACAGGAAGCGGGGCCTGGGCTCGAAGAGATCCCGCCGCTACCGCCGGGCCAGCCGCTCGGCTCCCGCCGCCCCGATGCGGCCGGCCAGCCCGCCCCCCGAGTGGCCGCGGCTCCGCCGGCGCCCGATCCGATGCGTGTCGCCTACGACGCGCGGTACCGCTCCACCGGCGGCGTGTACCCCGGCCAGCAACGCCTGTTCGACCGCCCGCCCAGGCCCGGCGAAGCCGACAGCCGCCAAGCGACGCCCGCCGGTGAGGGTCGGCCCGTCGAAGAGGCCCCGGCGCGTACCGGCTGGTGGGAGTTCTGGCGCTGAGGCGCCCCCCGCGCGGTGCGGGCGGCGCCCGTCCGGAGGGTCGCAGCGGTTTTTCGTGCGCGGCGCGGGGCACACCAGGTGATAGCGAGCTACGGTTGGGTGAACCCCCCTGCCGACCGAACCGCCTCGCGCTCGTGACCCAGTCAAGATTGAGCCACCCGACGGCTTTCACCCGCTGGACGCTAGCCGCCTGTTGCACGCCGGCCGCGGTCGCTGTGCTCGGGTGCGGCGGCGCCGCGAGCCCAGCCAACAGCGGCCCCACGCCGATCGACGCCGCCGCCGCTAAAGCCCGCGCAGCGACCGCCGCGGTCGCCCAGGTCGTCGAGGCGGGCCCCGCCGAGCGAGGCCGCGGCGGCCAGGCCGCCAACTCGCAACCGAACCGCACACCGGACTACGCCCCGCCCTTCCCGGAACGCGTCAACCCGTTCGAGCCCCCGAAGCAGTCGGCGCGGACCGCGCAACTCGCGCAGGGGGGCGCCTCCGACAGCGTGGTGCTGCTGGGGTTCGCCGAGGTCGACGAGCCCCGCGTGCTGCTCGCGATCAACGGCGCCGTGAAACCCCTCTCGTCGGGCGAAGAAGCGGCCGGCATCCGCGTGCTCTCGATCGCCCCGCCGCGAGCCGTGCTGCAGCGAGGCCGCACCCGCTGGACCGCGTCGATCGAATAGCCGCTTCCCGCTTCCCGATTCCCGCTTCGCTACCCTCGTTCCGCGTCGCTCCCCTGCCTCACTGCCCCGCTGCTTCGCCCGCCGACCGCGGGCGGTCGCCCCACGGGTTGGTGGGCGCCGCTTCTGGCGGCGGCTGTTGCTCCAGCTCGTCCTGGACGACGCGACGCGGCTTGCCGACTCGCAACTGCCGCGCCTCGCGGCCGGCGAGCGTGAGGTTCACCAAGCCGATCGCTAGCGCGGCCGCGCCGACGGTGACCAGCAGCGTCAAGCCGCGGTCCAGCCCGATGGCGCCCTCCTCCAACGCCGACAGGTTCCACGTGGGGCTCATCGCGTTGAGCCACACGAGGTTCTCGACTCGCACGCGGTCGGTGAGCGTGTCGACCACATACGGCAGGCCGGACCCGGCCAGCGCGATCAGCACCTGGATCAGGAAGCACCCCAAGAGCGACACCTCGGTGACCTTGCGTAGGGCCGTGACGACCAGCCGCCCCAAGCCGAGGTAAGCCACGATGTACGACACGAGCAGCCCGACAGAGACCGCCAGCTCGGTCGCCGCGCCGCCGGCCGCCCTGGGGTCGAGCCAGCCCGCCAGCACGGTCAACACCGCGACGGCGGCCAGGTTCGCGACGGTGAACACGTAGCCCGACCCGCCGCCGGGCTGCAGCCAAGAGCCCAGCGCCCTCCCCAGCAGGCTCTGCGGCAGGCTCCGCCGGACCCGGTGGCTGAGCGTCGGCTGCTCACCGCACAACGCCGCGCCGGCCGCGAACCAGTACGCGGCCGCGACGAAGAACGCGCCCCGCAGCCCGGAAAACGGCATTCCGACCGCGACGCCGCCGGCGACCCACGCGACGAACACCGTCTGCTGGGCCAGCAGCGCCAGGCGGAGGGGCGTCGAGCGGTTGGCGGACGAGAACGTCGTCAGCGACACCGCGGCCGCGTACACCAGCGCCAGCGTCGTCGCGTAGAGCGACAGGACCACCGCGGTGACC
This sequence comes from Botrimarina sp., assembly GCF_040219535.1. NCBI lineage: Bacteria > Pseudomonadati > Planctomycetota > Planctomycetia > Pirellulales > Lacipirellulaceae > Botrimarina > Botrimarina sp. The sequence continues at coordinate 138,854 of NZ_JAVJSH010000003.1, forward strand.
GCCCAGTACACCGGGCCGCGGAAGTCGAGCGTGTCGTAGCGCAGCAGCTCCCACGCCCAAGCCAGCATCGCCCACAGCGCCATAAAGAGCCCGCCGGCGAGCGCGACCGACATCACGACTTGGGCGTACTTCTGCCGCGTGCCGGCGGCCACCAGCAGGCCGACCGCCGAGAGCCCCACCGAGGCCAGCACCGCGCCGGCCAGCAGCACGCCGATCTGCAGCAGGCTCACCCCGCGCAACAAGTAGGTGAACGCGATGCACGGCGCAAGGGCCGAGCCGTAGATCAGCGTCTGCAACGCCGCGCTGCCGAGCTTGCCGTTGATCACCTGCCGCGGGGTGAGCGTCGAGACCTCGATCAGGTCGCGGGTGTTCTCTTCGTGCTCCGCGGCGAGCGAGCGGTAGGCCGAGAAGGGCGTCACCACGACGAGCGGCACACAGAGGATCACGTAGTACACCTTGAGCAGGTAGCCGCCGGCCGACACGTAGTAGATGCTCGGCCCGATCACGGCGACCGCCGCGATCGTCGCGACCCACGAAGCGACCAGCAGCAACACGAACCACAGCACGAACTGCCGGCTCTTCAGCGCCTGGCGGGTCTCCTTGACCAGGATCGGGTTGACGCGGTCGCCCAACGACTCCAAGAGCCGCGCGGGCGTCCCCGGGAGCTGCGATCCGCGGTCGTCAACGCCCCGCGCGCCGGCGGGGCGACCCGCGGCACGGGGCGTAGCGGCGGCGTGGCTCACTGGATGCGCCCCTTCGTGACGTGCAGGAAGACGTCCTCGAGCGACTTGCCGCGCGACGTGAACTCGGTCACCGCGAAGCCCGCGCCGACGAGCTCGGCGAGCAGCCCCGCGAGCGACGCCTCGCGTTGGTCGTGCTCGCACAGCAGCGTGAAGGTGATCCCCTCCTTGGTGACCGCCGGCTGCTCCACGTGCTGGTGCGCAACGAGCCAGGCACGGGCCGACTCCGCGCCGCGCTCGCCGCCCGGGTCGGCCACACGCACCCGCACACGGATGGCTTCTTCGGCGTGGCCGCTGATCTCGTCGACCGTGCCCACCGCGATCAGCTCCCCGTGCTCGATGATCGCCACCCGGTCGCAGATCTCCGCCAACTCGGTGAGGATGTGCGAGCTGATCAGCACCGCTTTGCCGAGGTCCGCCAGGCGCGAGATCATCTCGCGCAGCTCGATCCGCGCCCTCGGGTCGAGGCCGGCGGCCGGCTCGTCGAGCACCATGACTGACGGGTCGTGGATCATCGTCCGGCCCAAGCACAGCCGCTGCTTCATGCCCTTCGAGAGCCCGTCGATCGGCTTGCGGGCGAGGTCGTCGAGGCCCGTGAAGTCCATCGTGTACTGGATCGCGCGGCGCCGCTCCTCGGCGTGCAGGCCGTACGCCCGCGCGAAGAAATCGAGGTACTCCCACACGTTCACGTTCTGGTACGTGCCGAAGTAATCGGGCATGAAGCCGAGCCTGGCTCGCACGCGGTCCGGGTCGTCGATCACGCTGAAGCCGTCGACCAACGCGTCGCCGGCCGAGGGCTCGTCGAGCGTCGAGAGGATCCGCATGCTGGTAGTCTTCCCCGCGCCGTTCGGGCCGATGTAGCCGAACACCTCGCCCGGCTCGACCCGGAACGACACGTTGTTGACCGCGTGGGTCGGCCCGAACCAGCGGTGCACGCCGCGCAGCTCGATCGGGGGGCCGGTAGAGGCCTTCACCGTGCGGAGCGGCCGGCCGGAGGCGGCCCTCGGCCCGTCGCCCGCGGCGGGGGCGGCGGGCGTGGGTGGGGCGGGCGGGTTGGCGGCGGCGTCGGGCACGGCTTCTACCACCTCCCCGCGACCACGTGGAAGCTGCCCACCTCCTCGACGCCGGGCCAGCCGAGCGGCGTCTCGACCGCTTCGGGAGCGACCGCCACGTACGACCGGGGCGGCAGGTCGAGCGCGCGGCCGCCGTCCAGACCGACCAGCGCGGCGATCTGTGCGTTCAGCAGGTTGTCGCTGAGCGAGTAGGTCGACATCTCTTGCTGCGTGCGCCGGATGTCGCGCGACGCGCCGAGCATCTCGAGCGTCTCCTCGACGGACTTGCCCGCGCCGATCGGGTAGGTCGGCGTGTTCGCGACGGTCTGGGTGCGGAGCAAACCGACCGCGTCGAGCCGCTCGAGCGGCTCCAGCGCGACGCGCTCCCCCTCGGCAAGGTCCGTTGCGTGGCGCCACTGGCCGTCGTCGCCGAGCACCAGCAGCAACGACACCGGCGCGCCGAGCCGGTTGGTCGCTCGCCAGCCGCCGGCGCCCTCGGCGAAGTCGATCCGCGCCGGGCTGATCCGGCTACGCACCAGAAGGTGCTGGGTCGCGGTGCGCGCGGGCAACCACCCGCTGCTGAGCGCCTGCCAGCCGCCGCCGGGCGTTTCGCTCCCGGCGGACCAGGCCATCACACGCTGCGCGTCTTCCGCGGCGATAGCCGATTCCCACGCCGGCCGGATCGGGATCACCGCCGTGTCGGCCGGCATCCGCGCCGGCGCGTCGGGCGTGGTCGCGACGAAGTGCGACACGCGGCTCCAGCTCGCCGCCTCGCCGGTGGCCTGGTCGATGAGCGTGACGCTGCGGACCCGCGCCTTCACGCCGAAGCCGTCGGCCACCGACGCGTAGCCCACCAGGGCGAGCGTCACCGCGGCCGCGGCGGCCGGCGTGGTCAGCACCAGCAGGTGCAGCTGCTGGCGGCGCCACAGCAGCCAGTAGTTCAGCGGGCCGATCGCCAACACGAACAGGGTGATCAGCACCTGGAACGCGCCGACCGGCGCGACGCCGACTCCCTCGACCAACAGGTTGCCGAACGACGGGCTACGCTCGCCCGGCGCGACCCCGTGTCGGGCCGACCAGCCCCGGTCGGCCCACTGACGCATCACCGAGCGGACCGCGTCGCCCGGCGCGGCGCCCGGCGCGTCGAGCGGCGCGCCGGCGAACGCCGCCACCACGCCGAATCCCGCATCACGCTGCGCGTACCAGCCCCGCGTCGTGCTCCGCTGGGAAAGTGCCTCGCCGACCGCCGCCAACACCCCCTCCTCCCGCGCCCTCTCGGCCAGGCGCTCGGCTTCCTCTCGCGCGTTGCGAGAGCGTCGAGCGATCGCCGGGTAGTACCAGCCGGCCGCGCCGTCGATCGGCTCACCGAGTTCCCGCCCACGCAGCGGCTGATCGTCGGGAGCGTTGCCCTGCGCGTCGGTCGCGGGGGGAGCGGCCGCCGCCGGCGGCTCGGCGTCGGAGTCTTCGGGCCGACGCTCGGCGAACCGCCACCGCCGTAGCCGCAGCGCCTCGTCGATCTGGGAAAGCCGCTCGGGCGTTTCTTCGACCCCCTCGATCCACAGCGTGCCGCCCGCCACGATCCAGCTCCGCAGGGCCGCCAGCCGCTCCGGGTGCGACTCCTTCAGCCCCTCGAGCACCGGCGCGTCGACCACCACGACATCGGCCGACGTGTAGTCGAGCCAGTCGGCGGGCGCCGGCGAGTAGGCGTCGTCGATCATCGTGCCGCGGTAGGAGCTGACGACCTTCGTCTGCCCCTTGCGGGCGTCGGCCATCGGCAAGCCGACGTCCGCGTCGATACGCAGCAGCCGCAGCGCGACGGGCTGGCCGCCCTGCGCGAGAACCACCGCCCTCTGGGGGTCGAGCGACAGCGACTGGTCCGCCGAACCATTGACCCGGGCGTCCCACCAGACGGCGATCCACTCGTTAAGGCCGGGCACACGCACGACGCCGCTCACGGACGTGGCGCCCGCCTTCAAGAGCAACGACTGGCGCACCGTGAGGCCGATGTCGCCGCCGCGTTGGTTGGGCTTTGGGAACTTCAACTCGAGCTCGACGACGCGGTCCGACGACGAGGCCGCTTGCGCTTCGATCTCGACCGCAACAGGGCGGTAGCCGCCGCTGTCGAACCAGCGGGCGTCGATCGTGAGGGCCAGCCCGTTGCGCGGCGAGTAGACCGGCGCGCCGCCGGCGGCGGGCGTCGGCAAACGGACGACCGCGCCGCCGTAGCCGGAGGCATCGGCCTGGCTCAGCGCCGCCGCGAGGGCGACGAGCGCGACGACGAGCGGCCTCATTGGTCGCTCCTGGCTGCGCCGGAGCGGCTGAGGGCGAGCGCGAGGCCGAACGCGATGGCCTGCAACAGCAACGACAAGGCGAGCGACCCGAGCGCCACAGAGATCCCGATCCCCCAAGCGTGGCCCAGCACCGCCTCGCGGAGCACGATCGCGATGAGCGACCCGAGCGCAAGGCCGAGGATCCAAGAGCGGAGTGTGAACCGGGGCAGCAGCATGCCTAGATTGTCACCGCCACGGCGGCGGCGGCAAGCGTCGGGGGAGGCTTGAGGCTTGAGGCTTGAGGCTTGAGGCGGCAGGCCTGAGGGTTGCGCTAGCCGACCCCTTTTCACGCCTCACGCCTCAAGCCTCAAGCCTCAAGCCTCGCGCCTCACAGCCCTGACGCCTCGCCCAGTTCGGCCGCCGCTTCCTCCGCGGCGGCTCGCACGGCGTCTTGCCAGTCGCCGCCGCGCTTCTCGTGGGCGAAGATCACGCCGCGTGAGCTGTTCACCACCGCGCCGAGTCCGCCGTCGGCGAAGCCGCCGGCCACATCGGCCGCCGTGCCCCCCTGGGCGCCGTAGCCCGGGATCAGGAACCACGTGTGCGGCATCGCCGCGCGGAGGTGGGCGAGCTGCTCCGGATAGGTCGCGCCGACGACCGCGCCGGCCACGCCGTAGCCGTGCTCGCCCGGCGCGGCCGCGTTGAGCGACTCGATGTGCTCGCCCACCCGGCGGAATAGCGGCTGTCCGTCGGAGACCCGATCTTGAAAAAGCCCGCCGCCGGGGTTGGAGGTCTTGACCAGCACGAAAAGGCCGGCGTCGCGCTCGGCGGCGACCTTGGTGAACGGCTCGAGCGAGTCGTCGCCCAAGTAGGGGCTGACGGTCAGCGCGTCGGCCTTCCAAGGGCTCTGGTCGCCGAGCCAGCCATCGGCGTACGCCTGGGCCGTGCTGCCGATGTCGTTCCGCTTGCCGTCGACACAGACCAAGAGGCCCGCCCCCCGCGCGTGCTCGATCACCGCCCCGAGGGCCGCCATGCCGGCCGGCCCGAGCTGCTCGAAGAAGGCGGCCTGCGGCTTCACGATCGGCGTGAAGTCGGCGACCGCATCGATCACGCCGCAGCAGAACAAGCGGTAAGCGTCGGCCGCCTCAACGAGCGTCGCCCCGCCGGCGGGCCGCACCGGGTCGGGAAGCTGAGCAAGCCGCGGGTCGAGCCCGACCATCAGCGGGCTGCGTTTCTCGAGCACCGCGGCGGCGAGGCGGTCGGTGAATGTCGGCATAACGGACGAACCACAAAGGCACTAAGGACACAAAGGAAAGCGCGCACCTCCGAACGTCGATCCCGGGTAGCCCCGACTATCGCGAGGATTCCGCTCAAATTACGAGCGATCGGCGCCGAGCGATTGTCAGGGGGCGACGCCGCCTAGGTAAAGCCGGCCCACGGAAGCAAACTCCGCCTGAGTCGCTCAGTCGTCCCACCCGTACCAGCTGTCGCGGAGGGGACCGGCTTCGACCCCAGCGACTAGCGGCTGCGACCGCAGCCAATCGGCCACGGCGTCGCGATCTTCATCTGTCGCGGAGCCACGATGGGGGCCTTGCACGACGCCTCGCAGCCCGTCTGGACAGCAGCCACCGCCGAACTGCAAGTCGCGGCTCTCGATCAAGTCGATAAAATCGTTGAGCAGCGTCTCGGCTTCGGCAGCGGACACGTTCGGTTTGAAAGCCACGTTCAGCTCGAAGCAATCTTCGCGGAACTCGCCAACGCGGAGCTCCTTGCGGAGGCGTTTCTTCATTGCGGTGGGCTCAACGCGGTTGACCTGTTGCCGCTTCGCGGCCCCGACTGTCGTTCGGTCTTGCCGCCAATGCTCGCTGCGCGGCTCGCTCACAACTGTCGCGCGTACTCAAAGGAAAAGACCCGCCGGAAGAAATCTTCCGTCGTGCCCTTCGTGCCTTCGTGGTTCGTTGCCGAGCCTACTGCGTGCGCCGCGCCAGCCGCAGCTGCGCCCGGGCCTGGTCGATCGACTTTTGGCGGGCGGAGAGGGCCTCGTCGCCGGGGGCGGCCAGGCCGATCGCCTTCTTGAGGGCCTCGTCGGCCGAGACGAAGTCGATCTCGCCGATCTCCATCGAGCGGTTGGTCATCACGTTGACCGCGTTGTCGGCAACCTGCACGAAGCCGCCGTCGACGTAGTACGAGTCGGTCTCGCCGTCGACCGTCAGCCGCATCTCGCCGAAGCCGAGCCGCCCGATCATCGGCGCGTGCCCGCGGAGGATGCCGACCTCGCCGTCGAACAGCGGCAGCACCACCTGCGACGCGGTCGTCTCGACGACGGTCTGCTCGGGCGTGACGACCGTCACGGTGAGGCCGGAGGCCGGGGGCCGGGGGCTAGAGGGTTCGGCCATCAGATTTCACCAGTTCGGTTGAGGCGCATTCGCCGCGAAGCTCTTCGAGTCGCGGGACGCCGGCCGGCCCTCCGGCCTACAGCCTCCCGCCCACAGCCCGTGACGCGAAGCGTCACTTCTTCTGGCTCTTCTTCCACTGCTCCTCGGCCTGCTCGATCGGGCCCACGTACATGAACGCGCCCTCGGGCAGGTGGTCCCACTTGCCGTCGTAGATCTCGTTGAAGCTGCGGATCGTGTCGGCGATCGACGTGAACTCGCCCGGCTTCCCGGTGAAGACCTCGGCCACGTAGAACGGCTGCGACAGGAACCGCTCCATCCGCCGCGCGCGGTGCACGACCTGCTTGTCGTCTTCGGACAGCTCGTCGACGCCGAGGATCGCGATGATGTCTTGCAGCTCGCGGTAACGCTGCAGCGTGGTTTGCACTCGGCGGGCGCAGTCGTAGTGCTCCTTGCCCACATACTGTGGGTCGAGGATCCGCGAGGAGGACGCCAGCGGGTCGACCGCCGGGTAGATGCCCTTCTCGGAGATCGACCGCTCCAGGTACAGGAACGCGTCGAGCTGGCCGAACGCGGTGGCCGGCGCGGGGTCGGTCGGGTCGTCCGCCGGCACGTACACGGCCTGCACCGAGGTGATGGCGCCGTTCTTCGTCGACGCGATCCGCTCTTGCAGCGCGCCCATCTCGCTCGCGAGGGTCGGCTGGTAACCCACGGCCGAGGGCATCCGGCCCAGCAGCGCGGAGACCTCCGAGCCGGCCTGCGAGAAGCGGAAGATGTTGTCGACGAACAGCAGCGTGTCGGCGCCCGTCTTGTCGCGGAAGTACTCGGCCATCGTCAGGGCCGACAGCGCCACCCGCAGACGCGAGCCCGGCGGCTCGTTCATCTGGCCGAAGACCATGCAGGTCTGGTCGATGACGCTCTTGCCGGTGTCGCCGATCTTGGCCTCCTGCATCTCGAGCCACAGGTCGGTCCCCTCGCGGGTCCGCTCGCCCACGCCGGCGAACACCGAGTAGCCGCCGTGCTGCGTGGCGATCCGCGCGATCAGCTCGGTGAGGATGACCGTCTTGCCGAGGCCGGCGCCGCCGAACAGGCCCGCCTTGCCGCCGCGGACGAACGGGGTCAGCAGGTCGATCACCTTGATGCCGGTCTCGAAGAGCTGCGTGTCGGTCGCCAGGTCGGCCAACAGAGGGGCGTCGCGGTGGATGGGCCACCGCTCCTCGGCGTTGACAGGGCCGCGGCCGTCGATGGGATCGCCCGTGACGTTGAACACCCGGCCGAGCGTGGCCTCGCCGACGGGCACCGAAACCGGGCCGCCCGTGTCGACGACCTCCTGCCCGCGGATCAGGCCGTCGGTCGACCCCAGCGCCACGCACCGCACCCGCCCGCCGCCGAGCTGCTGCTGCACCTCGCCGGTGAGGTCGATCTTCACGCCCTTGTGCTCCGAGTCGATCTTCACGGCGTTGTAGATCGCCGGGAGCTGGCCCTCGGGGAACTCGACGTCGAACGTCGAGCCGATGACCTGGGTGATGCGGCCGATGTTTTGCGTGGCGACAGACATGATTGAGGCGCTGGGCGCTAGTTGTTAGGCGCTAGTGTTTGCTAGCGATCGGTGGCTGGTTGTTCGGACTCGGTTCGGTAGCAGTGCCTAGCGCCTAGCGCCTAGCGCCTGCCACCTAGCTAATAGCGTTCACGCCGCCGATGAGGTCCATCAACTCGTTCGTGATGCGGCCTTGGCGGGCGCGGTTGTACTGCATGCTGAGCGACTTGATCAGATCGTCGGCGTTCTCCGTGGCGGCCTTCATCGCGACGCGGCGGGCGATCTGCTCGCTGACGGCCGAGTCGAGGAAGCACTTGAAGAGCTTCACCTTGAAGCTCGTCGGCACGACCTCCTCGAGGATGCTCTCGGGCGACGGCAGGAACTCGTAGGGCGAGCCCCCCTCGCCGGCGGAGGCCATCTCCTCGTCAGCCGTGATCGCGCCCAGCGGCAGCAGCGTCTCGACGGTGACCTGTTGCCGCGCGGGGTTGACGAACCGGGTGTAGACCACGTCCAGGCGGTCGAGCTTGCCGGCGGTGTACTCCTCGAGGTAGCGCGACGCGATCGCGTCGACCTCGTCGAAACGCGGCTTGTCCTCGAAGTGGGTGAACTCCCGGTCCACGTCCAGCCCGCGGTACCGCATGCCCCCGATGCCCCGCTTGCCGGCCACCTCCAGCCGGCACTGGCCGGCCTCGCCCTCCAGGGTGTCCCACTGCCGCAGGCCCGCGCGGACCAGGTTGCCGTTGAAGCCGCCGCACAAGCCGCGGTTGGCGGTCAGCACCAGCAGCGTGGCGTTCTCGGTCTTGTCCCGCTTGTCTAGCAGCGGGTGGGTGACCTCCAGCCCGGTCTGCATCAGGTCGGCGACCAGCCGGGTGATCCGGTCGGTGTAGGCGGTCGCCGCGCTGGCGCGGTCCATCGCCTTTTTGAACCGCGCGGTCGCGATCAATTCCATCGTCCGCGTGATCTTGCGGATGTTCTTGACCGACTTGCGGCGCTTGTCGAGTTGGCGAGGATTGGCCATGAGAGAGGCGCTAGTTGCGAGGCGCTAGTTGTTGCCGTTGGTCCGTCGGGGTCAGGCGGTCGTCATCGCCGCCTCGTTTTGCTTCGAAGGCGCCTTGAACTGCGCTTTGAAGTCGGCGATCGCGCCGTTGATCGTTTCGATCAGCTCGTCGGAGAGGTCCTTCTTCTCACGGATCTCTTTGCGGATCTCCGGCTTCTGGTCGTGCAGGAACGTCACGAACTGCTCTTCGAAGGCCGCGATGTCCTCCACGGCCACGTCGTCCAGGTGGCCGCGGGTGCCCGCGTAGATCAGCAGCACCTCGTCTTCGGTGGCGAGCGGGCTGTACTGGCCCTGCTTGAGCAGCTCGACCATCCGGTAACCGCGGTCGAGCTTCGACTGGGTGTCCGGGTCGAGCTCGGTGCCGAGCTGCGCGAAGGCCTCCAGCTCGCGGAAGGCCGCCAGGTCGAGCCGCAGGCCGCCGGACACCTTCTTCATCGCCTTGATCTGGGCCGAGCCGCCCACGCGGCTCACCGAGATGCCCGCGTTCATCGCCGGCTTCACGCCCGAGAAGAACAGGTCCGGTTGCAGGTAGATCTGGCCGTCGGTGATCGAGATGACGTTCGTCGGGATGTACGCGGAGACCTCGCCCTCGAGCGTCTCGATGATCGGCAGCGAGGTGATCGAGCCGCCCCCCAGCTCGTCGGAGAGCTTCGCCGATCGCTCCAGCAGGCGGCTGTGGCAGTAGAACACGTCGCCGGGGAACGCCTCGCGGCCCGGCGGGCGCCGCATGAGCAGCGACAGCTCGCGGTACGCGACCGCTTGCTTCGACAGGTCGTCGTACACGACCAGCGCGTGGCCGCCGTTGAACATGTACTCCTCGGCCATCGCCGTGCCGGAGTACGGCGCGATGTACTGCAGCGGGGCCGGGTCGCTGGCGCCGGCCACGATGACCGTGGTGTAGTCCATCGCGCCGGTGTCGCGGAGCTTCTCGACCACGCCGGCCACGGTCGACTCCTTCTGGCCGACCGCCACGTAGAAGCACTTCACGCCCGAGTCGCGTTGGTTGATGATCGCGTCGACGGCGATGGCGGTCTTGCCGGTCTTGCGGTCGCCGATGATCAGCTGGCGCTGGCCGCGGCCGATCGGGGTCATCGCGTCGATGGCCTTGATGCCGGTCTGCATCGGCTCGTGCACGGGCTGCCGCTCCGACACGCCGGCGGCGACCACCTCGACCGGGCGCCGCTTGCTGGTGTTGATCGGGCCCTTCCCGTCGAGCGGCTCGCCCAGCGGGCTGACCACGCGGCCCAGCAGCTCGTCGCCGACCGGAACGCTCAGCAGCTGGCCGGTCGACTTGACCTCCTCGCCCTCGGAGATCTTCAGGTAGTCGCCCAGGATGATGACGCCGACCGAGTTCTCCTCGAGGTTGAACGCCTGGCCCGTCACGCCGTTGGCGAACTCGACCATCTCGCCCCCCATCACGCCCGACAGGCCGTACACGCGGGCGATGCCGTCGCCGACCTCCAGCACGCGGCCGACCTCGCGCACGTCGAGCTGCGCGTCGTAGTTGGCGATCTCTTGCTGGATCACCGAAGCGATCTCGTCGCTGTTGAACTTCATCGCCGTTTCTCTTGGTCTTGTTTCGACAGGATTTGCAGGAGGAACAGGGATCAGCGAATGCGCGTCGGGCTCATCCCGATGATCCTGTCAGAGTTCTTTTAAGAGTTCTTCACTCCGCGAGCGTGAAACGCCGCGGGTTGGATTCGATCGCTAGGACGGTCTGCGCGACGATCGCGCGGTGGGCCTTGGCGAAGGCCGTGCGCACGGTGCCGTCGTACACGGTGTCGCCGACGCGGATCTCCAGGCCCCCCACCAGGTCGGGGTCGACCTCCACCCGCAGCACCGGCTCGGCGCCGGTCTTCTCGCGCACGGTCTGCTCGATCTGGGCGAGCAACGCGTCGTCGGCCGCGTGGGCCAGACGTACCCGCACCCGCACGCGGCCGTGCGCGTCGTCGAGCAGCTCGCGGGCCTCGCGGGCGACGAGCCGGATGACGTTCATCCGGTTGTGGGCCGAGAGGACCTTGAGGAAGTTGACCACGGTGGGCGACACGCGTCCGCCGAACACGCGGTCGATGATGCCGATTCGCACCGGGTGATCGACAAACGCCGACCGGAGCGTCTCGGCGAGCTTCGGGTGCTCCGCCAGAACCTCGCCGACGACCGCCTCGAGGTCCTCGACCGCCTGCGTGTCCGAGTCGCCCGCCGCGCCGAGGAGGGCCTCGGCGTAGGTCCGCGCGATCCGCTCGGCGGTCACGTCGAGCACCGTTTCGTGCTTCGGCTTTTCGGCGCCGGCTGCCATAGCGGGTCCCCGGGGGGCTCCCAGATTCGCGGAGGGCCAGTTGTAGGCCGTTCGGTTAGCGGCGGATCAGTTGGCCGACGGCTCGCTGTTGCCGAAGCGGCCGAGCGCCTCGCGGACGATCTCGCTCTGCCGCTCGGCGGTGATGTCTTGCTTCACCACCTTGCCGGCCAGGTCGATCGCCAGGCCCGCGGTTCGCTCGGCGAGCGTGCGGATGGCGGCGTCCTTGGCGTGGTCGATGTCGCGCATCGCCCGCTCGCGCTCGAGCTCGAACTCGTGCTTGGCGTCTTTCTTCGCCTCGGCGAGGGTCGCGTCGGCGTCGCGGCGGGCCTCTTCGAGCAGCCCGCGGACCTTGTCGGCCGTGGCGGCCAACTCGGCCTGGTGCTTGGCGAGCAGGGCCTTGGCCTCCTCGTGCTTCTCCTCGGCCGCACGCAGGTTGCCCTGGATGCCTTCCTCGCGGGCCCTCAGGCCCTCCATGATCGGCTTCCACGCGACCTTGGTAAGGATCGCGAGCATCAGCACGAAGACGCCGAGCGTCCACAGCGCGAGGTCCGGGTCGGTCGCCAGCGGGTCCGGCGCGCCCTCCGCGGCCGAGGCCGACGGAGCCGCGAGCGCCATCGGCGCGGCGAGCAAGATGCGTCGTAGGTACATCACCACTCCTGGTGGGACTGTCGGCGCGGCCCGGCGTGGCCGGCCGGGCTCGGCCGGCCACGCGGCGCTGCGACTTCTTTAGGCGATGATGAAGCCGAGCACGATCAACGCGAAGAACGCGGCGCCCTCGATCAGGGCCGCGGCGATGATCATGCCGGTCTGGATGTTGCCGGCCACCTCGGGCTGGCGGCTCATGCCCTCGACCGCCTGGCCGCCGATACGCCCGATGCCCAGGCCCGCGCCCAGGATCACGAGGCCGGCGCCGATGCCCAGGCCGATCCGGCCGTAGCCGAAGCTCTCCGCCTGGGTCATCGCGACCTGCTCGTCGAAGGTCAGCTCGCCGCCTTCCTCTTGCGCGGACGCGACCGCGGGCAGCGTCAGAACAGCCAACGCCAAGCAGGCGATACGAAGCAGGTTAGCCACGATTGATCTCCAACTTTGGTGAAGTGCGTCCTCGCACGCGCCGCGGGGTCAGTGCGGGTGCACGACCGAGCCGATGAACAGCGAGGACAAGAACACGAAGATGTAAGCCTGTAGGAAGGCGACAAACAGTTCCAAGAAGCTGATCGCGGTCGCGCCGATGACGCTGGCCGGGGCGACGCCCCACCAGATGACCGACGCGGCGGTGTAGCCGATGAATCCGATGATCACGGCCAGCACGATGTGCCCCGCGAGCATGTTCGCCAAGAGCCGCACCGCGAGCACGAAGTGCTTCACCAGCAGGCCGAACAGCTCGATCAGAAAGATCATCGGCACCAGGATCAGGGCGACCGGCTTGGGCAGGTCCATGTGCGGCACCTGGATCTCGAGGAAGCCGGCCAGGCCGTACTTCACGATGCCGATCGCGCAGACGGTTATAAACGTCAAGAAAGCCATCGTGCCGGTCACTGCCAGCGAGCCGGTCGGCGATCCCATCCACGGGATCATGCCGAACAGGTTGCAGCCCAGCACGAAGAAGAACAGCGTCCACAGGAACGGCAGGTAGTCGTCGGCGTCTTTCTCGCCGATGGTCGGCCGGGCGATCTCGTCGCGGATGAACACGAGGAACGCCTCGAGCAGGTTGGCCAGGCCCCCCTTGGCGGCGAAGCCGAGCTTGGTCTTCGACGCCAGCCAGCCGAACAGCAGGATACAGATGATCGCGACCAGCGCCTCGATGACCATGAACTTCGTCAGCACGAAGTCCATCGGCAGCAGCGACTTGTCGATGATCGCGTTGCCCGTCTTCAGCTCGACGACAGGCTCGTACTCGGCGTGGCCGTGGTGGGGCGCCGCGTCGTGGCCGCCGAGCAGGTGGCCCTCGTCGCTGTGGCCCTCGTCGCTGTGATCGTCGGCGGCGTGGTCGGATGCCGCGTGCGTGTCGGCCGTGTGCTCACCGGCCGTGTGCTCACCGGCCGCGTGCTCGACCGCCTTGGGCGTGGCGAACGGTTGCGGCAGGTACACGTGGCCGTCGGCGCCCTCCGGAGCGAACCACCGCGGCAGGTGGAAGTACGGCGCGTCCTGCACGTGCTCGAACAGCACGTCGGGGCTCAGCGGGTTCTTGCCTGCGGCCATGGCTCAACACACTCCTTCGCGACGGCAGGCGGCCAGCGGCCCGGCGCCCAACTCGCACGGCTGCTTCGCCAGACCCAAAGCAGTCAGCACCTCGCCGGCGATCAAACTCAGGTAGAGCGGCATCGCGATCGCAACCGCGACTTTCGGCGCCACGCCGAGGCCGTGCACGACAAAGAGCAAGGCCGCAACAGCGGCCGTCCCGCGGACCCCCATCGCGACGAGCAGTCGCTCGACCGGCGCCCTCAGCCCGGTCAGGCCCACCAGCGCGTCGCAGGCGAGGGCGATCGCCGCAGCGGCGACAACCGCTAGCGAAACGCCGATCGCCAAAACCTCACCGCCCCACGCCCAGCCGCCGACGATCATCGGCGCGGCGAGCAACCCGAGCGGAACGAGGCCGGTCAAGGTCGCCGAGCGGATACGCTGCGAAGGGATCATAGGACCCGCCGGCTGGCGGGTGGTCGGAACGAGGAATCGATCGGGAGAGCGGGCGCCAAGCGAGCCGGTCGAACAAGCGAGCCGGTCGAACAAGAGAGGTTCGAAAGCCGACCTGCTCGACGAGCCTGGCATGTCAGCGGCCCCCGGAGGGCGCCACGGCGACGGGCAGCAGCTCGCTTGAGCCGCATATCGTGGTCCCCGCCAGCAGGAGCGTCAACGGGCCCGGTGACCAATTCGTGCATTTTTTCACAAACTTTTCGGCCGTTCGTTCGTTCGGCGCAAACTGCTAGCCGAACTTGGCTTACGTCACCGGCGCCCGACGTGGCGGACGCGGCCATGCCGGCCCCGATACCCCACCACTGGCGGCACCCCGCCAACGACAGGGAAGCCAGACACGACGCCCCCGGCATCCCCGAGTCCGCAATTTGCCCAAAACCCACAGAGCGTTTATCCTAAACCGTTGACAGATTCCTCTTTATCCGCCTCGGCGCGACGCAAGGTGCGTCGCCCCCTCTGCGGACCTCTGGCCCGACAGTCTCGTCACGATGACGCCCGCCAAACTCCGCACCCACACGGCGAAAGACCTCGCCCAAATGGCCCGCCAACAGGGCATCGCCGGCTGGCACTCGATGCGCAAAAGCGAGTTGATCGCAGCGATTGCCGCGGCGCACCAGCGGGGCGCCGCCAGCGAATCCCGCTCGCCGGATGCCGAGATCCCCCGGCCCCGGCAGCAGCGGCCCACGGCCGCCCAGCGCCGCCTGGCCGAGCTGCAGACCCAGCGGCGCCGTTTGCAAGACATCGCCGACCCCAACGCCAAGCAAGACCGCCTGGTGCTGCTCGTCCGCGACCCTTACTGGCTGCAGCTCAATTGGGAAATCACCACCTCCGGCGTGGCCCGTGCTCGCACGGCCCTCGGCCAGCACTGGCACGGAGCCGAGCCGGTGCTCCGAATCGCCAAGACCGCGGCCGATGGCGGGACCCTCGCGGCGCGGCAGGTGAAGATCCACGGCGGGGTCGACCATTGGTACGTCGACGTGAGCGATCCCCCGTCGTGCTACCGGGCCGAGATCGGCTATGTCGACTCGCAGGGCCGCTTCTACTCGCTCGCCCGCAGCAACGAGGTCAAAACTCCCGAGCCCGGCCTCAGCGAGCAATCCGCCGACGGCTGGTCCGACGTGGCCCGCAACGCCGACCGCGTCTTCGCGCTGTCCGGCGGGTACTCCCACGAGGGGCCCAGCGCCGAGCTCCGCGAAGCCCTCGAAGAACGCCTGCGCCGGCCGCTGGGCCGACCGAGCGAGACCCGCATGATCAACGGTGCGGGGCTGGGCGGGGCCGATTCGCTGCAGGTCGAGCTCGACGCGGAGCTGCTGCTCCAAGGCCACGCCACGCCGCACACGCACCTGACCGTGCAGGGCGAGCCGGTCTCGGTGGGGCCCGACGGCTGCTTCGCGGTCAAGCTGCCCTTCCCCGACCGCCGACAAGTGATCCCGGTCGTCGCCAGCAGCGCCGACGGGCTCCACCAAAAGACGATCATCGTCGGCGTCGATCGCAATACCAAGTCGCTGGAGCCCCGCCGCCGCGAGTCGTCGGTCGGCTGAGCGCCGGTCGGCTGAGCATTGGCCGGCTGGGCGCCGCGCGAACGGGCTTCTGCGCGGTCGGCGCCGGCGTGCGAGGCTCGCCTCGCCCGTCCGATGGGGTAGGATCGATTGTCCAGAGGGCCTCGACGCGGGGCCCGCGCCGCCGTTCCGCCGCAGGCCCCCGCCCGGAAGCTCGTGTCGCTCGATATCACCGCAGCCCTCCGCGATTGGCAGTTCCGCCCCGACGACGTGACCGTTCGGGTCATCCGCGGCGACGACGGCCGGGAGAAGGTCCAGCTGCGGCTCGACCTGGGGCTGATGCAGATGGAGCTCGACGGCCGCCCCGACGGGCGAACCGTCCAGGGCCACGCCTCGTGGCTCGACCTGCACCGCCAGCGGCAACGCGAGCACGACGCCGCCAACCCCGACGCCCTCCCCTACCAGCTCGAAACCGAAGACTGCGCCGAGCTGCTCCGCGAAGGCGTGCAGTACTACCACCGCTACGTGAGCTTCTGGGCCCTCCAGCGGTACGAGGCCTGCGCCCGCGACACCGAGCGGAACCTGCGGCTGATCCTGTTCGTTCGCGATCACGCGCGGCTCGAGCGAGACCGGCTGCAGTTCGACCAATGGCGGCCCTACGTCGCGATGATGCACGCCAGGGCGGTGGCCACCCCGATGCTCGAGGCCGGGCTGCACGAGGCCGCGATCAAGGCCATCGACATCGGCATCCGACGGATCGAGCGGTTCCTCGACGACTACGACCGCCAGGACCAAGCCGACCAGGTCAACGAGCTCAGCTTCCTCAAGCGCTGGCGCCGCGAGGCGGCCGCCAAGGCCGAGCGACGCTTGCCCCGGCCGGCCGGCGCGGATCCGGAGCCCGAGCCGGAGCCGGAAGACCCCGTCGGGGCGATCCGCCAGCGGCTCGACGACGCCGTCGCCGAAGAGCGGTACGAAGAAGCCGCCGACCTGCGCGACGAGCTCCGCCGCCTCGAGAACCCGCCACCCCCGTCGGCGTAGGATTGCCCCATGCCCGAGCCCCTCGCCAACCCGGCCGAACTGGCCGACCGCCTGACCGCCGCGATCCGGCCGCTGGGCTCTTGCGCGGTCGCGTTCTCGGCCGGCGTCGACAGCTCGGTGGTGGCCCGGGCCGCACGCATCGCGCTGGGAGACCGGGCCGTGGCCGTGATCGGCGTGGGAGCCGCGTTGCCCGACGGGGAGCTCGAAGCAGCCCGCCGGGTGGCCGCCGCGATCGGCATCGAGCTGATCGAAGAGCCGACCGAAGAGATCCTCGACCCCCAGTACCAAGCCAACGCCCCCAACCGCTGCTACCACTGCAAGACCGAGCTGTACACCCACGTCCGCCGCGTGGCCGACCGCCGCGGAGTAGAGGCCCTGCTCAACGGCGCCAACGCCGACGACCGCGGCGACCACCGCCCCGGCATGCAGGCGGCCAACGAGCACGGCGTGCGGAGCCCCCTGCTGGAGTGCGGCTTGGGCAAGCAGCAGGTGCGCGAGCTGGCCCGCCACTGGCGGCTCGAGGTCTGGGACAAGCCGGCCGCGCCGTGCCTGGCCAGCCGCATCGCGTACGGCGTCCAGGTCACGCCGGAGCGGCTCGTGATGGTCGACCGGGCCGAGCAGCGCCTCCGCGAGCTCGGCCTGCGCGAGCTCCGCGTCCGCCTGCACGACGGGCCGCTCGCGCGGATCGAGGTCCCCGCCGACGCGATCCCCCTGTTGGCCTCGGCCGACGTGCGCGAGCCGCTGCTGCGCGACCTGCGCGAGCTCGGCTTCAAACGCGTCACGCTCGACCTGGCCGGCTTCGAATCGGGCAACCTCAACACGCTCGTGCCGGTCGAGTCGCTCACCGCCCCGACGGCGCCGCGGGCCTGAAGCGGCGCCGGATTGCTCTCTGCGTGTGCGTGTGCCGTTCGCTTTTTTCGTTACGGACAAACGCGACACGCGCTTTTTCGCTGTGTCACGCTTGGAGGGCCCGAAACGGCACTTAAGCCGTTGCCCTCAGACGCTTTAGCGATCCGTTACACGCGGCGACGACCTGTAACGAAACACGTGCGAAGTCGTTTGGCTGTCACCATTTCGGGTTTCGTTACCGTTGGCGCGGGGCGGGGCTGGATCGGCCGTTTGCCGCGATGAGTCGCGGCGGGCAAATCCGGCCATTCTCCCAGACCGCGGCAGGCGTTCGCCCCTATTGGCCAGCCGCAGTGCGAAGAACCGGCGACTCGTGTCGCGACCCAATCGGCAACAAAAAAGGGCCCAACCTGCCAAAGACCAACCCGCCAAAGCCCCGCCAGGGGCGAAAGCGCGTAGCCAGGAGCGCCAGCCCCTGGACACGCGGGTCCAACCCGCCAAAAGCCCCGGCAGGGGCGACAGCGGCGATCGGCACACGGCCTAGGCCAGCACGCTGCCGCCCCTGCCGGGGCTTGGATCGTGGGGACCGCACCACGACCAGGGGCTGGCGCCCCTGGCTACGCGCTGTCGCCCCTGCCGGGGCTGACTGAACTACCTCACTCGCCGAGCCGCGGGCACGGCGCGTTTCGCGGCGAACCACAGCCGACTGCCGGGGCGTGCACCTGCTAAACGCCGGGGGCACGGCCTTCGGTTCTGCCCTCAGCTACGCGCCGCCCCGTGTCTGCGCCGAACACGTCGCCACAGGCAACAGAGAACAGATGCCGACAAGACGCCTGTGCTCGGCTCGGGCACTCTCACCACTCGGAACCCAGCG
Organism: Botrimarina sp.; assembly: GCF_040219535.1. Taxonomy (NCBI): domain Bacteria; kingdom Pseudomonadati; phylum Planctomycetota; class Planctomycetia; order Pirellulales; family Lacipirellulaceae; genus Botrimarina; species Botrimarina sp. The sequence continues at coordinate 157,144 of NZ_JAVJSH010000003.1, forward strand.
TTTACCGGAAAGGCGGCGGCAGTGCCGGCTACACGAATGAATGACGCCATGTTCTCGGGAGTGATCGATACGCTAGAGCTTCCTCCACGAACGATTCGACGTGCTCCTGCATCGTCATTCAACAAACCTACCGCGGTTTCGTTCCACTCAAAAACGTTCCCCCCCTGACCGACCGTCCCGAACGGACTCGGCCCGCCCGCGAGCGTCACGTCGGCGGGGCCTGTTGGCTGATCCCACACCGCTGTGCCGGGATCGACGCCCGAGGCGACTGGAACGGGCGGCGTGTCGCTGCCGGTCGGGTAGTCCCAGTAGGCGTCGATCGCCGGGTCGTAGTAGGCCGCCTTGTACCACTCATCGGCGGTCGGCAAGGCGTACAGCGTTCGGGCGTTCCGGTACGGATTCGCTGGGTTGTATCCGGGGTCTCCCGGCTCCCAGTTGAGAAAGTCGCCGGCCTCGTTGAACTTGTAAGCCGGCGGCGAGCCCGCCTCGGCGTTTAGCCAGTTGACGAACCGCGCGATCTGGAACCAGCTCAGCCCGACCATCGGCTTCTGCGGGCCAAGGTCGACGCGCATCGGCAGGTTGAGCGGCTCGCCGTCCAGCGCGCTCTGCGCGTTCGCCTTTCGGATAGCTTCCTGGGGAACCTCAAACTTCCCGATCTGGTACGAGTAATCGACCCGGCCTGCCGGGTTCGGATCGCCCGTTGTGTCGGCGGCGTTGCCGGGGCTGCCGATCTCGACAAACGGGATCTCGAATCGATTCTCTCCGCGCCCGAAGAATTCGGCGTGCGCGAGGGGCGAGAGCAGCACGCCCGCCAAAGAGAGGACGCTTCCGCGTACTAGCCACGTCTTCACGACATCACTCCTCTTGTTGCCCCAGTCCCACCCGCATCCTACACGGGCAAGGTTCCGATGCCCTCACAAAAGAGACCGTCGATGATCAGCGGTTCTTCGCCCGACCCCCTGAGTCGGGCCGGCGACGGGGGCAGCGAAGCGAAACTTCGGTGGAACAACTACCGGGGCGCCCACCTGCTAAACGCCGGGGGGCGGCGCGGGCCGTTCTGTCTGCAACGGCCTTCGGAAGCTACTCCGCGCGGCTCAGCAGCGGGAAGAACCGCCCGCCGAGGGGCTCGCCCTTCGGGACCGGGTCGACCCCTTCTAGCAGCGGCTCGTCTTGGTCGCTACGCACGCCGTCGCGGACCACGTTCAGCACGATCGCGCGGCGCGGGTGGGGGCTGCGGTTCTGGTAGCTGCCGTGGACCGTCAGCGGGTGGTGGAAGCTGGCCTCGCCCGCGCGGACCTCGCAGGGGACCGGGTCGAACGCTTCGCGTTGCTCGGGCGTGAGGACCTGGAGGATGGCGTCCATGTCGTTGGCCAGGTCGGTCCGCGGCAAGAGGGGCCACCGGTGCGACGCGGGCACGTAGTGCACGCAGCCGTTGTGGATCGTCGAGTCGTCCAAGCCGATCCAGCAGGTGAGGTGCTGCATCGGCACGGTGCGGGTCCAGTACGAGTAGTCTTGGTGCCAAGCGACCACGCCGCCGTGGCCTGCCGGCTTGCAGAAGAGCTGGTCGTGCCAGAAGCGGACCGGCCCGCCGAGCAGCCGCTCGGCCGCGGCCACGAAGCGCGGGCTCCAGAGGATGTCGTGTAGCGCCGGCCGCAGCCGCCACGCGCCCAGCGCGTGGAAGAGGACCTGGTCCGGGTTGTCGGCCTCGTTGCTGTGGTGCTCGTACCAGAGGTCGCGGCCGTCGTGGTCCGGGTCGAGCAGCCCGTCGACCTCGCGGCGCAACGCGTCGACTTGCTCATCGTCGAGCAGACGCACGCCACCCACGTAGCCCTCGCGCTCGTACTGGGCGGTCTGGTCGCCGGTGAGCACGTCGGTGGCCCGGTCCCCCGAGAACAGTTCGGTGATCGGTCCGTGGCGATGAGAGAGGTCTTCGGCCATGAGAAGCTCGTCAGATTCCTGAGCCGCAGGGCGCTAGCCTCGGGCGGCGGTGCGATGGGGATCGCGTAAATCGAATAGCGGTTCGGTTGCGGGTCGTTATTCGGCGGCGGCGGCGTCGTACGCGACGCGGCCTCCGACGATCGTCGTGCGGACGGCCGCCTCCGGCAAGCGCTGGGCGTCGTCGGCGAGCCAGTCGACGTTGCTCACCACCAGGTCGGCCGCCGCGCCGGGCCGCAACACGCCGAGGCGGCTCTCTTCGAAGAGCGCGTGGGCGGCGCCGGTCGTGTAAGCGTGGAGGGCCTCTTCGGGCGTGATCTTCTCCTCGGGGACCCACCCGTCGGGGTTCACCCCGTCGAGCGTGCGGCGGTACACGGCCGCTCGGACCCCTTCGAGGACCGACGCGGGGGCCACAAACCAGTCGCTGCCGAAAGCGAGCCGCGCGCCGGAGTCGAGCAGCGATCGGAACGCGTAAGTGGTGCGGCAACGCTCTGCGCCGATGACCCCCTCGGCCCAGCGGCCGTCGTCGATAGCGTGGTACGGCTGCACGCTCGGGATCACGCCGAGGCCGGCGAAGCGGGGCAGGTCGTCGGGGTGCAGGTGCTGGGCGTGCTCGATGCGGAAGCGGCGGTCGCGGGGGCCGTTCTCGGTCGCGACGCGCTCGTAGATGTCTAGCAGCAGGCGGTTCGCGCGATCGCCGATAGCGTGCACGCGGATCACGAGGCCGGCCGCGTCGGCGCCCTTGATCCACGCGTAGAGGTCGTCCTCGCTGTTAACGAGCAGGCCGCGGTCGGTCGGCTGGTCGGTGAACGGCTCGAGCATCGCCGCGGTGTGCGATCCGAGCGAGCCATCGACGAAGCCCTTCAGGCCGCCCAGCCGGACCCAACCGTCGCCCGGCCCGGCGCGCTCGATCTCGGCCAGCAGCAGTTCCCAGCCGGACAGCGGCGTGCTGGCGTGCACGCGCACGCGGAGCCGGCCCGACTGGCGCGCGGAGCGGAGCAGCCGGGCCTGGTCGAGCGTGCCCATGTGGCAGACCGTGGTGACGCCGTTGGCGAGCAGGTACTCGACCGCCGCGTCGAGCGCCGCCAGGCGCTCGCTGGCCGACTCGTCGGGCACGACCCGCTCGACGAGCGCCATCGCGTTGTCGCGCAGCAGGCCGGTCAGCCGGCCAGAGTCGTCGCGCTCGATCGCGCCGCCCGCCGGCGCGGCGACGTCCTCTTCGACGCCGGCCCGCTCCAGCGCGAGGGTGTTGGCCAGGGCCATGTGGCCGTCGAGGCGGTTGATCCAGACCGGGTTGCGGGGCGTGGCCTCGTCGATCCACGCGCGGTCGGGCAGCTCGCCGCCCCACAGGGTGTGGTCCCAGTCGCCGCCGAGGATCCACTCGCCCGGCTCGCGCGTGGCCGCGTGCTCGCGCAGGCGCTCGACGAACACCGCGCGGGAGTCGGCGTCGCGGAGCTGCACGCTGCGGAGGTTCGCGCCGCCCTGGAACAGGTGCACGTGCGAGTCGATCCAGCCGGGGGTGACGAGGCCGCCGGCGGCGTCGACGACGTCGGTCGCCTCGTCGGCGAGCTTCTCGACCTCCGCGCGCGGCCCGACGGCGACGACCTGTTCGCCCCGCGCGGCGACGGCCTCCGCCCAGGGCCGGGCCGGGTCGCCGGTCCAGACCCGCCCGCCGACGACGAGCAGCGTGGCGGGCTCGGCCCCCATGGAAGCGGCGCCGGCGACTACGGCGGCCGCACCTAAGAGGATCGCAAGCGATCGGAGAGCTAGCGGCATGCTTCGTGTTGTGGTCTTAGGCGTCGGGGCGGGGGGGCATAGGGACGCGCGACACGACGCCGTCCATGCCGGCCGCGTACCAGCTCGCTTCGGCGGGGCAGTAGGTCAGCCCCGAGTGGACGAACAGCCGCGGCGTGAGGCTGTGCCGCAGCAGCACCGCGCCGGTCTCTCGGTCGACGACCGTCAGCAGGCCGACGTCCGACACGACGCCGACCGCGCCGGCCCCCGGCGCGTCGACCGGCGGGCGGGGGCTGCGGCCGGCTCGGGCGTCGGCTTCCCACACCGGCCGGCCCGACAAGTCGAGCCGCGCGACGCCGCCGCCGAGGCCACGCGCGAGCACGCCGGCGGGCACGCCCTCGTGCTCCAGCAGCGACACGCCGGAGACCGCCTCGCGCACCACGCCGAGGAAGGCGCCGCTGGCCGCTTCGTAACGGCCGAGCCGGTAGCCGCGGTCGGTGGCCCAGACCTCGTCGCCGATGACCAGCGGCGGGCAGTCGGCCGGCCCGTAGTAGCGGCTGCGGGTGGCCACTTCGCAGCTAGGGCTCCAGGCCTGCCAAGCGGGGGCGCCGGTCTGGCGGTCGACGGCGTAGAGCTTGCCGTCCCACGCGCCGACGACCAGCCGGTCGCGCGCCGCGTCGTGCGCGACGGACGACTCGATCGCGTACTCGGCCGCGTCGTGCGCCCAAAGCGTGTCGCCGGTGGCCGCGTCGACCGCGAGCAGGCGGCCGTTGCAATCGCCCACGTAAAGCGCCCCCTCGACCGCCAGCGGCGCGCCGTACAGCGCGGCGCCGACGTTGACGGTCCAGAGCGGCGAGCCGGTGGCCGCGTCGAGCAGGCGGAGATTGCCGTCGGAGTCGCCCACGGCCAGGCGCTCACCGCAGGGGGCGAGGGCGTGGAGGATCTCGCCGAGGGACTCGTGCCGCCAGCGCTGGGCGAGCGTGCCCGCGTCGAGCGCGGTCACGCGCCCGGCCGTATCGCCGAACACAACAAGCCGCGAACCATCGCGGGGCTCGACGGCCAGCAGCGCGGTCTTCACGCCCGCCCCGCAGGCGAAGCGCGTGGCGGCCGGCTGGCCGTCGGCGGCGGTCTCGAATTCGATGGCTTGCTCGTTGGCGAGCGGCTGCGGGCCGCGTCCCACCTCCGACTCGACCGCAACGCTCTCGCCCGGCCGCTCGATCCGCACCGTGGCGAAGTGGCGGCCGGGCGGGAGTCCGCCGGCGGGCAGGCTCACTCGCAGGCGCCGTTGGGCCGGCTCGCTGGGGTCGGCGGCGATCGTCGCCTGGCGCCGCGCGTCGCGGTCGCCGTTGAGCCACGCCGTGGCGGCGAGCTCGCCGCCGAGCAGCTTGGGACGGTTCGACGAGATCTCACCCGTCAGCTCGATCGACCCCGCGCCGGGCTCGTGGCGGGCCCGGAGGTCCGCCCACAGGCGCGGGTCGGGCGTGTCGGTCGGCCGCCGTAGAACGAGCGTGTCGCGCGCGCCGCCCTCGGCCGACTCGTGGAAGTGGTAGCGGTGCGTGAGCACGCCGTCCCGCACGGCGACGGTCGCGTAGCCCGGGTTGAGGCGGAACGTTTCGCCGCCGTTGATCCGGGGGGTGTTCTGCCACAGGCCGCAGTGGACCTGGTGCCAGTGCCCGTCGAGCACGAGCAGCACGTTGTGCCCGCGGACGACGTCCCAGAAGCGGAGCGGGTCGTACTCGCTCGCGTAGCCGGCGTCGCCGCCGGCGAGCGGGTGGTGCATCGCCAGAACGATCGGCGTGGCCGCGTCGACTTCGCGGAGCTGGTCGCGGAGCCACGTGAGCGTGCGCTGGTCCCAGCACGGCAGCGGGTCGAGCGAGCCGGCCGAGTTGAGGCAGATGAACCGCCAGCCGCGGTGCTCCAGCGCGTGCGAGTCGCCGCCGTGCCGCTCGCGGAGCCGCGCGTTGATCGAGCCCCACGTGTTGTCGTGGTTGCCAGGCACAAGGTGGATCGGCAAGCCGGCGCCCTCGACCGCGCGGTCCCAGTCGCGCCAGCAGTCGTCGACGATGCTGTACTCGAAGACGTCGCCGGTGTGGATTGCGAACTCCGGACCGGCGCCGCCAGGCTCGGCGGCCTCGGCGGCGCGGCGGGCGAACCACTCGAGCACCCCCACGCTGCGGCCCTCGCCCGTGTACCCCTGCCCGGCGGGGCGCGGGTCGAGGTGCGTGTCCGACAGGTGCAAGAACGCGAAGCCGCCTGGCCCTGTTGGCTCGCCTGGCGAAGCCGGCTGAAGCGGCTCGGCCGCGCCCGTGATCCGGCCGATGAACGACGCGCCGGGCAGCAGCGTCAGGAGCCGCGTGAAGCGGCGGCGGCTGATTGGGTGGCTTCCCACGGGCGGGCCGGTTGTCGAGGTTGGCGGGCGGGCGTCGGCGCCCTCCCAGCGTAGTCGCAGCGCGGCGGCCGGGGCTAGCACCTCGACTGGTCGCGCAGCGGGTTGCTGCCCCGCCCCGGCCGATCGCCCCGTTTCCCCCTGTCGTTCTGCGCCCACCGGCCCCGCGCTGGCGCGCAGGCCAGGGGGTGCTAGGCTTACACGCTACGCGCCGCCCCCACGTACCGCTCCCGCCCCGCCGCCCGCCCTCCCCCGCCCGCCATGAAGCACTACGACGTCATCTGCATCGGCACCGGCCCGGCGGGCCAGAAGGGGGCGATCCAGGCCGCGAAACTCGGCCGGACCGTGGCGGTCATCGAGAAGAACCCGGTCGTCGGCGGCGCCCAGGTCAACACCGGCACGATCCCCAGCAAGGCGCTCCGCGAGGCGGTGATCACGCTCACCGGCGCCGACAAGCGCAACCTGCTGGGCGCCAGCTACCGGGCGAAGAAGGACGTCACCGTCGCGGACCTGGTCGGCTTCAGCCAGCAAATCATCCGCCACGAGTGGGAGCTGATCGGCAGCCAGTTCGAGCGGAACCACATCGACCTCATCTGGGGCCACGCGCGCTTCGTGGGCCCGCACGAGATCGAGGTCGACGGCAAGGAGGGGCCCGAGCGGTACACGGCCGACAGCTTCCTGATCTCGGTCGGCACCCGCCCCGCTCGGCCCGATCACATCCCGTTCAACGAGCACACGATCATCACCAGCGACGAGCTGGTGCAGCTCGACAAGATCCCCCGCACGATGATCGTCGTCGGCGGCGGCGTGATCGGCAGCGAGTACGCTTGCATCATGGCCACGCTCGGCGTGCGGGTCACGCTCGTCGAAGGCCGGCACCAGGTGCTCGGCTTCCTCGACCAAGAGATCGCCGGCGCGTTCCAGTTCTTCATGCGCCAGAAGGGCATCACGCTGCGGCTGGGCGAGAAGGTCGAGTCGATCGCCGAGATCGAGACCGACGAGCCCGAAGGGGGCATGGGACGCGGCAGCCGCTCCAACAAAGCCGTCGAGGCCCGCCTGGAGTCGGGCAAGAAGCTCCGCGCGGACGTGCTGCTGTACTCCGTCGGCCGGCAGGGCGTGTGCGGCCAGCTCGGCCTGGAGAACGTGGGCATCGAGTACGACGACCGCGAGCGCCTGAAGGTCAACGACCACTACCAGACCAACGTGCCGCACGTGTACGCGGCGGGCGACGTCATCGGCTTCCCCGCGCTGGCCTCCACCAGCATGGAGCAGGGCCGCCGCGCGATCTGCCACGCGCTGGGCGTGTGCGACGTGCGGAACTACAACACCGAGCTGTTCCCCTACGGCATCTACGCGGTGCCGGAGATCTCGATGGTCGGCAAGACCGAAGAGCAGCTCACCGACGAGGGCATCCCCTACGAGTCGGGCATCGCCCACTACCGAGAGATCGCCCGCGCGAAGCTCCTGGGCGACGAGCTCGGCATGATGAAGATGCTCATCCACCAAGAAACGCACCACATCCTCGGCGTGCACGTGATCGGCGCCGAGGCCACCGAGCTGATCCACATCGGCCAAGCCGTGATGGCCCTGGGGGGCACGGCCGAGTTCTTCATCGACAACGTGTTCAACTTCCCGACGCTCGCCGAGTGCTACAAGGTGGCCGCGTACAACGGGCTGAACAAGCTGAATCACGTTTGAGGCGCTCGGCGCTAGGCGCTAGTTGACGGGGGCGCCGTGTGGTTTTGGCGGGGCCGCCGATCGGGGCGGCAGCGCGTAGTAGCTCCGTAGGGGCGGCAGCGCGTAGCCAGGGGCGCCAGCCCCTGGTCCCGGGCCGCGGCGCTCGACGAAGCCCCGGCAGGGGCGACAGCAGCATGGCCAGCCGTTACGGCGGGCGTCGTTGCTGTCGCCCCTGCCGGGGCTTTGGCGGGTTGGACCCGCGTGTCCAGGGGCTCGCGCCCCTGGCTACGCGCTTTCGCCCCTCCGGGGCTTTTTCCAGCGCCGCGGCCCGGGACCCAGGGGCTCGCGCCCCTGGCGACGCGCTTTCGCTGCTGCCGGGGATGTTCCGCCGCTCCGGGGCTGGTTTTTCGGCGCTGGATATCCCCGCTGCGACTGTGCGGCGTCGGGCGGCTGCCGGTTATTCGGCTGCCGGTCGTTCGGCCGGGTCGGCTGCGTCCTGCTTGCCGGCTAGCTCTTCGAGGTTCTCTTCGAGCTTCTCGTGCGACTCGCGGAGCTTTCGGAGTTGGTCGCGGAGGTCGCGGACGGCGGCCGGGGCCGAGGCCGGTTCTTTATCGAGGGCCTTTAAGGCCTTGTCGGCGGCTTCGGCGGTCGGGCCCCCTTGGCCAGCGAGGTCCTCTAGCAACGCGGCGGCTTGGCGGTCGCCGAGGAGGCCGAGCGCTTCGATCGCGCCCAATCGGACCGACAACGCGGGGTCGGCCAGCGCATCGCAGAGCAGCTCGCGCGCTGGGGCCGTGTCGTCGGCGCCACGCCACAGGCGCGCGAGGGCCGGCAGGGCCTCGCCGTACGCGCGGCCCGGCAGCTCGAAGCGGCGGTCGGCGAGCACGTCGAGCAGCGGCCCGCGGAGGGCCGGGTCGCGGCGGCGGCCGGCGGCCTGCACGGCGGCGATCGCCAGGTCGTTGTTGAGCGTCTCGCTACGCATCGCGGCGGTGATCGCGTCGGCGGCCTCTTCGGCCGGGTACTTGGCGAGGCCGCGGAGCGCGGCCGCACGCACGCCGGGGTTCTGGGCGTCGCGGGCCGTGTCGAGCAGCGCGTCGCGCGCCGCATCGTCGAAGTAATCGCCCAAGCGGTTGACGACCGCCTCGCGGACGCGGGCGTCGGACTGCTCGCGGCTCTGGAGCAGTTCGTCGAGCGCGTCGGGCGTGGCCAGCTTGGAGAGCGCGTCGGCGGCGGCGATCCGCACGCCGTAGAACGCGTCGGAGCGGAGCGACTCGCCGAGCGCGGCGGCGGCCTTCTTGTTGTCCTCCTCGCCGAGCGCCTTGGCCGCGCGGAGCCGGCCGACGACGTCGGCCTCTAGCCGGAGCTGGCGCTCGAGCATCGCTTGCGGCTTGGAGTACTCGACCTCGGCTAGCAGCGTGTACTCGGGGTCGAAGCGGACGACGTCGGGCGCGTCGGGGAGCTGCAGGTAGAAGTCGTGCTGCTGCTGGGTGACCTCGAAGCGGCGGTCGATCGAGCGGTCGCCGACGTGCGCGCGGATCGTCACCGGGAAGGTGAACAAGAGCGTCTCCCCCGGCTTGGGGTCGCCCTGCTTGACGGTGACCTTCAGCAGCTTGTCCTTCGCGGACCAGTCGTGCGAGACCGTCAGCTGCGGCGCGCCGCCGTGGTAGACCCACTGGTCGAAGAACGCGTCGAGCGGGCGGCCGCTGACCTCTTCGAAGGCTTGGCGGAGGTCGTCGGTGACCACGTCGGACAGCGCGTGCTCTTCGAGGTAGCGGCGGATCGCCTTGCGGTAGAGTTCCTCGCCCAGGCGCGAGCGGAGCATGTGCAGCACCCAGCCCCCCTTGGGGTAAGCGCGCCAGTCGAACTGCTCCCAGGGGTCGTCGTACGCGCGGAACACGATCGGGCGGGTGTTCTTGTTGGTGTTGGGCAGCACGCTGTTCTGGGCGTCGCGGTAGAGGCCGTAGAGCAGGTGGTCGGGGCCGAGCTTGTGGCCGCGGTACAGGTGGGTGTAGTAGGTCGCGAAGCCCTCGTTGAGCCAGAGGTGGCTCCAGTCCTTGCAGGTGACGTAGTCGCCGAACCATTGGTGGGCGAGCTCGTGAGCGTCGAGGTCGCGCGACGACTTGAGGTTCTCGGTCGTGTCGTCGTAGAGGGTCTGGTGGGTGAGCGTGGTGAGGGTGGTGTTCTCCATGCCGCCCCAGTTGAAGTCGCGGATCGTGGCCTGGTCGTACTTGTCCCACGGGTACGGCACGCCGGTTTCGTCTTCGAAGTAGGCGAGGATCGAGGCCGTGTCTTGGAACGAGTTGGCGGCGATGTCGCGGTAGCCGGGCTGCGTGTAGAAGCCGAGCGAAACGCCGCGCGACTCGTCCCGCAGCTCGTGGAAGTAGCCCGCCACGAGGCAGACCAGGTAGTTCACGTGCGGCCGCTGTTGCCGCCAGTGCACGGCCTTCAGCCCGGTGTCGGGGTCGGTCTTCTCGGAGAGCTTCTTGCCGTTGGACAGGACCGTCATCCCCTCGGGGACGCGGCAGATGACCTCGGTGCTGGAGCGTTCGTTTGGGGAGTCGAAGCAGGGGAACCAGTGGGGCGCCTCGTGGGTCTCGCCCTGGGTCCAGAGGTGGTCCTCCCCTTCGGGGTAGCCCATGTCGGCGGTGCGGAAGTAGAGGCCCTTCTTGGGCTCGGCCGTGTAGCGCACGGTCACGGTGACCTCCTCGCCGAGGGGGACCTCGTCGGCGAACAGCAGCGTGAGGTGCTCGTCGGTCGCGTGGTGCGACTGCAGCGGGCGCGTGGATTCGAGCGACTCGACCCGCAGGTCGACCGCGTCGAGGCGCACCTCGCGCGTGGGGCGGGCGAGCGGCGTGAAGGTGATGCGGGTCTCGCCGGCGATGGTCTTCGTATCGAAGTCCGGCGTGACGTCGATCCGCAGGTTGAGCACGTCGACGTCGCGCGGCGGCGCGTAACGGCGGTTGGGCGCAGCGAGCGCCTCGGCGGTCGGCGGCGACCGGCAGTAGCGGCACACGTGCTCGGCGTGGGTCACGGTGGACCCGCAGAGCAACAGAGCGCCCAGCGCGAGGTATCGGAGCGGCATGCGTGTCGGGGGGAGGCGGTGGAACGGCGACTGCGGAGACCTGCAACCTTACCTCGCGGCGCGGCGAGGTTCGACCATTACGGACTGCTACGGTCCTCAGCGCGAAACGGGTCGCTACCAGACCCGCGCCGCCGCACGGGCCGGCGGGAACGGCGATGCCGCGTCACTCCCCGGCCTTACGGCCCGGGGCTCCCTGATACGCTCACGGCCGCTGGGCTACGACTGCGACCACTCGGTCTGGCAGTCCAGGTGCTGGTGGCGTTCGAAGGCTTTGACGTCTTCCTCGCGGCCGAGGACGACGAGCGTGTCGTCGGCCTCGAACTGGTCGTCGGGCTCGGGGTTGAAGACCATCGTGCCGTCGGCCCGGCGGATGCCGACGATCAGCAGGTTGTGGCGTTGCCGCGCGGCGGTCTCGCGCACGGTCTTGCCGACCAGCGGGCTCTCGGCGGGGATGCGGAGCTCTTCGAGCTCCACGTCGATCTTCTCGTGGTTGGTGAAGTGCTCGAGCATCTCCGCGGCGTTCGGGCGGGTCACCAGGGCCGCCATCCGTCTGCCGCCGATGACCGCTGGCAGCACGACCTGGTTCGCTCCGGCCTGGCGGAGCTTCTTCTCGGTGGCGACCTGCTCTCCGCGGGCGATGATGCGGAGCCCCGCGTTGAGGTTGCGGGCGGTGAGTGTGAGGAACACGTTGTCCGCGTCGGACCGCAGCGCGATGACGATCGTCTCGGCGTTGAGGATGCCGGCCTCAAGGAGGGCGTCCTCGACGGTCGCGTCGCCGACGACGGCCAGGATGCCCTCGTCGCGTGCGGCTTCGACGAGGTCGGGGTCGTTGTCGATCACCACGAACGGCTTCTGGCGACGCCGCAGCTCCATGGCGATCGTGCGGCCGAGGCGGCCGTAGCCGCACACGATCGCGTGGCGTTTGAGGTTCTGGATCTTCTGTTCCATGCGGAGCACTCCTAGGGCTTCTTCGATTCTCCCCTCGACCATGCTCTGGACAAAGAGGCCCACGAGGTAGCCGGCGCTGGCCACGCCGACGAGGATGACGGCGATCGTGAACAGCTGCATCGTCGGCTCGAGGCTGCTCTTCTCGGCGTAGCCAACCGTCGAAACGGTGATCACGAAGAAGTAGACCGCCTCGACCAGCGAGGCCTCGGTCAGCAGCATGTAGCCGACCACCACGAGGACGAAGAACGCCCCGAAGAAGATCGCGCCGCGGCGGAGTCGGGAGAGGAGCAAGTCAGGCTGGAGGCTGGAGGCCGGAGGCGGGAGGGCCGCCGCTCCGCCCGCGTCGGAGCGCTCGGAGCAAGCCGTTCAGCACCTTAGCCGTCTCCGCCGCTTGCGCCTTCAGCGGTTCGAAGGCATCGGCGGACAGAAAGCCAAGCCGATGTGCGAGGGTGATCTGGTATTCCAGCTCGTGGACCGACCCGTGGGCCATGTCCAAGAATCGGATGTAATCGGCCTCGCCGTTGCGGGCGCACCCTTCGACGATGTTCGAGGCGGTCGAAACGGCCGCCCGCCGCATTAGAGACACTAAACCGAATCGCTCTTCCCCTGGAAAGACCGCGGTCGCCCTGTAAGTCGCCAGCGCGAGTTCGTCGGCCAACTCGAAGGCCCGCAGTTTGGTGTGGTCGCGCATGGGCTCTTCCTCCGGCCTCCCGCCTCCGGCCTCACGTCCTGTAGTCGGCGTTCAGCCGCACGTACTCGGCGGTGAGGTCGGTGGTCCAGAAGCGGGCCGTGGCGTGGCCTTCGCCTAGCAGGAGCAAGAGCTGGGTGTCGCGGGAGGAGCGGATGCTGTCGGAGACCGTGGCCTCGTCGAACGGGACGGGCGTGCCTTTCTCGTAGACCAGCGCGCCGTTGATCAGCAGCGAGACCTCCATCGGGTCGAACGGCACGCCCGCGTAGCCCGCGGCCGAGACGATCCGCCCCCAGTTGGGGTCGGCGCCGGCCACGGCGGTCTTCACGAGGGGGCTGTCGGCGATGGTTTTGCCGATGCGGCGGGCGTCGGCCTCGGTCGCGCAGCCGTGGACTTCGACGGTGATCAGGTGGTCGGCGCCCTCGCCGTCGGTGGGGATCGCGACCGCCAGGTCCTCGCAGACCTCGACCAGCGTGGCGACCCACGCGCGCAGGTCGCGCCCGGCGAGCGGCGCGCCGCCGGCGGCGCCGCTGGCCAGCAGCAGCACGGTGTCGTTGGTGCTGGTGTGGCCGTCGACGCTGATCGAGTGGAACGACTCGTCGACGGCCTCGGCCAAAGCGGGCTGGGCGTCGGCCGCGGCGACCGGCGCGTCGGTCAACACGGCGGCGAGCATCGTGGCCATGTTGGGGCCGATCATCGCCGCGCCCTTCGCCACGCCGGAGACCGTCACCCGGCGGCCGCCGATCTCGACCGTGCGCGACCGCACCTTGGGGACGGTGTCGGTCGTCATGATGGCCCGGGCCGATCGCTCGACGGCCGCCGCGTCGGAGCCCAGGTCGGCGACCACGGCCGGGATCCCCGCGGCGATCTTGTCCATCGGCAGGTGCTCGCCGATCACGCCGGTCGACATCACGAGCACCTGCTCGGGGGCGACCGGCTCGTGCGGCGCGGCTTGCGACAGGCTCTCCGCGACGAGGGCCGTCATGCGGAGCGCGTCCTGCATGCCGCGCTCGCCGGTGCAAGCGTTGGCCACCCCCGAGTTGGTCACGATCGCGCGGAACCGCTCGCCGGGGGTGCGCTCGCGGTCGAGCAGGACCGGCGCGGCCTTCACAAGATTCTTGGTGTACACGCCGACGCCGACCGCCGGCCGGTCGCTCACAACGAGCGACAGGTCGAGCTTGGTCGCGTCGGACTTAACGCCGCAGTAAACGCCGCCGGCGGAGAAGCCCTTCGGGAGCGTGAATTGGTTCTCCGGCATGGTGGCGACCGTCTTGCTGGCGGCGGATTCTTGTGGTCAGCGCGAGAATCAAGGAGGGAACGAAAAGCGTCGAAGACTAGCGATTTCTACATGCTTCCTGAGCCGCGGGCGTCACCCCGCGGAGTCGTTCAGGAGTCGTTGCTCAACCCGAATTGATCCGTGGTTCGCTCCCCGGGCTGACGCCCGAGGCTCCGGCGATTGGTGTGGGGGGGGTGAGTAGGCGGCTGGTTCGTTCCCTCGTTGTGGCGACCTGGGTCCGTCGTCGACGGCCGTCAGGCCAGCGCGGTGGTCTCTTCCAGGCCGTGCATCAGGTTGAAGTTTTGCACCGCGGCGCCGCTGGCGCCCTTGATCAGGTTGTCGATCACGCTGATCACCACCACCCTGCCCCGCACGCGGGCCGCGTAAACGCAGCAGTTGTTCGTGTAGGCGACATCCTTTGTGCCCGGCGGGTTCGGCACGACGTGCACGAACGGCTCCCCCTCGTATCGCGCGCGGAGGCAGTCCTGGAGTTGCTCGGTGGTCGCGTCGCCGACCGGCGCGGCGTAGCACGTGCACAGCTCGCCGCGGTCCATCGGCACCAGGTGCGGCGTGAACACCACCTCGACCGGCCCGCCCGCGACGCCCGTCAGGACCTGGTCGATCTCGGGCATGTGGCGGTGGGCGCCGACGCCGTACGCGGAGCAATTCTCGTTCGCCTCGGGGAAGTGCAGGTGCGGCTTGGGGTTGCGGCCCGCGCCGGTGACGCCGCTCTTGGCGTCGATCGTGATCCCCTCGGTAGAGATCAGGCCCGCTTCGAGCAGCGGCGCGAGCCCGAGGATCGTGGCGGTCGGGTAGCAGCCCGGGTTGGCGACCAGGTCCGCGCCGCGGAGCTGGTCGCGGAACAGCTCGGGCAAGCCGTAGGGCGTGCGGCCGAGGCGGTCCGGGTCCGGGTGGGTGATGTTGTACCACCGCTCGTACACGGCGCGGTCGGTCAGGCGGTAGTCGGCGCTGAGGTCGACGACCTTCAGGCCGGCGTCGAGAAGCGGCCGGCAAACCTCGGCGCTGGCCGCGTGTGGCAGGCACGCGAAGACCGCGTCGGCGCGCTCGGCGACCTGCTCCGGCGAGAGGTTCTCGAGCCGCAGGTCGAACCGCCCCCGCAGCGCCGGGTGGACCTCGTCGACGTGCGGCGCCTCGTCCTGACGGGTGACCAGCGCGGTGACCCGCGTGTCGGGGTGCCGCGCGAGCAGGCGCAGCAGCTCTAGGCCCGTGTACCCGCTGGCGCCGTAGACCGCGACCCTGACCATGTGATTTCGTTCGGCCTGCCTTGTGCCTGCTTCGGTGTCCCAACCATGAGGCCCAGGCGGCCTTTGTGGTTCACCGAATCTTAATCGGTCGGGCCTTGCTCAGCTACAGCCCCGCTCGAGCGGCTCCGCGCCGGACGGGTCGCCGGGCGGAGCCATCGCCGCCATCCCGAGTCGCCGGTCCCTAACCAATCAACCGCTCGCCGATCACGCCGAGGATGCCGCGGGCGACTTCTTCCTTCGGGCCGACAAAACGGCCGACGATCTGCCCGTCGGGGGTGAGCACCTCGACCTCGTTGTCGGTCGCGTTCATCGCGGCTATGCCGTTGGAGACCATCAGGTCGCAGTGCTTGCGTTCGAGCTTCGCGAGCGCTCGCAGCCGGTGGTCCTCGGCCTCGAGGGCGAAGCCGACGACCCAGCGTTCGCCCTTGGCCGCGCCGAGCGTGGCGACGACGTCGTCGGTCTCGACCAGGCGGAGCTCGAGCGGCTGCCCGTTCTTGGCGATCTTGCCGGGCTCGACCCGCACCGGCCGGTAGTCGCACGGCGCGGCGGCGCCGATCAGGCCGTCGCAGGACTGGAACTCGTCGGCTGTGGCCTCGAGCATCTCTTCGGTCGACACCACCGGGATCACCCGCGCGGCGGCCGGGTAATCGACTTCGACGGGGCCCGAGACTACCGTGACACCGTGCCCCGCGGCGAGGGCGGCCTCGGCCAGCGCGCGGCCCATGCGGCCGCTCGACGCGTTGGTCAGGTAACGCACCGCGTCGATGTGTTGCCGGGTCGGCCCCGAGGTGATGAGTACACGCGCCATGGGGCCGGATAGTAGCACGCGGCCGCCTCGCCCAGCCAGCGGCGCCCGGCCGGCGCGTCGGCTTGCGGCGCCGCGACGCGGCGGGATAGAAACGCGGTGCACGACTCGACAGCCGCACCACCTCGCCGGGGACATCGATGCGATTCTATTTCTTGATCGCCGCCGCGGCTGTGGCGTCCGGCGCCGCGCCGGCTTCGGCGCAGACCTTGTGGTTCGAAGGGGGCGAGAGCGGCTTGGCGGGGGTGATCGACGGGACGTCGAGTGGGTACCCGTTGCTGCAGGACTCGGTCGTCGCGGAGGGTCGGTACGCGTTCCACTTGGCGAATCCCAACGCGACAACGGAGTGGTTCGTCGTCGACCCGGACGTGTCGCCGCTGGCCGATTCGAAGTTGTTCTTCCTCAGCCGCCTGGGCGGCGCCACGAGCGAGCAGACGGCGCGGGTCGAGGTGTCGACCAACGGCGGCGGCAGTTGGTCGCCGATCTACACGCAGCCCGGCGCCGGCTACCCAGGTGAAGGGGCGTTCTCGCAGCGCGCGGTCGACCTGGCGCCGTACGCGGGTCTCGACGTGTCGCTGCGGTTCGGGATGCACTTCTCGGTTGGGACCTACTTCCCGCAGAGCTCGGTCGACGCGGGATGGATCGTCGACTCGATCCAGATCGGCGACACGCCGCAGAAGCTCCGGTACGCCATCGGCGAGCCGACGGCGAAGGAACAGTTGATGCTCGAGCACGTGAACCGCTCGAGGGCCGACGCGCTGGCCGAGGCGCAGCGCCTGGCGGGCAGCACGGACCCGGACATCACGTCGGCGATGCAGTACTTCGGCGTCACGCCGCAGGGGCTCGTCAGCAGCTTCCAGGACAACGTGAGCAGCGGGCTGATCGACCGCCACGCGCAGCCGCTGGCGTTCGAGGGCGCCCTCGTCGAGGCCGCGCGCCTGCACTCGCAAGACCAGCTCGAGAACGCCTTCCAGGGGCACTACAGCTCGTCCGACCCGCCGGCCCCGTTCCTGCCGGGCTACTCGCCGACGGCCCGCGTGCGGGCGCTGGGTTACGCGTCGGGCGTGGCGGAGAACGTGTACGCGTACGGCGAGTCGGTCGAGCACGCGCACGCGGGGTTCGACATCGACTGGGGCGTGCCGTCGCTCGGGCACCGGATCACGATCCACAACGACGTTTACAAGGAGGTCGGCATCGGGATCGTGGAGGGTCGCAACGGCCAAGTCGGGCCACTTGCGGTGACGCAGAACTTCGGCGCGCCCCGCGGCGTGGCGTACATCACGGGGGTGGTTTTCGAGGACCTCGACGGCGACGCGTTCTACGACGAGGGCGAGGGCCGCGGCGGGGTGACCGTCGACGTGGTCGGCTCGCCGTACTTCGCTGTCACGTCCGACTCCGGCGGCTACGCGGTTCCGGTCAGCGCGGACGGCTCGTACCAGGTCAGCTTCAGCGGCGGCGGGTTCGAGGACTACTTTGTCCCGACGAGCATCGCCGGCCTACGCAACACCAAGGTTGATTACTTGGCCGTCGTGGCGTCCGGCTTGGCCGGCGACTTCAACAACGATGGCCGCGTCGACGCGGCCGACTACACGGTCTGGCGAGACGCGCTCGGCGCAGAGTACGGGGCCGCGGACTACCAGACTTGGGCCGCCGCCTACGGCCGGGCCGAGCCATCGGCGACCGTGCCCGAGCCGGGCGCCGCGGCGCTCGCGGCGGCGGGCGTTGCGGCACTCGTCGTTCGACGTGTCCGTCGGGCCAACGCCTGAGCGCCTCGGGCGTCGGCCCGGGGGGCGCCCTGGAGCTCGTTCGCGCACAGCTCCCCGGGCCGACGCCCGAGGCTCAGGTGATTGGGTTCCATCGTGGCGAGGGGTCGCTTCAGAGCGTGTCGGGCGTGGCCGGGGGGGCGACTTCGCTGCGGCGCTGCTGGTTCTTCATCAGCCGCCACTGCAGCAGTTGCACGCCGGTCGCGAAGGCCATCGGCAGGTAGATGTACGGCTTGGGGACCTCGTAGTGGAACGCTTCCATCACGAGGACGATGCCGATGGTGATCAGCAGCGACAGCGCGAGGATCTTGAAGGTCGGGTTGCGGAGCACGAACTCGCCGATCGGCCCGGCCGCGATCAGCAGCACCACGAAAGACAAGATCACCGCCAGGGCGATCACGGTGAGGTTGTTCGTCAGGCCCACAGCGGTCACGACCGAGTCGATCGCGAAGACCACGTCGAGCGCGACGATCATCGCGATCGCCGAAGCGAACGCGTTGCGCGGCGTGGCGGGCTGGGCCTCGTGGTGTTCGATCATCTCCACCGTGTGGTGGATCTCACGGACCGCTTTCCAGATCAGGAAGCCGCCACCGGCCAGCAGGATGAGGTCCTTGACCGACATGCCCAGCAGCACCTCGCCGGTGAGCGACAGCACCCACGAGAAGCCAGCGACCATCACGAGGCGCGCGACCAACGCCAGAGCGAGCCCGATGATCCGCGCCTTGCGCCGCGCCGCGGGCGGCAGCTTGGACACGATGATCGTGATGACGACGATGTTGTCGACGCCGAGAACCAACTCGAGCGCCAGGAGCAGCGCGAGGGTGGCGAGCGAATCGAGCACGGCGGGGTCGGGGGCGGGTGGTCCTGCCGACGCTCGAGCGACGTCGGCCCCACGCCGACTCGCCCCGCGGCGACGCGTCGGGCCGGCGGGTGGCGCTACAGTAAAGCGCTACATCGCCTCGGAGGCAACGCCCCGAAAGGAAAATGACCGCGCCGTTAGCCCGCCGCGTTCCCCATAAAAAGAACGCCCGCCGCGGAGAGCGCGGGGGGCGCGGAGCGGGGTAAGGCGAGTTTGTCTCCGACAGCCGGGCGGCGACCCGTGGCCTCTCGGGACCGCCTAGAGAGGGTCCCGGCCAACGGGCCGCGGCGACAGCGTGATCGGCATGCGTTCACGAACCCCCGAAGGGGTACTGCCCCGTGTAGCTCCGCGTCCTCCGCGGTCACCGCGGCGGACCGCCCCTATTCTACCCTTTGGGGTCAAGCGGGCGCCAACGCTTTTGGGCCCGCTCCGACGATTTCTGGCGAAGCCACGTCCTCGTACTTGCGGAAGTTCTCGGCGAACAGGCCCGCTAGCTTCTGGGCCGTGGCGTCGTACGCGGCGCCGTCGGCCCACGAGTTGCGCGGCTGCAGGATGTCGCTCGGCACGTGCGAGCACTCACTCGGCGTGGCGAGTCCGAACACCGGGTCGATGATCGTCGGAGCGGCCGCCAGCGCGCCGTTGTGGATCGCGTCGATGACCGCGCGGGTGTACCCGAGGCTCATCCGCGACCCCGTGCCGTACGCGCCGCCGGACCAACCGGTGTTGACCAGATACGCGTTGACCTCGTGCTCGCGCATCTTCTGGGCGAGCAGCTCGGCGTACACCGTGGGGTGCCACACCAAGAACGGCGCGCCGAAGCAGGCCGAGAAGTTCGGCTTCGGCTCCGTGACGCCGACCTCGGTGCCCGCGACCTTGGCCGTGTAGCCGCTGATGAAGTGGTACATGGCCTGCTCGGGCGTCAGGCGGCTGACCGGCGGCAGCACGCCGAACGCGTCGCACGTGAGGAACACGATGTTGCGCGGGTGGCGCCCGGTGCAGGGGATCTTCGCGTGCGGGATGAACTCGATCGGGTAACTCGCGCGGGTGTTCTCGGTGAGCGAGCTGTCGTGGAAGTCGACCCGCCGGGTGGTGGGGTCGAGCACGGTGTTCTCCAGCACGGTGCCGAAGCGGATCGCGCCGTAGATCTCCGGCTCGCTCTTGGCGGACAGGTCGATGCACTTCGCGTAGCAGCCGCCCTCGATGTTGAACACGCCGTCGTCGCCCCAGCCGTGCTCGTCGTCGCCGATGAGGTCGCGGTGCGGGTCGGCCGAGAGGGTCGTCTTGCCGGTGCCCGACAGGCCGAAGAAGAGCGACACGTCGCCCTTCTTGCCCTCGTTGGCCGAGCAGTGCATCGACAGCACGCCGCGCTTGGGGAGCAGGTAGTTCATGATCGTGAACACGCCCTTCTTCATCTCGCCGGCGTACTCGGTGCCGAGGATGACGAACTCGCCCAGCGCGAAGTTGAGGGCCACGCTGGTGGTCGTCTCCACGCCGTCGACGGCCGGGTCGGCCGGCTTCTGCCCCGCGTTGAAGACCGTGTAGTCCGGCTCGCCGAACTGGTTGAGCTCCTCCGGCTTGGGGCGGATCAGCATGTTGCTCATGAACAGCGCGTGGTAGGGCCGCGAGCAGATGATGCGGACCTTGATCCGGTCCTTCGGGCTCCAGCCGGCGAACGCGTCGACCACGTAGACCCGCTCGCACTCGTTCAGGTACGCGATCGCGCGCGAGCGGTTCTTCTGGAACGAGCTGGTCGAGAGCGGCACGTTGATGTCGCCCCACCACACGTCGTCGCGGCTGGTCGACTCGTCGACGACCCGCTTGTCCTTGGGGCTGCGGCCCTTCTTCTCGCCGGAGTACACGCACAACGCGCCGTTGGCGCTGATCTGGGCGCCGTCGAACTTCACCGCGTGCTCGTAGAGCTCGGCCGCGGAGAGGTTCCGCAGCACCTTCACGTTGTGGATGCCGTAGCTGTCCAAGCTGATGGGCGTGGCCATAGGGTGTTCCTCGATCGGCTGCTACGACTGGCAAGCCGTCGCCGCGCCGGTCTGCGGCGGGCGGCCCGGCCGGTCCCACGGGGGCCGGCGAAGAGTCGCTCGCACGGCGGATGGGCCGAGCGAGCGGCGAGCCGAGCCGGACACCTCGCGGCTCGTCTCACGCAAACATAGTATCGACAAAACGGCGGCTTCGCAGCGCGTGGCAAATCGACGCACCAGCGAGCGATTTCGCACACAAGGCGGGCCGGGCGCCAATCTCTGCCTCTTGCGCCGCTCAAATCACCACCGGCTTGCCCGCTTCGCGCCGCACGGGCACGAACTGCCCCACGTGCATCAGCGGGTGGGTCGCGTCGAGCACGCACATCGAGCCGATCGTCGGGAACGTCTTGGCGAAGCGCTCGTTCGTGTTCGGCTTGTCGAGGTCCGCGTCGGTCATCTTGCCCAGCGCGTCGCGGGTGGCCGCGCGGACCTTGTCGTACAGCTCGAGGTACTCGTCGCGCGAGCAAAAGTGCGACGGGTCGTCGTCGCCGACGGTCTCTTTGCTGTGCTTCTCGGCGAAGCCCTCGGGCAAGTCCGGCGCGGCGCCGGGGCGGATGACCTCGAGCAGGCTGCACTCGGCCGTGATCAGGTGACCCAGTTGCCACGCCACGTGGTTGCAGCCCTTGTGGGGCCGCCGCATCAGGTCGGCGTCGGTCAGGTCGCCCACGTAGCTCTTGAGGACCATGTCGCTTGTGGCGGCGGTGGCCAGGATCGCTTCGATCGCGTTCATGCTCGGGTCCTTGATCGGAGGGGTCGCCGGGGGGGGTGAAGCCTACCCGACCTGCCCGCGCCTGACAGGAGGCGGTGGGCGGCGATCGCTCAAAGAGACCGCAGCAGCCAGGCGGCCACGTGTGATACGGCCAGCCCGACGGCGAAGCTCATCAGCGTACCGATCGTGATGTACTCGGCCTCCAACCGGTTGGCTCGGTCGCTCAGTTCGCCGAAGCGGAACACGCTCTTCGCCGCGATCAAGAAGCCGATCGCCGTCGGGGTTCCGCCGACGACGAACAAGTAGATCAACGATCGCTCGAGCCGCCCGATAACCGCGCCGCCATCGGGGAAACCGCGCTGGGTCGCCGACGAAATCGCGTGCTGGTGCTGGCGGTGTGCCTCGTCGAGCATTTTCGCCTTCGACCGCATCCCGCGCCGGACGAGCCAGCCGGATGGGTAAGTCACGACCCACATCCCGATCAGGAAAACGGCCCCGCGCGCGATCATCGGGAGCAACGCGGGGTGGAACTCGATGGAGGCGTCGTGGAGGTGGATCGTCGGAGTCAGCCCCATCGGCTTGGCCTCAGATAGTCGGCTGTGAGCGTCTGTACCGGCTTGGTCTTTGTCAGCGCAATAGCGCTGCTTTTTTCGAATGCAGCGCTATTGCGCTGACATTCGATCCGATAATGCCTGCTCGAACTCCTTTAAAGTCCCTTCGACTTCGGGCCAGCAGGCCTCAGAAAGATGCCGATCGATTGTCTGCCGACTGACCGGGGGAGACCACGTCTCGCCGGTGTGCTGGCGGGTCCAGCCGCGTAACGCGCCGCAAACCGCTGCCGCCCGCTTCTCGTTCCAGGTGCTCCGCACGAGAGCGTCTAGCAAGCGGAGTGGGAGCCTCCACCGCGTCGTGAGATCGGACTGGGCCGCGCCGAACCGGATCTCGCCGGCGGTCCTGTTGTCTTCGTCGAGCAACCGCCCCGATAGCCGGAAGGCTTCGCCATCGGCGGCTTCGATGTCGACCCCGTGCGGAACGAAGTCGACGCCTGCCACGGCGATCGCCAGCCGGGAGTCGATGTTCAAGTCAGACGCGAGCAGCGATGCGCGGAGAAAGAGGGCGACGCGGAGGGCGTCGGCGGGCGTTGCGAGCAGGATGCGCCACGAGTCGCCACCGAAAATCGAGACCGGCGTGAGCCGCTGTTCGCCGAACCATTCGGTGAGCGATTGGCTGATCTCGTGGATCAGCTCCGGCAGCCGCCGACGCTGGGTGGCCTCGAGGCTCGACGAGTCGATCACGTCGCCGGTGACGACCGCATAGTCTCTGCCCGGCTCGATCGCGAACATCACTCCGCCTTCTTCGCGGTCCGTTTCTTCGCGGCCTTGGTAGTCTTCTTCTTCGCGGCCTTGGTCGTGGTCGACTTCTTGGCCGCCTTCTTCTTCGTGGTCTTCTTCTTTTTCTTAGTGCCCCCGGCGGCCGCGCGGGCGGCGAGGAGGTTCAGCGCGTCGTTGAACGTGAGCTCCTCGGGCGACGCGCCCTTGGGGAGCGACGCGTTGGTCTCGCCGTCGGTCACGTAGGGCCCGTAGCGGCCGTCGAGCACGCGGACCTCGCCCTCGGTGACCGGGGACTTCTCCTGGAACACCTTGATCGGCGGCTTGGCCGCCGCTCGGCCGCGGCCGCTTTGCTTGGGCTGGTTGAGCAGTTCGATGGCCTGCTCGAGGGTGACCTCTAGCGGCGACACGTCGGCCGGCAGGCTGCGGGTCTCGCTGCCGCACTTCACGTAGGGGCCGTAGCGGCCGTTCTGGGCGAGGATCACGTCCTCGAGCTTCGGGTGCACGCCGAGCTCGCGCGGCAGGCTGAGCAGCTTCAGCGCGGTGGGGAAATCGACGTCGTCGGGGCTCATCCCCTTGAGCAGCGACGCGTTCTTCGGCTTCTCGTCGTCCTCGGGCGTGCCGCGCATCACGTAGGGGCCGAAGCGGCCCACCTTCAGGAAGACCGGCTTGCCGGTCTCTGGGCACGTGCCGAGCGGCTCCTCGGCCTTCTTGGCTTGTTCGATCAGGTCGAGCGCGTAGCCGAGCTTCACCTCGTCGGGGGGCAGCTCTTCCGGGAGCGACGCGGTCTTGTCGCCCTTCTCGACGAACGGCGAGTACCGCCCCACGCGGACAAAAACCTCCTCGCCGTCGGGGGCTGCGCCGAGCGAGATGCGGCTGATCGAGCGTGCGTCGATCTCGTCGATCTTGTTCTCGAGCTGTTTCTTGAGCCCCGGCCGGCCGTTGCCGAAGTAGAAGTTCTTGAGGTAGTCGAGGTTGTCGCGCTCGCCGCGGCTGATCGCGTCGAGGTCGTCTTCCATCTCGGCGGTGAACTGGTAGTCGACCAGCCGCGTGAGGTGGTCCTCCAGCAGCTTGACCACGCTGAAGGCGACCCAAGTTGGCACCAGCGCGCCGCCCTTCTTGAACACGTAGTTCCGCGCTTGGATCGTGTCGATGATCGACGCGTAGGTGCTGGGTCGTCCGATGCCTCGCTCTTCGAGCGACTTGGTCAGGGAGGCCTCGCTGTAGCGGCCCGGCGGCTGGGTGGTGTGGTCCTTGGCGACCATCTGGAGCACGTCGAGCGCCTCGCCGACCTGGACCGACGGCAGGGCCTTCTCTTGGTCGGCGAGCTCCGCGTCCGGGTCGTCCGACCCCTCGACGTAGGCCCGCAGGTAGCCCGCGAAGTCGATCGTCTTGCCGCTGACGGTGAACACGCAGCCCTCGCCCTCGATCGTGACGACGATCCGCCGCCCGCGCGAGTCTTCCATCTGCGAAGCGATCGTGCGTTTCCACACCAGGTCGAAGAGCTTGAACTGCTCTCCGGTGAGCTGGCTCTTCATGATCGCCGGCACGGCGAACGGGGTGCCCGCCGGGCGGATCGCCTCGTGGGCCTCTTGGGCGTTCTTGACCTTCGACGAGTAGCTGCGCGGCGACGGGGGGAGGAACTTGTCGCCGTACTCGCTGCGGACGAGCTTGCGCGCCTCGTCGACGGCCAGGCTCGACAGGTTCGTCGAGTCGGTACGCATGTACGTGATGTAGCCGTTCTCGTACAGCGCCTGCGCGACCTGCATCGTGCGTCGCGCGGTGAAGCCGAGCTTGCGGTTGGCTTCTTGCTGGAGGGTGCTGGTCGTGAACGGCGGGTACGGGCGGGTCGTGTACGGCTTCTCTTCGATGCTCGCCACGCGGAACTCGCCCGACTCGATCCGCTCGACAAGCTGCTTCGCCCCCTGCTCGTCGAGCAGCAACAGCGACTCGTTCTTGAGCTTGCCGGTGTTCTGGTCGAAGTCCTTGCCGCTGGGCAGCTTCTGCCCGTCGACCGACACGATGGTCGTGTCCAGGCGCTGTTTCGGGTCCCCTTTCTTGGAGAAGGCCCCGAGCAGGTCCCACCAGGTGGCGGACACGAACGCCATGCGCTCGCGTTCGCGGTCGACGATCAGCCGCACGGCCACGCTCTGCACACGCCCGGCCGAGAGCTTCGGGCGGACCTTCCGCCACAGCAGCGGCGAGACCTCGTAGCCGTACAGACGGTCCAGGATGCGGCGGGTTTCTTGCGCGCGGACGAGGCCGTCGTCGACCTGGCGGGGCGACTCTAGCGCGCGCTGGATCGCGTCCTCGGTGATCTCGTGGAAGACCAGCCGGTGGACGGGCACCTTGGGCTTGAGCAGCTCGAGCAGGTGCCAGCTGATGGCCTCCCCCTCGCGGTCTTCGTCGGTCGCGAGGTACAGCCGGTCGGCCTTCTTGAGCTGGTCCTTGAGCAGCTTGATCTGCTTGCTCTTGCCGGGCGAGACCACGTACAGCGGCTCGAAGTCGTTCTCGACGTTCACGCCGAGGCTGGCCCACTTCTCCTTCTTGTACTTGGCCGGGATCTGCGCAGCGCCCTGCGGCAGGTCGCGCACGTGGCCGACCGAGGCCTCGACGACGTACCCCTTGCCCAGGTACTTGCCGATCGTCTTCGCCTTGGCGGGCGATTCGACGATCACCAGGGCCGCGCCGGGAGAGTCGCTAGAGGCTTTCTTTTTGGCCATGTTGGAAGGAGAAGGGTCTCGTCGGGGGGGAGGGCGCCGGCCGGGCCGGCGTGCTGCGGGGCGTGGCTCTTGTTATCGGGGCGCCCGGCCCGGGCCCCGCCAGCCGGTGGCAAAACCGACCGGCTGTGCCGCCTAGGCCGCTCGAACCGAAAGCGCCGCGCCGCGGGCCTCTGCCGGCCGCGGCGCGCCGAATGCTACGCCCGCTTGGCTCGATCGGGGAAGCGCCGGGGAAGTAAAATCCTCAGCCCCGCACGCCCACACCCTATGCCGGGATTGCGTTTACGGCGATTTCGCTGAACAATCTTGGGCTTCCCTCACCCGCCCTGTGCGGCCGCAAGGTGGGGCCGGGGCGGCCGGGCTGTCAAGTCCGGCGTCGCTTTTCTCGGCCCCGTCGCGGGCGGCGGGCGAGACCCACTGCAGCGAAAGCAGGAAAAAGGTTGCGATGGCTACCCCTCTTACCGCGATCAGCAAGTACGCCGGCGTTCTGATGGCCGTGATGTGCGTGCTGCTGATGTTCGCCTTCGTCATTGGCGACCCGCTGATGCAGTACGCCGGCGCCCCCGGCGGCGGGGCCACCGGCGGCGGGGCCACGGTCGTGTCGTGGCGCGGCGGCGACATGAACGAGCGTCAGATGGCCCTGGCGGTCCGCCACCGCGGCGTGTTGGCCGAGTTCCAGCGGGCGGTGTACACGCTCGGCCTGCAAGCGGCCGAGGAGGCGGGCGTCGATGACCTCGGCCTCCGGATCCAGCCTATCGCCCTGCCCCGCACGACCGAGGAAGGCGTCGAGCAAGACATCGTCGTCAACAAGCTGCTGGCCAAGCGGGCCCGCGACGCGGGCATGGTGGTCACCGACGAGATGATCGTCGACTACTTCCGCGCCCTGGGGCGCGACCGCGTGGGCAACGAGCAGATGCGGCAGATCCTCAGCCAGCTGAAGCAGCCGGGCGGGCGTTCGGCCACGATCCAGTTCGTGTTCGACCTGATGCGCGAGGCGATGCTCGCCCAGCGTTACCTGGCCAGCTACACCTACGCGTTGCAGACGATCCTGCCGCAAGAGCGATGGGAAGACTGGCGGAAGCTCAACGAGCGCGTAAGTGTCGAGGCGGCCCCGCTGGCGGTCGAGCGGTTCGCCGACCAGGTCGAGGAGCCCTCCGAAGAAGAATTGCTCGAATTCTTCCAGCTCTACCGGAACAACCTGCCCAGCCCGGTGCGGGTGGCCGGCGTGGAGCTGCCCTCCCCGACACCCGGCTTCGCGGTCCCGCGGCGCGTGAAGCTGTCGTACCTGCGCGCCGACTTCGCGACCGCGCTGGAGTCGGCCATGGACGAGGTGACCGACGAGCAGGTAGCCCAATACTACGAAGAGAACAAGGACCAGTTCGTGGCCGCCGATCGCGCCCTATTCGGCGACGAGTCGCTCTTCGGCCCGGCCGAGGGCGAGGGCAACCTGCCCTTTGGCGAGGAGCAGCCCGGCGACACACCCGACGCCGAGTCGCCGGGGCCAACCGCCCCCGAGCCCGACGCCCCGATGGACCCAGCGCCGGCCGACGCGGCGGGCGAGCCCGACGCGGATCAGCCGGCGACCGAAGAGGGAGCACCCACGCCAGAGGACGCGGCGGGCGATTCACCCGCCGATGAGCCAGCGAGCGATCCGAGCGCGTCGCCCGGCGAGGAGTCGCCGCAAGAACCGGCGAGCGAGACCCCGGAACCCGAATCAAGCGAAACGCCCGAAACCCCGGCGGCCGACTCGGACGACGCCGACGACACCGCGGGCGAGCCGGTGGAGGAAGAGGAGGAAGAGGACGAGGCGCCCGATTCCACCGACGACGAGCCGACCTCGGACGAACAGCCGAGCGACCCCACCACCGAGGAAGGAGCGTCTGACACTCCGTACCAGCCGCTCGAAGAGGTGTCCGACGAGATCCGGCGGGCGCTGGCTACCGAGATCGCGTCGCGGAAACTCGAAGAGCGGATCAGCGAAGCACGGAACCGGCTCGATGACGCGTTCTACAAGTACCTCGACAAGAAGATCGTGGCCGACGAGGACCCGGAAGCCGAAGCACCCGAGCCGCCGGCGATCCTGACCGACCTGCGGCCGTTGGCCGAAGAGCACCAGTTGGAGCTCAAGGAGACCGATCAGGCGTCGATGCTCGATCTGCGCGACACCGAGGTGGGCGGCACGTTCGAGGCCAACGTTCCGCCGGCCGCGGCCCGCCCGCTGTTCGTGTTGGCCTTCTCTCCGCAGGAAGCCGAGCTGTACAAACCGCTCACCACGGTCGCCCTCAGCGGGGACCGCTACCTGACGCTCGTCACGGAGCGTTACCCGTCGGAAACACCGGAACTCGACGAGGTCCGAGAGCAGGTGGTCGCTGCCTGGAAGCGGCAGAAGGCGGCCGACCTGGCGCTCGAGGCGGCGGAGAAGCTCGCCGAACGGGCGACCGAGTCGGGCAAGCCGCTCACCGAATACCTATCCGGCGCCGACGAGACCTACGGCCTGGAGGCCGACGACGTCGTCGAGACGCCCGCCTTCTCGCTGCTGCAGTTCGGCCCGATGGGGCCCGCGAGCCAGCAGCCGACGCTGGAGCTGAGCCAGCCGGCGCCGCTGGTAGCGGCCGGGCCGGAACTGCTGCAAGCGGCCTTCGACCTCGAGGCGGGCGAGGCGACCGCCGAGCTGAACTACGACCGCTCGATCGCGTACGTGCTCCGCGTGGCCCAGAAGATCGGGACCGAGGACGAGCTGCGGCGCGAGTTCCTCCGCGCGGGCTCCAACTGGCTGGGCCGACGCCCGCTGTACTCCCAACGCGCCGCCCGCGTCCGAGCCGCGCTGGTCTCCGACCTGCAATCGGAGATGGACATGCAGTGGGAACGGACGCCGGACGAGGCGTTGTAGACGCCGGTTTCAGGCTTCGGGCTTCTGGCGTCGGGGGTGGCGGAGCGACCGCAGTAGGGCGGCCAGCGTCCGATTGGTTTCACCGACGAGACGCACGCAGTCGGGCGCCGTCGAAGCATCGCCGAAGAAGCCGAGCCTCGCGGCCAATCCGATCTGATACTCGAGTTCCCGCGCCGACGCGTTGGACATGTCGAGGAAACGGAGGTAATCGGCCTCGGTCGCTCTTGCGCAGCCCTCGACGATATTCGAGGCGATCGACACCGCAGCGCGTCGCATCTGCGAGGTGAGCCCGAAGCGCTCGTCACCGGGAAACCTTTGGGTGTCTCGGTAGACGGCAAGGGCCAACTCGTCGGCCAACTGAAACGCACGCAGTTTCCGATGGTCACGCATCGCTCTTGCTCTCCCGAGGCCCGAAGCCCGAAGCCCGAAGCCCGAAGCCGCCTCCTGCGTCAGCCGCGGCGCGGCTTCAGCAGGATCGTGCCCAGCGGGGGGAGGGTCAGCTCGAGGCTGGCCGGGCGCATCTGGGCCCCTTCGGGCGAGGCCATCACGCCGCCGGAGTTGCCGGCGTCCGACCCGCCGAAGTAGGCCGAGTCGCTGTTGCTGATCTCCTCGTAGTAGCAGGCCTCCGGCGCGCCGATGATGTAGCCGCGGCGGACGACCGGCGTGAAGTTGCTGACCGAGATCAAGTAGTCGCTCGGGTCCTTCGCCTTGCGGATGTAGGCGAGGATGCTGTCCTCGTGGTTGTGGCAGTCGATCCACTCGAAGCCGTCGACCTCGAAGTCCACCTCGTGCAGGGCGGGCTCGTTGCGGTACAGGTGGTTGAGGTGCGCCACGTAGTTCTGCAGGCCCTGGTGGGTTTCCCACTGCAGCAGGTCCCACTGCAACGACGTGTCGTGGTTCCACTCGTTCCACTGGCCGAACTCGCTGCCCATGAACAGCAGCTTCTTGCCCGGGTGGCTCCACATGTAGCCGTACAACAGCCGCAGGTTGGCGAACTTCTGCCACAGGTCGCCGGGCATCTGCTCGAGCAACGAGCCCTTGCCGTGGACGATCTCGTCGTGGCTGAAGGGGAGGCAGAAGTTCTCGGTGAACGCGTAGATCAGCGAGAAGGTCAGCTCGTCGTGGTGGTACTTGCGGTGGATCGGCTCGTGCCGCATGTAGCGGAGCGTGTCGTTCATCCAGCCCATGTTCCACTTCAGGCTGAAGCCGAGGCCGCCCACGTAGGTCGGCCGCGACACGCCGCCCCAGGCGGTCGACTCCTCGGCGATCGTGAGCACGCCGGGGTGCCGCTCGTGGACCTTCTCGTTGAACCGCTTGAGGAAGTCGATCGCCTCGAGGTTCTCCCGCCCGCCGTACTTGTTGGGGATCCAGTCGCTCCCCTCGCGGCTGTAGTCGAGGTACAGCATCGACGCGACCGCGTCGACACGGAGGCCGTCGATGTGGTACTTGTCGCACCAGAAGAGGGCGTTGGCGAGCAGGAAGCCCGCCACCTCGCTGCGGCCGTAGTTGAAGATCAGCGTGCCCCAGTCCGGGTGCTCGCCCTGGCGAGGGTCGGCGTGCTCGTAGAGGGCCGTGCCGTCGAACAGCCGCAGGCCGTGCTCGTCTTTGGGGAAGTGGGCCGGCACCCAGTCGATGATCACGCCGATCCCCGCCTGGTGCAGCGTGTCGACGAACGCCATCAGGTCGGCCGGCGTGCCGTAGCGGCTCGTGGCGGCGAAGTAGCCCACCGTCTGGTAGCCCCAGCTGCCCGTGAACGGGTGCTCGCTCACCGGGAGCAGCTCCACGTGGGTGTGCCCCATCTTGTGGCAGTACTCCACGAGCTGCGGCGCGATCTCCATGTAGCTGAGCCAACGCTCGGGCTGCGCGGGGTCGCGGCGCCAGCTGCCGAGGTGCATCTCGTAGATGCTGATCGGCTTGTCGAGGCCCTGACGGTCGACGCGGTCGGCCATCCACTGCTCGTCCGCCCAAGCGTGCTCCGACAGGTCGGTCACGATGTTGGCGGTCTTCGGCGGGACCTCGGCGGCGAACGCGTACGGGTCACACTTCTCGACCACCTGGCCGCCGCGGTGCTTCACCGCGAACTTGTACAGCGAGCCGACCTCCAGGCCCGGGATGAACAGCTCCCAGATGCCGCTGGGGATGCGCTTGCGCATCGGGTGAGCGGTGCGGCTCCAGCGATTGAAGTCGCCGACAACCGCCACGCCCTCGGCGTTGGGGGCCCAAACGGCGAAGTTCACGCCGCGCACGCCGTCGACCTCGCGTTGGTGGGCGCCGAGCCGCTCGTACGAGTCGTAGTGCGTCCCCTCGCCGAGCAGGTGCAGGTCGTAGTCCGACAGCAGCGGATCGAACGCGTAGGGGTCGTGGGTCGTGCGGCTGGCGCCATCGCGGTCGGATACGCGGAGCATGTAATCCCTCGGTGCTACGGTTTTGCTATCCCGCCCATCTTCAACGGGGCAGATGGCTTCGTACAGCCCCGCAGGGTGGATCCGCCGCATCGGCCGCACCCCTCCCTGGCCGGGGTCGACCAGCCACATCTGCTGGGAATCGGGCTGGTAAGCCCGCACCGCGAGCGCGCGGCGGCCCTGGTCGACGATCTCGTGCGGCCCCAGAAGGTCGAAAGGGTTCTCGTGGCGGCCATCGACGAGTGCGCCGATGGCGTCGAGCGAGACTTGAGTACGCACGGCGGAATCCTTCGTAGCTGGGAGGGCGGAGGGAGTTTTTTCGCGTGCCTGCCCCGCTGGGCCGCGGCGCAGGACTCGCCCGCCGCGGGGTGGACACTTCGTAGGGTTTCTAAGCGACCGCCGGCTCGGCGATCCGGACCGAGCGGCGCGATCGGGGCGTCCGCACCACCACCATCGCCGGCGAGTCGGATCGCCCGCTCGCCAGCGGGCTGGCGTCGTCTTCGAGCCGGGCGGGGCGGAAGTGCGGTCGGGGGGGCGCGCCGCGGAGGCCGGGGCGGTCGCAGCGCCACGTGCGGCAGCGGACATCGTGGAAGCGGAGCGCCTGGTCGACGCGGCGCCAGAGGTCGGCGTCGCGGACCGGCGCCGAGCGGCCGAACCGCTCCCATCGCCAGTGGTTGTTGCGCCACACGGCCAGGTCGCGCGACAACCCGCGGAGCACCGAAGCGTTGCGTGTCACCACGGTGACCTCCGAGGGCTGGTCGAGGGCCTCCAGGCCGCGGACCAGGGCCAGCAGCACCAGGCGGTCCTCGTCCGCGCCGGGTTCGGCGTCAGAAGCCGCGACGGTGATCGGCGCTTCGGCCGCGTGGAGGGCGAAACGCCAATGGTCGCCACCGCCCGACGGGTCGGTCTCGGCGATCAACATGTATCGGGGACGCGAAGCCTGCATCGGGTGTGCGGAAGTTCGGTCGGTGTTATCGGGAGCCCCGCCGGGGAGTCGGCGCCGCTGCTAGCTTGCACTACAGGGCGTATCGGCCCACGAACCGCAGACTCTCCAGATTCACTATTCAGAACATCTTCACAGACGGGTCGCGCCGATTGCGACGGCGACCTGGGGGCCAAATAGCCAGGGCGAGCAGCGCCGTGTGACAACCGCAGCCGCGCGCCGCGGGCGGCGGCCTACCCTTTCCGGTGGGCTTTGCCAGCGGGGCGGTGGTTGGCCGTTCGTGGCGGGTCTCCAAAAGCGTTGCGATCGGATTCCCTCAGCTATGCACACCCCCGCTGGATTGGTCCGAGCAGGCCTGATTTCGCCGGACGACCTAGTCGCGGCGCTGAGCTTGCAGGACGAGCTCCGCCCGCCGCTGGGCCAGGTCGCCATGGAAATGGGGATGCTCACGCCGCGTCAGGTCCGCGAGGCGCTCAGCTTGCAGGACCAGAAGCCGGAGCTGCAATTCGGCGAGGCGGCAGTCGAGCTGGGCTTCTTGACACGCGGTCGGCTTGCCGAGCTGATCCTCCAGCAGCAAGAGCAGCAGCGCCCGCTGCTGGACGTGCTGGTCGACCTGGGCCGGTTGACGGACGAGCAAGCGCGGGCCGCGCAGCGACTGGGGGTGCGACGCGGGCTCCTCACGTTGCCTCTGCCCGACGTCGGTTCGCCGGAGCCCGACCGGTTGGTTTGCTCGATCGCCAACTGAGACGCCGCGGGTCAGCCCACGCGGTCGGCCGCCTCGTGGATGAGGCCGGCGGTGGAGGTCAGGTTCCGCGCGTCGTCGGCCAGGCGCGGGTGGACGAACACCCTGACGCGTTTCACGTAGTCGTCGAATTGCTCGCGCGCTAGCGAGCGGGCCATCGGCGATATCTCACCCAGCCGGCGAGCGGGGCCCCGGGGCGAGTCGCGGACCTCGATGTCGAACTCGACCTCGAGGCCCACGGGCGGCGCGTCGAACAGCACCTCGTGCGGCGCCACGACGCGCGACAGCGCGTGGCTCAGCAGGCCGGCGAACTCTTCGGCGCACCGCACTAGCCACGGGTACGGCCGCCGCGCCAAGCGGCCGTACAGCTCGGGCGTCTCGAACAGGCTGTACTGCGTCAAGCGCTTGTAGAGGCGGCGCGACGGCCCGAACAGGCCGTCGAGCAGCTCGGCCGCGGGGCCATCGGCGGCCGCTTCGGTCAGCGTGCGCACGAACGGCTCTTCGGTCAGTCGGAACAGCGCGTCGAGGTCGAGGCCGCGGTGCAGCAGATAGAACGCGCGTTGGAGCATCGCGGTGGCCGAACGCACCGCGTGGTGCCAGTAGACCTCGCTGAACATCACGTAGCGCGCGAAGACCATCATCTCGGCGGCGGTCTTGCCCTTTTGCGTGATGGCGAGCCCGTCGCCGGCCTGGTTCAGGCACAGGCTGCGGACCAGCCGCGAGCGGTCGAAGTGCTGCCCGTAGGGCACGCCCGCGTGGAGGCTGTCGCGGACCAGGTAGTCCGCCTTGTCGATGTCGATCGGCCCGGACAGGAGGGATTGCAGCAGGCGGCCGCGGCGGTCGGTCGGCTTGCCGGAGAGCGTGGCGACGACGTCGCGCGGGTTGACGCCCCAGTCGTCGCGCAGCACGTCGGCGACCTCGCCCTCGAGCAAGAAGCTGTTCGCGAACAGCTCGTGCTCGGGCACGCCGGCGAGGCGGATGTCTTCGATCGGGTGGCAGAACGGCCAGTGGCCGATGTCGTGCAGCAGCGCGGCCGCGAGCAGCAGCTGGGCGTCTTGCGGACGGACCACCGCGGCGAAGCGCTCGTCGGTCGCCAGGCTTTGCAGGTAGGCGATCGCGTTGAGGTAGACCCCGAGCGAGTGCTCGTGGCGGGTGTGGTTGGCCGCCGGGTAGACCAGCGACACGAGGCCGAGCTGGCTGATCCGCGCCAGCCGGCGGAACTCGCGGGTGTCGATCAACTGGCGGACGCGCGGCGTGAGGGGCACGTCGACCCCCGGCGGCAGCCTCACCAAGCCGGAAGCGGGCCCGTGCAGCCCTCGCAACTCGGGGAGATCCAGCAGTGACGCGGCCATCCGCTGCTCGGCCTCGGTCTTCTTAGGCGTCGGTCATGAGTCCGGGCAACGGCGGCAGCTGCATGATCCATCGCAGCAGCACGGTCACGACGAAGTAAAACCCGCAGTTCAGGAACGCCATCATCGGCTCCAGGTCGAGCGCAACGACCGACGCGAACGTGCCGATACCGATGGCGATGGCCGCGGCGACCCCCGCTTGCCACATCTCGAGGCCCTCGACGCGCCACTCGCTGACGCCCAGTTGGTCGGCCAAGTAGAAGTAGAGGAACCAGCACAGCGCGAACACGAGCCCCGTGGCGGTCGCGCGGAGCCACAGCGCGACGCCGGTGTACGGCTCGAGCTCCGAGTCGCGGAGGAACGCGTAGCCGGCCCAAGCGAGCAGCGGGCCAAGCAGGATCGAGCCGCCGGCGAGCACAGGCCAATCGTTCGCCGGGTCGGAGCCCCGCAACAGGAAGGCGGCCAGCAAGGTCAGCAGGACCACCACGCCGACGCCGGTCGCGACCAACGGGTCGAAGACCGCGTCGCGACGCTTGAAGGTTTTCAGGACCTCACGTCCTTGGGCGTCCTTGGGGCCGTGCGTCGGCGCGTGGATCACGACGGCGTCTTCGGCCTTCGGGATCTCGATGATCTTCTTGCAGTTGGGGCACGGCCCCTTCTTGCCGGCGTGCTGGTCCGCGACCTGGAATCGCTTCAGGCAGCCGGGGCAGGTGACATTGATCGCCATGGGTGCGTAGCAGGCGGCAGGCGGGGGGGCGGTGGGCCGTCGTCGGGCGCCGAGGGGGGCTCTTGGGCCGGGGGGGGAGGGCGCTCCGACCGGGAGCGGGAGGCTCAGGTCATCGGGTCGAACGACTGCAGTTCGTCCTCGTTGATCATATGGAATCCCTTCGAGGCGAGCGTCTCGATGCCGTGCTCGATGTTGTCGACCATCAGCGCCACGGCGGGGCGGCCGTTGGGACGGACCAGCAGCGGGTAGACCTGGGTGATGTTCACCTCGGCGGTCAACAGCGCCGTGCAGACTTGCAGCATCGGTTGCGCGACCATCGGCAGCTCGACTCCGATCAAGTCCGACTCGACGATCGCCAGACCGGCCCGCTCTAGGATCTCCCGCCCGGCCTCCGGGTCGCTCAGCAGGAACCGCACCAGGGCGCATTCGGTCGAGTCGCTGATCGTGAGGGCGACGATCCGCACGTTGCTCCCTTCGAAACGCCGCACCACGCCCATCAGCTCGCCGACACGGTTCTCTAAGAACACCGTGAACTGGCGGATCGTCGGGTAGTCGCGGCCGCGTGCGGTCAGGTCAGCCGTGGCGGCTCCGGCGCCGGTGCTCATCGTGGCTCTACCGGGACAAAATGGCGGGGAGAATTACTGCCGGACACATTCCGGGAAAGGACGTAAAGATAACGGGCGCAATAGTTTGTTGCAACGCTTCCCGCTCGGTGCGTTGCCCCCGCTCGGCCGACCGGGTACTGTCCGGCGAAGCCGAAATCCGACGCCCGCCCAAGACCGACCCTCCCATGCTGCGAGAGCACACGTTCGACCTGCCGGTCCGCTACTACGAGACCGACGCCCAAGGGGTCGTGCACCACTCGAATTACCTGAGGTACATGGAGCTGGCCCGGATCGAGCTGCTCGAGGCGGTCGGCTTCGATTACGCGGCGATCGAGGCGGCCGGCGTGCTGCTGGTCGTGGCGAAGGCCACCGTGCGGTTCAAGTCGCCGGCGCGCTACGGCGACACGCTCCGCGTGTGGATCCGGACCGAGCGGGCGTACGGCGCGCGGATCGACCACGCGTACGTGATGAAGATCGGCGAGAGGATCGTCGTCGAAGCCGAGACCACCATCGCCAGCATCGACCGCGAAGGCCGCGTGCAACGGATCCCGCGCGAGCTCGAGATCGAAGAAGAGTAGCGCGGCGGCCCCCTTTCGGCGTTGCCGCCCGCGGCCTTCCGGCCGCGGCTAAGATCGGGATCGACGCGGCCCCGCAACCAGGCTGCCGCCCAACCCTCACCAACTGCAATGAAACTGCTCTTTTTGGTCGGCGACTTCGTCGAGGATTACGAGGTCATGGTCCCGTGGCAGGCCTTGGCGATGGTCGGTTACGAGGTGGTCTCGGTCTGCCCGGGGAAGAAGCCGGGCGACTCGGTGGCCACGGCGGTGCACGACTTCGAAGGCCACCAGACCTACAGCGAGAAGCCGGGCCACCGCTTCGGGATCACGGGCGACTTCGACTCGGTCGAAGCGGGCGAGTTCGCCGGCCTCGTCGTTCCCGGGGGCCGGTCGCCGGAGTACCTGCGTACGAACGAGCGGGTGCTCGAACTGGTTCGCGCGTTCTTCGCGGAGGATAAGCCCGTCGCGGCGATCTGCCACGCCGCGCAGCTGCTCGCCGCTGCGGGCGTGCTCGAGGGGCGGCGGCTGCAGGCGTACCCGGCTTGCAAGGCAGAGGCCTTGCTAGCCGGCGGCCAGTGGGACGAGCCGAGCGAGGGATTCGACTCGGCCTGCGTCGACGGCAGATTGGTCACCGCCCCGGCGTGGCCGGCGCACCCGGCTTGGCTCCGCGAATTCGTGCGGGTGCTGGGGGGCGAGCTGCGGCCCTGACGGCGGCGGGGGCCGCCCGAAAAGAACAACGCGACCCGGCGCTAAGCGCCGGGTCGCGTGGTGCAGCGCGTCCGTGCGCTGTCCGCTAGCCGGCCATCCTTGCCGGCCCGTTTCCATCGGGGGTGCTGGTCCGCAGCGTCAGGCGACGAGGCGCACCGGCTCGGCGTGTTCCTTCACGCCGGCGAGGAATTCTTCGAAGATCCGCAGGTCGAGGGCCGAGGCCGTGTTGGCCTCGGGGTGGAACTGTGTCCCGATCACGAACCAGTCGTCGCTGCGGCTCTCGATCGCTTCGATCACGCCGTCGGGGCAGCGGGCCGTCACGGCGAAGCACTCGGCCACCTCGTCCAACGCCATGTGGTGGCGGCTGTTCACGCGGAGCTCGCCGTCGCCGTAGACGCGGTCCATGATCGAGCCGGGCTCGATCACCAGCGTGTGGCGGTGCGAGGGGTCGATCAGGTCTTTGTGCGGCAGGGCCTCGGGAAGGTCTTCGGGGATGTGCAGGAACAGGTTGCCCCCCTTGGCCACGTTCAGCAGTTGCATCCCTACGCCGATCCCGAAAGCAGGGATACGCCGCTCGCAGACCGTGCGGGCCAGCAGGCGGTCGAACGTCTCGCGGCGGCTCGCCAGCGGACGCACGCTCGGGTGCAGCATCCAGCCGTCGCGACGCGGGTCGAGGTCGGCCCCGCCGACCAACAACACGCCATCGACCATCGACAGGGCCTGGTCGAGGTCCTCTTGCTCCTCGTACGGCGGCAGGATTACCGGCAACGCGCCCGCTTCGAGCAGGGCGTCGTAGTAGCCGCCGGGCACGTAGCTGACGGCCGGCTTGTCGCCTTCGGCGGCGCGGAAATCGGCGTTCAACGCGATTACGGGCTTGGACATCTCGCTTGCACTCCCTGCGCGAAATGGGCCGGCGAACCCAGCAGCTTGCGGGTATCGATCAGAACAGGAGGGGCTCGACCGAGACAGCCAGAACCAGCTGAGCGGGGCTGGACCCACACCGAAGACAAGAGGCTCAACCGCCTCGGTCCGGGATTCCGATGCCCCGGGGGGCGCCGGCTGGGTTCACCACGCGGGGCGTGCCGACGACGCTTGCCTGAGATGGCCTCAGCAGCGCGTCACGTGTCATCCCTAACACGCCGCTACGTCGCGGGCGGGTCTGCTCGCGGGCCTCCGGAGGACCGAAGGACCGCAGTCTAGCCGCCTGCGCCGCCGCTCTCGGTTGTCGCTCGATCCCTCGCTGCGGCCCTCGGTGGTGGAGACCGTTGTCAGGCGGTCAAATGTGGCGGGGTGCAAGTCGGCGGCAAAGGTACCCGGCGCGCCGCGCGGCACAAGGCAAACGCTTGATTTTCGAACGAACTGGGGTTGCAAGCACAAGATAAGGTAGACCTGCACGTTATGGACGTTTTATGTTCCCGCTCGTTTACCCAGACGCCCTACGCCGTACCTCCCCTCTATGTGTCTGATTTTGCGACGATTCGGCGGGTCGGCCGAGTTACGCGTCACGGAGCCCTCTGATGCGATTCGAGCGTGTTTGTATCGAGGCGGTCGCCCACGTGTTGCCCGACGAGGTCGTCACCTCGGACCAGATCGAAGCACGGCTGGCCCCGCTCTACGATCGCTTGCGGCTGCCGGCGGGGCGGCTGGAGCTGATGTCGGGTATCCGCGAGCGGCGGTTCTTTCCCGCCGGGACCGCACCGGGCGACATCAGCATCCGCAGCGGCGAGCTGGCGATCTCCCGGAGCGGCTTGCCGCGCGAGGCTTTCGGGTTGTGCGTGCACGGCTCGGTCTGCCGAGACTGCCTCGAGCCGGCCACCGCCTGCCGCGTGCACCACGCGCTAGGCCTGCCGGGGGAGTGCATC
This sequence comes from Botrimarina sp., assembly GCF_040219535.1. Classification (NCBI taxonomy): domain Bacteria; kingdom Pseudomonadati; phylum Planctomycetota; class Planctomycetia; order Pirellulales; family Lacipirellulaceae; genus Botrimarina; species Botrimarina sp. The sequence goes on from NZ_JAVJSH010000003.1 coordinate 195,134, forward strand.
GTGCAGGACGTGTCGAATGCGTGCCTGGGAGTCTTGTCGGGCATGCTCCAAGGGGCGGCGATGATCGAGCTGGGCCTCGTCGATGCCGCGCTCGTGGTCGGGACGGAGTGCGGGCGGGAACTGGTCGATAACACCATCGACGCGCTGAACCGCGACGCGTCGCTGTCGCGGGCGACCGTTAAGGACTCGTTCGCGTCGCTGACGATCGGGTCGGCCAGCGCCGCCGTGGTGCTATGCCACGAGCGCCTGAGCCGGACGGGCACGCGGCTGCTCGCCGCCGCCAGCCAGGCCGACACCCGCCACCATGCGCTGTGCAGGAGCCACGGGCACCAGCAGGTGATGAGCACCGACAGCGAGAGCCTGATGCGGGCCGGCGTGGCGGCCGGGGGGGTTACGTTCGAGCGGCTGCTGGCCGAGTCGGGCTGGCCGCGCGGCGCGATCGACCGCACGTTCTGCCACCAGGTGGGAGGGGCCCACCGCAAGATGATGCTCGGCGAGCTTGGCTTGCCGCTAGAACGCGACTATGCCACGTTCGACCGGCTGGGCAACACCGGGGCTGCGGCCTTGCCCAGCGCGCTCTCGATGGGCCTCGCCGAGGGCCTCGTGCAGGCGGGCGATCGGGTCGCCTTGCTAGGGATCGGATCGGGCGTGAACTGCCTGATGATGGCCGCCCAGTGGGGCGACACGCCGCCGGGGTGACACGCGGCGGTGACGCCGCTGGGCCCTACATCCCGAGGATAATCCGCAGCGCGATGTAGACGATCGAGATCGCGCCCAGGCCGAGGATCGCCCAGACCCACTTCGGCGTGCGGGTGTAGGGATTCCGGTACCCCGGCGGGTGGAGCGGGTCGTATCCCGTGGTCGTGTTGCGGGCCGCGCGGCGGGCGACGGGGTCGTCGTCGGGCTCGTTGTGGTATTCTTCTTCGAAGATCGACTTCGGCTTGACCTTCCTGGCCGGCGAGCTGAGCGACGCTTCGACCGCGTCGGCAGACGGCGTAGCGGGCCCCGAGGCGCCGCTCGACTTGCCGGCGGCGCCGCTGCCGGGTTTGCTCTTCGAGCCCGGCTTGCTCTTTGAGCCCGAGAGCTTCTCGCCGCTGTCGTCGGAGAGCACCCCGGACGAGGCCGACGCCTTCTTGTTCTGCGCGGCTTTGCGGGCGCGGCGGACGGCGCTGTCGTCTTCGTCGTCGAGCGGGGCGAGGCCGATGTCTTCGTCGGTGTCGAACGAGCCTGCCGAGTACAACCGGGCGGTGTCGCCGGGCGAGTGCCCTCGGTTGGTGTCCGAACCGGTGGCCTGCTGGAAGCGGCTGAGGATGCCGCTCCCCACGCCCGAGCCCCGCCCCTCCGGCGCGTCGGATCCGGAGGCTGCGCGGGCGCTAGAGACGGTCGACTCGCCGCGATCGGCGAGCCACTCGTTCAGCAGGCGGCCGACCTCGCCGGCCGTCTGCGGGCGGTCGACGGGCTTCTTGGCCATCATCCGCATGCAGATGTCGACAAGCGACAGCGGGCAATCGGGCCGCAGCTTCAGCAGGCTCTCCGGCTGCTCGACCTGGTGCTTAAGCAACCGCTCGGAGATGGTTCCCTCCGGGAACGGCGGGCGGCCTGTCAGCAGGAAGTAGAGCGTGCAGCCGAGGCTGTAGATGTCGGCCCGCCCGTCGGCCGCGTGGCTGTTGAGCGCCTGCTCGGGAGCGAGGTAGTCGGCCGTTCCGAGGACGTTTTCGTCGTTGGCGAGGGTGAGCGAGGTCTCGTCGTCGGTGAGCTTGGCCAGCCCCATGTCGAGGAGCTTGATCGTCTGGTTCGGGTCGACCAGGCAGTTGGCGGGCTTGATGTCGCGGTGCACGAGGCCCATCTCGTGAGCGTGCTGCAAGCCGGTCGCGACTTGTGCGATGTACCGCGCCGCGACGGCGAACGGGAGCGGCCCGTCTTGGCTGACCGTCTGATGGAGGTCGCGTCCGTCGACGTACTCCATCACGATGTAGTGCGTGTCGCCTTCGTTGTCGATGTCGTACACGCGGACGATGTTCGGGTCGTCCAACCGGGCGGCGGCGCGGGCTTCCAGCTGGAACCGCGACAGGTACGAGCGATCTTTCACACGCTGCCTCGGCAGCACCTTGATCGCCACGCGCCGTCGCATCAGCACGTGCTCGGCCAGGTACACGTGGCTCATGCCGCCCTTGCCGATCGACCCCAGCAGCTTGTATTTGCCGAGCCGGAATCCCTTGTGCTTGCCCGCCAGAAGCTTGTCGGCCTGCCAGCGGGTGATCAGCCCGTCTTCCACCAGCAGATCGGCCAGCTTCGCCTGATCGCCGGGCATACCCTCCCGCTTCTGGAGCGAGTCCAGAAAGCGGTCGAGGTCCGCTTGCGAAACAAGTTCGCTGCGTTTGACGAGCTCGATCAGCTTGTCGGTGGCGCCCTGAGACATCCGTTTAGCTGCAACCCCCCGCGTTCGTCATCGGCCGGCGACAAGCGCCGGCCCGACGGGCGGCTGGGGGCGAGTCGTTCCCCTAGTGTATAAGCCGAGCGAGCCGCCGTTCTCATGACGGTTCGCCGCGGCGCCTGTTCCGAATTGCTGTCGTCCTGACACCCCGAGCGGCCCGAAGCCTAAACGAGCCCTTCCGCCTGCGAAGAGTGAACGGCCGATCACGGCGTCGCAATTGGCGCGCATCGCCGCTAGCGGCCCATCAGTAAGGGTATCATCGGCCTGCGAAACCGACTACCAATTTTCCCTACCTGACTGGGCGATAAATGACCGCCTCTGGCGGCCGACAGGTCCGATCGTGCGGGCAAGAACCAGTCCTGAGGGGGGATACGCAGCCGACGTCGATCCGACCCTGCCCCACTCGGACGCTCTTAGTCGCTCCTCTCCACGACCGCCCGAACGATGCGGGCGTCGAAGTAGTTGACCCGCATCCCCGCATCGACGACCAGCCGTTGGGCGTTGATTCCCGACGATCGAGGGCTCAGCAGGAAGGCCACGGCGGCCGCCGCCTCGTCGGTCTTAACAGCTTCTTCACGCAGTGTCGCTTTCTCGGCGAATAGATACGAATCGACGTAACCTGGGATACCGGCCGAGGCAGAGGTCTTCAGCAGCCCAGGAGCAACCGCATTGAAACGCACCCGGCTGAAACGGCTAAAGCTCTTCGCAAGGAACACCAGCGACGAATCGAGCGCCGCCTTGATCGGCGCCATGTAGCCGTAATTTTCGCTGGCCATCTCGGTAGTGGAGATTGAGATGGCGACGACCGACGCGTCGTCGGCCAGCGATTCCTTGAGCGAATTAGCCAGCGCTACGAGCGAGTAGCAAGAGATGCCGCAGGTCCGCAGAAACTGTTTCCGTGTCGTCTCGTGGAACGGTCTGGGGCCCTCGGCGGCGTCCGTCGCGTCGTAGTCCGCGAAGGCGATCGAGTGCACGAGGCCCGCCAGCTTCTGCCCGGTCCGTTCGCAGTCCTCGGCGACTTCGCGGGCGAAACGCTCGATCTGGTCGTCGTGCTCCACGTCGCACACGAGGACCGTCGCGTCGGGCCCGGCCAGCTTCTGCACCTGCTCGCGCCGCTGCTCGCTGCGGACCGAGTAGATCACACGGCAATCGGCGTCGGTGAGCAGGCGCGCGACGTGCCACGCGACGCTCTTGCGGTTCGCCACGCCGGTCACCAGGACCGTCTTGCCGGCGAGTTGGAGGAAGTCGGAAGGCATTGTGAGAGAGGCTGTCGACCGTAGGCGGAAGGGATCGGCTGGCGCGCGGCCGGCGTGACTTACGGTCAATCTCGTTTCGGCGGGGCCACCGTGCAGGCGAATTCGCACCGCGCAGCCAGTTTGCCGCTCGTGTCGTTGGTGACCTTGCCCTTCATGTAGTACGCGTTCGCCAACCGCTCGGTCAGATCGACCTCAATGGTGATCACATCGCCGGGGCGGACCATATCGCGGAACTGCGCGTTCGTAAGCCGAGTCGCGACCGGCACCCCCCCCGCGGCGCCCTGGCCCCCCTGGGCGGCTTCGGTGATTCCCGACAACAGCACTGCGCCGGCTTGCAAGCAGGCCTCGCACAGCAGCACGCCGGGCGTGATCGGGAAGTCGGGGTAGTGGCCCCGGTACCAGAACTCGTCGCCCGTGAAGCGCTTGCGGGCGACGATCCGCTCGTCGGTGCGCTCGTGGACCTCGTCGAGCAGCAGGAACGGGTCGCGGTGCGGGATAGCGGCTTGGATCTCGTCTTTCGTCATGCGGCTCATGCGGGACCACGGATAGCACGGAGGGACGCGGATAAGATGGCCGATCGGGCCGCCGCGCGGTAGGCTGGGGGGATGAGCAGCGTGATCAACGTCGACCCGAAGATCCTGGGCGGCACGCCTGTGTTCATGGGAACTCGCGTGCCGGTGGTCGCGTTGTTCGACCACCTGAAGAGCGGCTACTCGATCGAGTACTTCCTGGAAGACTTTCCATCGGTCACACGTGAGCAAGCCGAGGCGCTCCTCGAAGAAGCGAAGACGAAGACCATTCCGCCGGCGCCGGCGGCATGAAGCTGTTGCTGGACGAGAATTTGCCGCATCGCTTACGGCCCCTGCTCACCGGCCACGACTGCGCGACCGCGGCGTTCATGGGCTGGGGCGGCATGCAGAATGGCGAGCTCCTCGCTATGGCTGCGGCCGGCGGATTCGACGCGCTCCTGACGAAGGACACGAACCTCTCGTACCAGCAGGACCAGTCGCGGCTCCCGCTCGCAATTGTGGTAATCCGTGCCCCGTCGAACAAACTCGACGACATCCGCCCACTGCTGCCGGCGTTGCTCGCCGCTTTGGAGAACCTCCGGCCGAATGCGGTGACGGTGGTCGGCTAGCGGATGTCCTCTTCTTCCAACTCCGGGTACTTGCGGAGCCGTTCGGCCCGATCTGGGTATGACGCGACCGGCTCGAAGACTCACCTAACGGCAAGCCGTTTCCCGCGGAGGCACGGCTGGGTTTCCAATAACGGTCGGGTCGCTGACGATCCGATCGAACGAGCTCATTCTTTCTCCTCATGAGCCAGGTAAAAGCACCATACTGAAGCAGAAACCTCCCCAGCTGCGAAAATAATCTCTCTATCTGCCTCCGCGATTCTGTACAGGTGAAGTCGGTGCAACTGATGGCGATAGGATGGATGGGCCAAATCCGTCGGTGGAGAGTTTACGGCCACCCACTCGTGATCCCATGGGTTTACGCCTTCAAGATCAATCGATTGCCCCTCGGCGACTAATCCTACTTCTTCGAATCGCCACCTGCTTTTATCCGCGTCCATCTGTGGCGCCTTCACCCCGCCGAAACGTCGGCCGTCACCTCGCGCTCCGCGTCGGCCGTGCTTCGGCTGCCGCCGGTCATCAGGTGATTGTCCACCTCGTTCGCGACGATCACGCCGTAGTTCATCGCGCCCAGCCAGCCGGACATGATGATCCCCACGCTCCCCGCGTGGTACAGGCCGCCGATCTGCTGCGGCAGCGCGCGGCTCACGGCGAGGCCTTCGAACTTCGTGCCGAAGCTCGCGCCGGCCAGGTGGTGCGTGTAGTGGTTGAACGTGCGGGGCGTGCTGGCCTCCACGTGCACGGCCCGCTCGCGCACGCCGGGCACGTACCTGTCGAGCGCGTCGAGCGTGGTCTCGCAGAGGTGCTGCTTGCTCGCTTGGTACTCCTCTTCCGGCAGGTCGGCCCAGTCTTCCCAGCGGGCGTTGGTGCTGCTGACGATCAGCTTCTGCGGCCGGCCTTCGGGCCGCGTCCGCGGGTAGTACATGCTGTAGGTGCGGCTGGTGATGTCGCGCGAGAGGAGCGCCTCGGTGTTGAAGGTCGGCGCTGTGCTGGTGAACAGCAGGTCGCCGGTAGATTCTTCGAGCGGGTCGTCGGGCTTCAGCGCGATGTAGACCTGCGTGCTGGAGTTGTTGATCCGCACCGCGCGGGCCTCGTCGACGAAGCTGTCGGAGAACTTCTCCTCGCCCACCAGGCGGAAGATCGTGCTCTTGAGGTTCGAGTTGCTGACGACCGCGTCGCACTTGATGTCGCGGCCGTTCACTCGCACGCCGACGACCTTGTCATTCTCGACCAGAACGCGCTCGCAGTCGCTGCGGATGCGGATGTCGACGCCACTCTTGCGGAGCTCTTCGGTCATCTTGCCGATCAGCGCGTCGGTCCCCCCCTCGAACGTGAACACGCCCTTCGACATGAAGTTGCTGAACACGATGCCGTAGCTGATCGCCGGGTCCTCGAGCGTGCTGCCGTTGGCGTAGGTGATCGGCTCCATCAACAGGCGGATCACGTCCTCGCGGCCGGGAAAGAACTTGTCGAACAGCTCCCGGGCGGTCGTCTGCTGGTCGTCGTAGAAATTCATGCCGCGGGCCGTTTCGAAGAACGCATCGACGGTCTCTTGCGGCACCTGGAAGTCGTCGGTGAGCTTCTTCGTGAAGTCCGCGCGGGTGAAGTCGGTTTGCAGCGAGAACATCGGGTTGTCGAACCGGATGCCCGTGAGCTGCACAATCGAGTCGGCGATCTCCTTCGACCAGTACCGCCGGCAGCTCTTGACCATGCCGACCGGGAAGCCGTGCAGCGAGATGTCGAAGATGTGCCGCCCGGGCCGCTTGAACCACGTGGCCAGCCCCCCCAGCTTGTAGTGCTGTTCCAGAAGCAGCACCGAGCGCCCCTGCCGGGCGAGGATGTTCGCGCTGGTCAATCCGGCGAGGCCCGCGCCGATCACGACGACGTCGTAGTGGTCCTGGGCGCCGGCGAGGAAGTCTTTGGGCATGGGGGGAAACAGGCAGAGGGCAGCGGGCAGGGTGCAGCGGACCTTGTAAGGTACCGGAGAGGGGCCGCGGCGGTAACCGGTTGTCGGGGGCTCACGGCGCCCACGCGACGAGGCCCGAGCTGAAGTCGCGATCGAGTCCTCTAAGTGGCGTCGGCGTGCCGTTCGTCAGAGCGGCTCTAGCCAAACCACGAATCCCGGCGCGGGGTCGGCGATGTCGTCGGTGCTCTTGACGTTCTCGCCGACGCGCAAGCGGATTAGGTCGACGGTCTGGTCGGCCGGGAACGCGCGGGTCGAAGTCCCGACGCCGCCGGACGTGTAGGTCCGTGAAGGCCACTCGACCCACGGCGCGGCGTCGCTGCCGACCGAGCCGCCGCGGGTCTTGAGCGAGCCGCGCCAGCCGCCGGACCGGGCGTCTCGGCGGATCACGTACCGCACCACGAGCTCGCCCGGCTCGCGGAGCCAGATCGTGCCGCCGCCGCGGGGGTAACCCTCGGCGGGGATCGCTTCGGCGTCGGTGCGCAGCTTGTAAGCCACCCCCTGCGGTATCCACAGCCGCCACTTCCACTCGAGATCGTCACGGGTCTCGACTCGCATCGCGTGCAGTCGGGTCGGGTCTTGGAGGTCGAGCTCGCCGACCTCCTCACGTAGCCGGCTGACCTCTCGCCGAAAGGGACCGACCTCGCTCCAAAGCATCGCCGTCGTGAGCGACGACGCGACCACCGCTACAATCAGCAGCAGGCTCAGCAGCGACAGGCGGGGGCGGCGCATCGCTTCAGGATACCCGGAATCACCCGATGATCCGACGGAGGTCGATCACTCGACCGGCTGCATCCAGCGATCCGCGAAGTCCATGTAGTGCGACCAGTCCTCCTCGGTCAGGTTGTGCCCGCCCTCGCGGAGGTGGTAGCCGATGCGGCCCTCGTGGCGTGATTCGCCCGGCGCAGGGAACGCGTCAGAGACCAGGCCCGGCTGTCCGTGCAGGCCCCACACGGGCGAGGCGTGCACGGCGGCGAGGTACTCGCCCTCGGGGTCGGCCCAGTCGTCGTCGCTCGCGCTGGCCACGTACAACAGCCGCGGCGCCACCAGCGCGAGGAGCTGGTGCTGGTCGACCGGCAGGGCTTGTTCGCGGCCGGCGTAGTCGCGGTAGTTCGTGCAGAACCAATTCTTGAAGCGGAGGATGTCGGCGACCCGCTCACCTTGCTCTCGGCGGGCCAACGCTGCGCCGGTGCAACCGGAGTTGTTGCTCACCGTCATCGCGAAGCGCTTGTCGCGGGCGCCGGCCCAAAGGGCCGCCTTGCCGCCACGCGAATGGCCGACCACGGCGACCCGAGTGGCGTCGATGTCGGGGTCGGTCTCCAGGTAGTCGAGCGCCCGGCTCGCCCCCCAGGCCCACGCGGCGATCGCGCCCCACGCGTCGCCGGGGCGGGGCTGTTCTTTCCTTGCAGACGGACCCTCGGCGCGGGGCGGGTCGAACAGCGCGTGCACGCCGTTGTCGAAACGGTCGTCGCCGTCGTCGTGGTCGATGTCGGCGTAGTGGAACGCCGCGGCGAAGTAGCCGCGATCAACGATCTGCTCGGCGGGCCAGAAGGGGCTCTTTGTCTGGCGTGCCGGGTCGATGTTCTCGGGGTCGCGGTTGCAGATGAGGACGAACCCCGGCGCCGGGGCGGGGCGTTCGTTGGGGACGAACAGCGTGAGCCGCAGTCCCCCCTCGCCGCCGCGTCCCGAGTAGCGGATGCGGACGTCTTTGCGTGTCGCGGCGCCGCCCATCGCTTGGGCGTCGACCTCCTGGACGGCGAAGCTCTCGTCGGCCGGGCGACCGATCGGCGCGCGGCCGTAAATGTGCGTACGGAACAGCTCGAGCAACTCCGGCCGCCGGACCTCGCGCCAGACTTCGGGGGAGTCGACCGGCTCGCCCGATGCGGTGACCAGCGGGTCGGGGAGGTCGAGTCCGGAGGACAGGGCGGCGGGCTGGCCCGCTAACGCGAAGCCGCAGAGGCCGATCACGGCCATGGCGCTCGTCATTTGGTTCATCGCTCAGGCGCCGGCAGTCGCGTTCGGGATTACCGAGGTAATGTTCATAAGCGAGAGGACGATAATCCGCTTGCGGCCGTCGATGTCGGTCAGCACAGCGGCGTTGTAGGGACTGATGACGATGAACTCGGGCTTCTCCACGAGCACCTCCCGTCCGTCGTTCATGCGGATCAGCAGCGGGCACTCGTTCAGCAAGTCTTGGAGATCATCGGATTCCATGGGCGGGGTTCCCTCGCGCAAGTCGGTGAGTGGCCTCCTAGATTATAAACCACTGGCGACGACGCTCGCTCAACCCCTCGACCGTCGGCGGACGCTGCTCAGTCCTTCAGGCAGTGCAGATTCGCCATGCCGATGCCGCTGACGATGCTGCCCACGATGCCGACAAAGCCCTGGTCGGTGCCGCACACGAAGAGGTTCTCGAGGTGCGTCGTGCCGTCGAGCTGCTTTTCCGGCGCGCCGTAGACGGCGCCGTTGTCGTGGCCGGTGAAGCGGACGATCGTCGTCGGCGTGAACATGTCGGTGTCGATGACGCGCGATCGGTAGTCCGGCGTGAAACGGACGGCCGACTCGTTGATCGCTTCGAACCACCGCAGCTTTTCCGATTGGTACGCCTCCGCGCCGAGGTCGTTCCAATAGTCGTAGTTCGCCAGCACGGTGACACGCATCACGCCGCGGCCGCCGCGGCCGTCGTCGAGGCTGTCGGCGGCGTAATCAAAGTTGTTGGGGCTGCAGATCACGCCGCTCCGCAAGTCGCACGGCTCGGTCGGCACGGTCCAATCGAAGCGGTCGTGGTCATTGAAGAAAGTGATGGTGCGGTCGTAGCCCATCTGCTTGGGGTCCACGTCGAGCGTGCTGATCGTCTCGCAGAACGACAGACGACCCGGTGAGCGGGCGGGCGGGCCAGCGACCTCGACGGGTTGGCCGTCGTCGCACAGGCGCATCGTCTCGCACCAGCCGGCCGACGAGAGCACTCGCTTCGCGTGGAGCACCTCGCCGCTGTCCAGCACGACGCCGGCCACGCGTCCGTCCTCGACGTGCAGCCGGTCGACGCCGGTCCGCAGGCGGAGCTCCCCGCCGAGAGAGCGGTAGCGCTTCACCAGGTTCTTGAGGATCAGCCGCACGCCCGAGTGGGGTCGGCCGAGGCCCTCGAGGAAGATGCTGCGGAACATGATCGAGAATTGCCCCCAGTCCATGTCGTGCTCGCGCGCACTGCCATAGAACATCAGCGGGCAGAAGAGCATCTCGACCAGGACCGGGTCTTTCACGTGCGAGGCGACCACCTCCCGCGCCGAGAGCTGCTGGTGCTCGTCGGTCAGGTCGTCGTAGTCGGCGATCGCGGCGACCAGGCGGCGGAAGTTGTCGGCCTCGCTCGGGAACTCGCGCGCGACCTCGTCGGTGAGCGTCTGCGGGTCGTTGTTGAAGTCGAGCCGCCGCCCGGGGAAGGCGATCCGCGAGCCGAGCTGCGGCGAGATCTGGAAGTCGTCCCAGCTGAATCGGAGCTGCCGCAGCAGCCGCGCGAGCGGGCCCTTCTTCGTCCCCTTCGGGGTGATGTTCGTCAGCGCGTGGAGGCCGACGTCGTAGTCGCGGCGGCGCAGGCGGTAGAAAGAGTTGAGCCCGCCGATCGTGGTGTGCCGCTCCAACACGCACACCCGCTGGTCGTACATCGCCAGCCGGATCCCGGCCGCCAGGCCCGACATCCCCGCGCCGATAATGAGCGTGTCGTACAAGGGAGGCTGCGGGCTTGAGGCGGTAGGCTTGAGGACGCGCAAGCGGCGATCGAAATCTGCCCCACCCCTGGGGCCGCAAGCATCGCGAAGCGCTTCCTGCAGCCTCCCGTCGACAGCCTGCAGCCCGCGGGCCGTCAGGCCCGCACGATATCCTTCATGCGCGGCTCGAGGTAGTTGACCGTCGAGTCCATGCTGGCCAGCTCCGTGTAATCCTCCTCGGGGATCTGCACGCGGTGGCGCTTGCGCAGCTCCATGACGATGTCGAGGAAGTCCATGGAGTCCAGCTCCATTTGCTCGCGGAAGCTCTTCGAGTCGTCCAGGTCCGAGAGGTCCTCGTCCGGGGCGATGTCGGAGAGGATGTCGATGATCTCTTCGCGGATTTCGTCGCGGGTCATAGTTGGCTGTCGGCTGTCGGCTGTCGGCTGTCGGCCGTGCAGCGCCGCCGCTCCTGTATCTCGGGAGGTCGTGGTTCCAGAAGAACCGAAGCAAACTTCTGTATTTCCTTCTCAGCCGATAATAGCCGACGACCGATAGCCGACAGCCCTCTGCTGCTAAACTCTCCGGACGATCAGCGCCGAGTTGATCCCCAGCATGCCGAACGAGTTGTTCAGGATCGCGTCGACTTTGGCGCCCTCGCGCGGCTCGTTGAGCACCAGGCCGGGGAGGTCGCACTCGGGGTCGAGCTCGTCGACGTTGATCGTCGGGTGGACAACGCCGTCGGTGAGCGTCGGCAGGTTGCCGGCCAGCTCGAGCGCGCCGGCGGCGCCCATCGCGTGGCCGATGTAGCTCTTCGTGTTGTTGATGGCGGTCGTCGTGCTGCCGCCAAACACGCGCCGCACGGCCTCGCACTCTTGGATGTCGCCGCTGGTGGTCGCGGTGGCGTGCGTGCTGAGCACGCCGATGTCGTCCGCGCTGAGCCGCGCCCGATCGAGCGCCATCCGCATGCAACGGGACTGCTCGTCTGGGTTGGGGAGGACGAAGTCGCTCGCGTCGGAGTTCATCGCGTAGCCGGCGATCTCGCCGTAGATCTTCGCCCCACGGCGGGCGGCGTCTTGGTACCGCTCGAGGATGTACAAGCACCCCCCCTCGGCGACCACGATCCCGTTGCGGCCCTTGTCGAACGGGCGGGAGGCCTTCGTCGCGTCGGCGTTGTCGGCCAGCGCCCCTTGGCTGGCGAAGCCGGCGAAGATGCCGAACGTGTGGATGCTTTCCGACACACCGCCGCAGATGGCCAGGTCACACTCGCCCAGGCGGAGCATCTGAGTGCCTTGGATCATGCCCGCGTTGCCCGCCGCGCAAGCGGCTCCGATCGTGTAGTGCGGGCCGGTGATCCCGAGGTTGAGCGTGACCTCGCCCGCCGGGTTGTTGGCCACGGTACGCGGGTTGTGGTGGTGCGACCAGACACTCGTGTCGTAGTCGTAGGCCTTGATCTCGTTGATCTCGTTCTCGGTCTCGACGTTGCCGTGCTCGGTCACGCCCAGGTACACGCCCACCCGCTGGCGGTCGGTGTTCTCCCATTCGACTCCCGAGTCGGCCAGCGCCTCGTTTGCGCAGTAGATCGCGATGCTCCCGGCGCGGGTGCCGCGGCGGACCTCGCGGCGCTTCTGGTGACGGAGTTCGTCGAAGTCGCACACGCCGGCGAACGTCTTGCCGACGTAGCGGATCTCGTAGTCCCGCACGCCGCTGCGACCTTCCAGCAGCGCCTGGCGGTATTCCCCTAGCGTGTTGCCGTTGGGCGAGGTCAGACCGATCCCGGTGATGACGATCCGATCCGTGGGGCTACCGGAGCTGATCATCGGGGCGTCGGCGCTAGCGGGGCGGGCGAGCGGAGCAGGTGGGCGCCGCGGTGGGGATTCGCTCAAGCCCCGGCGATGGGAGGCCGGGGAAACGCTCGAAAGTATCGTCGCCGCGGGGCGTTGGCAAGCGCCGAGCGGCTAACGTGCCGGCGATCCGAGCGGCCGGGAGTTCACGCTCCGCATGTAGGCCGCGTGCTGCGCGTCGCGGCCCCGCTGGGCTGACATCGTGTCCCAAGCCTGGACCGCCTTGGCGAGGGCGCCGGCCGGGGGGGCGCCCTCGAGGGCCTCGCGAACGGCCTCGCCGAGGGCCTCCAAGTACGCGTCGGCCCCCGGCACGCGGGGGGCGAGGAGGAACCGTCCGGCGCGGAGCGCCTCGCCGCCGGCTTCGGCGAAGGCCCTGGCGGCTTGGCGGTCGTCGGTCGCTCGCCAGGCGTCGGCCGAGCGGGTCCGGGCGCCGCGACAGTTCGCCACGTGGTCGCTCGCTGTGGACAGTTGGCCCGCGTTCTCGGGGCCAGCGAGCCACGCGGCGTAGCGGAACGCCGTGGCCGCGTTGCGGCTCGCCCTGGCGACGCCGATCAGCCGGCCATCGGACGCGAGCAGCGTGGCCCGCTGGTCGCCCGGGTCGGTCGGCTCCCAAGCGTCGGCCAAGCCGTTGTACGCCTCGCTGGCCCCGGGGAGCGGCTCCGGCGCGACGCCCGGCGGGAGCGGCTCGTCGCGGTCGGGCCAAACGATCTGGGAATCGCCCTGCTCATCGGCCGCGGCCACGAGCGACTCGAGCGCGCGAACGAACGCCGGCGTAGACAGTCGTGGAACGAACGTGTCGGCGTCGAACAGCGTGGCGGTCCGGCTGCGGTGCACCGCGTGCGGAGCTGCCCACGCAAGGTAAACCAGCGCGAGCCGACGGTTGTCGTCGGGCAGGTCAATCCGGAGGGCGTTCGCATCGGCGGTCAGCAGCAACGGCGTTGGGCATCCAAGCGGCAGGGCCATCACCTGTTGGCCGTAGACAATCTCGTGCTCGCGGATTAGCGGAAGGAAGCCATCGAATTGCAGCATCTCCGATTGCAGCACGCTGTCGCGGACCGGCCGCAACGCGTTTGCCTCGCAGAGCTCTCCCAGCGATCGACTGGGGAAGACCATCAGGTCGCACTCTTCAGCCGCGGCCAAGAGGCCGTCTGGCTCGATCGGAACCGTCTGAATCTCCCCGTCGGTCACCTCGGCCCATTCCCCACGGAGGCGGTCGATCGCCGCTTGCAACTCGGGGTCGCTGACGACGCCCACGCGCAGCGTTACACTCGCACGCGGCAGGGCGAGCGACTCGGCGTTCTCGGGCGGCTCGCCGGCCTTGTCTCCTCCCCGGTCGCAACCCGCGACGACCGCCGCGAGCGCGACCACCGCTGCCGTCGCTACAAACCGCGACCCACCGCTAGCCTGAGTGTTTATGAGCGTCTTCCTCGGAATCGACATCGGAACCTCGGGCACGAAAACGATCGCGATCGATCCGTCGGGCCGTGTGTTGGCCGGGGCGACCGCCGCCTATCCCTGCGAGCATCCGCGGCCACTGTGGAGCGAGCAAGACCCTGAGCACTGGTGGACGGCGACGGTCGACACGGTGCGGCAGGTGCTCACAAAGGCGAAGCTCAAACGGGGGGAAGTCAGCGGCATCGGCCTGTCGGGGCAGATGCACGGATCGGTCTTCCTCGACAAGCGGGGGAAGGTGCTCCGCCCTGCCCTGCTCTGGAACGACCAACGCACCGCGGCCGAATGCGAGGAGATCACCGAACGCGCCGGCGGCCGCAAGCGGCTCGTGAAACTGGTGGCCAACCCCGCCCTGACGGGCTTCCAGGCGCCGAAGATCCTGTGGTTACGCAACCACGAACCGAAACGGTTCGGCCGCCTGGCCCATGTGCTGCTCCCCAAAGACGACGTGCGGCGCCGCCTGACCGGCGAGTTGGCGACCGAGGTCTCCGACGCGAGCGGCACGCTGCTGCTCGACGTGGCCAAGCGCCAGTGGTCGAAGCCCCTATTGTCCAAGCTCGAGCTGGACGATTCGCTGCTGCCGACGGTCTACGAGTCGGAGGACGTCACCGGGCGGCTGACAGCCGAAGCCGCCGACTCGCTCGGCCTGACGACCGACTGCGTGGTTGTAGGTGGCGCCGGCGACTGTGCGGCGGGGGCGATCGGTAACGGGATCGTCCAGAAGGGATTGGTGAACACCTCGCTGGGCACCAGCGGCGTGGTCTTCGCCCACAGCGACACGCCCGAGGTCGACCCGGCGGGCCGTTTGCACACGTTCTGCCACGCGGTCCGTGGCAAGTGGCATCAGATGGGCGTGACGCTCTCGGCCGCGGGATCGCTCGGCTGGTTCGCCGACGCGCTCTGCCGCAGCGACCCGTCGCTTGCAGCCGACGGCGTGGTCGACTTCGAGAAGCTCATCGCCGAAGCGGCCGACGCGCCCGTCGGCGCCGAGGGGCTGTATTTCCTCCCCTACCTGGCCGGCGAACGCACACCCCACGCCGACCCTCACGCCCGCGGCGCGTTCGTCGGACTGACTCTGGGCCACACTCGGGCGCACCTTGCGCGGGCGGTCCTCGAGGGAGTGACCTACTCGCTGCTCGATTGCCTCGACCTGATGCGCCAGCTCGGCGTGCCGGTGAAGCAGATCCGCGCGACCGGAGGGGGCGCGAAGAGCCCCTTCTGGCGCCAGATGCAGGCCGACGTGCTCGGGGCGCCCGTTCACGCAATGCGGGCCGACGAGGGCCCGGCGTACGGGGTGGCGCTGCTAGCCGCGGTGGGCTGCGGCGAATTCGCCAGCATCACCGAAGCCTGCGACGCGACGGTCGAGACCGCCGGCGTGAGCAAGCCCGCGGCGAGGAACCGGCGGCCGTACGCAGACCGAGTCGGTGTCTACCGCAGCCTCTACTCTCACCTGCGGCCCGCTTACGAAGCGATCGCGCGACTCTCCGCCTAGCGGCTGGTTACTGCAGCGACATCACACCGCTGTCCAACGTCAAACCAAGATCGACGATCGCCTTCTTCGGGTCAGCCGCGTCGGGCCCCTTCCGTCGGAAGTGGGCGTACAGGTCGGCGTGCAGCTGCATCATCTCGACCGAGCGGGTGCGCGCGTCGGCGTCGTCCGTCAGCAGCCGATTCAGTTCCTCAACCTCGGGCCCGCTGAGCTGGTCGTCAAAGAAGAGCGACAACAGCTCGTCGAGGCGATCGAACGAATCGTCGGGCGAAGGCGTCAAGTCGGGCTCGGCGATCATCGGACGGGACTCAGGCGGGAGGGAGTCGAGGGAGGGAACGATCGGCTGGCTTCCCCGGGGGCGGCATGCCCCGCAAGCGGCGTCGCGACCGTCACAACCCACTTAAGCCTTCATCGGCAGGACGGCAAGGCCGATCTGACCCCAAATCGTCGGCAAAGCAGGGTCCAACGGCCGACGTCTTGGCGGCACAGTGGCTGTTACGCTACGGTCCCCACCAGGGTTCGTCGGTCGCCTGAAACGTAGCACGCGGAGGGAGAATTGGCCGCCGCAGCCGCGACCGAAAGCCCAGCCATCGACCTGCGGTCTCGGCGGCCGTTCTGGTTTGCGGCGGGCCTTGTGCTGCTTGTGTTTTTCGTGGCCGCGGGCGACCCGCCGCCGCGCGTCAACGAGGCGCATTACCTCTGCCGGCTGAAGCACTTCTGGGACGCTTCTTACTGCCGGGGCGACTTGTTCCTCGATTCGCCGGACGCCCATTTCACCGTGGTGTGGCTGTTTGGCTGGCTTACGCGGATTTTGTCGCTCGAAGCGACCGCTTGGGCCGGCCGCCTGCTGTCGTGGACGCTCGTGGCGATCGGCTGGACTCGGCTGACCGGAAGGGTCACACGACACGGCCTTCTCGCGCCGCTCGGCGCGTCGTTGTTCGTGTTGCTGACACGGCACACGCACTTCGCCGGCGAGTGGATCATCGGCGGCTTTGAGGCCAAGTCGCCCGCCTACGGCCTTGTCCTCATCGCGTTGGCCGACGCGATCGACCGACGCTGGAACCGCTGCTGGCTGCTGCTGGGCGGCGCCAGCGCGTTGCACGCTTTGGTTGGCGGCTGGTCGGTGCTGGCCCTGGGGGTTTCAGCCGCCCTGGCCCGACGCTTGCCTCCCGTTCGGTCGATGGCCCCCGGGCTGGCGGGCGGGGCGCTACTGGCCCTGGCGGGCGTGGCGCCGGCGTTGCTGCTCAACCGCGACTCGCCACCGCACCTGGTCGACGAGGCGAACCAGATCTACGTGTTCGTCCGGTTGTCTCACCACCTTGCGCCACTCACGAAGCCGCCGGAGTGGCTCTGGGCGCGGGGCTGGCGCCACCTGTTGATCATCGCCGCGCTGGTATGGCTGCACCGGCGCGCGCGGAGCGGAAATCCCTCGCCCGCCCGCACCGCGGCGACGCTGCTGGCCGGCTACGCGTGGGGCGCCGAGGCGATCAGCCTCACCGGGCTCGGCATCGAGCTGGTCGGGAGGAACGACCCGGAGTGGGCGGCTTCGCTGCTGAAGTACTACTGGTTCCGGCTGGCCGACATCGCCACGCCGGCAGCGGCGGTCGTGTTGCTGATGCGTGAGCTGGCGATCTGTGCGGAACGCCGCAGGGGGGCCGTCGTCGTTGCCGCCGCGTCGGTCGCAGCCGCTTGGTACGTGGGTTACCACGCCATCCGGCACGCGCAGCAGCCCCCCCCGCCCGCGGACCAGTCGATGGAGGATCCGGTCGCTTGGGCGCAGATGACCGATTGGATTCGCGAAAATACGCCCGAGGGCTCGAGGTTCCTCGTGCCGCGGCAGAGCCACACGTTCAAGTGGCGCGCCGAGCGCCCCGAGGTGGTCACTTGGAAGGACATCCCGCAAGACGCCGAGAGCATGGTCGAGTGGAACCGGCGTTACTTCGACATTTTCAGGCGACCCGGCGAAGAGCCGCGCGAGTGGGCCGAGTCCCTGGCTTCACTCGGCGCGACGCGGCTGCGGGAGCTCGGGCGCCAGTACGACGCCCCCTACGTGCTCGACGAGGCGCCCGACCCCGCCGAGCCCGGGCCGCGGGCGAGCCTTCCGGTGGTCCACCGAGTCGGGCCCTACACCCTGTACTGGCTGGGGACGGGAGTGCCGCGATGAGGCGCCCCGGGGCGGCTGGTTTGCGCGCCGCCAGAGGACGTGGGGCGGTAGACCGGCGAGTGGGCTCCGCTTACGAAGGGGGCTCCACGCCTCCCCCCCCACAACTCCGCTCCGCATCACGCCGAATCGCATGAGCCAGTCGTTCCCTCCGCCAGAGCAACCGTTGCGTGCGATCGCGTTCGACATGGATGGGGTGCTCGCTAGCAGCGAGGACGTCTACCTGCGGGTAGGCACAGAAACGCTCCGACGCCGCGGCAAGCCCTTCGAAGACGCGCTGCGGCACAAGATGATGGGGCTGCCGACGATGGTCGCTTTGCAAACAATGATCGATTGGCACGGCCTCGACGATCTCGTCGACGACCTCGCGAAAGAGTCGGAGGTGACCTTTTGGGAGCTCGCTGGGGACGAATTGAAGCCGATGCCGGGCGTGGCTGAGCTGTTTGAGCGGATCGTCGCGGACGAGATCCCCAGGGGCGTCGTCACCAGCGGCGCCAGGAGTTACGCGGAGCGGATCCTTACCGCCGTCGGCGTGCGCCAGCACATGGCCTTCGTGATCACGGCCGACGACGTGCGGATAGGCAAGCCGGACCCCGAGCCCTACCTGATGGCTGCCGATCGGCACGGCGTTGAGCCGGGCCAGATGCTGGTGCTGGAGGACAGCGCCAACGGCTGCCGCGCGGCGGTCGCCGCCGGCGCGTACACGGTCGCGGTGCCGAGCCCCCACACGCATGACCACGACTTCAGCGGGGCGAAGTTTGTCGCCAACACGCTGGAGGACCCGAGGGTCGTCGACCTGGTGGGGCTCATTTCTCCCGCCGGCTGATTCGGCGCGCCCGGGCCGCCCTCGGCTCAAGTCGCGCTCTCCTCCCAACCGATACAACCGATGCGGAGCGCCGCGCGGCGTTCCTCCCACGCTCGGCAATCGGGGCGCGACCGGTATGCGGAATCGAACGCTGTTGGGGCTGGTGCTTGTCGCCGCCGCTGGGGTTGCGCAGCTCGGGTGCCGCGCGTGCGCCAGCGGTTATGACTACGCGTCGCCGGTGTCGGGCGCCGCATGCGGCGCCTGTGGTGGCTGCCGGGCCGGGTCGAGTTTGAGCGCGTCGGGCGAGCCGTATGTGGTCGCCGAGGCGCCCGGCCTGGCCGACGAGACCGTCGCCCGCTAGCGCGCCGCGTCCAGCGGCAAGTCGTCCTGCGGGCGCCGGAAGCGGCGGTTGAAGAAGTTCGCGTCGAACTCGTCGCGCGGCGCCCCGACGCTTGCCGCCGCGGCAGTTGGCGCTCTGCGATCGAGGCCCGCGGGGTCGGCCTGGGCGACTCGCGGCGGCTGCTCGTTCACTGCGGCCGCAGTCTCTGGGGTGGGCGAGCCGCTCTCCGCCGTGTCCTCCGAAGCGAGTGGCTCGCGATTTTCCGCGGCGATCGCCCGCACCCATTCGGCCAGCCGGTCGAGCAGCTCTTGCCGCCGCGCCCCGGTGAAAGGCGTCGCCCCGTGGTGTGGCCCGCGCGCGGTGGTCAGCAGCCGGCTGTCGTCGGGAGAATCGAGGTCGATCGCGGACAGCACGGCGCGGAGATTGTGCTCCGTCGAGCTGGCGCTTCCGTAGCCCCGCAGCGGGGTAGCGTCGAGAGCGAAGGTGTCGTCGTCGCGAGCGCCGCCGTGGCAACCGCCCGCCCCGCATCCGTTGAGCACGAGCGGTTGGATGCGGCGGGTGAAGTGCTCGCGGCTGCCCTCGGGCAGCCGGGGGAGCAGCTCGACCGGATCCGCAGTAGGCCCCTCGGCGATGGCCGTGGTTGCTTCTGGCGCCGGGGCGGCGGGCGGCGCTTCGGCGGCCGCGCGACGACGGAGTGCCTCGGCCAGCCTCCGTTCGAGCACGATCAAGCGGCGGCTACGGCTGTCGAGCTGTCGCGCGTCGAGCAGCTCGCGGGCCGCTTGAGCCTCCAGACCATTGGCGAGCGCCCAGTCCGCCAGCTCGAGGTGCTCGTCGAGAGTCCCTCGGCCGGCGCCAGCCCGGGCGCGACGCCAGACGTAGAGAGCGAGCTTGGACGCGTCGACCCGCACCACCTCGCTCGCGCGGAGGCGCACCTCGCTGCCCTCGCCCCGCACGACGACTTCCTCGCCCCGCTGCTGGACAGCCCCTTCAAGGACCGATCCGTTCCTCAGCAGGACGGCGTCGGCGCGTCCGGCAGGCGGCGCTGCGGCCAAGCCGAGGGCGACCAGCGACGCAGCAGCGATGTTCCGGGGAGCAAACACGCGCGGACGCTACGGAAGATCGCAGGATGCTGTCAAGCTGGATAACAATTGTCCCCGGGCAACAGGAGGCACGGCGGCGGCCCAAATCGCTTCCCGGCGCGATCCCTGGCCAGCGGCGCCAGGGCTAGATAAGCTGCTGGGTCTGCTGGCCCCGCCCGGCTCTAACCCGTGATGAACCGTAGGCTTATGGAGCGGTGCTCGTTTCACTTCGACGGTCGAGTGCAAGGGGTTGGCTTCCGGGCTACGACCCAACAGATCGCCCGGGGGCTGGGCCTCACGGGCTGGGTTCGCAACCTCAGCGATGGCCGCGTCGAAGCCGCCGTCCAAGGCCCAACGCCTGAAGTCGAACAACTGCTAGCAGAACTGCGTGACCGATTCGGCGACGGGCTCGAGCAGGTCGTGTCCCGCCCCGTTGAGCCGCTCGCCGACGACGAAAGCTTCCGCATCCGCTACTGACCCGGCCCGCGGGCCGCCACCGAACGCCCCGACCGACGACGCCGATGACGCTTATCGCTCTGCCGCTGGCGAACCTCACGCTGTGGCTCACGCCGCTTTGGATCTTGTCGCTGGGGACGACGCTGGGCCTGGTTGTTTTGGCCGCCCTCTTTGGGTTGCTGTGGCTCGTCAAGCGCAGCGCCGCCGAGGCCGCGTGGGCGTCGATCCGCGAAAGTGTGCTGATGCCGGTGCTATGGATCGCCGTCGGGCTGGCCGCGTTGTTGGTTCTGGCGTTCCCGCAGATGCCGACCGACGACGTCCTTGATTCGCTGCGGCGGCTCCCCTCGATGGGCGAGAGGACCTACTCGATCACGCTCGACCCGCGGAGCGAGGACACGCCGCTCGAGGTGTCGCTCCGCGCCGACGAGGTGATCGCTTACACGATCCGCAGCGACCAAGACATCCGCGTCGCCGCGGCCCCCGAGAGCGCCTACACCGCGCCGGCGGCCGTCGTAGCCGGCGGCGAGGAATACGCCTGGACCACCAAGAGCAAGCGGGTCCGCGGCCTTGCGGGCGAGGTCGAAGCGATCTTCCTGACCAACGACGGCGACGCGCCGGCCAACGTTGAGGTCACCTTTGTGACCGAAGCCCAGGTCCCCGAGGTGAGGGGCGTGCCGATTGCGGCGGCGGCGCTCGTGGGGCTGGTCCTCGTGTACCTGCTGATCCGCTGGCTTGCGACCGACGCGTCGACGATCGCCGCGGCGACCGCCAAGGAGGCGGTTTCCCAGCCGCTGTTCCTGCTGCTGACGGTGCTGGGCGGGGTCGCGCTGCTGGCGTACATCTACCTGCCGTACAACACCTTCGGCGAAGACGTGAAGATGCTCAAGGACAGCGGCCTGAGCACAATCATGGTCCTGGCGATCATCTTCGCGGTGTGGACGGCGAGCGTGTCGGTGGCCGACGAGATCGAGGGCAAGACGGCGCTGACGCTGCTCTCCAAGCCGATCCGACGCCGGGATTTCGTGTTCGGCAAGTACCTCGGCATCGTGTGGGCCGTGCTGCTGATGTACGTGATGCTCGGGCTGATCCTGTTGGCCTGCGTGTCCTACAAGGTGGTCTACGACGCCCGCGAGACCTCCAATCCCACGCCGGACTGGCAGCTCTGCTACGAGGAGATGATCTCTACCGCCCCGGGCCTGGTGCTCGCGTTCCTCGAGACCAGCGTGCTGGCGGCGATCAGTGTGGCGATTAGCACGCGGCTGCCGATGCTGCCGAACCTGCTAATCTGCGGCGCGGTCTACGTGCTCGGGCACCTGACGCCGCTGGTCGTGCGGTCCAGCATCGGGCAGAACGAGTTCGTGCAGTTCTTCGGCAAGTTCTTGTCGGTCGTGCTGCCGATGCTCGACCACCTGAACATCCAAGCGGCGATCGCCGGCGGGCAGCCGGTGCCATTGACCTACCTGGCGTGGGCCACGCTGTACTCGCTGCTGTACATCGCGATCGCCATGCTCGTGGCGTTGATCTTGTTCGAGGATCGCGACCTGGCATAAATCACGGGGGGAAGCTTGAAGCGTGCCGCGAGAGATCGCAGTGGCTAGTGGCTTCGCCAAGGACTCCTTCTCTCAATCGCCCCAGATCGGCCAGAGCCGGCCCGCGTGCCGCTCGATCCGATCGACGCGGGCGTTGTAGGTCGCTGCGAGCGACTGCGCGGTGAGGGCCACTTCGGTCGGGCCGCACGCGGCAACGCGGCCCCCTGCAAGCAGGAGCGTCTGCCGGAACTCCGGCATGACCTCCTCGACGTGGTGGGTGATCAACACCACGGCCGGCGCGCCCGGCTCACGCATCACTTGGCCGAGCCACGCGAGGAAACGCTCTCGCGCGCCGGGGTCCATGCCGGCGCAGGGCTCGTCGAGGACCAGCAGCCGCGGCTCGGTCATCCGTGCGCGGGCGACGAGCACCTGCTGCCGCTCCCCCTGCGAGAGCACCGCGAGCGGCTTGTCAGCGATCGCGTCGACCCGCATCGACTCGAGCATCGCGCGGGCGTCGGCAAAGTCTGCTCGGGTAGGCTCCACCCCGTGCAACCGGCGGAGGCCGAACTGACCGAACCGGCCCGACACGACGGTCTCCAGTGCTGTGTCGCCTTCGGGGACTGTCCCCAGCAGGTTGGCGGCGACCCAGCCGGTGTGCCTCCTCAGGCCGGTCAGATCAACCAGTTCCTCGCCCAACCGTCGGACCGTGCCGCTAGTTTGCCAGCAGAAACCGCACACGAGGCGCATCAGCGTGGTCTTCCCGCATCCGTTGGGCCCGAGCACCGCCCAGTGCTCGCCCTCATGTAGCGTCCAGTCGACGCCAGAAAGTATGTCGGCATCCCCTTGCCGATAGCCGACGTCGCGGAGTTCGAACAACGGGGGCATCTGGTGGCGACCGGGGGACGGGTACCGCTGTCGGGATCGTCCCCTCAAGATGGCGATCGAGCTTTCGGTTGAATAGGCCGGCGAGGCAACCGCCCCCCCCGACGCAATGAGCGGCCACCACCAGCACCACGATCCCGGAGGCTTCTCCGGCGCGTTCGCGCTCGGCGTGGGGCTGAACGTGTTCTACGTGGCGGTTGAAGCCGGTTTCGGCTGGTGGGCCGACTCGCTCGCCCTGCTCGCCGACGCGGGCCACAACCTCAGCGACGTGCTCGGGTTGCTGCTCGCTTGGGGCGGCGCCGAGTTGGCCAAGGTGTCGCCCTCGCCGCGTCGGACCTACGGGTGGCGAGGTTCGACGATCCTCGCCGCGTTGTTCAACGCGTTGTTGCTGCTCGCCGCGGTCGGGGGGATCGTGTGGGAGGCGATCCGGCGACTTGCCGAACCGGCGTCGACCGGCGGTTGGACGGTGATCGTCGTCGCCGCGGTTGGCGTGGCCGTGAACACGGCGACCGCGCTGCTCTTCGCGCGGGGTCGCAAGGGCGACCTCAACGTGCGCGGCGCCTTCCTCCACATGGCGGCCGACGCGGCGGTGTCGGTCGGCGTGGTCGCGGCTGGTGTGGCCATCTACTACACGGGCCTCGCCTGGATCGATCCGGCGGCCAGCCTGGTCGTGGCCGCTGTGATCTTCTGGGGAACGTGGGGGCTGCTGCGGGAGTCGATCAACCTGGCCGTGCAGTCGGTTCCCGAGGGCATCGACCCGCAGGAGGTGCACGCGTGCCTGGCCGCTTTGGACGGCGTTAGCGGGGTGCACGACCTGCACGTTTGGGCTATGAGCACCACCGAGGTTGCGCTGACCGCGCACCTGGTCAAGCCAGAGGTCGCCGACGACGACCGCCTACTCGCCGACGCGGGCCGCCGATTGCACGACCGCTTCGGCATCGAGCACGCCACGCTGCAGATCGAGCGGGACGCCGATCTAGCGTGTGGCCAGCGGGGCGACGACCGCGTGTGACCACGCCGCCTGCCCGGGTGCTACGCCGCGCGGGCCGCCGCCGGGGCTGCGCTCCGCTCGGCGATCGCCGCCAAAACCCGCTCGGCGACCGCGACGGCGTCCCGCGCGGCGGCGCCCGTCACGCGGGGCGGTTGCCCCGTGCGGATCGAGTTGGCGAAGTCCTCGAGCTCGAGCTCGATCGCGTTGACCGCCGGCGCCGTGCGTTGCTGCTTGACGAGCACCTCGTCGAAGAGCTTGCCGGCGAAAAGCTGCTGCTTCTGCTCCGCCGAGAAAGCGTCTGCATCGAAGCGGCCCGCGAGCACGTCGGCGGTAGGCGCCACCGTCGTCGCCGCGCCGGCAGCGAAATCGAGCGCCACGAAGCCGCGGGGCGTCACCACACGCATGCTCCGCTCGGGCTGGTAGCTAACGCGGCTGGCCGTCAGGTCGGCGACGCATCCGTTGGAGAAGGTCAACCGCGCGTTGGCCATGTCCTCGTGCCCGCCAAGGACCGACACGCCCAGAGCGTCGACCCGCACGACCGGGCTGCGTGCGAGCGAGAGCACCAAGTCGATGTCGTGGATCATCAGGTCGAGCACCACGCCGATGTCGATCGACCGGAAGGTGTATCCGCTCGCCCGGGTCGCCTGCACGTAGCGCGGGGCGTGGAGCGTGTCGCCGGCGGCCGCCAGGGCCGGGCTGAACCGTTCCACGTGCCCCACTTGCAGCACAACGCCCTCTCGTGCGGCGGCGTCGACGAGGCGGTCGGCTTCTAGGCAAGTCAGCGCGATCGGCTTCTCGACCAGCACGTGCTTGCCCGCATCGAGCAGCGTGCGGCCGAGGGCCGCGTGAGTCGAAGTCGGCGTCGCGAGCACGGCCGCGTCGACGCGGTCGAGCACGCCGGACAAGTCCTTACAAGCGCGGGCGCCGACCCGCTCGGCGAGGGCCACCGCGGCCGCGCTGTGCGAGTCGACGACCGCAACGAGCTCGAACTCGTTGGACCGGGCGGCGAGGTTCGCGTGGTACCCGCCGAGCTTCCCGGCGCCGACGACAGCCAATCGGATGCGGTTCATAGTGACTCGTCTGGTCGACAGGTGAGGGCCCGCGTCACGCGGCGCGGCGGACCGCGTCGCGGCTGCGGCCATGGCGGCCGGAGGACTGGCGATCGAGGAAGTCGAACAACTCGCACGCGGAACGCGACAACTGACCGGCGGCCTGCATCTGCGCCCTGGCGGAAGCGGCGTCGGCACGGTTGCGGAAGACCAGGCGGTGGGCCTCGGCGAGCGAGTCGATCTCGCTCTCGTTGAAGCCGTTCTTCCGCAGCGCGACGATGTTGATGCAGCGCGGCTTGGCGGGGCTCCCTTCGCACAGCAGGTAGGGCGCCACGTCGTGCAGCACGCGGCTCAGCCCGCCGACGAACGCGTAGCGTCCGATGGTTGTGCAGTGGTGCACCGCGACCCCGCCGGACAGCGACGCGCGGTCCTCCACGTGGACGTGGCCGCCCAGGAGCGTCGAGTTGGCGATCACGATGTGGTCGCCCAGCAGGCAGTCGTGGGCCACGTGCACGCCGGCCATCAGGGTGTTGTTCGAGCCGATCCGCGTGACGCCCTCTTCTTTGTCGGTGCCGCGGTTGATTGTGACCCCTTCGCGGATGACGTTCCCGTCGCCGATTTCGACGGCGGTCTCGCCGCCGGTGTAGCTGATGTCTTGTGGCTCCCCGCCGATAACGGCGTGCGGGAAGATAACGTTGTCGCGTCCGAGCGTCGCGCGCCCCATGAGCGTGACCGAGCTGATCAGCCTCGTCCCGGCGCCGATCTTCGCGCCGGCGCCGACAACGCACAGCGGCCCGATCTCGACATCCTCGTCGAGCTCCGCGCGGGGGTCGATCCAGGCATTGCTGGCGATCTTTGTGGGCATGGCTGCCTCGCTCGGAGTGTTTCCGCCCGGCGGGGGGGGCGGCGAGACGTGTTACGGGGCTGCGCGATAGTCGCTTCAGGCGGCGCGGCTGGGCGCCGCCGGGTGGCAGGCTATGAGCTGTTCGACGAGGTCGCCGTTGAGCCGGTGACCGCTGCAACACGCCACCACGTGGCCCACGAGCGGGCGCCCGGCCAGGGCGAGGTCGCCGACCACGTCGAGGATCTTGTGCCGCACGCACTCGTCCGCGTAGCGGAGCGGGTTGTCGATCGGGGCGCGTTCCGATTCGGCTTCGGGCCGGTCGCGGAAAATCAGCAGGTCGCTGGGCCGGACGTGGCGCCCGAGGCCCTGGTCGGTGAGCGCCTTGGCTTCGGACTCGAGTATGAACGTTCTTGCGGCGGCGACCTCGTAGCGGAAAGAGTCGGGGTCGACTTGCACGACCAGCCACTGGCGGCCGATCGCCGACTCGGCGCCGTAGTCCAGGCGGTACTCGATCGACAGCCCGGCGCCCATCGGCGGCCGCGCCTCGACCCAAGAGTGCTTCTCGCCGCAGCGGACCGGGCGGCTGATGATCAGGGGCTCGCAAACCGCCGCCTGCTCGCGGATCCCCACCGTGTCGATGGCGTCGACGAACGGCGCGGCCGACCCGTCGCAGCCGGGCATCTCCGCGGCGGTCACTCCCACCTCGCAGTTGTCGACTCCCAGCCCGGCGAGGGTGGCCAGCACGTGCTCGACCATGGCGACCTCGGCGCCCCCCGAGCCCCGCAGCACGGTGCGTCGAGTCGCTGGCTGGCGCGAGGCGATCGTGGCGGCCACGCGCGGGTCGTCGAGCGAGCCGACCAAGTCGTCCCGCACGAAGGTGACGCCGGCGCCGAGCGGGGCGGGGCGGAATTCGACGCGCACCGGCTTGCCGGTCCAGTAGCCGCGTCCTTCCACGCGGGCGGCGCCGGCGACCGTGCGCTGCAAACGCGGTAGCGTCATCAAGGGGTCACTCCCAGGCGGGGCGGGGTCCGCGGCGGACAGGTACGGGTTCGCTGGGCGGCGCTCAGCCCAATGCGGAGCGCTTCCGGCGACAAGAAGAGCGTGGAAAAACGCCGCGGCGGGACGCGTACGGCAGACGCCCCGCCGCGGCGGTCGGTGGGCCGAGGGCCTACTTGGTCGCCGATCCGCTGTTGGCCGCCATCCGCTGCAAGAGCGTGTGGATGTCGCCGGTGATATCAACCTGGTTCTGGTACTGAACCGCCTTGTTGATGTTCCGGATGATGCTCTCGCGGTTGGCCGGGTCGGTTTCCTCGCCGTTGAAACGCAGCACGACTCCTAGCCCCTGCTTCTGGGCGTACCACTCGATGACCCGCTGTACTTCGAGGTAGGTCTCGTAGTAGATCTTCGCTTCCTTCTCGACGAGCTCTTTGCGCTTTTGCGTGACCTCGACCTGCAGGTTCGCGTTCATCTGAACGATCTGGTCGTCGAGCCGCTTGTAATCGGGGGTGCCCGGCGAGAGGGTGTTCTTCTGTTCCTGCATCTGCATGAGCTGCTGCTGCTTGCCCTTGACGTCGCCCTCGATGCGCTGGAACTCGGTCTTCATCTCCTCCATCGAGCTGGTGAACTTCGGATGGTTCTTGAAGATGAAGTTGATGTCGACAACCGCCACGCCGAACTTCTGCGCGTTGGCCGCGGGGTTGGCGGCGGCGCCGCTGGCGCCTTGCGTCTGGGCCGAGGCGGGCGGACAAACAACGGCCGCCACGAGGGCCGCGAGCGCGGCCGATACCTGAGTCTTCACGTCAGCACTCCTTGCCGAGTTGGTCTTTGCCGAGATGGTCTGGTCGTCCGTGACCGGATCGAGGCCGCCGACCCGAACTGCGGGGCGGGCGTCGGCCTCCGGGTTGGCGGCGGCATTCTGCCGGGAAGTCCACAACGCGTAAATAGCGTTCCTGGGCCCCTTGCCGACTCTGTCTCAGCCAGCAACGCGTGCGTTCGCCTGACCTAAAGAACCGCCCTACCCGCAACTTCGGACGACCGGGGCCGTTGACTTTGACGGATCGCTGACAGATGGCTAACGTTCCGCCCCCTGCCGAGCCTGGGCCCCCGGGCTACCACGCCTTTCCCCACCGAGCGTTGCCGTGACCGCCGGACACCCCGTTGTGCTGATCGTCGACCCGAACGAGACAACACGCTTCGTGCTGTGCGAACTGTTGCGCCGCAGCGGCGTCACGCCCGTAGCGGCCGGCGCCCGACTGGCGTCGCGGCGAGCGGTCGAGTTATCCGCCAGCGTGATTTACATCGACGCCGACGCGGTGAGCGACGCTGTGCTGCAGGAACTCGTTGGAGTCGCGGCCGGTGTAACTTCGCCGATCGTCGTGGCCGGAACCAATCGCCCCATCGAGCCCTCCTCTAGGGGGGTGACCTTCGTTCGCAAACCCTACCATTTCCGCGACCTGGTCCATAAGATTCTGGCGAGTCTCGGCGGAGGCGCTGCGCCCGAGCAGGCGGCGGCGTAGCGCCCGAGTGTCGGGGCCGCGCACCGATAAAGCTGCGCCCCACGGAAGCTGCGTGCCGGTCGAGCTTCGCCCGGCGAGAGGAAGCGCCCCCCCCTCCGCCTGCGAGACGGCCACACGCGCAGCGCCATTACCGCCCCGCTCCTCCACCGCTCGCCGCGACCCTCCCCTCTGTGCCTTCGCTCTTCGTCATCCAAGGCCGCGACCAGGGCCAACGTTTCGTCCTCGAAGAGGCGCTCGTCGGTCTCGGGCGTGTCGCCGGCAACTCGATTCAGCTTCGCGATACCGAAGTCTCTCGCAAGCACGCGGTGCTCGAGCAATCGGGCGACAGCTTCGTGCTGCGCGATCTGAACAGCTCCAACGGCACGTTCGTCAACGGCCACCGGGTCCGCGAGAAGCGGCTTGACACCGGCGACCGCGTGCAGATGGGCCGCACGCTGCTGCTGTACACCGGCGGCGGGCAGGATTGGGTGGCCGACGCCGGGAGCGACGTCCGCATCGTCGAGGGCGCCGCGTACGACGACGGCTCGCGGATCCTCCATTCGATCAGCCAGTCCGAGGGGAGCGATCTGCTTGCCACGCCGGCCGACCAGACGCAGAGCCCGTGGCTCGCCAGGGCGCGGAGCAACTTGCAACTGATGTACCGCACGTCGCTGGCGGTCAGCCACACGCTCGACATCGACCAGCTCGTCGCGCGGATCATGGACATGATCTTTGAGTGGGTGGACGCCGACCGCGGCTGCATCATGCTCCGCGACGAATCGACCGGCCGCCTCACGCCCCGCGTGCGGCGCTTGCGGCGGGGTCCCGCCTCGGCGGGGACCGGCGCCGACGACCGCGCCGACCCCCCGCAGATCGCGATCAGCCAGACCATCCTGGACTACGTGATGACCCGCGGTGAGGGCGTGCTCACCAGCAACGCCGGCGACGACAGCCGGTGGGATCCCGCCGGCAGCATCATGCAGCTGGGCGTGCGGGAGGCGATCTGCGTGCCGATGCAGGGGCGCTACGACTTGGTCGGCGTGATCTATATCGACACGACCATAACACCCAAGCAGATGCTCGAGCTGCAGAGCTCGAACAAGTTCGGCCAGGAACACCTGAAGCTGATGGTCGCGATCGCCCACCAGGCAGCGCTCGCGGTGGAGGACACATCGCATTACCGCGCGATGGTGCAAGCCGAACGGCTCGCCGCGATGGGCCAGACGGTCGCCACGCTGAGCCACCACATCAAGAACATCCTGCAGGGCGTACGCGGCGGCAGCTATCTCATCGAACTAGGTCTGGAGGACCACGCGAAAGCGCTCGCCGCTGACACCGCCGACCTCGATGCCGCCCGCAAGGCGGTCGACACCGTCCGCAAGGGCTGGGGCATCGTCGAGAAGAACCAGGATCGGATCTCCTCGCTCGTCATGGACATGCTGACCTTCAGCAAGGAGCGTAAGCCCGACCCAGAGCCGACCGACCTCAACGCCATTGTCGACGATGTCGTGCAGTTGCTCCAAACCCGGGCAAGAGAAGTCGGCTGCGAACTCCTCTGGCGGCCGGCCCATGGGCTGCCGACGATCCAGGCGGATCAGGACGCGATCCACCGTGCTGTGATGAATATTGTCACCAACGCGGTCGATGCTTGCGAGGGCGCCGAAGCGGGCCGTATCGCGGTGTCGACGGAATTCGATCCAGCGGCGGGCAGCGCGACGGTGGTGGTGGAGGATAATGGCGGTGGCATCGAGCCCGATCGGATCGAGAAAATCTTCTCGGCGTTCGAGTCGAGCAAGGGTTCCCGCGGCACCGGATTGGGGCTGGCGGTGACCCGCAAGACGGCCGAGGAACACGGTGGCTCCGTTCGAGTAACAAGCGAGGTCGGTCGCGGCAGCACGTTCAGCATCGAGCTGCCGCTCGAAGGCCCGCCGGTCGCCGCCGACGACGACGACGCGCAGGAATCCGAGTCCTTGCGGCCCCCAACACCGTGAGCGATGGGATCGACCACCAGAGCTTGCCCTTCGTCTCGTCGGTTGAATGGCACGCCCTCCTCGGTTCGACGAACGACCGCGCCCGCGAGCTGGCGCGGACCAGCGCCGCGCTGCCGGCGCTGGTGGTCGCCGACCGCCAAACAGCCGGGCGTGGCCGTGGCGCCAATCGGTGGTGGGCGTCCGCCGGCGCGTTGACTTTCAGCCTGCTGATCAATCCCGAGAGGCACGGCATCGTCCCCTCTCGGCAGGGCCTGCTGGCGATCGCAACAGGCTTGGCGGTGATCGATGCGGTCAGAGAAACCACCGGCCTCTCGGCGCGGCTTAAGTGGCCTAACGACGTGCTCCTCGACGGCAAGAAGCTCGCCGGCGTGTTGATCGAAGCGGTCGGGCCCGAGCGGTGGATCGTCGGCGTCGGCGCGAACGTCGAGAACCGACTCGGCGCCGCGCCGCCTGAGATCCGGGCGCGTGCGGTGACGCTCGCGGAGGCGCCCGGCGCCGGCAAGGCGGCGGTTCTCGAGAGCTGCTTGACAGCCTTCGGGCGCCGCATCGCCCAGATCGCGTCGGGCGACCCGGAGCTCATCGGCTTCGCGCGTTCCCGGTGTGCGTTGACGGGCGTCCAAGTCAAGGTCGTGGACGGGAATCGAACGATCGCCGGCGAATGCCACGGCCTCGCCGAGGATGGCGCCTTGCTGCTTTACGCCGACGGAGCAACGACGGCGATGACCGCAGGTTCGGTGGAGAGGCTCGACCAACCGAGCGCTTAATCGGGCGCGGCCCAGCCCGCCGGCGCACCGACGAACGGGTTGGTCCGCTTCTCGTGTCCGACGGTTGTCGTCGGGCCGTGCCCCGGATACACGATCGCTTCGTCCGGCAGGGTGAACAGCCGGCTGTGGATCGATTCGCGGAGCGTGTCGAAATCGCCGTCGGGGAAGTCGCTGCGGCCAACCGAGCCACGGAACAGCACGTCTCCCGCGAACACATGGAACTGGTCCCCGCGACGCAGCAGAAACGTCACGTGGCCCGCCGAATGGCCGGGCGTGTCAAGAACTTCGAACTCCATTCCCGCGGCTCGGTAGACGTCGCCGCCGGTGACCGTCTCGTCCGCTTCGGGGCTCCGCACGTCGAAGCCGAATGCCGCGGAGAGGTTGCCCACGGGGTCGGTCAGCTTGCTAGCATCCCCCTCCCCGATCACCAGCGGCGCGTCGGGCCAGCGGCGTTTCATAGCCTCGTTGCCCGCGATGTGATCCGTGTGTCCGTGGGTGCAAAAGAGCGCCGAGGGCGTGAGGCTTTCCGCCTCGATGAGGTCGATGATCTTCCCCGGCTGCAGCCCGGGATCGAAAACGACACACTCCCCCGCGCCCTCTAGCCAGACAACGTAGGCGTTCTCGTCGAACGGCACAGAGGGTACGGCCTCGACTCGCACCGAGCGCCCGACCGGGTGGTTCGCCGAGGTGTCCGCCATGCGATATCACTCTTTCGGTAAGGGTGCCCGTTCGTCTAACATCCGCCGCCAGCCGAGCCATCCAGCGGCCAGCGGAGTGAGTCGCAGGGCCGTGGCGACGCCGACGCGGTATTGATCTTCGTAACTAGGCGTCGCCGGCCGCCGCCGGCGCACGTAATGTATCGCAAGTCTTCGTGGTTGGGCGCCGTGCGACACGCCGGCGTTCAGCCGCGGATCCCCGAACGTTCGCCCCGTGCCTCACGCTTCGACGTGAGGAGCATCCACGCATCGGATAGACCGATCCGAGGCCAAGGAAGTCCAGCCATGCCCATCTTCGATCGACTGTCGCCCCCGCGTGTTATCGCCGCAGCAGGGTTGGCGTGCACGATTCTCGCCCTCAGCGCTCAGGGCGCGCGTGCTCAGCAATTGACGCACCCGATCTACCGCGTCGCCGCGTCGCCGGCCGCGACCAGCCCGGTCGAGCAAGCGGTGGCGAACGAGCCGCCGGCCAGGACGGCAACGGCGGGCTCGGCCCGCACCGACACGAGCGTGCAGCCCGCATCGACCCAATCGCCGGCGAACCCGCCTTTCGACCTCGAGGCCCGGCCGGGCGAGCACCCACTGATGCCGTGCCTCCGCTTGGCGAAGGCCGCACTGGCGGAGATGGACCAACGCGTCCAGGACTACTCGGCCACGTTCACCAAGCGCGAGCGCCTGGACGGCGAGCTCGGCGATTCACAAACGATCAAGATCCGCGTGCGGCACCAGCCGTTTAGCGTTTATATGCAATTCGTCCAGCCGAACCCCGGCCAGGAAGCGTTGTACGTGGCTAACCAAAACAACGGCAAGCTGGTGGCGATGGGCTCGGGGTGGAAGCGACGGTTCGGCAAGATCAACCTCGACCCGGACGGCGCCATGGCGATGAAGGACCAGCGCTACCCGATCACCAAGGCCGGCATCAAGAACCTGACCGCCGAGCTGATCGAGATCGCCGAGCAGGACATCAAGTACGCCGAGTGCGAGGTCAACTACGCCCCGAGCAAGATCGATGGCCGGCCGTGCACGATGATCGAAGCCGTGCACCCCGTGCCGCGGAGCAACTTCCGCTTCCACAAGGCGCAGATCTTCATCGACAACGAACTCCGCCTGCCCGTCGCGTATCGGGCGTACAGCTGGCCGCAAGAGCCGGGTGGCAAGCCGGTGCTCGAGGAGCAGTACATCTACACCGATATCCAGCTCAACAACGGCTTCACCGACGCGGATTTCTCTCCCGAGAACCCGGCGTTGTTCCAGTAGCCCTTCGGCGAGCGGCCCGGCAAGCCGCCAGGCTAGCCGCCAACACGAGCCCTGCCGAGCCAGAAGGTTCCGGCGCGGAAACGCTGGCAGCGTCGGCCGCCAGGGCGTCGCGCCAGATGGTGTAGTCCGCCGCGTCGATCGACCCGTCGCGGTTCGCGTCCGGTCCCTCGCCAGGAGCGACCGTCGCTCCGTAGCCAGACGCCCACAAGTCGTAGTCTGCCTGGTTGATCGACCCGTCGCTGTTGAAGTCGCCGGGAGCGACAGCCGGGCGCCAGGTTATGAAGGATGCAGGCGCCGCCAGCAGGCGGCCCAGCCCGCTGCCGTCGAGGTTGACGCGCCAGACCTCGGTCTGGCTGAGGTCCGACGAGAACAAGGGTTGGCCGCCTTGAAGCAGCTGCGGACCGAAGTCGAACACGAGCTGCGTCCCGTCTGGGGACCAACTCATCTGGTTGGGCCACGTGCCTGGGGTGAAATCGACGATCGCCCGATCGCCCGAACCGTCGCTGTTGATGATCCGCAATTCGACGTCGGACGCGGCTCGTTGTGGAGGGATGGTCGTCGCACTGACGAACTCGGTGGATCGGAAATACGCGACCCGCGAGCCGTCGGGCGAGAAGGCGGGCTGGTAGTCGTTCTGCCAGGTCTGCCCGGTAGAGAGGACCGACGCCTGCGGGCTGGTCAACGCCCCCAGCAGAGAGCCGGTCGGCGAGAAGACCCCCAGCGGCGTGACCGTCTGACCGTTGCCTTGCGTGAACGCGAGCGGAGTGACGATCGTGCCGCCGCCCGGCGACCAATCGACGCCGGCCCCGGCGGTGTGGAACCCGTCGAGCAGAGCGCCGAAGTTGAGCGGTTCGGGCGGCGAAGAAGCATCCGCTTTCTTCTCTAGGATCGGCGTCGTCGAGAAATTGCTCGCCACCCCCCGCCGGAACAGCCGGCTTACCGCGAAGCTCGTGTTGTTGGGCGCCGCCGACTTGAACAGGGGCAGAGAGTAGAACGACTCGAACTGCTGCGTGTTGGGGTTGAACTCGTTCCCGTCTTGATAGTTGGTTAGTTTCGTGGCTTGCCCCGTGCCCGGATCGACGCCGTAGACGTTCAGGCTGAGTTGGCTGCTGCCGGGGTCGTTCGAAGTCACCAGCAGCGAGAGGCCGTCCTTCGACCAAACCGGGCGATCGGGCTGAGGCAGATCGACGTTCAGACGCTCAACCCCTCCGCCATTGGCGTTGGCGGTCCAGAGCTCGGACACGCCCCCCGCCCCGGGGCGAGCGAACACGAGCGGCCCGGCGACCGCTGCGAGGGAACCGACGAGGTGGACCGTCAAGGTCAGGACGCCCGCCAAGGGGAGCACGACGCTCAAGCGTCTTGCGGTTGCCGTGGTGCGCATCGTCTCTCCGATGCCGTGCGCTGGATCGCGCGTCGGCGTTGGGGGGGGGAGCGGTCGGGCGTGGGTCGCTGGCGTATTGTCGCCGCCGCGCGGCCGGAGTTCAAACGATTGGGCGCCCTTCTCCGCGGTTACCTTCGCGGGCGGCTGCGTCGACAGCGATCAAGGTGTTCGTCGGCGGGCCGGGCGACCGGCCTTCGGCCGCACGCCCCGCTTCGACTCGAGGTACCGGGGGTTGTCGGCCTGGCCGGTCATCTCGTAGAGGAAGCGGCTGGGGAGCGTGTCGCGCGGCTTCCCCCATTTGCGGCGAGTTAGGGCGAGCGACAGCGTGAGCCGGTCTCGCGCGCGGGTCACGCCGACGTACGCCAGCCGCCGCTCTTCGGCAATCGCATTCTCGCCCATATCGAGCGACCGCTTGTGCGGAAGGATCCCCTCTTCCATGCCGACCAGGTAAACGTGCGGGAATTCGAGACCCTTGGCCGCGTGCAGCGTCATCAGAGCGACGGCGTCCTTGCCTAGCTGCTTGTCTTTATCGGAGTCGTCGCGGTCACCGGTGGCGATGTCGTCGAGCCATTGTGCGAGCCCCTTCTTGCGGTTGCGCGCCCCGTAGTCGGCCGCGGCGCTGACCAACTCGCCAACCGCCGCGGTGCGCGCGTCGCGGTCGTTTGCGTCGGGGTACAAGCGGGCTATCTCGTCGAGGTACCGCGACTCCTTCACCACCCGGTCGACCGTGGCGCCGAGCGGCTCGACGCCCGCCACGGCGCGCCACCTCCGGACCATCTCGCGCAGGTCGGCGAGGCCGCGCCGGGCGGCGTCGCTCATGCCCGGCCAGCCCGATGGCTCGTCGACCACGCGCCAGAGCGTCACACCGAGGTCGACGGCGCGCTCGACGAGCGCCTTGCGGGCGGCGTCGCCGAGGCCACGGGGGGGCGTGTTGAGGATCCGTAGCAGAGACGGCTCGTCGTCCGGGTTGGTGACGAGCCGCAGGTAGCTAACCAGGTCGCGCACCTCGCGCCGGTCGAAGAAGCTCATCCCGCCGATCAGCACGTAAGGCACCTGCTGCGCGCGCAGCTCCGACTCGAACGCCCGCGGCTGCTCGTTCGTCCGGAACAAGATCGCCAAATCGGAAGCGCGGAGCGGCTTGCCCCCGGCCCGCAGCCACCGCTCGCGGTCCTCGCCGTGCAGCCGCCAGCCGCCGGCATGCAGCGCGGCCCTCAAGTCGGCTACGACCTTCTTCGCTTCTTCGGTCTCGTCCTTGAGCTGCAGGATGCGCGGTCGTTCGCCGCCAGGGCCGTCGGCGGGGCGCTGTGCGATGAGGCGTTTCTCGTGCCGCTCGCTGTTGAACGCGATCAGCGTGTTCGCGTAAGCGATGATCGGGCTTTGGCTGCGGTAGTTCTCTTCGAGGCGGACAACCTTCGCGTCGGGCCAGTCCCGCTTGAACGACAGGATGTGGGCCACCTCGGCCCCGCGCCACGCGTAGATCGACTGGTCGTCGTCGCCCACGACACACAGGTTGCGGTGGCCGATGGCGAGGGCCCGCACGATCTCGTACTGGCTGTGGTTGGTGTCTTGGTACTCGTCGATCAGCACGTGGTCGAAGCGGCCCGCCTCGCGGCGACGCGCCTCGGGGTGCTCGGCGAAGAGACGCTCGGTGAGCAGCAGCAGGTCGTCGAAATCGACGACGCCCGCCTTTTTCAGGTTGTTCTGATAACGTCGGTAAGCCACCGCGGCGAGGTGCTCGCGGTCCGTGTCGGCAGAAGCCGCGGCCCCGTCGGGAAGCACCCCAGCGGTCTTCCATCGGCTGATGTGGTTGAGCAAGTCGGACGGCTTCAGGGAATCGCTCGGCGCGCGGATCTCTCGCAACGAGGAGCGGGCTTGGGCCTCCTGGTCGCCGCGGTCGGCGATCGTGAATCGCGGGCTGTAGCCCAACAGCGGGGCGTGGCGCCGGAGGACCCGCACGCAGAGCGAGTGGAAAGTGCTGATCTCGGGCCGCGGCGCATCCCGCGGCGGGCGACGCTTGCCGCGCCGCAGCAGTTCCGCGGCCCGCTCGTGCATCTCACCGGCCGCCTTGCGGGTGAAAGTGACGGCCAAGATCCGCTCAGGGGGGACGCCGCTGCGGATCAGCTCGGCGATCCGGAACGTCACGACACGCGTCTTGCCGGTGCCGGCGCCGGCGAGCACGAGCAGCGGCCCGCGGAGCGTGCGGACGGCGTCGGCTTGGGCGGGGTTGAGCACTTTCGGCGGGACAAAGAGGCAGACTGGCGGCTCGGCGCCGCGCTTGATCCCCATTCCGGAATCGGCGGTAGCCCCGTACGATACCGGATTCCTGCACCCGACTCAGCCCCCGCTCCGAGCGGTCGTGAGAACATGGATTCCGAACACCGGCACGAGCTAGAACAGAACGAGCTGGCGACCTGGCTAGCCGACAAGATAGAGGCCGTGAAGCCCTACCTGCCCGCCATCGCGGCCGGATTGGTGCTGCTGATCGCCGCTTGGATTGGCTACGGTGCGTGGCGGGCGTCGAAGGCGGCCGCACGAGCCGATCGCTGGGAAGACTACGCCCGAGCGGTCGACACCGGGATGCCCGACCTGCCGCTGCTCCGGCAAGCGGCCGAAGAGAACCCCGGCACCGCGGTCCAGCAGTGGTCGGACATCACCTGGGCGGATGGCCAGCTCTTCCGGGGCGCGAACCTGTTTTTCCAGGATCGCAACCAGGCCGACCAAGCCATCGCCGACGCGGTGAAGGTGTACGAGGAGCTCGTCGCCTCGTCGGACAACGTGATCTCGGGCCGCGCGTCGTACCAGCTTGCGAGGGCGTACGAGCTGCAGGGCGAGCTGGAGAAAGCCCGCGAGCAGTACGGCAGGGTGACCGGCGCTTTCGCCCCCTTGGCCGAGGCGCGCGTCAGCGAGCTCGACAGCAAGGGCGTCAAGCAAGCCTACGAGTGGATCACGGCCACGTCCGCCGCGGCGTCGCCCGAAGCGGAGGGCCCTTCGATTGGCGAGCTGGAGCCAGACGAGTTGACGCTCCCCGACGCCCCGCCCGCGAACCCCGACGCCGCTCTCAGCGACCTGCTGCAAGGCTTCGAGTCGGAGTCGGCGGCAACGCCGGGCGAGTCGAGTCCCCCCGCCGAATCCGGCCCATCTGGCGACGACTCGCCAGCCGAAGGGGAGCCCGCCGAAGGCGACCCCGAGGGAGGGGACCCAGCGGAAAGGGATGCCGACGCCGAGGCGCCTGAGGAAGACGCCCCCGATACCGACGACCAGCCCTAAGCGGGCCAAAGCCGTGCACGCCGAGAGTCCCGTCGAATTCGTCGCCACCGAGGACGATGCGGGCCAGCGGCTGGATGCGGCGCTCGCCACCCGCGCCGAACGCTTGAGCCGCACGCTGCTGAAGAGGGCGATCACCGCGGGCGCGGTGGCCGTGAACGGGCGCCCACAGACCAAGCCCTCTTATCGGCTTGAGGAAGGCGATGTCGTCGCGGTGGAAGCCGTGCCGCTGCCGGACG
This sequence comes from Botrimarina sp., assembly GCF_040219535.1. NCBI lineage: Bacteria > Pseudomonadati > Planctomycetota > Planctomycetia > Pirellulales > Lacipirellulaceae > Botrimarina > Botrimarina sp. Next base: position 232,648 of record NZ_JAVJSH010000003.1, read on the forward strand.
AGGGGCCTCGGCCCGAGGCGATCCCGCTGGACGTCCTCTACGAAGACGACGATCTTGTCGTCGTTGACAAGCCGCCGGGCATGGTGGTTCACCCCGCAAAGGGGCATTGGGGAGGCACGCTCGTCGCCGCCTTGGCCCACCGCTTCGGCGACGCGCTGAGCTCCGCCGGCGGGCCGCACCGCCCGGGAGTGGTGCACCGACTCGACCGCGACACGTCGGGCGTGATTGTCGTGGCGAAGCACGACGTGGCTCACGCAAGCTTGGCCGCGCAATTCGCCGACCGCACGACCGAGAAGGTCTACCTGGCGATCGTCCTGGGGGAGCCCGATCGCGACGCGGACGTCGTCGACGAGCCGATCGGCCCGCACCCGCACGTGCGCGAGAAGATGGCGATCCGCCGCGACCACGCCTACGCCCGCCCCGCTCTTACAACGTTCGCAGTCGTGGAGCGGCTACGCCGCTGTTCGCTGCTGCGTGTCACCCCCAAGACGGGCCGCACCCACCAGATCCGCGTGCACTTGGCGCACGCCGGTCACCCGGTCCTGTGCGACAAGCAGTACGGCGGGCGGAGCCGGATCACGGCGAGCGAGCTCGACGGCCGCACCGCCCTGCCGGACGACGCCGCGTTGCTCCAACGGCAGGCGCTGCACGCTTTCCGGCTCGGCGTCGACCACCCGACGACCGGCGCGCGGCTGACGTTCGAGGCGGCTTTGCCCGACGACATGCGCCGGGTCCTCGACCACCTGAGGACCACGAGCCGGTGAACGTTCGCAGGATGCGACACGGAGAGGAACCGGAGCTGTGGCGCCTCCGGCACGCGACGATCCACGCGGTAAACCGGCGAGACTATTCACCGGAGCAGGTGGCCGCTTGGTCGCCGGGGCAAGTAGACGCCGGGGCTTGGCGGGCGAAGATGCGTGAACTCAACCCGCTGGTTTCCGTCGTGGGGGAGGCGATCGTCGGGTACGCGGACGTGCAAGCCTCCGGTCTTATCGACCATTTCTACGTGCACAAGGACTGGCAGCGGCGCGGCGTCGGCACGGCGTTGATGCGAGCACTGGAGGCCGAAGCTCACCGGCTGGGCCTGAAAGAAGTTCATTCACGCGTCAGCCTGACCGCGAGGCCGTTCTTCGAGCGCTCCGGCTTTTCTGTGATCCGCGAGCAGGAGGTCGTCATCGACGGCGTCCGCCTCCGGAACGTGCTGATGGCGCGCCGTTTGAGCGACCCGTCGAACCTTGCCGCGGACGATCGCTGACGGCGCCGCCTCGGCGGCAGGCCACGCTCCAGCGGTATGGACCGGGATCCGTTCGACGGTACATTACGCCGCGTCGAGCGACGGGCGTCGCTCGCGCCCCCTTCTACGGAGACTCCGCATGGGATTTCTCAACGAGTTTCAGAAGTTCGCGATGCGGGGAAACGTCGTGGACCTGGCGGTCGGAGTCGTGATCGGCGGCGCGTTTGGGAAGATCACAACGTCATTGGTCAACGACGTTCTCATGCCGCCCATCGGGCTGTTGACCGGCGGGGTGGACTTCTCCCACTGGAAGATACCGATCGGTCCGGACAACCCGACCACCGAGGCGATCGACCCTGTGACGATCAACCTCGGTGAGTTCATCAACACGATGGTCAATTTCTTGATCGTCGCGTTTGCGATCTTCCTTGTGATCCGAGTCATGAACCGCCTGCACGAAGCCACGTTTGGTCCCGACGAAAAGCAGCCGTCGCCCGCGGTCAATCCCCCCGAGGACATCCTGCTCCTCCGTGAGATCCGCGACTCGCTGAAGAAGCAGGCCTGACAGCGCATCCGCGGAGAGCAACGGCTCCGCCGACCGGGGGCTATTCGTCGGGTGAATGGCTTCGCCTTTGGGACTTGCCAATCCGCACACGGCCGCTTTCCAGCCGCACACGGCCAGCGGCCAGCAACCGCAGCACGTGCGGGTAGGCCTCTTTCTCGGCTTCAAAAACCCGGGCTCCGAGGGTGTCGGCTGTGTCGTCCTCGAACACGGGTACGGGCGTCTGCCAGATGATGGGGCCGGCGTCGTAATGGTTGTCGACGAAGTGCACCGTCACGCCGGTGACCTTGCAGCCCCGTTCGATGACGGCCGTGTGGACGCGGTGGCCGTACATGCCGGGTCCGCCGAACGCGGGCAAGAGCGAAGGGTGGATATTCACGACCCGGCCCGCGAAGTCGTCCGGAACGGGAATGAGCTTTAGCCAGCCGGCCATCGCGACGAAGTCGACGCCCTCCGTGCGGCACCGCGAAAACACGGCGGCGCCGAACAGCTCGTCGTCGGCGTGGTCGGATCGACGCACGACGGAAACCGGAACGCCGGCCGCCTCGGCGTGGGCGATGCCGCCGGCCTTCGCGGTGGAGGAGATCACCAGCGCGATCTCGACCGGCAGCTGATCCTCTGCGATCAGCTCAAGAAGGTTCTTCAGCGTCCGGCCCCCGCCGGAGATCAGCACGGCGATCTTCATTCGGATTGACCACGACGGGCACGACGGCTCGATCGGCAAGGCCGGTCGGCAGCGGCTCGCTCTGCGGGCTGGCCGTCGTGTCTCTTGTGTCCTTGGTGATTCATTCTAAGGATCGACACGGACAGTTAGCGTCGCCGGGTGGTCGCCGATGGTGACGTCGGCCGGGTCGGCGCCGTCGACGGGGGTAAACCCGAGGGACTTGGCGAGCGTCTCCTCAGCGACCATCGGGCCGAACTGCTCGACCGCCTTGCGGAGCTCGTCCGATTCGGTTTGGACGCCCACCTCGATCCGGTCGGTGAACTCGCAACCAATCTCTTTGCGGCGGTCTTGGATGACCCGCTTGAGGTCTTGGGCCAGGCCCTCTCGGACGAGGTCCGGCGTGAGCTCGGTCGAGAGCACCACCACCACGCCGCGGTCGTTGGCGGCGGCCCAGCCCTCCTTCGCGGTGATGCGGACCTCGACCTCCTCGGGCGAGAGCTGCACCTCTTGGCCGTCGACGACTAGGTCGATCTTGCCGTTGTCGCGTAGGTTCGCCAGCAGCTCGGAGCCGCTCTGCTCGTTCAGGGCCTTCTTCACCTTCGGCATGAGCTTGCCGAGCTTCTTGCCGAGCAGCTTGAAGTTTGGCAGCACCTCGTGCTCGACGTACTTCTCCGGCGTGTCAGAGTACTCGACCGCTTTGACGTTCAGCTCGCCGGCGATCACGTCGGCGTGCTGTTCGAGCCACGCCTGGTGCTCCGTGCTCGCGAGGATGACCTCGACCTTCGACAGCGGTTGGCGGACCTTGAGCGACGCCTCGTTGCGCGCCCGCAACCCGAGCGACGCGATCAGCCGCACCAGGCTCATCCGCTCGGAGAGCTGCTCGTCGACGAGCGAAGGGACCGCCGCCGGGTAGTCGGCTAAGTGAACTGACTCGGGCGCGGCGTCGCGGAACGGCCCCGCCAGGTTGCGCCACATGGCCTCGGCCAAGAACGGCGTGAACGGCGCGATCAGCTTCGCGGTTTCGATGAGGCACTCGTAGAGCGTCCAGTAGGCGTCGAGCTTGTCGGTCGATCGCTTCTCCTTCGCCCAGAACCGGTCGCGGCTGCGGCGGACCCACCAGTTGGACAGCGCGTCGACGAACTCGGTGATGACCTGCCCGGCGCCGAAGTTGTCGTACGCGTCCATCCGCTCGGTCACGGCGGCCACGGTGCGGTGCAACTCAGAGAGGACCCAGCGGTCGAGCTCGTCACGCTCGGTGATAGGCCGGTAGCTTTCGGCGGAGGCGAACTCCGTGCCGGTGATCTCCAGTGTCGCTTCCGCCCCTGACTCACGTCGGGGGCTCGCGGTCAAACCGCCCTCTGCCGTCTGCCCTCCGCCTACTTCTTCTGCTGGGTCGAACCCGTCGATGTTCGCGTAGATCACGAAGAAGCTGTAGCAGTTCCACAGCCGGAGCAGGAACTCGGGGATCGAGTCCTTGATCGCCTGCTCGCTGTAGCGGATCGAGGTCCACGGCGGCTGGTTGGTGAGCAGGTACCAGCGGAGCGCGTCGGCCCCGTACTTGTCAAAGATCTCCGACGGCTCGCGGTAGTTCCGCTTGCTCTTGGACATCTTCTGCCCGTCCTCGCCGAGCATCAGGCCGAGGACGATGCAGGTCCTAAAGGGATGAGGAACGAGCGGCGAGGGGTGAGGGGTGGCTGTCGGCTGCCGGCTGTCAGCCGTCGGCTTCTCCGCCTGTCGCCCGCTGCCCGCTGCCTGCTCCGTGCCCCATAGCATCGTGCTGATCGCAAGCTGGGAGTAGAACCAGCCGCGGGTTTGGTCGAGGGCTTCGGAGATGAAGTCGGCGGGGAACTGCTCGGAGAAGCGTTGCGCCGCTCCGCCGCAGGGGCCGACACCGCCCGGCTGCGGCTGTGACGGCTGGGTTGCGCCTTCTCCATCGCCGCGGTAGCCCCATTGGGCAAAGGGCATCGCGCCGGAGTCGTACCAGCAATCGATCACCTCCGAGACGCGTCGCATGCGGCCGCTGCATCCCTTCTCATCGCAGTCGAACTCGATCGCGTCGATGTACGGCTTGTGCACGCGGAGGTCGTCCGGCAGGTCAGGGTCGTTCGTTTTCGCGGCCTGCCAAACCTCGAAGCCTTTCGCGCCCGGCAACGATTGCAGCTCGTCGTAACCGCCTACGGCCGCCTGCCTTCCGCAGACTCCACACTCCCAGATCGGCAGCGGCGTGCCCCAGAACCGCTCGCGGCTGAGCGCCCAGTCGACGTTCGACTCGAGGAACTTGCCCATCCGACCCGACTTGATGTGCTCGGGCAGCCAGTTGATGGCGGCGTTGTTCTCGAGCATCGCCTCCTTGTACGCGGTGGTCTTGATGAACCAGCTCTCGCGCGGGTACTGGATCAGCGGGTCCTCTTCGGCGCGCCAGCAGAACGGGTAGTCGTGCAGGTACTGCTCTTGGTGGAACAGCAGGCCGCGCTCTTTGAGATTGCGTGTGATGTCCTTGTCGCAGCCCTTCACCCAGCGGCCCCGCACGAAGTCGGGCGCTTCGCTGGTGAATTTGCCGTCGGGACCGACACAGTTGATGAGCTCCGGGCCGGTCCCTTCGACAAAGCGCGCCCGCTCGGCGACCAGCACGTCGTAGTCGACCTCGCCAAAGGCCGGCGCCTGGTGCACCACGCCCGAGCCGCTGTCTGTCGTGACGAAATCGGCCGCAACCACGCGCCAAGCGACGTGCTGTTCGCCCCCCTCCTTGAGGCGCCCGATCTGGCCACCGCCGAGGTCGAAGGGCCGGTCGCCGACTTGGCTCCCCTCTTGCTCGCGAAGCATCTGCCGGCGCCGGGCCGCGGCCAGCGTGTAGTAGCACTCGAACGGCGGCACGTAACGCCGCCCGACGAGTTCGCTCCCCTGGCGGGTCTCGACGATTTCGAGATCTTGCTTGGTCTTCTCGCCGATCGCAGCGACGAGGTCCTTCGCCATGATCAGCTTTTCTTGGCGATCCTTGGCGAGCTCGGCGCCTTGGCGGCTCCCTTCTACGGCATCGACCACGCGCACCGTCGCGTACTCGATGTCGGGATGCACCGCCGCAAACTGATTCGAGGGAAGCGTCCACGGCGTGGTGGTCCAGACGACGAGCGACGTCGTCGACGGCAGCCCGTCCTCCAGCAGGGGGAACTTCACGTACACGCTCGGGTCGGCCACCTGCCGGTATCCCTGGCCCACCTCCCCCGAAGAGAGCGCCGTGCCACCCTGCGCCCACCACCAGACGATTTTGTGCCCCTGGTACAAGAGGCCGCGGTCGAAGAGCTCTTTCAAACTCCACCACACGCTCTCGACGTACGACTCGTGGTACGTGACGTACGCCTCGTCGAGGTTGACCCAGAAGCCCAGCCGCTCGGTGAGCCGCTCCCACTCCTTCATGTAGCGCCAGACCGACTTCTGACACTTCTGGATAAAGGGCTCGACGCCGAAGGCCTCGATCTCTTCTTTGGAGTGGATGCCGAGCTCTTTGCAGACCTCGACCTCGACCGGAAGGCCGTGCGTGTCCCAACCCGCTTTACGCTCGCAGCGGTAGCCCCGCATCGTGCGGTAGCGGGGGAACACGTCCTTGATCGTCCGCGTCAGGCAATGGCCCGGGTGGGGCATGCCGTTGGCCGTCGGGGGGCCCTCGTAGAAAACGAAAGGCTCGGCGCCGGCGCGGCGGTCGAGCGAGCGCTGGTAAACGTCACGGTCTTTCCAGAAGCGGAGGGTCTCCTCTTCCAGCTTCGGGAAGCTGACGGCGCCTTCGACGGGGGAAAACATGCGGTGGGGGCGGACAGCTGTCGGCTGTCATCGATCGGCTGCGGGGACTTGGGGCGAAGGGCCTATTGTCTCTGCAATCCTCGGCGCGCATAGGCCAAGCCCGGGCGAGGCTCGGAAGAGCCCCCCAATGGAACGGCGTGCCTCCCCGCCTGAGGGCTCGCGCTAGGCAGCCGCAGCGCCGGCCCCCGGGCCGGTCAGTCGTCGCCTTCGTCGAAGTCCTCGTCGTCGGAGAACGAGTCGCCGCCTTTGCCGGAGTCGTCGTCCTCGTCGTCCAGTTCCTGCTCAGACACGTCGGCGTTGACGTCGAACTGATCGTCCTCGTCGTCTTGGAACTCCTCGCCGAACCCGTCGTCCTCCGGCTCGTCGTCCCACTCTTCTTCGAAGTCGTCATCGAAGTCGTCGTCGAAATCGTCGTCCTCGAAGTCGTCGAACGGGTCCGACGACGCCGCCTCGGTGGGCGCCAAGTCGCCCTCGCCGAACCAGCCGCCGGCGGGCTGGCCGATGGGCAACGCTTCTTGCTCGGGGGGCGTCAAGGGAGCGGGGGCGGCGAGCATGTCAGCGGGTCCTGCAGGCGCAGTGGAAAGGTACGGGAAGGACGATTCTACGCGTCCGGAACCGGCCGGGGCGGCCGAACCGGTTGACCCCCCGCCGGGGGCGATTTCTTATTACCCCCGCAAGCAGCTGTCAACTAGCCGAACCGACGCCGGAGCGGAAACGGTGAGCCCTCCAGAAACCTCCCCGCGGATCGACGTGATCGCCGTCGGCGCCCACCCGGACGACGTCGAGATCGGCTGCGGCGGCACGCTGGCGAAATTGGCGGAACAGGGCTACCGGGTTGGGATCGTGGACCTGACCGACGGCGAGCCGACGCCCGCCTCGCCCGGACCCGACGTGCGGCTCGCCGAGGCCCGCCGGGCGGCCGAACTCCTGGGCGTTCACGAGCGTGTCACGCTTGAGTTGCCCAACCGCCGGCTGATGGACGGCTTCGACGAGCGGGTGGCGCTGGCGAAGGTCTTCCGCCGCTGGCGGCCTAGGCTCGTGCTCGGCCTCGGCGACCGCACGCCGATGGCCTCACCCGACCATTGGCAGGCGATGCAGATCACCGACGCCGCCGTGTTCTACTCGCGGCTGACGAAGTGGGATCAACATTTCGACGGGCTCCCGACGCACCGCATCGACGGTCAGCTCTATTATTCGCTCTCGTTCTACACTCTCGAGCCACCCGTGGTCGGCGACACATTCGTTGTCGATATCGGGACAACGCTCGACAAGAAGCTCTCGGCTATCCGCGCGTACGAAACGCAATTCCCGCCCGAGAAACAACAGATTTTTGAACGCGTCGAAGCGATGAACCGCTGGTTCGGCCACACCGCGGGTTTCGCCGCTGGCGAGCGCTTGGCGAGCCCACGGGCGATCGGGGTCACCGACTTGATGGCGAGCCTGCGGCTGGCGGACTGACGCGCGCCGCCACGGCACTTCGAGTCGGCGGGGGCGCCCGTTCAGTACCCGTGGTGCGCTGCGCCGTGGAGTTTGGCTTGCTCCTCGTAGGTGAGCCCAGCCACCGGCGCGTCGGCGAAGCCGTGGTCGCGGGTCAGATGGACGGCGAAGGTCATGCCCTCGACGGTCGCCTCGGGGGGCTCGACGGTGGCTAGCCAGACGCTCAGTTCGGCCGCTGTAAGGCTCCTCAGCCAGCGGCTCGGAGGTCGCCCATGACGCAACCGACGAGCCTCGACCGCGTCGGGCCCGGGCGCCTCGACGGCAGCCGGCACGCTGTCCTCGCCGTGCGGTTCGCCGAGCTGCTCTGCCCCGTCGGCCGCCAGCCCCCCATTGTCCGCTTCGAGGCGGAAACGCTCGGGAACGGCTTCCTCGTCTAGGTAGCCCTTCCCCCCTTCAAGAGGTTCGCCGGTCCGGCGGTGCACGGGGGTCGTCATCCCGGTCAGCCGCCACTGGCCACCGAGGTACTCCTCACGTTGCACCCAACGCCACGTGTGGTTGTGAGTAGCCTGCCAGTGGACCGGCATGGCCGGGGCCACAAACGGTTCGGGCAACGCCGGCGGCGGAGGTGCGGGCACTTCGGTCGACCGCATCAGGGCGGCGGCCATCGCGTCGAGGGACTCCGCACGAAGCCGTTCGCCCACGCCGAACAGCCCCATGCCGATCCAGAACGCGAAGCGGCGTCGGGTCATCGAAGTGGGACCTTGGGAGGGCTGAACGGATCACGACGATCCATTCTGCGCCGCAACGCGCGCGGGACGGCCCCGGCCAAGGCCTCGTCTGCTTGAACCTTTTCGCCGGGATCGGTGCAGCCCGCACGACCCTCCCGAGGCGCCTACCGCCCGGCGGCCAAGATGCGTTCGGTAACGGAGTCGGGCGTCTCGTCTGGGGCCACATCGACGAACCGGCTCTCGCTGAGACTGCGGAACCAAGTCCCCTGCCGCTTCGCGAAGCGGCGCGTCCGCGCCTGCACCCGCTCGATGGTCTCCGCCAGGCCGTACTCGCCGGCCAGGTGCTGTAGCACCTCGCGGTACCCGACTGCTTGGCTGGCGCTCCGCCCCAAGGGCCGGCCGTGGGCGGTCAGCGCGCGGACCTCGTCCACCAAGCCTTCGGACATCATCGCTTCGACTCGGGCCTCGATCCGCTTGTGCTGGTCCGAGCGATCCCGCTTGAGAACAAACACCCGGCACTCGTCGGCCGGACGCGCGTCGTCGAACTGCATCTGCTGATGGCTGATCGGCTCTCCGGTCGCCCGGAAGACCTCAAGCGCCCGAACGATACGGCGGGCGTCGTTGGGGTGGATGTTCGACGCGGCGACCGGGTCGACCAGAGCAAGCCGCTCGTGCAAGACCGCCGCCCCTTCTCGCGACAGCTCCTGTTCGAGGTCGCGACGCAACTCCCAGTTTGCCGCGGGGCCGTCGAAGAGCCCGCGGATTAGGCACTTCAGGTACATCGGCGTGCCGCCTACGAACAGCGGCTTCCGACCGCGGAGAATCACGTCGCGGGCGGCGGCTTCGGCGGCCGCGCGGTACTCGGCCACGCTGAACTCTTCGTGCGGGTCTCGCAGGTCGATCAGGTGGTGCGGCACGCGGCGTTGGGACTCCGCGTCGGGCTTGGCGGTGCCGATGTCCATGCCGCGGTAGACCGCCATCGAATCGAGCGACAGGATCTCGGCCCCCAGCCGCTCCGCGAGGGCCAGCCCCACCGAAGTCTTCCCCGAAGCGGTAGCGCCGGTCAGGAACCAGCATTCGGCGGCGAAATCGATCGGAGTGGCGGGCATCGCTTCGACTGTAGTTCTCGCTTTTCTAACCGCGGCGCGGCGGCTGATCGCCCCGTCGGAACCGCACGACGGACCGCCCTCCATCCGGGCGGCGGTCGATTGCCGCCGGCCCCGGCGGCATCTAAGCTGGCGGGCTCGCCGACTCGTGCCAACCCGCCCCCTGCCCACAGATCGTACCCGTGAGTCCCCCGCCGCGACCGCTGGACGCTTTGCAGACGACCATCCGCGAGCGCGCCGCCTCGGCCGACGCGGGGTCTTCGTGGACGGCCAAGCTGCTCGCGGGGGGCTTGCAGGAGATCGGGCCGAAGGTCACCGAAGAGGCAGGCGAGCTTGTCGAAGCGGCCGGCGAGCCGGGCGAGGCGGGGCGGGAGCACTTCGTTTACGAAGCGGCCGATTTGCTCTACCACGCGATGGTCCTCTTCCGGTGGCGCGGCGTCGATCTCGAAGAAGTCGAACAAGAGCTCCAACGCCGGTTCGGCACGTCCGGACTGACCGAGAAAGCGAGTCGTCGGTAGACCGCGTCAGCCACCGGACAGTTCGCCCCTGCTCGCCCGCCGGAACCAGCCGAAACCAGCGCCGCAAATGCCTTCCCCGCTCCGCATCGGTGTTCCTAGCAAGGGCCGGCTCGCCGAATTGGCGACCGATTTGCTCGCCGACGCCGGCTTGAAGTTCCGCCGCCAGAACCGCGACCTGTTCGCCCGTGTGAAATCGGCCGCCGGCATCGATGGCGTGATCGACGTCACGTTCCTGCGGACCGACGACATTCCGATCCTCTGCGCCGAGGGAGCGATCGACTTGGGCGTCACCGGCAGCGACTTGGTGGAGGAGGCCGGTGTCACGCGCCCCATGGCGGACCGCCCCGCCGTCGAGGTCCGCAAGCAGCTCGGCATGGGGGCGTGCCGGCTTGCGATCTGTGTGCCCGAGTCGAGCCCGGTCGTCGAGCCGAAGGACTTGGCCGGCGACCGCATCGCGACCAGCTTTCCTACGGTCACACGCGACTACCTGAACAAGCACGGCGTCACGTGCCACATCGTCGAGCTCACCGGCTCGGTTGAAGTGATGATCGCCCTGGGTGTCGCCGACGCGGTCGTCGACTTGGTCGAAACCGGCAGCACGCTGGCCGCCAACAAGCTGCGGATACTCGACGAGATCGGCTCCTATGAAACGGTGCTGATCCAGAACCCGTCGACGAGCCACCGGCAACTCTGCGACCAAATCGTCCGTCGCGTCGAGGGCGTGATCATCGCGCGCGGGTATTCCCTGCTCGAGTACAACCTGCCCGAGGGCAAGCTCGCCGAAGCGGAGAAGATCACTCCCGGCTTCGATTCCCCCACGGTGAATCGACTCGACGCCGCAGGCTGGGTCGCGGTGCGAGCGATGGTCAAGCGGGGCGAGGTGATCGACGCGATGGAGCGGCTGGAAAAACTCGGAGCGCACGCCATCCTCGAGACCGCGATAAAGAACTGCCGGCTGTAAGCCGGGCGCCGCTGGTCGGCGGGCCGTGTCGGCTCGCGAGCGGGCGCCCCGGTTGCCCCATCAGGAGGCTCGAGCCTTGGCTGGTAAGGACGTCGGAGATCGGATCGGCCCCTACCAACTCGTGGCGGTGCTCGGCACGGGCGGGGCGGGGAAAGTCTTTAGGGCGGCCTGGAAACCCACCGAGGGCGAAGCCGAGGAGTCGCCGCCCGACCACCCGCCCGAGGTGGCCCTCAAGCTGCTGCGGCCGGAGCACGCGGCCAACGAAGCAATCTTCAACCGGTTTGTCCGTGAGATCGGCGTCGCGCAAGCGATCGATCACCCGCACATCTTGCGGCACGTCGATTCCGGGCTGGCGGAGGATTACCTCTTCTACGCGATGGAAATCGCCCCCTACGGGTCGCTGCAAGAGGTCCTGCGTCGTCGGAACAGCCTGCCCTGGCGCGACGCCGTCGAGGGGGCGATCCACGTCGCCGCCGCGCTTGGCGCGCTGCACGACCGCGGGGTGGTCCACCGCGACCTCAAGCCCGGCAACATCTTCCTGGCCGATGACGGCGCCCTCAAGCTCGGCGACTTCGGCCTAGCGCTCAAAGACGACGCCGAACGCCTGACGATCTCCGGGCAGACCGTCGGCTCGGTCCGCTACATGGCGCCGGAGCAGGTCCGCGGGCGACGCGACATCGACGGCCGGGCGGACCTGTACGCGCTGGGGTGCGTGTTGTTCGAGTCGGTCGCTGGGCGGGGGCCGTTCACCGGGTCCGACGCGATCGAGTTCTTCCGCCAACACGTGAACGAGCCGCCACCCAAGCTACGCTCGGTTGCGCCGACCGCGCCGGCTTCGTTGGAAGACTTGGTCGACCGCCTGCTCGCCAAAGACCGCGACGACCGGCCGCCGACGGCGCAAGCGGTCGTCGAGGCCCTGCAAGCGATCCTGTCGGCCCCCGACGGAGAGGTCGACAACCTCGCCGATTCGCTCACCGGCGCGCCCGCCGCGATCGAACCGCTGCCGAGCCTCGACGACAGCGACGCGGAGTTCGACGCGGCGTCCCCGCACGACGAGGAGCCTTACAGCGGGGACGACGCCGACAACGACACGGCCCCGCCGACCGCCTCACCGACGCCGCCCGCGTACGTCGCCCCGGCGGGCGACGCGAGCCTTTCGCGCCGGCTGGCCGAGGGCGGTCCGGAACGCAAAGGCTGCGCAGGCTTGCTGCTCGTCGTGACTGTCGGGCTGGGGACGCTGCTCGTGCTCGTGTGGGCTGGCTAGCGACGAACGGGGCCGCCCCGCTAGGGCTGTGTCGCGGCGCCGGCTTCGGCCTCGGGCGAGCTCGGCTTTCGCCCCGCAATCAGGAGCAACGCCGCTAGGGCGGCTGTCTGCAGCGGCAGCAACACCCACACGCTGATCTTCAGCGCAAGCGGCGCAGTCCCCAACAGCACCACCACGCCCGCCACCGCCAGCGCGTACGGCAGCTGCGTACGCACGTGGGAAATGTGGTCGCAGCCGCTGGCGGTCGACGAGAGAACGGTTGTGTCGGATATCGGCGAGCAGTGGTCGCCAAAGATCGCGCCGGCCAGCACACCGCCAAGCGACGCGAGGAACAGCGGCGCAGCGGTCGGGTCGCCAACGCCATCGGCCGCCGCCGCGTACGCGATCGGAACGACCATCGGCACGACAAGGCCCATCGTGCCGAAGCTCGTGCCCGTGCAGAACGCGACCACCGCGGACAACAGGAACACCCCGGTCGGCAACACGGCCTTGAGGGCCGCGCTCGGGGCGTCGCCGTCGGCGCCCAGCAGCTGCTGGGAGAGGTACTCGCCCGTGTAGAGCCGCGTGTCGGAGTACTCGTAGGGGGTGGTCGTGGGCGCGCCGTCGACGTCGCGGTTGCCGGTCATCCGCGACATCGCCCCCGCGAACCAAAGGATTGCAACCGCGGGCAGCACAACCACCACGCCCCGCACCAGGGCGGCTGTGGTCTCTTCAGGCGGCAACAGATTCCGCGCCCGCACCATGGCGACCGCCACGCCGAGCCCCACGAGCCCGCCGTACATGAGGGCCATACCCGAATCGGCCGAGCCGAACACGTCACGCAACAGGGCCAGCGTCGACCCGCCCGAGTCGTAGCCCGCGGGCAGACTCGCTTGCCCGCTGACCCACAACAATGCGGTAACGGTCGCCAAGGTCGCCACGAGGGGGACCACCGCGTTCGACCAGTGGGTTGGTTGAGGGAGCGCCGCGTCGTCGTCGTGGGCCTCCGTTGAAACCGGCGGCTCCCGCCTAGCGCGCTCCTCCGCGGCGTGCATCGGGCCGAAGTCCCGTCCGATGAGCGCCACCAGCGGAACGAAGAGCAGGGCCTGGATCACGTAGAACCGGTAGGGCAGGCAAGCGACGAACAGGCCGAAAGCGCTGGCGCCCCCCTCGCCGAGCGGCTGGCCCGGCAGGTTGTCGAGTCCCTCCTGGATGTAAGAGATCTCGACCGCGACCCAGGTCGAGACGATCGCCAGCCCCGCGACCGGCGCGGCGGTCGAATCGACCAGGTAAGCGAGCTTCTCGCGCGACATCCGCAGCCGGTCGAACACCGGCCGCAGCGCCCCGCCTAGCAAGAGCGTGTTCGCGTAGTCGTCGAAGAAGACCACCAGGCCGAGGACCCAGCCGGTCAGTTGCGCGCTGCGGGGGCCGCGCGCCAGGGGCGTCATCAACTGGACGAGGCCCTGCATGCCGCCGGCCGCGTGGAGCAGCCCGACCATCGCGCCCATTGCCATCGTGAACGAGAACAGCCGCAGCTTTCCCGGCTCGATGAACGTGCTCCAGAGGTGGACCTCGAAGAGATCGACGACCGCCTCGACGGGGTCGCCACCGGTCGTGAGCAACGCGCCGCCGAACAGGCCGACGAGCACCGAGAACAGTATCCGGCGGGTGATGATCGCCAGGACCACCGCGATGACTGGCGGGGCGAGGCTCAGCAGGCCGTAGGGGTGCATCCGGTTCCGTGGTGGCGTTCGGGCAAAGAGGGAGTCGCGCCTGTCGGCGGATTTTGTCCGACCGGGCCGATTTCGTCTTTCCCCTTGACGCGCCAGGGGTCGCCGTGCGACACTCCCATAGACACGCAAGGGGAACAAGATGGCCGACCGGAGAGACACGCCGCTGCCCCAAGGGAGCCTCGATCTGCTCGTCCTGCAGACGCTCGACGGCGGCCCGAAGCACGGCTACCAGATCGCGCGGCACATCTTCTCTGCCAGCGGTGATTTGCTGCGCGTCGAGGAAGGTTCCCTCTACCCCGCCTTGCACCGCCTGGAGCGCCGTGGCTGGGTCGTCAGCGAGTGGGGACAAAGCGAGGCGAACCGGCGGGCGAAGTACTACCGGCTCACCCGCAACGGCCGCTCCCAGCTGAAAACGGAGGTGGCCAGCTGGCGGGCGATGGCCGAAGCGATCGGCAAGGTGATCGAGACCGGCGCGGCCACGCCGCGCCTTGCACGTCCCGCCGCGGAGGCCGTGTGATGCCCGCCCTGCCCTACTGGCTCTACCCGGGCGACGACCGCCCCAGCCAGGAGATCGACGACGAGATCGCCGAGGAGCTGCGGCTGCACGTGAACCTACTCGCGGAAGAGCACGAGCGGCGGGGCATCCCGGCGGGCGAGGCGCAGCGAAGAGCGGCCGAGCAGTTCGGTGACTTCGGCGCAATCGTGCGGCGTTGTCGCCGCGAGAAACAAGGAGACTCCGTGATGGTGAAGCGCGTTCAGGCGTTGCTGATCGGGTTGCTGGTAGTCGCCACTAGCGCCATGGGGTGGTCTCAATGGCAGTTTGCCCACGACATGGTGGGGCAGCAACTCGAGATGCGCGATCAACTGGCAAGCATCGAGGCCGGACTCCGATCACTTGTCACTCCATCGGAGACAATCCGTTCGACAGACGGGCGAGCTGCCGCCGACGACGACGACGCGATCCGCATCCGCGTAGTCGACGACTCGGGAAGCCCGATCGACGAAGCGTCGTTGACGTTCGGGTGGACTAATGCGGAACGCAATTACTTCGACAGTTTTGTCGTGCGGGTCGACGAGGCAGGCGAGCACCAGACGAAGCTTACTTTCCGCGACAAGCAATTGGACAACGTCACCGCAATCGCGCCCGGTCATGCGTTTGTCACCGAGTCGCTGAACAGGCCTTTTCGGCCCGGCGAAACGCTGACGCTGCAACTCCCAAGAGCGGTGGTGCAACGCCTTAAACTGCTTGCCGATATCGACGACGCGGGCGATCCCTTCGAACCCCTAGCGGGAACCGACGGTGGTGGCGATAAGCTCAGGCCGCTGACCGGCGCCACCGTCCGACTGAATTCCAGGTACTCGCAGCCGGGCGAGAGCGGTTCGGCACAGTACCTTCGATTGCAAACTACGGCCGATGAAGAGGGAATCGTTTCGTTCGATTGCCTTGCCGTCGGAGACGCAATATCGCTCACAGCAATCGAACAAAACCAAACGTGGTACGCGAATGGGATCGATACCGACCCTACGAACGACCCTCTCGTAGTAAGAGTTCACCGTCAGCAGGGAACCTTTGGAGGAGGGGGCGGCGCTTTCTGAGCTACGCGTCGCGGCGGCTCGCGAAGCGGGCCAAGTGCGTGAGAGTACGCTTCGCCTCACTGTCTTCAAGGATCGACAGCCGATCGATCGCGCTGTCCGCGTACTGCGTCGCCTTCTGCTTCGCGTACGCGAAGCCGCCGACCGCCTCGACCAGCCGGTGCAGCTCGCGGCGCGACTCGGCCGTCGGCTCGCGGAGCCACTTCTCGAGGTGCACGCGCGGCCCGTTCACGAGGCTGTCGCGGGTGTAGATCAGCGGCAGTGTGAGCTTTTGCTTCGCCAGATCGACGCCGATCGTCTTGCCGGTAGAAGCCTCGTCGCCGGTGAGGTCGAGCAAGTCGTCGGCGATCTGGAACGCCATGCCGAGGTCGCGGCCGAAGGCCTCGAGGGCGTCGGCCACCGGAGCGCTGCCGCCAGCATAGAACGCCCCCAGCCGACAGCAGCACGCGCAGAGCTCGGCGGTCTTGCCTTCGATCATCGCGAGGTAGTCCTCCTCGCTGACCGTGAGGTCGCCCCCGGCCAGAGTCTGCCGGAGCTCGCCGTGGCAGACACGGTTGGTCGACCGGCCGATCAGCCGGCACGCGGTGGCGGCGTCGGCTTCGAGGGTCGAGGCGAGGTAGAACGCGTGCGAGAAGAGGAAATCGCCGAGCAAGACACTCTTCTCGTTGCCCCAGCGGGCGTTGACCGTATCCACGTGGCGGCGGAGCGCGGCCTCGTCGAGCACGTCGTCGTGGACGAGCGTCGCGGTGTGGATCATTTCCACCACCACGCCGAGCAACTCGTGCGCAGGGGTGAGACAGCCAACGGCCTCCCCGCAAAGCAGCACCAGCGCGGGGCGTAGGCGCTTGCCACCGAGGCGGTAGCCGTGGCGGACCACCTCGTCGACGCGGGGGTCCTTGCTCGTCAGCTCGGCCTGAAGCCGCGACTCGACCCGCGTGAGAACCGTCGCCACCGATCCGAGCAAATCCGAAAGGGGAGCGGTGGCGGCTGGGGCCCCGTGCGGCGATTGGGTCGAAGTCGGCATGCGAGCAGTTTAAGTCGGCCGGGGCGGTCGCGTCAGGGCTAGAAAACGGCCCTCTCCTTGCGTACCGCGGCCGCCGTGCTGCGCTTAACCGCCCAGCGACCGGCCGAGAAACCTGCACCATTAACGGCCAGAGGCCCGCTCGCGTTTGCGAGCGGGCCTCTGGCGGCGTTTCAGAAGGGGCGTCCGCCACGGGGCTGGGAAAACCCCGCGGCAGCGACCGCCTCCAGCGGTCG
The DNA here is from genome assembly GCF_040219535.1 of Botrimarina sp. Taxonomy (NCBI): domain Bacteria; kingdom Pseudomonadati; phylum Planctomycetota; class Planctomycetia; order Pirellulales; family Lacipirellulaceae; genus Botrimarina; species Botrimarina sp. Next base: position 249,479 of record NZ_JAVJSH010000003.1, read on the forward strand.
ACCCCAGTTATGTGATCCGCCATTGTCGCGGCCGCGGCGAGCGGACGCGGGTGGCTGGCGGCGGCTCGGCCGGGTGCTGGCAGACTCAGACCAGCTCTTTCTTGGCGCCGATCAGCGTCCGTAGCCGTTCGGCAAGCAGGGCCGAATCGAACGGCTTCTTGAACGTCTCGTTGATGGTCGACCGGTCGAAGCTGATGCTCGAGCCGTCGTCCGGCAGCAGGGCGATCAAGATCGTCTCGGCGAAGTCGATGTTGCGACGCAGGTTTTGGCAGATCTGCAACGCCTCGACGTGGCCGATCGAGAAGTCGCAGATGATGCAGTCGGGGTGGAAGCTCTCGGCCTGGATGCCGGCTTCGAACCCGCTGGCGGCGGTCTGCGTGCGGAACGACCTCTCGGCGGGGAGCTCCCGCTTGAGATTCTCGATCAGCACCTGGTCCTGGGCGACGATCAGCACTTTGGCCATCGCCTCGTCCTCCAGGTCGCCCAGCGGCATGCCGTGCTCCTTGAGGAATTTAATCAAGTACTCTCGGGGGATTCGGCGGTCCTGGGAACCGGGGATCCGGTATCCCTTAAGGCGCCCCGAATCAAACCACTTGCTGACGGTGCGCGGGGCGACCTTGCAGATCTTGGCGACCTGACCCGTCGTGAAGACCTTCATCGGGCTCTCCAATTCTCTGTACTGAATGTCCGCTCGTCGCTCAACGCACACGCTGGGTCACGGCGCGCCGCGCGGTTAACCCCTCGCCCGTCGGCGCCTCCGGTGGGGCCGGAGTCGCTTCGTACGCCGCTCCCTTGGAGAGAGTCGGCTACCGACGTGCGTCTGGGTCGGGGTCCTAAAGGGGGGGTTTGTGCTTTCGGTTTGGGTCAGGTCCTTCTGATCCGCTCCGTAGTACTGCTTGCATCGGCTACGGGAGTGGGACGGGCGTTGCCCAATGCGGGCTCTTCGGAGTCGCTTTGGGCGCGGGGCCCGTCACGACCATCAGAACCGGCACAACTCCCCTCGCTCGCGGCGCCCGCTAGCCCTCACGCACGGGCGACGCGCACTCTGCCCGCAGACAGGGTCACTCGCAGGGGGAAGCCCTCTCACCAGGCAGCGGCGATCGACCCGTTGCGTCCGGCCGGGCAGAACCCGGGTCCCGACGCGCACGGGGCGCAGCCGCAGCGGTCCAGTGGATGGATCAAAGGCAGGCTCCCCCCTGCGAGTCTCCCGGGAACCGGCGGGCGAGGCGCCTGGCCTGCCGCCGGAGGGAGACGAACCCATCCGACCCTTATCTTCGTTACAAAACAGGGTGCGACTTTAGCGCGGGCGCCAACCCGCCATTCGGCGCGCTGGCCTCAAGCCGCACGGAGCGCCGGCGCCAGCGGGGCGCCAGGCTGGTCGAGCCGGATAACGCCGTCCTCGCCGACGTCCTCGAATCGCACAGAAATCTGCTTCGACACGCCCGATTCTTGCATCGTCACGCCGTACAGCGTGTCGGCGCCCGCCATGGTGCGCTTGCTGTGCGTGATCACGATGAACTGGGTCTCCCCAAGGAAATCCTTGAGGACCTCTAGAAAGCGGCCCACGTTCGCCTCGTCGAGCGCGGCGTCGACCTCGTCGAGCAAGCAGAAGGGGCTCGGTCGGCTGCGGAATAGAGCGAGCAGCAGGGCGACGCACGTCATTGTCTTTTCGCCGCCTGAGAGCAGCGTCAGGCTTCTCAGCTCCTTGCCGGGCGGGCAAGCGACGATCTCCACCCCCCCATCGAGGGGCCCGGGCGCCGCCTCGCCGTCCGGCGGGTCGACTAGCAGAAGATCCGCCTCGCCGCCGCCGAACAAACGGGCGAACAGCTCGCGGAAGTGCCCGCGGACCGTCTCGAAAGTGGCTTGAAACAGCTCGCGGCTGTCGGCGTCGATCCGGCTGGTGAGCCCGGCGAGGGATTTCTTGGCTTGGCTTAGGTCGTTGTACTGCTCGGAGAGGGTAGCGAAACGTGTCTCTAGCTCGTCGAGTTCCTCCAGCGCCGCCAGGTTGACCGCGCCGGTCGACTCGACCTCCCGGCGGAGCCGATCGATCTCCTCCCGTAGCGCCGACCGATCGACTGGCGGGCGGCCCTCCGGTTCGCGGGCGAAGCGCGGCTCGGTGACGTCGATCCCGTAGTCGTCGCGGACGCGGCGGGCGACCGATTGCGCTTCGAGCTCGGCCCGCTGCGACTGCAACTCGGCGTCGGCGAGCCGACGAGCGACCGCGTCGAGCTCGCCCCGCCCTTGGGCGACGGCCGCCGACAGCTCCGCGACGATCTGCTCGGCCGCCGCGCGGGCCCGCCGGTCTTGGCGGGCGGCTAGCGTGACTTCCTCCAACCGGAGCATCGCGTCGGCGACCCGAGCCGATTCCCGCAGCGATTCACACGCGGACCGCTCGGCCGACCTCTCGGCTTGTCGCCACTCCTTCTCTGCCTGATCGACCCGACCGCGGACCTCCGGCTCACCGCGCCGGGCCCCTTTCGCCTCGGCTCGCAACGACTCGAGCAGCTCGGTGTGCTTCTGGCTTGCTAGAGACAGCTCCTCGACTCGTGTCGCCGTCCGAGCGGCATGCGCCTGGGCCTCGGCGAGCAACCGAGCCGTGTCGGAGGGCGAGCGGTTGCTGCCTGGTGCGGCGGCGAGCCGTTGCAGCCGGCCGGCCAACGCGTCGATGCGCTGCTGGAGCTCTGCAGTCTGGTCGCGGCGCAAAGCCGCTTCTTGTTGGAGCGACAAGAGAGCGGACTGCTGGTGGCGACGTCGTTCCTCCAGTGCAGCGGCCCGTTGGGCGGCCGACGCCAGGTGCTCTCGCTCGATCGCCGCCGCCTCGGTGTGGGCTTCGAGGCGCTGTTCGACTTCGCGTACCGCCGAGCGCAGACGCTCCAGTTCGAGTTGGCTCTCGGCGACGCGGCGCTGGGCGTCGGCTAGCCGCGACTTCAGGCGCTGGGCGTCCTCTCGGCGCGTGAGCAAGCTGGCCGCGGCGTCTCGTGGGCCGCAGACGATAGCGCCGGCCGAGGTGAGCGACTCTCCGCTGAGCGTCACGAAAGACAGGCCGCGCCCGACTCCCTCGGAGAGTCGGACCGCCGTTTCCAAGTCGTCGACAAACCAAGTTCGGCCGAACAGCCGCCGAGCCAGGTCGGCGTGCCGCGGCTCGACCTCAACGAAATCCACGGCCCGGCCCACCACGCCCGGCGTGTCGGAGAGGTCGATCTGGTCGACAGCGAGCGCCGGGGGGCGGCTGTCGAGCGCCTGGAATCCGGCACGAACCGATAAAGCGCCGCCGGCGCCGGCGGCCGACAGCAGCGCGTCGACGAGCCGGCTCCGAGAGTCGACCACCACGTGCTCCGCCCGCTCGGCGAGCGCGGCCTCGACCAGAGGAGCGAAATCCGCCTCGACGTGGATCAGGTCGGCGACGAGGCCTTCGACGCCGAGCCGCGTCGCGGTGGCGTCCGACGCGTCGACCATCCGCCCCACATCGGCGTTGAGCCGCTCCAGCCGCTTCTGCTCGGCCTCGATCGAGGCGAGCGAGTGGCGCAAGCCGACGAGCTCCTCACGCTGCTCGGCGATGCCCTCCGCCTGATGGCTCGCCTCGTTGCGCCGCTCCGCCAACCGGCGGCGATCTCCCGCAATCGCGTGGTCGATCCGGAGGAGGCGATCGGCCGCGGCGTCGCGCTGGCTCGACGCGTCGGCGAGCGCCGCGATCGCCGCGTCGGCTTCTTCGGATTTCTGCCGGGTTTGCCTATCTAGCTCCGCCGCCGCACGCGCCGCGTCGGCCCGGCGTTGCCGGAGGCTCGTGAGCTTGGTCTCGCAACGAACACGCAGCCGGTCCACACGCTCCGCGATCGTCGTTTCGAGCGTATGACGCTTGCGGATCGAGTCCAGCTGCCGCTGGCTTTCCTCCGCCTCACGACGCGCCTCGGCGAGGGCCGACTCGTATTGGCGCGCTGTCTCATCGGCCGCTTGCAGAGCGGCTATCGCTTGGTCGTCCGGGCCGGCGGCGGCCAATTCGCGACGGGCTGCCAGCAAGCGTTGCGCGGAACTCAGCAGGCCATCGGTCGCCTGCCGGCGGTCGGCGTCGGCGGTGGCTGCCCGTCGGGAAGCCTGGGTGACCCGCTGCTGGGCGACCCTCAGCGCTCTGTCGTGGCTCTCGATGCCGGTCGCGGCGGCGCGAGCGTCCGCCAAGCGTTGCTCCTGTTCGGCGATGCCGGCTCTGTCGAGCTCGACCTGCTCGGCTAGCGCATGCCGGGCTTCGGCCAGCCGGCGGCGTTCGGCGGCGAGCCGGCGCCAATCGGCCGCGGCCAATTCGGTGCGGGCCTCCTTGAGCCGCAGCGAGGCCTCTCGGTACCGACGGGCCTTGCCGGCTTGAGCGCGCACGCGCCGCAGGCGCCCCTCGACCTCATCGACGATGTCGGACAGACGCAGCAAGTTCTGCTCGACGCGTTCCAGGCGCCGCGCCGCCTCGCGCTTCTTGAGCCGAAACCGGCTGATCCCGGCCGCCTCTTCTAGCAGCAGCCGCCGCTCGAGGGGCGAAGCCCTGAGGGCCGCGTCGACACGCCCTTGCTCGATGATGCTGTACGAGTCGGCGCCCGCTCCGGTGCCGGCGAGCAACTCGCGGAAGTCGCGCAGCCGGCACGGGCGGCCGTTGACGAGGTACTCGCCCTCGCCGCTGCGGTTCACGCGGCGCGTGAGCCGGACCTCCTCGTGGTCGACATCGGCGAACAGCCGCCGCCCGCCCGCTTCGGGGACGCGGTTGTCGAATGCGAGGGTCACCTCGGCCGAGGCCAGGGGGCTGCGGGACTCGGAGCCGTTGAAGATGACGTCGGTCATCTCCTTGCCCCGCAAGCTCCGCGGGCTCTGCGAGCCCAGGACCCACTTTACCGCGTCGACCACGTTCGACTTGCCCGACCCGTTCGGCCCGACGACGACCGTCACGCCCTGCGGAAACACCAAGCGGGTCTTCTCCGCAAAGCTCTTGAAGCCGACGAGCTGGAGCGAAGTGAGCATCGCGGGGATTGCGGAATTCGGATGACGGGTTGCGGTATGCGGAATGGATCGCGCAGGCCGGCGGTGTGGGCGGGCTCGAAATTCCGCAATCCGATTTTCGAATTCCGCAATCCCTTCAGCGTTTCTTCGAGAACAGGTCGGGCAGCGGGTTGCTCACGCGGTAGGACTCGTCCGTGCCGAGGCTCGCGTCGAGGTCGGCGTCGACTTCGGCGCCTTGCGGGTCGGCCTGCTCGCTCGGCCCGTCGTACACGCGCCCGTCTTGCGGCACGGCGTCGACAGCCAGGCGGCCCTCGAGGGCGCCATCGCGTTTCGCCTGCTGCAGCGCCTGCACGACGTCCGGGTACTCGCCGCCGACTTCGACGATTGCGCGGATGACCCCGTCGAGGTCGGTCGAAACGGCGCGGCGGAGGGTCGATCGCCGGTCCCGGAAGCGGCTCACGGTGATCTCGTCGCCCTCGAGGCCGTTGACCAAGATCGAGGTGCCCGCGTCAAGCACGAGGGGCAATCGCAGGTTTTGCCCGCCCCCGAACAGCACCACCTCGGGCCGGCCGGTCCGCGTGACGTGCACCATCGGCGGCCCGCCGCCGTCGATCACGTGGTAGGCGAAGCTGCCGCCGAGCTGCTCGCCCCGGATCATCGGGTCGCTCGGGTTCATCGCCCACAGCGCTCGGAACGCCCCGTAGCGGGTTTCGGCGCTGGGGCTGTCTAGCAGCGACCGGAGCGCGTCGTAGGCGACGACGTCGTCCATGGCGCTGAGCGCCACGAGCGCGTAGGCGCGGAACGCGGGCTCGTCGCGGGCCGCTTCTGCCAACGCTTCGACGCAGTCGGTCTGGTCCAGGTAGGCGAGCGCCTCGGCCGAGTAGAATCGCACCTCGGGGTCGGCCGACTCGAGGCCCGCGCGGAGCCGCTTGATCGCGGACTCGTCGCCGATGGCTTCCAGCCGCACCGCCGCGGTGGCGCTGGTCAGCGGATCGAGCAGTTGGGTCTCGAGCAGCTGCAGCCGCTCTTGCATCGCGGCGGGCGTTTCGCGGACCGACAACGCGCGGACCACCTTCACGTAGCGCGGCAGGTTGTCCTTGTAGCGCGGGTGCACGCGCAGCCTCACGAACCCGAAGTTCTTCGCCTCCGCGACGCCTTGCTTGCGACCCTCGTCGTACGACTGGAAGCGCTTGTTGATGCTCGCGGCGATCGACTGCACGAGGTGGAACGACTGGTGCGCCTCGCCGATCATCAGCCCCAGGTCGCGCGACTTGAGGACCGTGCCGCCGCCGAGGATCCGGCCCTGCGTGTGGGCCGCGAGCGCGTCCTCCTCGTCCGACGACGGGTCGATCAGCACGGCGCCTTCGGCCTCGGCCAGCACGCGCCCCTCTCGGATCTGTCCGCCGAGCGCGGCTAATTGCGTCATCCGCGCGCTGAGCACGTAGCCGCCGCGCAGGCTCTTGGCGTCGCTGCGGGTCGGTGTGCGGACCTCGATGTCGAACTTATCGCCCTTCTGCGCGCCCGGCGGGAGGAAGCCGCGTAGCAACACCAGCGCGTTGTCGCGCGAGCGCAGCAGTTCGTTTGGCTTGGGCACGTTGCGCCGCTGCATGTCGTCCAGCATCGCGGCCCGCTGCGGCGACTGAGGCGGGTCCTCGCCCGTCCCGTCGAGCCCGATACACAGGGCGACCGCCTCGACTTTCTCGGGGTGCGTGCCCCAGGGGTACGCGTAGTCGCCCACCAGGGGAGTTTCGTTCTCGGTGAGTTCTTCAAGCGCGGCGTCGGTCTCCTTCTCCCCGCCGCGGAACAGCATCGAGGCGCACCCGCCGCAGGCGAGCGAAACCACCGCTGCCGCCCACGACAAGCGGCCGATCTCGTTTCGGTTCAACCTCATCACGCACGCTCCCTCGCGCAGGCGGCTCCCGGCGCCGGGTCTTCCGGCGGGCGGCGGAGCGTAAAGGGATGCGTGGGCGCCGGCAAGACAGAACCGCACCGCCGCCGGGGCCATCCCGGAGGCCAGCGGAAGCTCTACGGCGACGTTTTCCAGAATTGAATCGTCGGCCTGCTAGGCCACCAGAACAGTGGGCAGGGGCCGGCCGACCGCCTGGGCCGACACGCTCTTGTGGCGGGCCGTGGGGCGACTAAGGGGGGTCCCAGCCGCCAGCGCTCCAGGGATGGCACCGCGCGATGCGCAGGATCGCCTTCGCCGAGCCTCGCACCGGCCCGTACCTCTTGATTGCTAGCACCGCGTAATGACTGCAGGTGGGGTCGAAGCGGCACGCGTTGGGGAGCCACGGCCCGACGAGGCGCTGGTACACGCGGACAGCCGCCAACAGCGCGACCGTCGCCGACACGCGAACGCCGTCCAGCAAGAACAGCACGATGCGGTACACGGTCAGGGAAAGGGCGACTGGCCGCGGTTCGGAGAACGCCGCTCGGCTTTCTGAGCCACACGGCGGGCGAGCTGCCGGAGCGAACGGTCGAGCGTGTCGAGGTCCGCTGCGGCGCCGGCGCGGGGGATCACTACCAGGTCTAGGGGGGGCAGCTCCCGCTGAGACAGGCGGAACGCCTCGCGCAGCAGCCGCTTCCACCGATTCCGCCGCACGGCCGAGCCAACCTTCCGCGAGACCGCCATGCCCAGCCGCGGGTAGCCGAGCCCGTTGGGACGACCGTGGACGACCAGTGCGGCGTCGCCCGCGCTCAACCGGACGGCGAACACGGCGTCGAACTGCGGGCCCTTCAGCAGCCGGGCGCCCTTCGGGAACCGATCGAGCGGAGAGGCCGGTGGTCGGATCGGGTCTGGCGCCATCAGATTATTCCCCTCCACCGCCCGACGGACGGGGCGCCTAAACACGGCCAGCGTGTGCTGCGCGCTAGCGAACGGTGGTCGCGGACGAGGCCGGCTTGCGGTGATCGATCGCGGTCTCGCGGGCTAGAAAAGGGGTCGCCGTTGATTGAGCTGCCGAGAGGGCGACGGCCTCGCCGCGGGACCGCGGCCCGAGCGGCAGCGGCTCCCGGAGCTCGTCGCCGCTAATCCGGCGGACCCACCGACCCGCCAACGCGGCGCCGACCATCAGGGCGAGGCCCAGCAGCGTGAAAGCGAGAAGCGACATGACGAGCACCGCTTGCGTGGGCGGATCGAGCACCGGCATAGTCGCGATCATTGCGTCTGACATCGGTTGCGAACTCCTTTTGTTTGCGTCCTTTTAGGGCCACCGGGCGTCTCACCAACTGAGCCCCTCGCGTGGCGTCTGCTCGTATCGGCGAGAGATTTGCGAAAGGGTTTTGCGGTCGTCGTCGCTCAGCTCGGGCGGCAAGACAACCTGCACCTCGGCGTACAGATCGCCGGGGTTGTCGCCGTAGGGGTCCACTCCGTGGCCTTTGACGCGCAGCCGTTTGCCGCTCGACGTGCCGGGCGGAACCGTGAGCGTGATCACGCCCTTGGGGGTGGGCAGGTCGATCTTTGCGCCTTCGGCGGCCTCCGCCAGGGTGATTGGCGCGGACACCTCGAGGCGCCGTCCGGCACGGCGAAACACGGGGTGGGGCGCAACGTGCACGGTTAGTAAGAGGTCGCCGGCTTGGCCTCCACGCGGGCCCGGATTGCCTTGGCCGCGGAGCCGGATCCGTCGGCCGTCGTCGACGCCGGCCGGGATCTTGACCGTGAGGGTCTCTTGCTTGCCGCCCGTGCGTGTCACGCCGATCGACGTCTGGCCGCCGAGCACGGCGGTCGCGAACGGGATGGTGATCTCGTGCTCTATATCGTCGCCGCGGTGGGCCGCCGCGGCGGTCGATTCGCCACGGCGAGGCTCGCCGTACTGACGGAAGAGGTCGGCAAAGCCACCCCCTCCGCCGCCGCCGAACAGGTCGCCCAGGTCGAACTCGACGTTGCCGTGCCCGCCTGGCCCGCCCGGGAACCCGCCAAACCCGCCCCCCTGCCGGCCGCGTCGGGCGTCGCCCCAGGCGCTGCCACCGGCGCCGACCGACTCGAACGCCGGCCCGAAGCGGTCATATTGCTCCCGCTTCTTCGGGTCGTTGAGCACCTCGAAGGCCCGCTGTACCTGCTGAAACTTCTCTTTGGACGCCGGGTTGTCGGGATTCACGTCCGGGTGATGCTTGCGGGCCAGGGTGCGGTAGGCCTTGCGGATTTCGTCTGCGCTGGCCGTTCGCGGCACGCCGAGCACGTTGTAATAGTCGTCTGCCATACGTTGCTCTTAGGCCGCCGCACGCCTTCGGGTCGCGCGGCATTCTAGCGTTCTGCCGCCGTGATAGCACCGCCCCCCTAGGGGACCGCAATCAGCCCACGTACGCCGCGTTTGGGGGAGGGAAGCCAAGCCCGACTAAAGCGGTTTGCCGCATGTCCCGTTAGGCGCCCCGCGTGTTTGTGCGGCCCAGTGGGGGCAGAATACGGGTCGCCCTTCGGCCGGGCCGCCGCACTTGAGGCGCCGCGACGCCCGCTCTAAATTTCGCTCGGCTGCCCAGCTCGGGCGCCCGCCGTCGTATCCCGCCGCTTGCAAGACTCGCGCCTATGAACGCGTTTACCGACGGAGCGGGCGGTGACCTCAGCGCTGTGAGCCGCCTGGCGGGTCGCGCGATCTCGGAACTCACCTTCCTGCAGCGTTCGCTGCTGTTCGCCGAGTTGGCCAGGGCTTCCTACTTTTCGCGAGCCGTCGCGGGCCGGATCGCCGACCAAATCGGCCTCACCGAATGCCGATTCTACGACCGCGACGGCGCGCAGGCGTACGTTTTCGGCGGCGATCACGACGCCGTGGTCTGCTGTCGCGGAACCGAACCGCACGAGTGGAACGACATCCGCGCCGACCTCGACGCCCTGACCGACTTGGCGGAGACCGTCGGCCGGGTCCACCGGGGCTTCAAGCGCGAGGTCGACGACCTGTGGCCTCGGCTCGAAAAGGCTCTGGTCAGCAACGAACGAACCCTCTGGTTCACCGGGCACTCGCTGGGGGGAGCGATGACCGCCATTTGTGCCGGTCGTTGCCGCCTATCGCATATCCGCTCTAACCCGGAAGAGGTCTGCACTTTTGGCGCTCCGCGCGTCGGCGACAAGCGGTACGTGAACCACGTCAACCTGCGGTACTTCCGTTGGGTGAACAACAACGACGTCGTGACGCGCGTGCCGCCGCCGTGGCTCGGTTATCGGCACGCTGGGACCGAGATTTACCTCAACCGCCGAGGGAGGATCTCCGACGTGTCCGGCGTGTGGAGGGCGCGTGACCGCTGGTGGGGCTTTTGGCGAACGCTTCGCAAATGGCGGATCGACCACTTCAGCGACCACCTGATGGGCGAGTACATCACGGCCATCAGGCGGGCCGTGGAACAGGAGAGCGCCGGCAGCCCGCCGCGCGACGTGGCTAAGCTCTTGCTGCGCGTTGATCCGCCACACACGGGCGGCCCGCCGGCGCCGCATGTCGTAAGCGCTAGGCAGGATCGGAAGCCCGCGGGAGCGGCTGAGAACGCGGCAGCACGATGATGCCGGCGGTTGAGGATCGAATTGGCGTAGCAGGAAGGCTTCCGACAAGAGAGCCATATGCCCCGCCGCAACGATCGACAGCTAGCGCCCGCTTGCTAACCTTCTTCGTCCACTTCGACGTCGACTTCGCCCGTGTCTCGGTCGCGTTGGACTTCGACGCCGCCGTCGGGAGTGTCGATGTCGAGCATCGTCTCCTTGTTGTCGCATCCGAGCGCTAGACAAGCGGCCGCGGCAGCCGCCAAGCAGCCGAAACTACGGGCGGACTTAGCGAGGGTCGTCTTCATCGGGTCGGCCGTCCTCGTGGGTCAGTTAGGGGAAAAGACGCCTGCGTGGAGCGCACTCGGAGCGTTAACCGAGTAGGAAGAACATGCACGACGTCGCCAGCGCTGCAACGCCGCAGACAATCGAGAAAATCGACTCATCGCGGGCGGGGGTTTGGGCGGGCATTGCCGGACTCCCGTTGGGGGGGTGGATTCACGTCGCCTGGAGCAGCAGGCACTCGGCGTGCCAATCGCTCAAGTCCTACGAGTCCTGGCGGAGTATAAGGGCTTCGGGGGCGCGATGCCCTTTTCGATCGACACGTGGGAGCGTGGCGGTGGTTGATCCAGAACCGACCAGTCTGAACCCTCCGCGACTAACCACTGACGGAACGCGACGAGGCAAGACGAGGCAAAGAAGCGTTCAGCCGCCGCCGGGCTTCGCCTTGAACCCGCGGTCGACAAGCTTCGCGACCACAGCGTCGCGGCAGTCGCCCTGGAAGATGAGTTCGCCGTCGCTCACCCCGCCGCCGCAGCCCAATTCCGACTTGAGGGCGCTGAGCAGCTCCTTCAGCGCCGTCGGGTTGCCCTCGACGCCAGACACCACCGCGCACCACTTCCCGCGGCGGCGCTCGCGTCGCACGCGCGGCGTTTGCTCTGCCGGCGGCGTGCCCGGTTCATGCACCAGGGCGGGAGGGCACTGGCATTGCGTGGATTCTTCGCCGCATCGGTCGCACCGCACGGGCCGCTCGAGCGGCGTGCCATCGAAGAGTCCTGCCATGACCCGACTCTAACGCGTACCCGCCGCCCGCGCCCACCTTCGCCCGCCGTGGGGCAGCGCCTAGAATGTGGCCCCGCCTTTCAGCGCCCTCCCGCCCGCTGAACCACCAACTCAGAGCTTGGATGTCCTCTCCCGCTGACCGCGCGCCGCTGGCGCGTCCCGCCCGCGACCCCGCCTACGCTTGGGTGATGCTTCCGGTGGCGATCTTGATGCACGTGGGCACGAGCCCGGGCCAGACGTTCGGCGTGGCGTTGTTCAACGAGCCGATCCGTGAGTCGCTTGGCCTGACCGCCACCCAGCTCTCCGGCGCGTACATGGTCGCCAGCCTGCTCGCTGCTGTGCCGCTGGTGTGGCTGGGCAAGCGGATGGACCGCCACGGGTTGAAGCTGCTGTCTCTCGCGTTGGTTACGGCCGTGGGCCTCGGTTGCTTGGCGATCTCGCAGGTCCGGAGCCTCGTGTCGCTGACGCTGTGCTTCTTCGCGCTGAGGGCGTTCGGCCAAGGCGGCTTGTCTTTGGCGGCCAACAACACGCTCGGCATGTGGTTCTCCCGCCGGCTGGGGTTGGCGTCGGGGATCGCCGGCGTGGGGATGGCTACCGGGATCGCGATCGTGCCTCTAGGCCTGCACACGTTGATCGAGGAGTTCGGCTGGCGCAACGCGTATGCCATCGCTGGGATAGTGACGATGGCGTGTCTCTTGCCGCTGATCGCGTTGGCTTACCGAAACAACGAAGAGCCGATAGCCGAAGCGTCGCAGCCGACTGGAACGCCGTTCACCGCCGACCGAGAGCTCTCGTTTCGGGCGGCGCTGCGAACCCCCGCGTACTGGATCGCCTCGGCGTGCACGGCGCTGGTCGGGCTTGTCTGCACCGCGCTCTTCTTCAACCTCGCGCCGCTGATGCAACAGGGGGGCTTTTCCGCGGCTCAAACCGCCGCGTTGTTCCCGACGGTCGCCCTCGCGATGGCCGCGATGCAAATCAACGGCGGCGTGCTGGCCGACCGCGTGCCGCTGCGCTTCCTGGTCGCGGTCGCTGTCGCCGCCTTGGGCGCGGGCGCACTCGTTCTCGGCAACGCGGCGACGCTGGCGGCGGCCCACGCCGGCGGCGCGCTGATCGGCGCCGGCCAAGGGCTCATGGCGGTCAGCGGCAACACCCTCTGGCCGCGGTACTTCGGCCGGAAGGAGCTCGGCGCGATCCGCAGCAGCGTGTGGACCGCCACGGTCGCCGCCTGCAGCGTGGGGCCGTTCCTCATGGACGTGACGCTCGACCTGACCGGCGGCTACTCGCTTTCGCTGTGGTTGTTCGCCGCGATGGCCGCGACGGCGTCAGTAGCTGCCGCGGTCGGCGCGGCGCCGCCGACGGCCGCCAAGGCCCCCGCGCCCGACGAGCCGATCGGCGAACTCGTCGCCGCCGGTTAGAGTCGGGCCGGGCGACGGCGGGCAGTGGCCGGGCGACGCGGGATGGCCTAGGTTGGCGGGATCCCTATTCGTCCCGTTGCTCCTCTCGCACGGACCGACTGCTATGTCTCGCCAATGGATCGTCTCGCTGCTCTTGCTACCCCTGACCTTGGCGTCGGCCACCGGTCAGCCGACTCCCGAAGAGCGTCTGGAGAACACGCCGCGACACCTGGAATGGGCCGAGGTCCAGCGCGACGGCCGCACGATCGAGTGCTTCGTCGCCTACCCAGAGCGCGCTGACGACGCGCCGGCCGTCGTGGTGATCCACGAGATCTTTGGCCTCACCGACTGGGTCCGCGGCGTCACCGACCAGCTAGCCGAGAAGGGTTACCTCGCGATCGCCCCGGACCTGCTCAGCGGGATGGGCCCAGGCGGCGGCGGGACCTCCTCGTTCGACAGCGGCGACGCCGTGCGTCGCGCCATCCGGAACCTGGCGAACGACCAGGTCAACGCCGACCTCGACGCTGCCGCCCGCTATGTCACCGGGCTGCCGTCGGCCGACGGGTCGGTCTCGGTCGCCGGCTTTTGCTGGGGCGGCTCTCGCTCTTTCGCCTACGCGACCCACAACCCGAAGCTTACCGCGGCGTGCGTCTTCTACGGCACGGCGCCCACGGACGCCGACGCGATCTCCCAGATCGCCTGCCCGGTTTTCGGGTTCTACGGCGAGAACGACAACCGCGTGAACTCCACGATCGACCAGACGAAGCGCCTGATGGAAGCGGCCGGCAAGGCTTACAAACCCGTCATCTACGACGGCGCCGGCCACGGCTTCATGCGCGCCGGCGAGGCCGCCGACGCATCGGACGCGAACAAGCAAGCGCGGCGACAAGCCTGGGATCGCTGGCTCGAGATCCTCCAGGAGAAGTGACGCCCGGCGCGGCTCAGCCGAACCGGACCGAAGTCACCCGGCGCAGCGCATCGGCGAAGCGATCGAGGTCGTCGGCCGACGTGTAGACGTGGAAGCTCGCCCGGAGCGTCGGCCCGAGGCCCATCGCCTGGTGCAACGGCTGCGCGCAATGGAAGCCGGAGCGTATGCAGATGTTGTCGCGTTGCCCGATGGCCCGCGCGAGGGCGTGCGACTCCCAACCGTCGACCTCCATCGCGACGATCGCCGAACGCAGCGAGGGGTCGCGGGGCCCGAGGACGCGGACGCCTTCGATGTCGCGGAGCCGCTCGACCGCGGCGGCCGTGACCTGGTCGAAGTGGTCGGCCACGCGGCTGGCCCCCAGCCCTTCTAGGTATTCGATCGCCGCCCCCCAGCCCAGCGCGGCCTCGACCGCTGGCGTGCCGGCCTCCCAGCGCCGTGGCGCGGGCTGCAGCTGCGAACCGTCGGCGGTGACCGACTCGACCATGCTCCCGCCCCAAGAGACCGGCGCCAACCGATCGAGCGCCTCGGGCGTGGCGACCAGCGCGCCGACGCCTGTTGGCCCGAGCATCTTGTGGGCGCTGCAAACTAAGTAGTCTGCGCCGAGGCTGCCCAGAGCGACCGCCAAGTGCGATGCGCTCTGCGCGGCGTCGACCAGCAGCGCGGCGCCACGCTCGTGGGCGACCCGGCTGATCTCAGCCACCGGGTTGATCGCGCCGAGCACGTTTCCCACGTGCGACACGGCGACCAGGTCGGCCGGGCGGGCAGCGAGCTCCGCTTCGAGGGCGCCGGGGCTCAGGCAGCCGTCATCGGACAACGGGATCGTGCGGACCTCCAGGCCGTCGCGCCAGGGAAGCAGGTTGCTGTGGTGCTCGGCGTCGGTCGTCACCACGCTCCGCAGCCCCTTCCACCCGCGTCGCACGAGGTTAACCCCGTCGGTCGCGCCGCGTGTGAAAACGACTTGGTCGGCGGCGACGCCGAACCAGCCGGCGACCGAGGCGCGCGCCGCCTCGAACGCCTCGGTGGCTGCGGCCGCACGCGCGTAGACGCCGCGGTACACCGGCGCGGCGCCCTCGCCCAGCGCCCACGCAACGCGTTCGACCACGGCCCTGGGTTTGAGCGACGTCGCCGCGCTGTCGAGGTAGACGAGCGTCGGGTCCTGCTCTAGGGCGAGGAAGTCGCCGCGGACGTCGAGCATGGCGTTCACCCGGGGCTAAGCGACGCCGGCGCTGTCAGCCGGGTCGGTTTCACCCAGCGGAACTTGCCGCCCGGCTCGGGAGGCAGCGTGCGCGCCGTCTTGACGGACACGACCCGTCCGGGCCCCAGCTCCTCGGCGATCGCGTCGCGCGCGGCGGCCTCGTCTGGGGAAGCATTCGGCGTGGGAGTGAGGGTCAACACGAGCGAGCTATCCGGCCGTTCGACAATCTGGAACTCGTCGACGAACGGCAGCCGATGCAACCGCTCGGCGATTGCAAAGCTGCTCACCCTCGTCCCATCGGCGCCGACCAACGCGTCGTGCACGCGGCCCTCCAGCTGCAATCGCGGGGCCGGCCGGCCGCACGGGCAAGGCTCGTGGAGCAGCCTGCCAAGGTCGCCGATCCGGTAGCGGATCAAGGGCATCGCGTAGTTGATCAAGTCGGTGACCACCACCTCGCCGAGCTCTCCCTCGGCACACGGCCGTCCGTCGGCGTCCAGCACCTCGACGACAAAAAGATCGGTGAACACGTGGCAGCCGACCGAATCGCCGCAACCGGCCGCGATCGGCCCCAGTTCGGCGCTGCCGTAATCGTCGATGTAGCGCCCGCCGAGACCCGTCTCGATCGTCCGCCGCATCGTCGGCGTGGCGCCCGACCCGAGCGGCTTGACGATCGCCACCCCCAGCGGCGCCGCACCGGTCGCTAGGGCGTGCTTCGCGATCTGGTGCAAGTAAGTCGTGAGCCCCTTCACCAAATAGGGGCGGTCGCGGCGCATGCGATCGGTATACATGCCGAGCCGCTCGGGCCCCGGGTTGCTGCCGCCCGCGCCGAACGGCGGGTAATTGACGCGGTTGTAAACCCATCGCCTCTCGATCAGGCCCCGCAGGTCGCGCAGCGAGTTTGGATCGCGCAATTTGCGGTCTCGCAGCGTTTGGGCGAGGTGCCGCCACACGGACTCGTCTTTCTCTCCGAGGTCGCCGCAGACCACGTCGCAAACGTCGGGCGGGATCTCGACCATCCGGCGGCCAATCCGGAACCCAGCGACCTCCAGCGTGCGGACCATCGCCGCGCGGATCGCGTCGCGCTTGGCGAAGTCGTGGACGCAGATCATCCGCTGCGTCGTTCCTCGTGTCGCCGCAAGCCGGAGATCAGGCGGGTGCGCCGTGCGGCTCACAACCCGGTCGGGGAAGCCCTTCTCGAGTTCGTCCTTGCCGACCGGCGGTAGTTGCTCCAAACGATCAACCGCGGCCAGCCGACTGCGCCAGAAGTCCGTCGTGTCCGCCGCGTGCCGGAACAACCGCTCGAGCCGGCGCCGCTGCTCGATGACTTGCTCGGCAGCTCCGGCTCGCTCAAACCGCCGCATGGCTCGTGTCAACGCGACGAACCGGCTACGACTTGCGCCGGATACGAGCGGCAACGCGAGGCGATTGATTGTCGAACGCATAAGTCCCGTCAACTGACCAAGCTTGGTCAGACGGCGGGCTGAGGGATGTCGGGGCGCGACCGCTTGACTCGCGCCTCCAGCCCGCCGCGCGCCGCTGATCGCTACACGGTCTCCGAGCAGCCCACAGCTACTCCCGCTAGATCCTACCTGTCCAGAAATCGAACGCAATCAGCACGCCGGCCGTTCTGTAGGCGGCCGTCCCTCTCGCTTTAGAGAAGTCCCAGTTTTTCGTCGGTTGACACTTGAACACCTCATGGCAGGCGGTAGCATGGCCACCCGTACACTTACGGCAGGCGTCGCCCACCCAGGCGATCCAAGGAGATTACCGCCCATGCTCGCCAAGCTACGCACCTACAGCTTGCTAGGGATCGACGCGGTGGCCGTCGATGCGGAGGTGGATGTCTCGCCCGGCGCCATGCCCAAGACGCTGCTCGTGGGGCTTCCCGAAGCCGCCGTTCGCGAGGCGACCCATCGAAGCGAGCGGGCGATCGTCAACAGCGGTTTCATCCGCCCTCAAGACCGGATCGTGATCAATCTCGCTCCGGCTGAACTGCCGAAGCAAGCGGCCTCGTTTGATCTGCCGATCGCCCTAGGTGTTTTGGCCGGGTCGGGCCAACTGAGCGGACCGACCGGCGGCGGCGCGAAAGCGGCCGACGCGGCGAGCGACCGTTTCCGCCGCTTCGCCGTCGTCGGAGAGCTCGCGCTCGACGGCTCAACGCGCCCCGTTAAGGGCGCCCTGTCGATGGCCATGGCGGCGGCGGCCCAGCCGGGCGTCGAGGGGCTGGTGCTGCCGCGGGAGAACGCCCGGGAAGCGGCGGTCGTTGAGGGCGTCGACGTGATCGCCGTGGGCAGCTTGGCCGAAGCGGCCGGCTTCTTCACCGGGCAGATCGACATCGAGCCGCAGCCGTGCGTTGTCGCGGACCTCGTAGCCAACGGCAAAGCGTACGACATCGACTTCGCCGACGTCCGCGGGCAAGAGATGGCGAAGCGGGCGATGACGATCGCGGCCGCTGGCGGGCACAACCTGCTTATGGTCGGGCCCCCTGGCAGCGGCAAGACGATGCTCGCGAAGCGCGCCCTGACGATCCTTCCCGACCTGTCGCCCGACGAATCCGTCGAAACGACGCGCGTCTACAGCGCGATGGGCCGGCTGGCGGCCGGGCAGAGCCTGCTAGCGCAGCGGCCCTTCCGCGCTCCGCACCACACGATCAGCAACGCCGGATTGGTTGGCGGCGGTTCGACGCCGTCGCCGGGCGAGATCAGCCTCGCACACCACGGCGTGCTGTTCCTCGACGAGCTCCCCGAGTTCAACCGCCCCACCCTCGAAGTGCTGCGTCAGCCACTCGAGGACGGAGAAGTCACGATCAGCCGCGCGTTGGCGACGACCACCTTCCCGGCCGACTTCATGCTGATCGCGTCGCTCAACCCTTGCCCTTGCGGCTATCGCAATGATCCCCGGCGGGAGTGCCACTGCGGGGTCAATCAGGTAGAGCGGTATATGGCGAAGATCAGCGGCCCGCTCCTCGACCGGATCGACTTGCAAATCGAAGTCCCCGCCGTCGGCTACGACGAGCTCCGCTGCTCTCGCCCCGGGACCGATAGCCAGACGATGCGCGAGCGCGTCGTCGCTGCACGGGCGCGGCAGGCGGGACGCTTTGCTCACGGCGACCGGGTGCGGCTCAACGCCCAGCTGGCCTCGCGCGACGTGCGTTCGTTCTGCCAACTCGACGACGCCAGCGCCCGACTGCTCAAGTCGAGCGTGGAGCAGCTCGGGCTATCCGCTAGAGCCCACGACAAGGTCTTGCGGGTGGCCCGCACGATCGCCGACCTCGACCAATCCGATGCGATTCGGCCAGAGCACGTTAGCGAGGCGGTCAATTACCGGTTGCTAGATCGGAAGCTCTGGGCGTGAACGGGGGCGCTCCGGCGCCCGGCCTCAGAGCCGCCATTCCTGCCAGAATGGGGACTGTATGGCCGCACGACCTTCCTGGGCCACGCCGCCGGAGCCCGGCCAAGAATCGGTGTGGGACTACCCGCGCCCTCCGGCGATCGAGCCGTGCCCGCGCAGAATCCGCGTCGTTGCAAACGGCGAGGAGCTTGCGGCAACCGAGCGGGCCTATCGGGTGCTGGAGACCAGCCACCCCCCCACCTACTACCTTCCGCCGGACGACATCGACCTCGGGCGCCTACAGCCGTGCGCCGGCAGCTCGTTCTGCGAGTGGAAGGGGCGCGCCCAGTACTGGGCGCTAAAGACTGACCGAGGGGTAATCGAGCGCTGTGCTTGGAGCTATCCGGCGCCCACCGCACGGTTCGCCCCGATCACCGATTATCTGGCTTTTTACCTTTCGGCGATGGACGCGTGCTACGTTGACGGCGAGAAAGCCACGGCACAGCCGGGCGGCTTCTACGGCGGCTGGGTCACAAGCGACTTGGCCGGCCCGTTCAAGGGCGCGTCGGGGACAGCGCACTGGTAAATCGACCAGCGGCGCGTCGATTCGGCCAAACGGCCGGAAAGGCCTCAGTGCTGAGTTGCGTCGGCCGACCGGCGCGCCTGCGGATCAGCGTCGGGCGAGGGCCCCTCCGGCGCGTCGCCGTCGAGATTGGCTTCGCCACTCGATCCGTCGACGGAGTGGCGCGCCGCCTTTCGCCTGGGCCTCTGCCGAGCGAACCTTGCCAGAAAGAGGACACCAACCACCAAAAACAACCCGATTGGCGTCAACCAGAATCGCACCCAGTCGTACGGCGGTGGCGTAACTCCGGAGGGCGTTAAGAATCGCGACTGAGCCCAACCAACCAAGCCGGCCCCGAGCAGGTGGCCGAGCCCGTTCATCGCCAACGCGTGCAGCCCTTGCCCCGCGCCTCGGTTGTGCGGGTGAACCAGCTTGTCCACGTACAGCTGACCCGCGACATACATAAACCCGTAGGCCGGGCCGTGGCAAAGGATCGCCGCGATCACGGCGGCCGTGGCTGGCGACCCGGGCTCGCCGAGCGACCCGATCACCAGCAACGTGTAACGAGCCGCCCACGCCCCGATCCCAAACAAGAACAGGGCCTTCAGGCCGACCCGGCGCTGCAACCAGGGCATCGAGGCCAGGCAGACCAATTCGCTCAGCTGGCCCAGCGTCAGCACGGCCGCCGCGCCGACGTAGCCTTGCTGGTTCATAAACGGGTTGGCGAAGTTGTAGGCCTGCGATCCGATCGCGGCGAGCATCGAGATCGCCAAGAAGGCGATAAACGGACGATTGCGGAGCACGTCGAGGGCCCGCTTGTGATCCGCGCCCGTTGCGACGCGGGCGGGCGATTTCGCGCGGGGCAGCGTCAGGCAATACAGGGCCATTCCTAGGTGGGACACGCCGCTTATCGCGATCGGGATCCTGGTGGCCTCGATCGACTCGCCCCACCAACGCCGTGCGATCTCGCCGACGAAGACCCCCGCCATCATCCAAGCCGTCGTCCCGAACAGCCGCAGCACCGGGAAGTCGCGATCCGTGTTCGACGACATCCGCAGAACCACCGTGTTCGTTAGCGAAACGGTCGGTCCAAACGCTTGGAAGTAGAGCAGCAGGCCGGCGTAGAACACCCACTCGTCACGGGCCTCGTGCATCAGTATCACCGCGACGCTGCACACCCCGTGCAGGATCGACAACAGGAACTTCGGCGCGATGCGGCGGTCGGCTAGCCAGCCGAAGATCGCCGGCGCCAGCAGACTCCCCATCGCCGTGGCCGTGCCGCTGTAGCCGGCGAACCCGTCGGAGAAGATCGCTTCCCCCTGGTCGCCCGTATTGGCCGCCACGAACGACGTATACGTGACGAACCACACGCCCAGCGACCAGTACTGCAAGAACATCATCGCGGCCAGCCGCGCGAGCGTCGGCCCGCTGGCGCCGGGTGGTCCTGCTGGCATCGGGGCGGGCATCGGGGGCGAGGCGGGCAGGCGCTCAAGCCGGCCGGCGTTGGCGCTTGGTGGGCGGGCCTCCCAGGCTCGGCGTCGACACGGCGACGCTCAACGAACGGCCCGGGGGCCGACAAAGCCTAGGCGAGAACCCCGCCCGTTGACGAGGCGCCAAGCCGCTCGGACCAACCCGCACCGCGGCGCTTGCGTCCGCACGAGAACGTCGCCGGCCGGTCGGCGCCGGCCGGTCAACTGCCGCTGAAAGCCAGCCGGCCGATCACTGGCCGGCGCTCATCGCCGGGAACATCTCGTTGATCATCGTGATCGCAGCCGGGCCGACCAGCACCACAAAGATCGCCGGGAAAATGAAGATGACGAGCGGGAAGATCAGCTTCACGGCCGTCTTCGCGGCTTTCTCTTCGGCCATCTGGCTCCGCCGGGTGCGCATCGAGTCGCTCTGCACACGCAACGCCTGGGCCACGCTCGAACCAAACTTGTCCGCCTGGATCAGGATCGCCGACAGCGCCTTCAGGTCGTCGACGCCGGTCCGCGAGCCCAGCTCTTGCAAGACTTGGTTGCGGGGCGAGCCCATCTGGAGCTGGAGGTTGCACAGGGCGAACTCCTCGGCGAGGACCCCGTAGGTCTTCCGCATCTCCTCGGCGACCTTCCGCATCGCTTGGTCGAGGCCGAGCCCCGCCTCGACGCAAACGACCATCAGGTCGAGCGCGTCGGGAAGCCCGTAGAAGATGTTGTCCTGCCGTTGCCTCTTAACAAACCAGACGACCAGATCGGGAAGGAAGAAGCAGAAGCCGGCGGCGCCGATGGTGATGAACAACGCCTCTTGCGTGAGGCCTTTGGTGAAGTAGGCCGCCCCGCCGCCCGCCAAGAAACCAAAGGCCAACCCGATAAGCTTCGAACCTAAGAACACGCTGATCGCGCTCTCGCTGCGGAAGCCCGCGTGCTGGAGCCGCAGCTTGAGTTTGCCGGCGTCCTCTTGGTTCTTCGGCTTGAGCGGCGCAGCGAGGGCGGGCGTGGCGTGCTCGATGAGCCTCGCCATCTTGTCCGACTGCTTCTTCGCGCGGGTCGCTTGCCGCGGGTCGCGTAGCGTTTCGAGCCGCTCGTCGGTCCGCTCGTTGCCCGCGCCGCCGAAGTAGTCCAGCGCGAACCACATGCCGGCGGCCACCGCACCGAAGACGGCCAGCTTCATCAGCAGAGCGGAGCTGATCAATTCGGCGATTATGGGCGACATGAGAATGCGGCGTTAGGAAGTGAGGACTTACGACTCGCGTCGGTCGGGCACAGCGACGGCTCGCAAGCCGCCCTCCGCGGGCGGCGCGCCGGACTGCTGATCAAATACGGATGTTGATGATTTTCTGGATGACCACGGCGCCCAGCAGCTGCATCACGATCCCGCCGACGAGCATCTTCTTGCCCAGGTCGTCGGTGAACAGCAGCATCAGGTAATCCGGGTTCATCCGGTACACGGCGACGAACAGCAGCGGCGGCAGGGCCAGCAGCACGATGCCCGACAGGCGGCCTTCGCCGGTCAGCGCCTGCACCTGGCCCCAGATCTTGAACCGCTCGCGGATCAGCCGCCCGATCTTGTCCAGGATCTCCGCCAGGTCACCGCCGGTTTGCCGTTGCAAGATGACGGCCGTGGCGAAGAATTTCAGGTCGAGGTTCGGCACGCGTTCGGTCAGGTTCTCGAGGGCCTCCTCGAGCGGCATGCCGAGGTTCTGCTCCTCGAACGTGCGCGCGAACTCCTTGGCGATCGGCGGCGACATCTCCGCGCCCACCAGGTTCAACCCGGCCCCGAGGCTGTGGCCGGCGCGGAGCGCGCGGGCGACGAGCTCCAGGGCCTCGGGCAGCTGCGCGGCGAACTTCTTCATCCGCTTGCGGCGCTTCATGATCAGCCACGCGAACGGCATGAACACGAAGAGGATCGAGCAGATCGGGGCGAACTTCACGGGCAGGCCGGCCAGCGTCGGGCCGAAGAACCCGACCAGAGCCGCCGCGACGCACGCGAGCAGGAACTGGCTCACGCTGAACGACACGTCCGCCTGGATAAACAGGCGCTGCAGGTTGAGGTGGTTGGCGATCGCCTGCTCGATCGAGCCGGCGCCGCGGTTCCAGGTCTCGGCGAGCAGCTCGTTCTCGGTCGGCGCCTTATCTTTTCCCTTCTTGGCCTTGCCGGAGGTCAACGCCTCGAGGCGGTCTTCGACCTCCGCGTCCTTCTGGCCGCTCCAGAGCATCACCACGGCGATCACCAGTCCGGTGACGCCGCCAAAGACCATCAGGCTTAGCAGCAGGGGAGACATGGGAAGGCAGGCCGTAGGCTGGAGGCGGTAGGCTGGGGGGCTCGGTGTGCAGGTCGGCGGTGTTCGATCAAACGGCCGAGGCCCAACGCCGAGGCCTGCGTCCCGCAGACCCCGGCCTCGACCCCCCAGCCTTCGTCAGTCTTGCATCATCACGCGCTCGCGGAACGTGCTTGCGGGAAGCCGGATGCCGGCCGACTCGAGGCGGTCCATGAACGACGGCCGGATGCCTGTCGCCACGAAGCGGCCGATCGCGCGCCCGTTCTCGTCGACGCCCGTCTTCTCGAAGCGGAACACGTCCTGCATGACGATCGTGTCTTGCTCCATGCCGAGCACCTCGGTGATGTGGGTCACCTTGCGAGGACCGCCCTGCAAGCGGTTCGCCTGCACGATCAGGTCGACCGCGCTGGCGATCTGGGTGCGCATCGCTTTGATCGGCATCTCGAAGCCGGCCATCATGATCATCGTCTCGAGGCGGGCGATGGCGTCGCGGGGCGTGTTCGCGTGGCAGGTGGTGAGCGAGCCCTCGTGGCCGGTGTTCATCGCCTGCAGCATGTCGAGCGTCTCGCCGCCGCGGCACTCGCCGATGATGATGCGGTCCGGCCGCATACGCAGCGAGTTCTTCACGAGGTCCGTCGCGGAGATCTTGCCCTTGCCCTCGATGTTCGGCGGGCGGGTCTCGAGTCGCACCACGTGGTCCTGCTGCAGCTGCAGCTCCGCGGCGTCCTCGATCGTGACGATCCGGTCGTCGTTGCTGATGAAGCTCGACAGCGTGTTGAGGAGCGTCGTCTTGCCAGAGCCCGTGCCGCCGGAAATGACGATGTTCAGCTTCGCCTTCATGGCCGCTTCGAGGAGCATGACCATCTCGGGCGTGAGCGACTTGTAGTTCAGCAGGTCCTCTAGCTTCAGCGGGTTGGAACCGAAGCGCCGGATCGTGACGCTCGGCCCGTCGAGCGCCAGCGGCGGGATGATCGCGTTCACACGCGAGCCGTCCGCCAGCCGCGCGTCGACCATCGGGCAGACCTCGTCGACGCGCCGGCCGACGCGTGACACGATCCGGTCGATGATCTGCATCAGGTGCTTGTTGTCGCGGAACGTGCACTGCGTCTTGACGAGCTTTCCGCTCTTCTCGACGTACACGCTCTTCGGGCCGTTGACCATGATCTCGCTGATCGACGGGTCCTTCAGCAGCATCTCCATCGGGCCCAGGCCGAAGGTCTCGTCGAGGACCTCGTCGACCAGGCGGTCGCGCTCGTTGCGGTTGAGGAGCGTGTCCTCCGTGTCGCAAAGGTGCTCGACGACCAGGCGGATTTCCCGGCGCAGCACGTCGCCTTCCAGCTCGCCAACCCTCGACAGGTCGAGCTTGTCGACCAGCTTCGAGTGGATCCGACGCTTGAGGTTCTCGAACTCGGCTTCCTTGTCGGCGCCGGCCATGGCCGACGGGGGCGTCGTGAGCTTCGTCATGGTGGGGGAGGCGTCGCGGCGGAGAGCGGTAGCGAGGTCGCACACGCCTTGTTGCGTGGAAGCGACATGTCCGCTGAAACCTAGCTCACGCAGGACGGCGCGCCGGCTCGGCCTGGGCGTTCGCCGGTGGCGGGGCCTGATCCGCAAAACCGGACCTGCCCACGGCGCCCCGCACGAGGGGGGCGGGCTCTCGATCGGGCGGGCATCTGGGACCGGGCCCGCGCGCCCCCCCATCGCGGTTCTCCGCGGCCGGCGGGGCGGGCGGTGTGTCAGGCGTCGGCGGCGGCCGCCTCGGTCCCGGTGGCGCCCTTCTTGCCCCACAGCCCGAGCCAGCTCCGGGTGGACTTCGAGCCCCCCTCGCCAGGGGCCGCCTCTCCGGTCAGCTCGCGGGCGAGCTGCGAGATGGACTGGGTGAGGGCGGCCTTCGGGGCTTGTTCGATCAGGGGCACGCCGTTGTTGCGGACCTCGATCATCGTGCGGAAGTCGTTGGGCAGCTGCCAGAAGATCTCTTGGCCGAGCGTCGTCTCGGCCTTCTTGACGCTGATCGACGCCCCGCCCTGCCCCACGCGGTTCACGATGATCTTCACCTTGTCGCGCAGCGCGCCCCGCTGCTCGAACGACATCATCAACCGGACCACGTTCCGCAGGCACGGCAGGTCGAGCTGGCTGATCATCAGCACGTCGTCGGCGAAGTCCATCGCCTGCATGTCGAGCGAGTTGAACGCCTTCGACGTGTCGATGATCAAGTGCGTGAAGGTCGCGCGCAACAGGCTGATGACGCGCCCCAGGTCTTCCGTCGTCACGAGGCCGGCGTCTTCCAGCTGCACCGGCCTGGGCAGCAGGTACACGCCAGAAGCGTGCTTGGTGAGCGACCGCTTCAGCAGCGTGAAGTCGAGCCGGCCGATGTTTTGGGCGACGTCGGTGAGCGTGTACTCGGGGATCGTGTCGAGGTAGACGTCGGCGTCGCCCAGGGGCAGGTCCAGGTCGACCACCACGACCGAGTTGTTCGGGTTCGCCGCGAGCTCGCAGCCGAGGTTCACCGCGATGCTCGTGGAGCCGACGCCCCCCGTGCAGCCGGTGACCGCGATCACCCGGCAGCTGGCGCCCCCCCCGCCCGAAGCGCCGAACCGCGACTGGGCGATCCGCTGGAACGCAGTCGCTAGGTCGTCGGGACGCAGGGGCTGCGTGAGGAACTCTTTCGCGCCGGCGCGCATCGTTCGGAGGATGAGGTTCCCGTCGGTCGAGCTGCTGGAGACCAGCACGCTCACGCCCGGCTTGTGCTTCGCCAGCTCCCCCACCAACGCGACCGCCTTGTCGGGGTCGCTGTCCATGCAAACAAAGGCCACGTCCGGCTCGGTCTGATCGAGCACGTCCCGCACGAAGTCGTAGCGCGAGCACTCGGCCTCGAGCCACACCGTGTCGAGGCCCATGAGCGTCGCCTTCAGCGATCCGCGCGTCCCGTCGTTCGGGTCGACGATCGCGAGTCGCAGGACATTGGCCATAGCGGAGGGCGTCTCATCGGAGCTTCAGCTGACGGCGCCACACGGCGGCGGGCGCGCGACCACCGGCGGGGCCTGGCGGCTAAAGAGAGGCTAGCTCACCTGTGTGGGCGCGCCGGGCGTTTTGGCGGTCGGGCGCGTCAGTCCTCATAACCGACCGGACCGATCAAACCCTCGTCGGTGGCGACCGCCGGCGTGGCTTGGTACGGCCGAGCGGCTTGACGCACGTAGCCCCGCGGAGGCTCGGCGCCGAAGTGCGACGGCCCCGGCGCGGACTCGGCGGCCTGCCCGGCCTCGCCCGTCGGCGGCGCCGCTCGGCTGAGGTCCAGCGGCTGCACGTCGGCCGGGACCCCTTCTCCGGGCCCCATCGACTCGGGCGCCGGCAAGTACTCCATCGGCGGCCCGGCGGGCGTCGGCGTCGCGGCCGGTCCGTAGCCCCCCCGCCGGGCGCCGCCGTTGAGCAGCTGCGAGGGGGGGCCGGGGAAGCCGCCGGCGTTGCACTGCGGGCAGCCGCCGCAACGGCCGTTCGCACAGGGGCTGCAATAGTCGGGGGTCTCGATCTTGCCGTCGATGTACAGGTCGCAGTCGCTCGGCGAAACCGTGCCCATGCCCGGCCCGCAAGGAGGCACCTGGTGGGGCTCCATCGCGTCGACGAATTCGGGGGTGACCAGGATCAGCAGCTCGACCTCTTCGACCTCGTTAGAGTTGCTCCGGAACGGCACGCCGAGGATCGGGATGTCCATCAAGAACGGGACGCCGCGTTGCGTCGACGTGGTGCGTTGCTGGATCAGGCCGGCGATCGCGAAAGTCTGCCCGGCGCTCATCTCGACCGCCGTGTCGACCTGGCGGACCGTCAGAGCCGGCACCTGCGTGTTGTTGATGATCACCGCGTTGGAGAAGTCGAGGTCGCTGACCCGGGGGCGGACTTCCAGGCGGATCTTGCCGTTGCCCAGCACGATCGGGAGGAAGTCGACCTGCGTGCCGAACGGCTTGTATTCGATCGCCACGTTGCCCAGCGACTGGGGCACGATGATCGGGATCTCGCCCCCCTCGTTGAACTGCGCGGGGCGGCCGCTCACGGCCACGATGTTCGGCTCGGCGAGGATCTTGGCGACGTCTTTCTGTTGCAGCGCGTCGAGGAAGCCGACCAGCGCGTCCGTGCCGTCGGTGACGGCGAACTCGACCGTTTGGCCCGCCGTGTCCGCGACGCCCTTCACGTCGCCGGCCAGGGTGACGAAGCCGAACGGGTTGCTCGGTCCGCCCACGTTGTTGATCAGGCCCGACACGCTGGTGCCGAAGTAGCCGCCGTCGCCGATGAACGCGAAGTCGGTGGAGAGCTTCCGCAGCTTCGACCGCGACACCTCGTAGATCTTCACCTTCAGCAGGACCTGCTGCACTCCGCCCACGGCGATGTTGTTGATCACCTTGGGCGCGTAGTCCTCGGCCAGGCGGACGATCGGGTCGACGTAGTCGGGCCGGTCGATGAATCCGGTGAGAACCAGGCTCTGGCTGTAGCGGTAGACCTTGATCGACGAGTTCGGGAATTGCGTGGCCAGCGCGTGCTCGAGCTCGCGCACGTCGCCGTAGATGTAGACGTCCACCGTGTGGAGGTCGCCGTTCTCGTCCCACAGGTTGACCTGCGTCACGCCGGCCTTCTTCGCGGAGATCTGGATCTCGTTGGCCGACAGCGGGGTGACCGCCAACAACTCGGGGTTGTTGACTTGCACCTTGGGGATCTTTTTCTCGAGCGTGAGGATCCGACTCGAGTTGGTCGTGATCTCGATCTGGTCGCTCGGCCCGTCGATCTTCCGGACCACCGAGCCGCCGCCCGTCTGGGCGGAGGCCGACGGCGGGATCGCCACGAGGGCCGACAACACGAGGGCGGTCGCTCGGCGTGCGGCGCGGACCGATCGGCGGCTGATGGAGTCGTACATCCTTGTACTTTCCGGTTGCGGCCGCCGCCCCGTCGGGGCGATGGCCTGGCGCGACCGCGGTGGCGGACGCTTCCCCCCAGGTAGTTTCTTCGCCGGCGGGCGGTCCCTCGCCCGACGGCCGCCGCGGTAGGCCGCGGTCGCGTCGCTTCAGCTTCGCTCGGCTACTCTTCCCCGAAGTCGATCGGGAAATCGAACCCTGTCACGTCCTCGCCGAGTTTCTCGCTCGGCTTCACCGCCGGCGGCGCGAAGCTCGCCGGCGTCCCCTTCGTCCCCGTGCTGCGGGTGCGGGCGCCACGCAGCGCGTCGTACTGGCCCCTGAGCGGCGCGCCGGTCGACGGGTCGAACTGCAGCGTGGTGACCTCCTCGGCCTGCACGATCGTCATCTCGAACGGCGGACGCTGCTGCGCCGCTTGGCTCATCATGCCCACGACCGTGTCCAAGAAACTCGGCTTCGGGGCGCCGCTCGATTCACGGTTTTGCTCTTCCTCGCGGGAGTTACGCTCGCTGCGGCCGCCGAGGATCTCCGTCAGGGTGATGTCGGCCACCTCGGCGACGCTCTCGTCGTTCGGGTTGCGCGGGATCAGGCTCAGCTCTCCGGCATTCTGAGCGAGGTTGATCGTGGTGGCTTGGGTCGGCGTGACGAGCAACGAGACCGTCTTGGGGATGGCCTTCGATTCCTCTCCGTCGGCCGACCGCTGCACGGCCTGCTCGACCGCGAACACGCGGATGTTCTGCAGGATCACGCGGGTCTTCGCCTCGGGGATGCCGGCCCGCTGACTGGCGGCAACGTAGAGCTGCACGTCGACCCGGTCGCCCGGGCTCAGCAAGCCGGCCGCGCTCTTCTCGGCGTCGACCTTGATCGTCGACAAGCGGAAGCCGTCGGGGATGTTCGCGACGGGGTCGGCCGTCTCGCCCTGGGCCAGCAGCTGCGCCTCGAGGATCGGCGTGCCCGCGACGATCGTCGTGCGGGGCCGGCGTCCCTCGAGGTCTTCCAGCGCGGTGATCGATCCCTTCGGCGCCTTGTCCGTCGGCCATTCGTCGAGGGCCACCATCTCGGCGCTGATCGGGTCGCCCAGGTTGATGTTGTGCCGCGCCACGTAGATCGGCGTCGTGTCGAGCTCGACGCCCCCGTTCGCCTTGGCGTCCATCACGCGGCTGATGGCGATCGACGCCGCCAGGCCACTGCCGAGGGCAAAGGCGAGCAATAGTAAAGATTTTGGTCGCATGTGGTTCCCCCCACGGTCGGCCGGCGCGGCTGCCCCAGCGGGGACAGACACTCCGACCACCCGCCGCGAAGCGGGCCTCGTCGGTTACTTCGGCAGGACCGGCGCATCCGGTCCAGGAAATACAAAGCTCTCAGCTCTCAGCGGTCAGCTATCAGCGGGCGGGGGTCGCTAGCGGCGGTCGCCGCCCCCCCGTCTCACGGGCGTCGTCAGACGAGCATCCGGTTCCAGGCGAAGTACGCGATCGTGCCGATCGCGATCGGGATGCCGTACGGCAGCAGCATCATCCGCGGCTTGCGTTCGGCGGCGATCTGCGCGAGCTGTTCGGGGTCTTTGACGGTGAGGATCTCGTTCAGGATCAGCCAGAACTGGCCGTGGTGCTTCTCCCACCGCTGCTTGCTGAAGACCATGATCACCGCCATCACGCCGCCGATGACGGCCGACACGGCGAACGAGTAGGCGGTCACCGTGCCCCACATCCAGGCGCCGATGCCGGCCATCAGCTTCACGTCGCCGGCGCCCATGCCGCCGATCGCGTAGGCGGGCAGCAGCAAGCCGAGGCCCACGGCCGTGCCGATCAGGCTGTAGACCAAACCCTCCCAGCCGGGGTAGGCGCTCAGCGTGGCGCTGTACGCCCAACCGCTGAGGATCATCGGGAACGTGATCCAGTTCGGCACCTTCAGCTGGAGGCCGTCGATCACAGCGGCGACGACCAGCGTCACCGTGACGACCCAAACGGGCCAGTTGCTGAGCAGGGCGTCGGCGAGTTGGGTGGGGTCCATGGCTCGTGGGTCTACGCAGGCGTCGAGGTCGTTTAAGGCTTAAGCGGCCCGCGCCGGATGACTCCGCACGACGAACCGCCGAAACGTAGCCCGCCGTTGCGCCGCGCGACGGCCGGCCGGGCCGCGATGCGGCGGCTCGTTGCGGCGCCAGCCCTCCCGGTCACGCCAACCGCGACAACCGGACCGGCTCGTTCGGTCGCCCGCGGCGCGCAAAAAAAGACCCGGCCGGCGCCCCTCGCGGAGCGCCGGCCGGGCCGGTGGTGGTGCGCCAGGCTAGCAGGGCCCGGTCGCCAAGGCTGTCGGATCAGCTGCCGCCGCTAAGCTGTCCGGCGACGCTCGTGAACGTGGCCGACGCGTTGGTGCCGATCGACTGGATCGCCGTCAGACAGACGATCACGATCAGCGCCAACATGACCGCGTACTCGACAGCCGTGGGACCGTCTTCCGAGGCGAGGAAACGTTGGACTTTCTGGGCGAACTTCTTCATCTTCTTCCTCTCCGTTTTTACGGACCCGCCTCGACGCCTTTCGCGGCGTGGCCCTGCTAGTGGCGAGGGCATCGGGGCCCTCGTTGGCTGACCTCCACGCGACCCTTGGACTACTCCAAGGCGAGCCCGCCGGGCGTCGCGTTTCGGTCGTGAAATTAAGCACGTGAACGTGCGTATCACCCGGTGAGGTGATTCCATTCGTCCCACGCAGCCGCTCGGAAGCGGCGGGGTGGGCGTTCCATCGGCAGCCCGGCTGCCCCGCAATCTTGCTGGGCCCGTGGGCTTTGCGCCCCCGCCTCGCGACGGGTTTGCCTTTCTCGTGGACAGATACGCGGCGGGCTCTTGTCTCGGTTTTCCCGGCCGTGGCCCTTCGTTCGGGCCGCCGGCGGGCGAAATCTCGTGAGCGAAACAGGTGGGATGAGTCGTTTTGAAGAGCGTCGCTTCGGCTCGATTCGAGCTCGGCTTCTCGCGACACCAGAAACCTATGTCACGCCGTGGGCGGGTCAAACGCGGCTTGAGATTTTTTTCAAAAGGCCCGTAAACCGGCTGCGCCGGCGCGTCCGGCACGCTCTCGGCCCCGCTCTGCAGCCGCGCCGAGCCCCCTCACCACCCGTGCCGCTTCCGCGAGCGACAGTAGAGACAAGCCCCAAACACGCTTTGCCCGATCACGGCCCTGCCGGGCCGAAGCGGCGAGTCGAAGCACAGTCTCTCCCAGTCGGTGTCGCCCCCATGGCGGAAGAACTCGGCCTCACAGCGGCCCTCGATAGCGCTCTGACGCGACTCCGCCGCTCGCCGATCGGCGGCTACCACGCCGACGGACCCGCGGCCAGCGAGCCAATCGCCTGGGCCGCCATCGCTCTGGCGCACGCCGGCGAGCCTGCCGCGGCGCAGGCCGGCGCTCGGTGGCTCGCGGAGCGCCAAGCGGGCGACGGCTCGGTCGGCGTCACCGCCGAGCAGGCCGAGCCCGCTTGGACCACCGCGTTGGCGATCCTCGCGTGGCGCGCCGTCGACCCGGTCGGCTACGCGCAGCCGATCGCATCGGCCTCTGATTGGGCGCTCGATCAGGAGCCCTGGACCCAGCCGCCCAACCCCGTGCTGGGTCACGACCTCAGCCTCGCCGGTTGGTCGTGGGCGCCCGACACGCACTCGTGGCTCGAGCCGACCGCCTTCTTCGCGGTCGCCCTACGCGACGGCACGCTCGCGACGCACCCCCGGCGCGTCGAGGCCGTCCGCTTGCTCCAGGACCGGCTCCTGCCCAGCGGCGGCGCCAACTATGGCAACACGGTCGTGTTCGGCCAAGAGCTGCTGCAACACGCCCAAGCCAGCGGAGTGGCCGCGTGGGCGCTGGCCGGCGAGCGGGTCGACGACCCCCGCTTGCGGCTGACGCTCGACTACCTCGCCGACACGATCCGACAGCCGCTTGGCGCCGCGTCGGTCGCTTGGGCCGTGCGTGGCCTTGCCGCCCACGGCCTCGCCGGCGAGGACGCGGCCGCCCGGCTGTCGGCGGCATGGTCCCGCGTCGGTCGCGACAACGGCTTGTACAAGCCCGCGCTGTTCGCCCTCGCCGCACAAGCGACGCTCACCCACAACCGCCTACCCATTCGCCCCGTCGCCGCACGATGAACGAGCCGAACCAAATCACCCGGCGCACCGCGATCGGCATCGGCGGCTTGGCGGCCGCGGGTCTGCTCGGCGCCGGCCGCTTGCTGTACGGCGGCCCGTCGCCGGTGTTCGTCGCGAAGAACCAGCGCTACGACGGCCCGCTGGCCGCGACCATCCGGGACGGCCTCGTGGCGGTTGGGCTCGACGCGCAACGACTGGCCGGCAAGCGGGTGCTGCTCAAGCCGAATCTGGTCGAGCCGACGCGCGCGATCCCGCACATGACGACCCACCCCGCGATGATCCTCGCCGCCGCCGACGTGTTCCGCCGATGGGGCGCGGAAGTGACCGTCGGCGAGGGGCCCGGCCACGTGCGCGACACCGAGACCGCCCTCATCGAGTCGGGCGTCGGCGAGGCGCTCGCCGGCGAGCGCCTGCCGTTCGCCGACCTCAACTACCAGCGGGTCGGCTACCGCCGCAACCGCGGCCGCTTCAGCAAGCTGCCGGGCCTCTACCTGCCCGAGAGCGTGCTCGACGCGGACCTCGTCGTCTCGATGCCGAAAATGAAGACCCACCACTGGGTCGGCGTGACCGCGGCGATGAAGAATCTGTACGGCGTGATCCCGGGCATCAAGTACGGCTGGCCCAAGAACGTACTGCACCACAACGGCATCCCCGAGACCGTCGCCGACATCAACAGCACCCTGCCCCGCGTCGTCGGCATCGTCGACGGCATCGACTGCATGGAAGGCGACGGGCCGATCCTCGGCAGCCGCAAGCACATGGGCCTGGTGGCTGTCGGCGCAAGCCTGCCGGCGCTCGACGCCACCGTGGCCCGCATCATGGGGCTCGTGCCGGAGCGGATCGGCTATCTGGCGCTCGCTTCGCGGCGGCTGGGGCCGATCGCCGAGGAGCGGATCGAGCAACGCGGCGAGCCGTGGCGGCCGCTCGTCGATCCGTTCGACGTGCTCGACCAGCCCGCGTTGCAGCGGCTCCGCGCGACCGGCGGCGAGCTCGTCAGCTAGGCGCGTTCTTCGCCCGCAGCCCATTCCGCCCCGTTCGACCACAGCGACGCCCGGCACCAAGGGCAAGGCATGTCGCGGTCGGTCGCGTAGGTCGGCGCGCCGGCCGTGTCGGCCGTTCGCCACGCCGAGTCGCACTCGTCGCACAGGACGACCTCCCTCCGGCACACGCCGCACCGGCGCCAACGGAGCGGACCCGTCCCACAGATGCGGCAGGTCCCTATCGAAGCCATGCTCGGCAAGATCATGGGATGACCGGGTAGGCGGTGATAAGCCGGTCGCCTTCGACGACCATCCGCACGTGCCGCGCGGTAGGCCGGCCGCGCCGAGCGCCGGTCTCGCCGCCCACGTAGCCGATCCGCTCGCCGGCGTCGACCGTATAAACCGTCCGCTCCCGCTCGCGACGCGACCTCGTCGCGCGCCCCTCCTGCGCTTGCAGGTACAACGCGTCGATCAGGCGCACCAGCTCGGCCGGGTCGCTCTCGTCGAACACGCCGTGCGGCCCGTCGCGGGCCGGGTCGTCGCGGGCGTGGGAGAGCAGGTGGGCGAGCCGGTGCCCGTGGACGCTGCCGCGTGTGTAGCGGAGCCCCGCCGGCGAGCGGAACACGCCGCGCCCCTGGTCGGTCAGCACGTCGCTCAGCTCGGCCGGGTCGACGTCGGTTTGGTCGCCGTGCGCTGCGCCCGCCCGCGCTCCCGAATCGCCGACCGGCGCCTGGGCCGATGGCGTCGAGCCGACCGGCCCGGCCCCTGCGGGCCACGGCTCGGTCCATGGCTGTGCAACAGCCAAGTAGACTAGCGCGAGTGCGATTAGCGCGAGCGATCCCCGCGTCCCCAGCCGGTCGTACACGGGTCGCAGAGCACGGAACGCCGCGGCCATCTGTCGGCTTTCCCTGCTCATCCCGCTCGGCGCCCGAATTGCATGAGGTCGTCGCTCCGCTACTATTGTGGCTACCTTATCGAACGATGTCGATCGTTCGCTAGCTACGCGAACCAGGCAGGGCAACGATGACGAAGGCAGGCTTGCTGAGGACGCCCCTCTCGATCGTGGCGGTCGCGTTGGCGGTCGAAGCGTACGCTGGGGTCACCGGGTCGACGTTTATCGCGTCGGTCGGCACGGCCACCACGGCCGCCGCCGATCCGACCTTGCCGGGGCAGTTCCTCATCGCTGGCCGCAGTGGGACGATCAGCCGACTCGACGCGACGACCGGCCAGGTCGACCCGACGCCCTACCTGACGATCCCCGGCGTCGACACCCGCAGCGAGGGGGGCCTGCTCGGCCTCGCCCTGGACCCGAATTACGAATCGAACGGCTACGGTTACGCGTACTACACGGTGACGCGCGGCACGAGCGGTTTGACCTCGCGCATCGCCCGCTTCCAACGCGACCCGGCGGACCCCACTCGAGCGCTCGCCGACAGCATCACGCCGCTGCTATCGTTCGACCAGCCGCAGAACAACCACAACGCCGGGTGGATCGGCTTCAGCCCCAACGACGGGTACCTGTATATCGCCTCGGGCGACGGCGGTGGGAGCAACGACAACGGCACGGGCCACACGCCGGGCATCGGCAACAGCCAAGACATCACGAACAACCTCCTCGGCAAGATGCTGAGGATCGACGTGTCCGGCGACGACTTCCCCGCCGACGCCGGCCGCAACTACGCGATCCCGGCCGACAACCCGTTCGTCGGCGTCACCGGCGACGACGAGATCTGGTCCTACGGGCTCCGCAACCCCTTCCGCAACAGCTTCGACCGCCAGACCGGCGACCTCTGGATCGCCGACGTCGGGCAAAGCTTCCTGGAAGAAGTGAACTTTCAGCCGGGCGATAGCCCGGGCGGCGAGAACTACGGCTGGCGGCTACGCGAGGGCTCCGTCGCCACGCCCACCGGCGGAGTCGGCGGCCCCAAGCCCCCCGGCGCGGTCGACCCGGTCTACGAGTACTTCCACACGAACAACGCGTCGGCCGACCCCTTGTTCACCGGCAACTCGATCACCGGGGGCGTCGCGTACCGCGGCTACGACCCGTCGCTGCAGGGCCATTATTTCTTCGCCGACGCGGTCGCCAGCCGGTACTGGAAGTTCGACCCGGCCGACCCGTTCGATACCGTCGAGAACATCACAGGCCAGCTCTTCGGCCGCAACGTGCCCACAAGCCCTGTCGCCTTCGTCGAGGACCTCACAGGCGAGATCTATGTCCTGTCGCTCGGCGGCGGCTTCTACCGCATGGACATGGCTCTCCCCGGCGACTACGACGGCGACTCCGACTTCGACACGGACGACTACGCGGTTTGGTCGAGCCTCTACGGCGGGTCGGACGATCTGGCAGCCGACGGCAACCGCGATGGCGTGGTCGACGCGGCCGACTACACGGTCTGGCGCGACGCGCTGGCCGCCGCCGGCGGCGGGGTCCCCGAGCCTTCTTCCGCCACTGCGCTCGCGCTGGCTTGGCTGATCGCCGCGTCCGCTTCGCGCCGCGGGGCCGCGTAGTAGTAAGCCACCGCGGTCACCCCCGCCAGCAACATCGCGACGCGGTGCGCGAGCGCCGCCAGTGTGCCCACGCCCACCGGCGTCTCGGGGCGTACCTGCCGGTAGAGGAACTCGGTGGTCGCCTCCATCGTGCCCAGGCCGTTCGGCGAGATCGGCGCCGCGCCGGCGATCAGGCTCTGCGGGACAATAAACAAGTGCGACCTCAGGCTTGGGACCGCCATCGGCAGCGAAGCCGCTGCCGCATAAAACGAGGCGATAAACACCGCGTTCACCACCATCCCGACCGCTATCGCCGCGAACAGCCACCGCCGCCCGCTGCGGTACACCTGCGCGGCGGCGGCCACCTTAGCCGCCAACGGCCCCAACAGCCGCACGCCGACCAGCCTCCCGGCGACCCAGCCCGGCGCACGCTCCGAGCACAACGGTGCAAACAGCGCGACAGCCGCCGCCGCGGTGAGCAGCAGCGTCGCCCGACACAGCACCCTGAGCGGCGCCGGCGAGTCGGCCCCCGCCGCGCCGGTCAGCCAGATCGCCGCCGACGCGTAGACCAAAAAGCCGAACAGCCCCATTAGCCGGTCGATCACGACCGTGCTCACCGCCCGCGCACGCAGGCCGGGCCGCCCCCGCGCGAGCAGCGTCGCCTTGACGACATCGCCGCCGATGTTGCCGAGCGCGACGAAATTGCAGGCGAAGCCGATCGCGCCGAACCGCAACGACTCGCCGAGTGACATCGGCACTCCCGCCGCGGCGGCGATCAGCCGCCACCGCACGAACGACAAGGTCAGCGACACGACGATCGCCCCGTACGCCAGCGCAAAAAGGTCCGGTCGCGGCGGCGACGCGACGATCGACTCGAGCGTGTCGGACGCGACCGCCCGCCACAGCAGCACCGCCACCAGCAGCAGCCCGCACGCCAGTCGAACCGCGGCGGAACGGGACAGGCGCGACATGGCGGGGGCGGGCGGGCCAGCCCCCGCGGGGAGGGGCGGCCGGGGCGGGGGGCAGTCGGTCAGCGGCGCCGCCCCCAGGGGCGAGGGCGGCGTTGACACGCGTGGCGGCACGCGCCATCCTATGTTGCTCGGCGTGGGAGCGTGCCGCAACCGACTCGCCCCCACCGCCGCAGCAGCTCGCCGCCGCCCCGCCGCGGCCGGTCGAGCCCCAAAAGGGGGATTAGCTCAGTTGGGAGAGCGTCTGGCTGGCAGCCAGAAGGTCAGCGGTTCGAGCCCGCTATCCTCCACTTCTAG
Source organism: Botrimarina sp. (assembly GCF_040219535.1). Classification (NCBI taxonomy): domain Bacteria; kingdom Pseudomonadati; phylum Planctomycetota; class Planctomycetia; order Pirellulales; family Lacipirellulaceae; genus Botrimarina; species Botrimarina sp. Next base: position 285,886 of record NZ_JAVJSH010000003.1, read on the forward strand.
CGAGGCCGCGTTCTAGCGAAGCCTCGCGGCGGCTGACTTATCGCTGTGGACGCTCCCTTGCCGCGGCCGGCGTCACGCCCAGCCGCACGACCGCCTGCTCTGCTTCGGCAAGCTCGACGCGATGCGCGAGCTGGTCCCCGAGAAGATCCGCAAGCAACGCCGCCCGAAGATCAAGGACCTGCCCGAAGAGACCGACGCGCCGGCCCCCCGGTCGTAGCGCCGCCTTATCGTGTGGCTGCTCTGCGATTCGAGACAAACGCGACAGTCTGAAAATCGTGTTTGTCCGCAAAAACGTTGCAAAACGGGGGTTAAGTCGTTGCGCCCAGGCGACTTAGCGAAGCGTTACACGCCGACCCCCAACTGTAAC
>NZ_JAVJSH010000004.1:0-3242 GCF_040219535.1 Botrimarina sp.
GTGGAGCGGGCCATCGAACGCGGGGCCGCCCTGTCGTGAGCGAGCAAGAGCTACGCGAGGCCCTCGAGCGGATCCGGGGCCAGGCCGACCAGATGCAGGCCGAGCTCGACAACTGGGAACAGATCTGCGGGCGGCTGGTGCAGCTGTGCGCCGACACGGAGGAGCTCCGGCGCGAGGCGACGGGCGCGATGCGGATGCTGGCCGGCGCGCTCCGCGACTCCCGCGACGTCATGGCCGCGATGAACCGGCGGCTCGAGGCCGACCAGGACCAGGCCGACTGGTGGAAGGGCTGAGGCCCGCCAGGAGGAAGGGCTGCGGCCGCGGCGTGGGCGTGCGGCACGGGGACGGGGGCGGGGGCTCCCCTCCCTGGTTGGACCCGCAGAACACTCTCCCCGCCCGGCGCGGGGGCTCTTTGGCAATCCAGCGAGATCAGCCCCGGGGCGGTTGGCGAGCCGCTCCGGGGTAGCGATAGTTTGGGTTCGCCGCATATCGCAAGTCACTTACCGGACTTCGATCGGCGGAATGGCCAAACCTGGTTCTCGCACATGACAATCGAAGAAGCCGCGAAGGCCCTTAGCAGAGTCGGAGCTGAGTGCACCAGCAAATCCGAAGGGCTATCCACTGCCAACCGCAAGGTGGCACAAGGGCTCGCTGAAGAAGCGGCAGAGCATCATCGCCTAAGGGGGTGCTGGTCGGTCGATGAGAAGATGGTCTGCATGCAGCTTCTTGACCGGGACAAGACTGCCGACTGGCAGACGGGCCGGGTGAGTGTCCTGCCCTGGGGCTGGAGCGGCGGAGTGTTCGGCGGTTCGCTCACACTAACCGCTTACCTTTGGGGGCCTGAAAAAGAGAAGCTGCTGTGCCGAGCCGCGATTCCGTACGGCGACCCTTTCCTAGACGTCGTTCGCGGAGGTTCGTTTCGAGTGGTTGTCATGCACGGCAAGACCGTTGTGCGGGCAGACGATGTTGACTACTCGGCAACGCAAGAAGGATCTTCGATGTCGCAGCTGCACGTCGATGGTCTGCAAGAGGCGGGGGCGCAAGGGTATTTCGATGAAGCGGCGAATTTCTGGGAGACGCTGCACCACCAGACAGTGGTTAAACGCTATCTGTCGGCGACCGATAGGCTCTCTCTCGGATGGTTCGATAGGGTTCGAGCTCACAGCAAGGTACGGACCATCTTGGACACGATAAGCAAGGGAAGTTTTGGGGAGGTCGCACGGCGACTAGAGCTTGACCAATTGGCGATCGGATTGGTTGAAGCGATTGAAACATGTGATGGCGACTTCAGGGTCGTACGAGATTACCTGCTGAACGCCTTCCATAAGAGCTCGCGAAGCATTGCCTATCTAGTGTTGAATAGCTTCAAGGACCTCCCAGATGGCGAAGAGGGCGACTATCCGCTTACCGCCCTTCATGCAGTGATGCATACCTTTATCGAGTGTGCCGATGTCACTGGATGCGGGCGAAAGTTTCCATGGTTGAGTGAATCGGGCGAGCTGAAGCTGCTGGATCTCAAGCCCCACGATTTCCCCGCCTGCGTCGATCCACGCGAATACTGGATGCGGCAGCTAGGCGGTTTTGTATTCGGATGGGGTCACCTGCTCGGCGGCGGTGACGTGCCGGTAAGCGGCCGCGAAGTCCACGCCATGATGGACCAGCTGCCGAGCTGCGAAGACGTCCAGAAATGCGAGGATCACGCAAGCTTTTTGTTGGCCGAAGCCGACGCGAACAAGCAAGGTTGCATACCTCCGCAGGCCGTCGTTCAGCTTGCAATAGGCCCGTTCACATCGGTCGAGCTTTGCGAGAAAGAAGTGAGCGTCTGCGTTGCCCTGCGCCAACCTAGCGGTCTCGTCTTTTACTTCACAGTTGAGCCAAAAAGGCAATACAGCAGCGCCCTGCTGGTCTATGAGGATGGCGACGCGGCAGCGGAAGAGCGTACCGAAAAGGCGCAGGCGGCATTGAAGCTGCTTATTTCGGCAGTGATCCGCGACTTCTGGGTTATCGAGAGACGCGAAGCAGTGTTCGAGCAGCGGACGGTGCCGATCGAGCGAAATCGGAAAGACGGTTACAGGGACGGTGTGCGAATGGTCTACCTGCCAAGGGTAAAATATGACTACAAGCGCGGCCCCGACCTCGCGTCTTGTGAAGAGCAGCTAAGTGTGACAAATCGCCGATCTCACGTCGTCGCTGGGCACCTCCGGAAAAGCAGCCACCCGTCGCAGCACCAGTTGTCCCTCGCCATTCGATACGGGTTCGAGGTGCCAGAGGGTTACACGTTTGTGCGACCGCACGAACGAGGGAAGGCGAAGCGCGACGTGATTTATCGCAGTCGGTCGGCGCTGCGATCTTTGTATACTGCAGCAGACTCAGAAGGCTGCTCAGCCGAGGTTGACTGGTTCCGCTTCGAGCGAGACGTTCACTCGCTGATGACCCGACTCGGCTTTGACGTCGAGCACGTGGCCGCGTCGGGGCTCGGCGACCACGGGGTTGATGTGTTCGCCACGAAGGGGATCGATCTCGACGCCGTCCAGTGGATTGTCCAGTGCAAATGCTGGAAGCCGAAGCGGAAAGTGTCTCCCTCAGTCGTGAGAGAGCTTGCCGGGACCCTCCGGCGGTACCCGCAGGGCACCCGCGGCATGATCGTCACCACGAGCGGCTTCACCTCGGGGGCGGTGGAGGAAGCTCGCTTGCACGATATCCGGCTTATGGATGGCGCCGAGTTCGCGGAAAGGTTGGGCGCCAGCTAAGTCGCCCGCGACACCGCCGCACACGCCCCACCCTCCTGGCCCGCTTGACTCCCGCCGTCCGCACCGGCCAAGCTACGGCCGTCAAAGCTACCCGGCCCGCCAGCCCTCACCGGCGGGCCGCCTTCGGGCTTCTGGGCCTGAGCACACAAGATGTCAAATCCTCACAAGAAGTCAGAGCGGCTAGCCGTTGGTATCGCACCGCCGTAAGGCCTGCGGGGCGGTTCTTGTGCCGCCTGACAGTGCCAACGGCTAGCCGCTTTCATTGGCGGGGTGGATCTCTTCTCCCCCGCCAAAGGAAGCCCTCACCATGGTCTGCGCTGCAGTCCCGGCGCTGGGAGGCGCCACCGCGCCCTCCCTCGCCCGGCCGATGCTCGTCTCGGCCAACCTCGCGTTCCTCAGCGGCCGCCGCGTGGAAGCGGCCGCACGACTCAGAGAAGCCCTCAGGCGTCACCTGGCGGCCCTCGCTGCCGGCTACCGCCTGGTCGATGAGGG
>NZ_JAVJSH010000005.1:0-12776 GCF_040219535.1 Botrimarina sp.
GGCCGCCAAGCGATGGCGGGCGCTCAACGGCTCCGAACTCCTACCGGACGTGCTCCGAGGGACCCCCTTCCAAGACGGCCTCCCGCTCCAAGAAGCCGCCGCCTGATTCAACCGCCGTACACAACTCTTGACGATATCTCAACCGACCTCAGAACGTGCGTTGCGGCGATTTGGAAGCAAACCAAAGTCGCACCCGACGATTCTTCAACAAGCAGTCGGTGGGCGCCTCTTCGGGCAGCCGCGCGGTCCGGCGAGCCCAATGGTAGGCATAAACGGACGTAGTCATTTGAGCGATCCGACAGGCGGAATCTGCGAGGCCGGCTTTGGCACCAGCGGGTGCACCCAGGTCCGAAATAACGTTCTGTCGGGTTTCGTACCCATAAGCGGATTAACTGTTAGCCGGGCGAGAGTCGGCGTTGGCGATTCCTCGGGCCAGAGGGCACTTCGGTCGAGGATCGTCGGGATGGCGAAGTTCGCCGTGGCCTTGACGCTTGACCGCGTTTCCCACCTGCCGTATCGCGATTCCCTACATGTTGATGAAGTCCCGAGTCACTGCCTTTCGGGCTTTCCTTGCCGGCGTGGGGTGTGTGGCTACGCCTGCTGCTCACGGCGCCACGACGCTCCCGGTGGTTAACTCGGGCTTCGAGGACACTACGGGGTCCGTCTCGATCTTCAACGAGTTCAGCTTCGGTGGCTTTCTGGGATGGGAGGTCTACGACGACCCGCCCGGGCTCGTGGGCGCTGGCGCCAGCAACCCGTTCTATGTTGGCACGCTCCAGCCGCAGCCTGACGCGACCAGCCCCGGGGATTTCATCTTCTTCCCCAATGGCGCACCCGAAGGGGATCGCGTCGCGATTGCCTACAACCGTGCCGGTAGTGGCGGTCTGGGCGAGTACGGATTACAGCAAACCCTGTTCGGCACGCCGCTTGAACCGTTCCGCACCTATACGCTACGAGTCGAGGTCGGGAACATCGCGTCGGGCCGGGCGCTGAGCGGCGAGGACTTCGATCTCAGAGGATTCCCCGGCTACCGCATCGATCTGCTCGCAGGGGGTGTGCCGATCGCCAGCGACGATTCGCAGCTTGCCGGCTTCCTTACCGAGGGCGAGTTCGCCACCAGCACGGTGACCTTCGCGACCGACAGTTCGGACCCACGGCTTGGCCTCGATTTGGGGATCCGCTTGGTCAATCTGAACCAGGTCGATCCGCTGGCCCCCACCGCCGATCTTGAAGTGGACTTCGACGACGTGCGGATCGATTTCGTGCCAACCCTCGTCGGCGACTTTAACTACGACGGCGTCGTCGATAGCGCTGACTACACCGTCTGGCGGGATACGCTCGACTCCACGACGATCCTTGCAGCCGACGCCGACCAGAGTGGCGTCGTGGATACCGCCGGCTACGCTCTGTGGGCTTCGAGTTATGGCGCGACGCTGCTTGAAGTTGGATCGGTCCCGGCCGTCACGGAGGCTTTGAGCGTTCCCGAGCCAGCGGGCGGGGCGCTCTGTTTGATCGCGGCGATGCTCTATCCGACGTTGGCTTCCCGCCGGAAAGTCTAACGGCCGTCATCAAGCGTATTGGGCGAAAGCGACGTCGAGTGACGAGTTGGCGGCGGTGGACGCTTTCTCACCGGTGTCTCTTGCGATTGGACGCGAAGCGGCCTCGTGCTCTTCGCCTGACTCGGCGCGGCTCTGGGAGGTGGTCAGCAGCAGGTCGTCACGCGGAGCCGGCAGAACGGCTGGTCGTTCATCGCGCGCCACGAAAGCGGACCTCACTTTGCTTTGGGGATCGTCGAAGTTGGTCTCGGCCAAGAGCCACGCGAGCGCCGGCATGGGCGCCGGGCTCTGCAGGTCAAAGTTATCCAGAGCGAAGTAGTCGCCCTGCGCCTCGTCGTATCCGAAGTACTCCAAGTTGATCACGAGGTACTCGTAACCCGCGGCGCCGAGATCGACGTCGAACGCTTGCGTCTGCCAAACCGGCAAATCGGCGGGACCCAGATTGGCGTCGACGAGGGTTGTCACCTCGGGAGCGCTCATCAAGTGGATTGGCGACGGGGCTCCGTCCGTCAGCTCCCACTGCCCGTTCACGCCGAACAGGCGTACGCGAAGCACATTGGTGGGGCCCGTCGCGTTCGTGTTGATTGCGTCGAACGAGAATGTCTGCTCGCCACGGCGGACGTGCTCGTCCCGGACCAGCTGGGCGAAGCCGCCGAGGCCGAACTGGGGCGTACCGATCTCGGCGAACCCGGCCGGGTTGCGGACGACGTCGCGGGCGATCCAGCCCTCGCCACGTCGGCCGCTCCAGATGTTGTAGTGCTCGCCGGCGAAAGGCCCGGCGGCGGAGAAGTCTCCATCGACCCATGGGTTCGCATAGTCGCCTACGACGACGGAGATCACGTCGGCGATGGTCGTGAACTCCCCATCATCGTCCCAGACCTTGAGGGCGACGGCGTAGTCGCCGGGTGTGTCGTAGCTGAGCGTCAGGGTGCGTCCGTACGCGTCGTCGTAGGCGCCGTCACCGTCCAGGTCCCAGGCGTACGCGACGATACCGTCGTCACCGGGGCGGACCTCGGGGCTTGGATCGGGGTCGAAGGAAGCCGCGGCGTCTAGCACCACCGACAGCCCCCCGCCCGCCACGAAGCCGAACGCCGCCGTCGGTGCAACGTTTGTCGGCGATCCGTTCGTGCTGAAGGTGGAAGCCTCGTCCAGCACGAAGAGATCAGAGAAGCGATGCGTCAGCGAACTTGGGTTGCTGCCGTTGGTCGGCATGAAGGCGTGCTCGACGCTCGCTACCGAGGCGTTGCGCAGCTCGCTGACCGCGTAGGGGGACATCTCCTGGAGCCGGTCGTTGAAGGGGCTGAACACCTGGAATCCGTACTCGAAGCCCTCGAGCCGCAAGCCGTCGAAGAGGATGTTGTTCGCCTCCTCGTGGTTGTGGCTGATGCCGACCCCCTCAGAATTGTTGGCCTGCTGGCCGGGGCTCGCGAAGTACGGGACGGGCGCGTCGGGGTCGCCGACCACGAGCCCGTTTCGGAAGTCGAAGCGGGTCGAGTAGAAGTTTTGGACGCCGGTCTGGACGCCCCAGACCGTGAAGTTCTCGATCGTCGAGCGGAAGTCGTGGGCGAGTCGGGTCGGGAAGGTGAACTGCCCTTCCATGTCGCCGCTGTCGCGGTTGTGGAGCCACGTGTGGATGCCGCGGTAGCCGTTGTAGGCCACGAGGCCGTCGGCGCCACGCGTCGGTACGTTATTCGGGGTCACCTGCGTGAAGCCGGCGTCGACGAGCGCTTGACGCACGACCGGATCGGCGACCAGCTCGACCGAGATGAGCTCGACGTTCGCCAGCAAGTCGGTGTTGTGGACCAGGTCGAAACCCGCCCCGTTCGTGCTCGCGGCAATGTTGTCTTCTAGGCGGATTCCGAAGCCGCCGCCTTGCACCCAGTAGCCGCTGCCGACGAAGCCCAGATCAAACCGGGGGCCGCGTAGCGTTTGAAAGAACGCCCCGTCGTCGAAGTCGTTGACGAGGTCGCCCGTCGTCTTGACGACCAAGTTGTTCCGCCAGAGGCCCAGCTCGTTCCCGTCTTCGGCAACGATGCCTGCCCCGACGACGTCGAACACGACGTTGTCTTCGAGCACCGCATGGCTATCGTGATGAACGATGCCCCACCCGGGCGTGCCCCAAACGACATTGCCGGTCACCTGCGCCGCCACTCCGTCGAGGTCGTTGGCGCCCAACCGATGCAGGTGGAGGCCGTAGCGACCGCGCGGATTCGTTCCTGTCCCGGGGGAGCCGTCGAAGTTGCCAATCACGGCCGGGTCATCGACAACCAGCCGCTTGTCCGTGCGTCCCAGGTCCTTGAACTGCGCGTGATGGACCTCGGCGTTGGTGTTGTGCATGACCATGAAGTGGCCACGCTGTTGGATCGGGACGTCCGGGTCGCTCGAGCGGACCACGACGTTGCGGGTCAGATTGGCGACGTGGATCGACAGCTCATCGGGGTCGAAAGTCTCGCCGTCGGGTCGCTGGTGGTTCCATAGCAGTGTTGTCAAACCGCTATCGATAGCCGACTGGTTCGTGACGTTTCGGAACGTGACCCGCACGCGGCCGTCAACCACCGACATGCCGGTGATCTCCAGAAGCTCGTCCCCGAACCGCGAGTTCTCGGCGTCGGCAGCGACGATGGCGGCGGCCTGGTTCGCCGTGTTGAGCAGGGCCGGGTTGGCCTCCGTGCCAACCAGCAGGAGCGTGTCGCCGATTCGCCAGCCCGCGGGAAGCAGCGAGTCGGTGAGCTCGATAAACGCTTCGCCCGCTGCGGCGTCGCCGGCGAGCGTGGTGAACTCTTGCTTGGCCGCGCCGTAGACGTTGGTCTCGCCGTGGCTGATGAAGCCGCGGCCGATGAGCGTCGGGTCCTCGGTCTGGCTCAGAGGACCGCCACTAGTGTCAATGAGCACCTCCGCCGTGACCTCGGCGTCGATGGCCTGGGCCGCCGTCCCCAGGTTGATCGTCCCCAGCGGGTCGGAGACGAACGTCTCCACCACGACGCGAGTCGGCTGGTCGTGCCGGAAGGTGAGCACCCCGTCGACACGCAGCCATTCCAACGGGGTGTCGCTCTGCACGTCGTACGTAACCTCGACGGCGTTGTGGATGAGCACCCGCTCTCCCGAGCCAGGCGCCGCGCCGGCCGACCAGATCGTCGGGTCCGACCAAGAGCCGCTACGCACCGCGACGTTCGTGGCGTCGATCGTGTCGATCAGCCGTAACAGGGCCATGTGCTCGGCCGCCCTCGTGCCGTCGTCCGGCGAGCCGTGAGTCGGCGGCCGCATCGACAGGCTGACCGACGCCGTGGATTCCGCGCCCGCAGCGTCGGCGACAACGTAGTCAAAGCGGAGGGGCGCCCCGCTGCCATCGGGCGTGAAGAAGAAGACGCCGTCGCGCAGCTCCACGGACCCGCCGGACGCCGACAGCCCGCGAACGATCGACAGAGGGCCCCCCTCGGGATCGCAATCGTTGGCGAGCGACTGCGACGCGAGAATCGCGGCCGTTTGGCCGTGGTTGATCGAGATCGAATCGTCAACGGTGTTGGGTGGCGTGTTCTCACGCGTTGCGCCGTAGTTGTCACGCCAGATGGTGTAGTCGGCGGCGTTGACGAGCCCGTCGGCGTTCCCGTCGGCAAGGAGGCCCTCGCCGGCCGCACCGTACTGGTTGGCCCAGACAACGTAGTCTTCGCCGTCAACCGTGTTGTTTAAGTCGTAGTCACCCGACAGCAAACCCGGATTTGCCGAGAACATCGTTCTCGCTTCTAACGACTCGACTGCAAGCTGCATGTGGCGCCTTGCTCGGATTCTCTCTCCCTTCATGGATTGTGCTCTCCGTATTCTCTTCCGAGCAACCGCCTCTGCCGGGTGGCTGGACGGTCCGTGGGCTCGTGGGCTCAACGTGTCCTGTAGCTTCCTGTAGCTGACGACAGACCACGGTACCTCGGGGGCAGGGCCACCCAACGTGGCAAGGTCGGCTACGGTTTAGGGAAACAACCCACCGGGTATCGATCCGAACCGGCTTGTTTTCGGCGATTGCGTGGATTGCTGCCTAGAATCTTCTCCGTCTTCTGGTGACCCCCGCCAACGATTCGACGTAGGTAAAACCGTCGACTGCACCAACTCGCGACAAGGAAACTCCGTGAACTAGACTAGGAATATCGGGATTTCGATTTTTTCCAGCAACTGGCCTCCGGCGCCCACTGCGATCGCTAACGGGGGGGGTGTCGGTGTGACCGCCAATTTGCTGATTGGCATCCTGGCAGCGATGCGCGCTGCCATTGCCAATCGCAAGAACGTGCAGCCGATCGGACCGAGACCCAGGGATGCCTGAAGCCCCCGTATCGCAAGAACCGATCTCCAAGCTCCTCGACGCGCTCCGCGCGGGCGAGTCGGACGCGGCTGGACGACTCTGGACGGTTTACTACCAGGTTATCTGCGAACTCGCCGGCACGCGGCTTAAGAAGACGCCTTGCCGACTGTTCGACCAAGAAGACATCGCGTTGAGCGCCTTCAAGAGCTTCTGCGTCGGCGTTCGGGCGGGTCGTTTCCCCGACCTGGGCGACCGCCGAGCCCTGTGGCCGGTCTTGATCGCGTTGACTCTCAGGAAGACCGTGGACGCGGTGCGTCATGAGTCTCGTCAGAAGCGCGGCGGCGGATTACAGCCGATTTCCGCAGGCGAGCACGCCTTGGACTACGCTGTACGCACGCTGCACGCGATGTCTGAGGGGACACACCACGAACTGGTCGTCCAGATCCGTGACTCGGTGCTCCGGCTCAAAGACAATCTGGCGACGATGGGCGACGATCGGCTCGAGACCATCCTCGATTTGAAGCTCTCGGGTCACTCGACGGGGGAGATCGCTAAGGCGATCGGTTGTGTCCCACGGACCGTCGAGCGTAAGCTCCGCCTGATCGAAGACTGTTGGGAACAGATGAACTGAGCATGAACGGGACCCCCGACAATCGTCTCGACGTCCTGAGAGCGGTCAATCGGCTTTGCGACGAGTTCGAATCGGCCCTCGGTTCCGCCGGGTCTCCGCCGCTGAGCGAGTACCTGGCGACGCTCCCCGAAGAGGTCTCGGCCGTGGCGGCTCGGCACCTCGTAGCGCTCGACGTTGATTACCGCCGCCTTCGTGGTGAGGAGCCAACCGCCGACGACTACCGAGAGATCGATTCACTCGATCCGCGTTGGTTGAAGTCGCTCTGCATCGCAGCGTCATCCCCCAGTGGGTCCAACGGCTCCACCCCCAGTAGTTGCGCACGGGTCCAACTGCCGAAAGGAGCCGAGATCGGCGATTACGTCGTCGGCGACCTCATCGGCTTTGGCGGGATGGGCGCTGTTTACGAAGCGACGCACGTCGCGATGCGGCGCCGCGTCGCAATCAAGGTCATCGGCTCACAGGAAGCCAGCCCGTTGGAAGTCGAACGCTTCCGACGCGAAGCCCAGGCCGCCGCTCGGCTGTCGCACCCCAACGTGGTGCGCGCCTACGACGCGGGCGAACAGGAAGGTCTGCTCTACCTCGCGATGGAGTTGATCGACGGGGAGAACCTCGAGCAGCGAGTCGTCCGCTCTGGCCCGCTCTCGGTGACCGAATCGGTCGAGGTGGTGAGGCAGGCGGCGCTCGGTCTGGCGCACGCCCACGACCAAGAGTTGGTGCATCGTGACGTGAAGCCTTCGAATCTCGTGATCACGAGGTCGGGCGAGGTCAAAGTTCTCGACCTCGGACTCGCCCGCTTGGCGGAGCCGACGCAGCTGCCGCTCAGCGAAGCAAGTCAGACCGTCCCGGCTGCATCGAGCGCAGGCGGCACCCTGTCGGGGGACCTGCTTGGAACGATCGACTACGTCGCCCCCGAGCAGGCGATCGACCCCTCTGCGGCGAGCCACGCCGTCGATATCTACGCCCTGGGCTGCACTTGGGGCTACTTGCTCACGGGCGAGTCCTTGTTCGGTCACCTGCCCTCGGGGCAGCGTCTGATTGCCCATCAAGTTGGCGAGGTAGCCCCGCTTCGCGGACGCCGCCCCGACTTGCCCAAGGGTCTCGATCGTCTGCTGCAAAGCATGGTCGCGAAGCGCGTCGAGGAGCGACCCGCCAGCATGCTGGAGGTGGTTAACGCTCTCGACGCCTACCGATCGGAGCGAGCCCAACGTAACGGCAACGGGCGGGCCAGATGGGGGTTGGCGCCACTTTTTGTCGTCGTGTTGCTGTTGGGCTTCGCGTTCACCAGTCGCGAGTCGGGCTACGACGCAGCTCCTCCCCCGCGCGATTTGAGCGTTGCGGAGCGGGCCGCTTTGCAGAGTACAGCGGCCGCACAGCAGGGGCTTCCGCTGCGCCGGACCGGCGTGGCGGAGACCCGGTTGGTGCTCGTACCCGCCGGCGAGTTCTTGATGGGCACGAAGGATCCGCCCTCTCCGCCGATCCTGAAGGAGCATCCCGAGTATCCGCAGCACCCCGTGACGATCTCCCGGCCGTACTACCTCGCCGAGAACGAGACGACCTGCGGTCAGTACCAGCGCTTCGTGTCAGCGACGGGCTACCAAACCATGCCCGAGCGAAAGGGTGGTTGGGCTTGGGGCGTGAAGAACGGGGTCTGGCGTCAGGGCGCTTACACTTGGCGTCAGCTCGGCGACTACCAGCCCGAGGACGATCACCCAGTCACCAACCTGACTTGGCACGACGCGGTCGCCTACTGTCTGTGGCTGACCGCCGAGTCGGGCGACGGCCTACGCTACCGCCTCCCCACGGAGGCCGAGTGGGAGTACGCCTGTCGCGCGGAGTCGGTGTCTCGATGGGAGTTCGGGGACGAAGAGCCGCTGCTTGATGAGTTCGCCTGGTATCTGGCCAATGCGGGACGTACTCCCAAGCCCGTTGCGGCGAAGCAACCCAACGCCTGGGGGCTGCACGACATGTACGGCAACGTGGCCGAATGGTGCCTCGATCAGACGAGCGAAGCCGAACGGTTCTACGATTCGGCCGCGAAGACCGACCCGGCGGGGAGTGAATCCGGTCCGCTCCGCGTGCAGCGCGGCGGCAATTGCCTGTCGCTTCCCGATGAGGTGCGGTCGGCCTCTCGGGCCCACCAGCCGGCCGAGAACCCCACGCGCGGCGGGTTCCGGGTCGCGGCGGAACTGCCCTAACTCTCGTCGCGGGGCCAGCCGCAGACACCGTGGCGAACGGACTGCGGACCGTCCGTCCTTTCCGGGATGGTCACGCTCCGCCGTACCTGATCCGGAAATCCGCGCGGAACTTCCTGTTAATCGGCATGGGATGTCGCATCAGACCGCTGCCTGTCGGTCTAGCTAAGTGGCGAGGGACGCGGTCTATGCGGACAGCGGGGTGTCTCTCGGCTGCTGACTAATCATCCGGAACAAGGAACAGGCAGATGAAGATTCGATTCACCCTCAGTCTGTCGCTGGGGCTTTACCTCTCGGTTGGCGCAGGACTCGCTCACGCTCAGTCGGGAACACCATTCGACGACGGGATTGGTGGGCTTGTCTTGGTGGAGCCCGTTGATCCAGACAGTTGGTTCATTGAGTACATCTTCACCAACATTGCAGGGACCACTCACTCTGCTAGGGACACGATCTTTGAGGACTACGACGACGACGGCGATCTCGACTTGTACGTCATCAACTCGCCGGGGGGCGACAACGCGCTGATGGGCGGGGTCAGTGGGCTCGCGGGCAGCGGCGATTGGGGGGCCGTGGTCCAAGAAGATGGCGACTTCTTGATCTACCTCCGAGACGCCTCCCTCCCCGCCGCGCCGACCGACCTCGCTCCGGCGCCGTTGCCTTCGGACGTCATTGGGACTTCGACGCCAAGCCGCATCGACGACGACGGGGTGCTGAATCTCTTCTCGGTGGACCCGCCCGACGTAGCGTCGTCCGGCATCGGTGCGTTGATCCAGGTGACGCAACTCAAGATACCGGCCGTCACAGGGACGTACGACGCGTTCCTCTCGGCCGATGGCGGCTCACTTGATCTGTTCCTCGCGTCGCCTGAGTTCGGCGGTGGCACGATCCAGATCCGGATGAGCAACTCCAACGTCATCCCCGAGCCCTCGACGGCTTGTTTGCTGTTTGCCGGCGTTGTGACGTGCTTGCGTGGCGGCCGTACGCGACTCGGATCGCCCTCGCGCTGAGGTGGAGGCGACGCATTATTCGCCGCCGTCAGCATTCGCTCCTACCTATGCCCTGCGGAGGCTCCGCAGGTATTCGCGCAAGGACCGTTACGCGTCACTCATCGGCTCGACGTCGAAACCGACGGACGAGTAACCGGAACCGGAGACAAGGCAATGCTTCAGAAAAAAACCTCGGGCCCGGGTCGGGCGGTAATCCGACGAATCCGCATGGCCGCCTGGCTGGCGGCGCTATTTGTGCCCTGCCTGTCGCACGCTGCCGACAAGCAATGGATCGGTGGCGACGGCAATTGGTCGACGAACCTCGACTGGAGCCCCTTCGGCGTCCCAGGGCTGGGCGACACTGCACGGCTTGGTAGCATCGGTTTCGTTGCCGACCAAACCGTCACCGTGGACGGCCAGTTCAGCGTTGGCGGAGTCGAACTCTCGGATGGCATGGTTTTGAACACGGGCCCCGGCAGGTTGGTCGTCCAGGGCGACACGACGATCTCGGGTGCTATGACCACTGGCGTAAACCAGACAGAGCTACGTGTGCAAAACGGAGCGTCGGCGATCGATTTTGACACCGACACGCTCTCGATTTCCCAAGGCGCCCAGGTGCAGATGCTCGGCGGGCGGCTCGATGTCGATCAGCAGCTTCTAATTGGGTTCGGCCCCTCCCGCCTATTTGGCAGTGGCACGGTCGTTCTGGGCGGCGCTGGAACCGCACTCCGAAATGATGGCGAAATCGCCGCAATACTCGGCCTGACGATTCAATCGGTTGGCGGAGGCGCCATCGACCTCGACGGCGTGGGGGGCGGGGGGCGGGTACTGGCAACAACCGGCTCAACCTCACTAGTCTTCTCGGGAGGGACGCTGACCGATGACTTCAGCGGCGACATGGAGATCATCGGCGGAGGCTCGATCGCGATGAACCTATCGTCTCCCTGGGCTATCGATAGCAACGGTTTAATCCGCTTCACCCGAAACGTGGGCGACCCCGGCGCCGCGATCCTCAGCGGCGTGGCGGTCGGCATCGTTGGCGACGTGGAAGTCGATGAAGATGCCTACGGTCGGGTGACAGCGGCGACCACCTTCGTAGCCGGAGCGAGCACCTCGATCGCCGCCGATGGCGTCCTCGAACTCGACGGCAGCTCCGATGTCGCGGGAGGCTCGTTCGCGCTGGACCAGAGGGGCCTCCTCCAGTTCGATGGCGCCACGACCGTCAGCGGAGGACAGTTCACTACCGCAACACGACGGCTGAACGCCGGCATGGTGCTCTTCGCCGGTCCAACGACGTGGGGCGGGGGCGAGACAACGATCAACGGCGCAGCCAGGCAGCAGGGCGCCGCGACCGTCGGCAGTCCCCACGCGATAGCGGGTGGCCTGCTCGACCTGGACGGCGAGACCGGCGGCACGGTCTGGACTATCAACAACTCGCTAACGCTCAACCTCGATAGCATCGCTGACGGGATCACCGACCGCTTCGATGGCGTGATGAACGTTGGCGGGCTCTTCGGGGGACTCTCGCTGAACCTCGCCGAACCGGACGCCGGGTGGGAGATGTCCGGCACGCTCAACCTCACGGGCTTTGGCGTGGCCCCCATCACAAGAGTCGCCGGATCTGCAGTGACGATCACGGGCGACGTAAACGTGGACGGCGGCGCTGGGATCGCCGCGGATTCGACCTTCACCGCTGCGAGCACGGTCAGCTTTGCCAATGCAGCCTCCCGGCTCTTAATGCGCGGCAGCAGCCGCGTCGATCAGAACGCCACTTTCGTCGGGAGCGGGACGCTTTCGAACCACACGACGGGACGAATGGTGCTCGACAACGGTCTGTCGCTAGCCAACGCCGATCTCGCCAACAGCGGGACCCTTGAGATCGGACTCGGACCGGGATCCATCGCGGTTGGCGACTTCACTCAGTTCGGCGCAGGTGAGTGGATCGTCGAGATCGGCGGCGACTTCGCCGCCAGCGAACACGACCAGCTGCTGACGAGTGGATCGGCCACGCTCGCCGGGCAGTTGACGCCCCGGCTGATCGATGTTGGCAATGGGTTCTTCGTGCCGAGCGTTGGCGATGATTTCACGGTCCTCTTGGCGCCGGGGGGCGTCAGCGGCGCTTTCGACCCGATCCCACTCATGGCGATTGGCGGCGAGCTTTTTGAGTGGGAAGTCGAGTACAACGCGACGCAAGCACGACTCGTGCTCGCGGACATCGGCGGGTTGCTGGGCGACTACAACCTCGACGGGGTCGTTGACGCCGCCGACTACACCGTCTGGCGAGACAGTTTGGGAAACGATGCGAACCTCGCCGCCGATGGAAACCAGGACGGCATGGTCAATCAAGCCGACTACGACGTGTGGGTGAGCAACTACGGCGCCTCTCTCGGGGTGGGAGAGGCGGTGGCGGTCCCGGAACCGGCAATGATTTGGCTGGTGATCGGAGCCGTTGCGGGCGCGATACGGCCGCGTCAGGCCGGTTGAGTTGCTCGCAATCGCCAGTCGACGTGCAGGGCTCGGCCTTCAACCGAGCCCTGCACGCCGCTGCGCTCGATCGCAGCACGCTTGACGCACCGATCCCTACGCCGCGCCGCGAGTGGATCTACTCATCGCAACGACCATTGAATGGACTTTGCCATTGAGGTTCGCCAATCGCTATCGATTCCCGTCAGTGGGGTATGGGGGGTATCGGGTAGCCATTTGTTCTACCCCTGATCCGATAGCGGGTCCCTGACCGTGGCGGTTGATCCTCTCGCGGAAGACTACGTAGCCCGGTCCTTCAACCTCACAGTTCCGACCTACCTCTGCCAGTTTCGGCAACCAGCTTGATGCCGAGGTTGCCTCAACTTCGGCGTCTTACGGCGAACAGTAACCTACTGAGGTCGCCATCGCCGACCGCATTTGGCTCAAGCAGCCGCTCGTTCGTAGTGCTTGAGCACCCCCGCCAGCGCCTGGCGACAGACAACTTCCTCCTTCCTGTCCGAGTTATCGTCGAATGTTGTGGACGGCGTAGGTTGAAGAGGGCGGCGGGTTCGTGGAGAAGGGAGGCATCTGACCTCCAACCCTTCACCGGAACCCACCGCCATGAGCGAAGCTACCGCGACGACGATCTCGTTTCCAGAG
>NZ_JAVJSH010000006.1:0-269386 GCF_040219535.1 Botrimarina sp.
ATGCGTGTCCGCTACGACCGCTCGGCCACGATCCAAGACGCCTGGAACACCCTCGCGATCGCCGTCATCTGCTTCGGCGTCGCACGCGACAAGCACGCCCTCGCTTGACCCTTACAATGCGGTTTTGTCAGAGCTTCTTAAGCCTCCAAACCTACGCCCGGCCTAGGAACTCGCCGGTCCGGGTGTCGACCTTGATGACCTCCCCCTCGGCCAGGTACTCGGGCCCGTGGACGATGGCGCCGGTCTCGAGGGTGAGCGGCTTGGTGCGGCCGGTCGCGCTGTTGCCCTTCACGCCCGGCTCGCACTGCGCGATCTTCAGCGCGACGGTGGCCGGCACCTGGATGCCCACGCACTCGTCGTTGTAGATCATCGCGACCACGCCCTCGGCGCCCTCGGCGACCCACTTCATCTCGTCGGCCACGTCTTCCAGAGCCGCTTCATACTGCTCGTAGGTCTCGCTGTCCATCAGGTGCACCGACTCTTGGTCGGCGTACATGATGCTGACGTCTCGCTTGCGGAAGTCGGCCCCGTCGAGGCCCTCGGTTCCCTTCAGGGTAATGTCGACCTTGGCCTTCGTCACGACGTTCCGCGCGCGGAACTTGTAGAGCGTCGCGCCGCCGCGGGCCGAAGGGCTCTGCACGGTGACCGACTCGATGAGGCAAGGCGCGCCGTTGTGGACGACCATCGCGCCGGGTTTGATTTCTTTGGCGAGCACGGGGCGAGAAACAAGGGGGAGGGCGGACGGGGAAAGGGCGTTCGGGCGTTGGGGTGGGAGGTAGGGCGCAAGGCGCCCGCCTCGCCCGCCTTACCGCCTGGGGCTTTACGAGAGCAGCGCGCCGGCCGTTGGGTCGATGGGGAGGCCGTCGGTCAGGTGGGCGAGCGCTTCGACCACGGTGATCAGCGTGGCCGGGTCGAGGCCTTCCGGGCCGAGCAGGTCGTCGGGCTCGTCGTCGGCCCACTCGTCGGCGGGGGCCATCTTCTCGAAGTGCATGACCTCCAGCCACGCGTCGCAGCTGAGCAGCTTCGCCAGCCGCTCGCCCTTGAGCTCGCCCCGCAGCTGCTGGCTCAGCGTGATCGCCCGCTCGCGGATCGGCTCCCCCGACTCGTAGCGGATGTCCAGAGCGGCGTTGTCCTCGGGCGCTTGCACGAGGACCGAGCTGAAGAGCCCGTCGTCGTTGGCGCGGAGGTTCTCGATCGACAGGCGCTTGCCGGAGTCGGCGATGGCGCCCTCGACCTGATTGAGCGTGGGCCGGTCGCTCGACTCGAGCAGCACGACATAAGTCTCGCGCCACACGAGGTCGCCGCTCGGGTCGTGGGGGGCGTCGTAGGAGTCGTCCATTGGATTGCTCGGGTCGCGTGCCATGAGTTAACCGCTGCGGCGTCGATCGCCGCCAACACTGTGCCTACACCACTGTGCCTACACCTGCTGGCGGCCTTCGGCTATCCGCCTTCCCCGCCTTCGGCCTCCCACCTTCCCGTTCACTCCCAGTCGACCCCGTCGCTGGGGCCGAGGCCCCCTTGCCATGTTTCGAGTTGCTTTAGCAATTCCTCGTGCTCTTGTTCGCTCGCCCAGACCACCTCCTCTTGCTCGAGCCGCACCTCGTACTGGCCCTCGCGCAGGCAGTCTTCCTCGCCGCAGAAGTGGGGCGTGGCCGCCACCCACATTATGCGGTAGAGCGGCACGTGCTTGTCTTCGATGCGGCACAGAATCGACATGATTAGCTCCGTCGGGGACAGGGGGCCCCTTGGGGCCCCGCCGGGGGGGGCGGGCTGGCTCAGTCCTTGGCCTTGCCCAGCTCGACCGACCGCTGGGTCGCGGCCCACACGGCCTCGATGAGCGCCGCTCGCACGCCGAGCCGCTCGAGCGTCGCGAGGCCGGCGATCGTCGTGCCCGCGGGGCTCGCCACGGCGTCGCGTAGCTCGGCCGGGTGGGAACCGCTCGACTGGACCATCGCCGCCGCGCCGGCGACGGTCTGCGCAGCGAGCTCGGCGGCCAAATCACGCGGCAGGCCCGCCCGGACGCCGCCGTCGGCTAGCGCCTCGATGATCGTATACACAAAAGCCGGCCCCGACCCGGAGAGGCCCGTCACCGCGTCGAGCAGCGACTCGGGCGTCTCCCGCGCGTAGCCGACCGCGCCCAGCAAGCGGCCGACAAGGGCGCCTTGTTCCGGCGTGGCGTGTCGGCCGCGGGCGTAGCAGCTGGCGCCCTGGCCGATCAGGCAAGGGGTGTTGGGCATCACGCGCACCACGGCTGCGCCGCTGGGCAGCAGGGCCTCGAGCGACGGGATCGTCACCCCCGCGGCGACCGAGACCAGCAGTTGCTTCTGGGCGTCCCAACGCTCGGCGATCGGCGCGACCGCTTCGCGCACGTAGGCGGGCTTCACCGCAAGCAGCACGAGGTCGGCGCCCGCGACCGCCGCGGAGGGCGGCTCGCTGGCGGTGGCGCCCCGCCCGACAGCGGCCAGGAACGCCTCTCGGGCGGCGGGGCTCGGGTCGGACGCGGCGATCCGATCGGCCGACGACAGCCCGGCCGACACGAAGCCCCCGGCCAGCGCCTGGGCCATCCGCCCGGCGCCGAGGAAGCCGATAGCTCGGTCGATAGAGTCGCTGTCTGCCAAGGGAAAAGCCGCGCTGGGGGGGATCGCGAAGGGGTGGGGCGCCGCTACCGCCGATGCTAGGGCGCCCGGGCCGTCGCCTCAATCGCATCGGAGCGTTGCGAGTTTAGCAGACGCTAGCGGGCCAGGCGGTCGGCCGGCGATTGCTCTGGACGGCGCCTCGGCGATTTGGGAAGCCTCCCCGGAGTGGTTCGCCGTTCGCGTCGGAGTTCGACGGCGCGGCGCCACGCGTGCCAACCCTGCATATATCGGAGTCGATCCCGCCATGCGTTGCCTGACCGTCACGCAGCGTCCCGCCTTGGTCGCCGCCGCCGTTGTGGCCTTCCTTGTGAGCGTTTCGTCTGTTCCGCCCGCCGCGGCGGAGTGGCCCAGCCTGTGGCCGAGCGACAAGGCCGAGGCCGACACGGCCGAAGCCCCGGCCGAGACCGGCGACCAACCGCTGCTGGAGTCGCCGTTCTTCCAGGTCGGTTGGCCGAAGGTCGAGCTGCCAAAGATCAACTGGAAGCCCGGCTTCGGCGGCGCCGACGAGGCGCCGGCCGGTACGGGTGAGAACCCGGTTTCGCGGGCGCTGGACAGAATGGCGACCGGTTCCCGCAACGCGGCCGACAAGGTGCGCAGCGCCTGGGGCTCGGCGATCGACGCCCTCACGCCCGGCGGTGGGGAGGCTCAGACGGCTCAAAAGGAGCCCGGCTTCTGGTCTCGTTTGCTCGCGCCGGAAGAACCCGTGGGGCCGCGCACGACGACCGAATTCCTTGCCCAGGACCGGCCGGGCACGACCCGCTGAGGATTTTCGGCGGGGCCCGGACCGCGCCGCCGGGCGATCTGGGTCTGGTGGAGAATTGGCGGCGAGCGCTAGGCTGGGCCCGTGCGGGGGCTTACAAACGGGGTATGCAAGGCCCCGAATTCCTGTCGCAGCTCCCGTCGATCGACGAGCTGCTCGATAACCCGCGGATCAAGGCGGCGGTCGACCGCTGGAGCCGCACGACGGCCGCCGCGCGGGTGCGCAGCGCGGTGACGACCCTCAGCGCCGAAGTCTCGCGCCGCGCCGAAAGCCTGCAGAATCTGGCGCCCACGGAGCTGCTGGAGCGGATCATCCGGCAGCTCGAGCAGCCGCGGTCGGCGCTGCCGACGCGGGTGATCAACGCCAGCGGCTGGCTCATCGGCGACGAGTGGAGCGGCCCGCCGCTCGCTTCGGTGGCGATCGAGGCCGCGTCGGCCGACGCCGAATCGTTCCGGTTCGGGCGTCCGCACGCGGCGGCGGAAGCGGCCGCCGGGCTGCTGCGGGTCGAGCGGGCTTGCGTCGCCAGTTCGCACGTTGCGGCGGTCTCCGCCACGCTCGAGGCCCTGGCCGGCGGCGGCGCGTGCCTCGTCGCGCGGAGCGAGATGTCGCAGCTCGCCCCCGGCGTGCGGCTCGACGAGATCTGCCGCCGCGCGGGCGTGCGGCTGCGGGAAGTTGGCGCGACCGACTCGGCCGACCTGGACGATTACCGCCGGGCGATCGACGAGGAGTCGGCCGCGGGTGGCCCGGCCCCGCTCGTGCTGCGACGCGCCACGGCCGGCCAGGTGGGCGTGGCCGTGGAGGAGCTGGCGGGCCTCGCCCGCGAACGGGGCTTGCGTCTGGTGGTCGACGCGGCGTGGCTGCGCCCATTGGACGACACGCCGAGCTACACCGAAGGCGCCGCTTCGGCCGGCGGGCTGGCTGCCAAGGGCGCCGACGCGGTGATCCTCGACGCGGCCGGGCTGATGGGCGGTCCGGTGGCGGGCGTGGTCGCGGGCAAGACCGCGGCGATCGAGGCGGTCCACGAGCGGCTCGTGTCGCGGGGCGACCAGGTCGCTTCGCTCGCCGACGCGGCCCTCGCGGCCACGATCGGCCTGTTCCGCCAACCCGCGACGCTCCGCTTCGTGCACCCCCTCTACCAGTTGCTCGACACGCCCGTCGAAAACCTACAAACACGCGCCGAGCGGATCGCCGGCCGGTTGGCCGCCAGCGAGCGGATCGAGTCGGCCGAGGCGCAGCAGGTCGCTTCGGTTTGCCCGGCCATGTGCGAATCGCCCAGCTGGGCGGTGCGGGTGGTCCCCGCCGGCACAACCCCCGAGGCGCTCGCCGGAAGGCTCCGCAAACACGACGCGGCCGTGCACGCCCGAGTCGGCGGGGGAGCGCTCTGGCTCGACCTCCGCGCCGTGCCGCCCCGCGAAGACTCGCCGCTGGTCGCGGCCGTCGCGCCGGAATCCAGCAGCGGCGCCGCCGAAGGCGCAGCGGTCGCCGGCAGCTAAGGTGGCGGCATGGAGTTAGCCAGCACCCGGTCCCCGCTTTGCGCTGCGTTGATTGTCGCCGCCGCCTGCGCTGTCTCGTGCAGCGGACCTGTACGAGCCGAGGAGCCCCTGACCGAGGCGCCGCCGTTCCAGCCGCCCCCTCTGACCGAAGCGCAAAAGGTGGTCGCCCCGTTGGTGGACCGTGGCGAACGCTCCACGCCGCCGGCCCCAACGCCGGCCCCAACGCTGGCCGCGGAGCCGATCGAGGCATCGGGCGAGTCGATCCCGCCGCCGCCGCGCGAAGCGGCCGAGCAGCTCGCCGAGCGTCTGCGCGAAGAGCACCCTTGGGCGCGGTTCGAGCCGGGGGCTTGGCGGAAGGTGCGCATCGTGTCCGAGGCGTTCGACGAACGCGGGCAGGTAGTGGGCGGCAGCCTGGCCGAGCAGACCGACCGGCTCGTGTCGATCGACTCACAGAGCTACACGATCCAAACCGAGCGGGTCGTGACGCTAGCCGGTCGCAGCACCCGGCGGCCGATCGAGACCCGGCGGCTCTCGTTGTGGAACGACTTGGGGGCCGACGCGGGCCCGCTCAAGGTGACACGCGGGGACCGCACGTCGATCAGCCTCGGCGGCGTGGCCGTGCCCAGCCAGGCGTGGGAGCTGGAACAACACACGCCCGCTGGCCTCGAGGTCGAGACCCTCTATACCAGCCTCGACGGGCCCCCCCTCGTGCTGCGGCGCGAGCAGCAGTCGATCGTCGACGACTCGCCGGCCACACTCCGGGTGTACGCGGTGGTGCGTCGCGGGCAACCGCTGCTAATGGGGGAGTCGCTGGTCGAGTCGTGGCAAACCACCGAGACGATCGAGCAGACGAGCGGCGCGCGGTCCGAGACCCTCGGCGTGTACACGACCCAGGCGCCGGGCGGCCTCGTCCACGAGACGCTCAACGCGACCGACGCGGCCGGCACGCGGGCGCGGTGGGCCGTGACCGAGCTGGTCGAGTGGGGCCGCGACCCGGACGAGACCCTCGCCTACCGGGCCGACGGCGAGCGGGGCCCGTCGGTCGAGATCGAGATACGCCCCCGCCAGCTGCTGCGGATGCTCCGCCGCGGCGAGCCGGAGTGACCGCGGCGCCAAACCCGATGGGAAGAGGATGAACGACACCGCGCGGTACCGGCTCACGCGGCTGGCGGACCTCCCGCCGGCCGCGTGCCCCTGCGGCACGGCGCGGCGCGCCTTCGTCGACGAGCCGGAGCAGACCGCGTCGATGCACGTGGTGGAAATCACGGCCGATTCACGCACGCACTACCACCGGCGGCTCACCGAGATGTACTACGTGCTGGAGGGCGAGGGTCGGATCGAACTGGACGGCGACACCTTCCCGCTGGCGCCGGGCGTCGCGGTGATGATCAAGCCGGGTTGCCGCCACCGCGCGTACCCGGCGGACCGATCGCGGCCGCTGCGCGTGCTCAACGTGCCGGTCCCGGCGTTCGACCCGGCGGACGAGCACTTCGACTGATCGCGCCGCCGACGCGCAATTCACGCAGCGGCCGCGGGGTGCTTCGCCATGAGCCGCAGCACGTCGTCGATCTGCTCGGGCTTCTCGAAGCCGATGGTCATCGCGTCGAGGAAGTCGTGCGCCTGGGCGTAAGCCATGCAGCGCTCGCGGCTGTCGGCCAAGGCGCCCTCGCCGAAGATCTTCATGCCGATGATCGCCTTGCCGTTGGCTTTCGCCTGCCGCAGCACGGCCTCGACTTCGGCGGGCGGGCCGTCCATCTTCACGCCCTCGGGATTGGTGCGCGACAGGATCACGTCGACCCAAGGGGTGACCGCCGCCGTTTTCAACGCCCCCAGGTCGTGGCACGAGCAGCCCACCGCGCGCACCTGACCCTTCTGCTTCGCCTCGTCGAGCGCCTGCATGTACGGCTCCATCTTGTCCGGCCAGCGCGCGTCGGTGAGGCAGTGCAGCAGCACCACGTCGAGGTGGTCGGTGGTCAGCTCGTGGCAGAACCGCTCGAGCGTGCTGCGGACGTCCTGGGCGCGGTGGGGCACGCCGGTCTCGCTGCGCGGGCCGTCGTAGGGCCACCAGACTTTGGTGAGGATCGCCACCTCGTCGCGCGGGATCGACCGCAGCGCCTCGCGGAAGTAGACGTGCGTGCCGTACAGGTCCGCCAGGTCAAAGAACCGCACGCCCCGGTCGTACGCGTGCTGGAACAGACCCACCAAGTCGGCGAACCCCATGCGGGTTTGGTCCGACTGGCGGTTGCCGCCGTGGACGCCCGTGCCTTGGGCCAGGCGGCTGGTGCGGATGCCGGTCTTGCCGAGGTCGACCACCGGCGGGGGCGGGGGCGCGTCGGCGGCGCCCGACGGCTCGGCGGTAGGGCCGGACGGCCGGCTCGCCGCGGCGGTGGGCTTGCCCTCGGCCGAGGCGGCCCAGGCGCCCGCCCCCATCGCTGCCGAGGCGCCGATGAATCGTCGGCGGTCGAAGTCGGTCATCGTCGGTCCTCGCCGGTGGGTTTGTGGACAGGCCATCGGGATAGCAGTCTACCCCGCGGCGTCGCCCGTAGAGAACCGCCGGCGGGATAGGTTACGCTGTCGGGCACACCTCTCCGGGCGCGCGTTTGCCGATGACCTACACCTTTGATCCAGGCGAGCGGCCCGCGGGCGAGCTGCGGCGCATCGCCGCGGAGACGCTCGACGAGGCGATCGCGCTGGCGCGGTCCGTCGGGCCCTCGGACGCCGAAGGGGCCGACCGCGCGGTGCACGAGGTGCGCAAGGCTTGCAAGCGGCTGCGCGCGCTCGTTCGCTTGTTCCGCCCCGGCTTCGAGGCCACCTACCGCCGCGAGAACGCCGCCGCGCGCGACGCGGCGGCGGGGCTCGCTCACTTCCGCGACGCGCGGGTGCTGTGCGACACGTGCCGCAAGCTCGAAGACGCTCAGCAGGGCGTCACCCGGCAGGCCGTCCGCGCCACGAGGAAGTTACTCCAGCGCAGCGCCGGCGACGCCCCGGCGGCCGAGATCGCCGCGGCACTGTCCGAATCGGCGGCCCGGTTGGCGGAGATCCGCGAGCGGGTCGGCAAGTGGGAGGTCTCTCGGCCGAAGCGAGCCGTGGCCGAGGGGGCGCGGCGCGTGTACGGCGACGGGCGCCGCGCGCTGGTCCGTTGCCGCACGGAAGGGCCCGCCGAGCCTTGGCACGATTGGCGCAAGCAAGCCAAGTACCACGGCTACCACGCGCGGTTGTTCATGGCGATGCACCCGGCCGCGCCGGCGTACTACCAACCCTTCGACACGCTCGGCCAAACGCTCGGCGACGAGCACGACCTCAGCGTGCTGCTAGCGATTCTTGAGCAACTCGACCTCGACCAGCCGACCCGCGCCGCCACGGCACGGGCCGCGTCGCTCACCCGCGCGGCCCTGCGAGAAGCGGCCAGCGACCTGGGGCGCGAGACGTACCGCTGCCCGCCGCGCGCGGTGGGGGCGCTGGTGCTGGGCTTCTTCGACTGAGGTGAGCGTTCCCGGGGCCGGCTGCTTCGGCCGAGTCCGCTTCGACGCGCGTCAGCCGGCAAGCAACTCGAGTTCTTCCCATCGGGCGTAGGCCGCCTCGAGGCGGTCTTGCAGGTCGGTAGCGTCGTTCTGCGCGGCGGCGATCTCGGCCGGCGGACGCTGGTAGAAATCGCCGTCGGCCATCTTCGCGTGCAGCCCCTCCAGCTCGCTCTCCAACCGCTCGATCTCCCGTGGCAGCGACTCGAGCTCCCGCTTCTCCTTGTAGGCCAGCTTGCGAGCCGGCTCCGGCTTCCCCTTCGGCGGCGCCGCAGCGGGGGGGGCCGCCGGCGCCGCGCTGTCGCCGGTGGCGCGCCTGCCGCGTTGGCGGACCCAGTCGTCGTAGCCGCCGTCGTACTCCTTCACGCCGGTGGGTTCGAAGACCAGCGTGCTCGTGACCACGTTGTTGAGGAACGCCCGGTCGTGGCTGACGATCAGCAGCGTGCCGTCGAATTCGATGAGTCGCTCTTCGAGCAGCTCGAGCGTTTCGGAGTCGAGGTCGTTGGTCGGCTCGTCGAGCACGATCAGGTTCGCCGGCTTCGCGAACAGCTTGGCCAACAGCAACCGGTTCCGCTCGCCGCCGGAGAGCCGCGCGATCGGCGTGCGGGCGCGGTCGGGGGTGAAGAGGAAGTCGCGCAGGTAGCCGATCACGTGCCGCGTGGAGCCGGCGACCTGGACCGTGTCGTAGCCGTCGGCGACCGCTTGCTCTGCCGTCTGTTCGTCGGCCAGCTGGCCGCGGAGCTGGTCGAAGTAAGCGATCTCGAGGTTTGTCCCAAGCCGGACCGAGCCTTCGGTCGGCGGCAGCTCGCCGAGCAGCACCCGCAGCAGGGTGGTCTTGCCGGCGCCGTTGGGGCCGATGATCCCGACCTTGTCGCCCCGCATGAGCGTGGTGGTGAGCCCCTCGAACGCGGGCTCGGCTGCGCCGGGGTAGCGGAACGAGGCCCCCGTAGCGCGGGCGACCAGCGCGCCGCTGCGGTCGGCCTCTTGGATAGCGAGCTTCGCCTTGCCCTCCCGATCGCGGCGGCTGGCGCGCTCGTCGCGCATCGTCTTGAGGGCCCGCACGCGGCCCTCGTTCCGCGTGCGGCGGGCCTTGATCCCCTGGCGGATCCACTTCTCTTCTTCGGCCAGGCGCTTGTCGAACAGCGCGTCCTGCTTTTCCTCGGCCTGGAGGAACTGCTCCTTGCGCTCGAGGAACGTGTCGTAGTCGCAGGACCAGTCGAAGAGCCGCCCGCGCTCGATCTCGATGATGCGGGTCGCGACGCGGCGGAGGAACTCCCGGTCGTGGGTCACGAACAGCAGCGCGCCGGGCCAGCCGCTGAGGAAGGTCTCGAGCCACTGGATCGCCGGCAGGTCGAGGTGGTTCGTCGGCTCGTCGAGCAGCAGCAGGTCCGGCCCGCCGACGACCGCACGGGCGAGCAGCGTGCGGCGCTTCAGCCCGGCCGACAGCTCGGCGAACCGGGCCGCCGGGTCGAGCCGCGTGGCCTCCAACAGCTTGTCGCGCTCTCTCTCGTAGCGCCAATCGTCGTGCTCGTCGCTGGAGGTCCAGCCGGAGCGGATGACCCCCTCGACCGTTTCGCCGGCGACCTCGCCGGGCACCTCTTGCTCGAGCCGCGCGACGCTCGCGCCCGCGGCCAACACGCAGCAACCCGAGTCGGGCGCTTGCACGCCGGCGACGATCCGCATGAGCGTGCTCTTGCCGGCGCCGTTGCGGCCGAGCAGGCCGATTTTTTGGCCGGGCTCGATGACGGCCGACACGTCGTCGAGCAGCGGCGGGCCGCGGAAGGCGATCGAGAGGTTTTCGAGCGAAACGAGCGGCATAGCGCCAGCGGGGCGGTCGGGAGGGCAGGGGGGGCGGGAGGCCGACTAGTCTACGGGCACAACCGCGTGCGGTCCCAGCCGTCGGCGGTCCGCACGTACCGGAGCCGGTCGTGCAGCCGCCCGGGGCGGCCCTGCCAGAACTCGATCGCTTGCGGCCGCACGGCGTAGCCGCCCCAGTCGGGGGGCATCGGGATCTCCTTACCGGCGTGCCGGGAGTCGACCTCGCGGAACCGCTCGGCGAGCGCTTCGCGGCTGGCGATCACGCTCGACTGGTCCGAGGCCGCCGCGCCGAGCTGGCTCGCCCTCGGCCGGGTGGCGAAGTAAGCGGCCGCATCCTCCCGCGCCAGTCGCCGCACGGGGCCCGACACGCGCACCTGCCGCTCCACGTGCGGCCAGAAGAAGACCAGCGCCGCTTGCGGGTTGGCCGCCAGCTGCTGGCCCTTGTGCGACTTGTAGTTGGTGTAGAAGCAAAAGCCGTCGGCGGAGAAGCCCTTGAGCAGCACGACCCGGGCAGTGACCTCGCCGTCGGCCGACGCGGTGGCGAGCGTCATCGCGTTGACCTCCAGCCACTCGCCCGGCGACGCCTGGGCCGCTTCTTTGAACCAATGGTCGAACAGCGCAATAGGGTCGTCGCCAGCCTCGGACTCCCGCAGGGCGGCCGACTCGTAGCTGCGCCGCAGCGCGTGGATTGGGTGGTCGGACATAGAGCGGGGATGCGGGACTTGAAGCAACGCTAGTCTGGAAACCAGTGCGATTCGTCCATGCCGGCTATCAACGAGATAGCGACAGGGAACAGGCGAGCGTCACGCGATTACATCCTCCCAGGTGATATCGTCTTGCACCAGGCTGCGGATCATGACGACATACACGCATTCGGGGCGAACGACGAACAGGGCTCGATGCGTCGGGCGAGCGCCGAGGCCGAACCGTAGTTCGCGGAGTTCGAAGGGGAAGTCTGCGTTCTCCCGGGCCAATGGCTGGCTCGCATGCGTCGACGCCAAATCGCCGATTGCCTGTGAGAATCCACTCAGCCATCGCTCCGCGTGTTCGACGGAACGGTTCTCAGCCCACCACGTGCAGCTTGTCGGCGATAGCCGTGTAGACTTCGCCGATGGGCCGCCCCCGGGCCGCTTCGATATCGGGAATCGCGGCGTGCAGCTCTAGCACGGTCTCTTGGTAGCGGTCTGCGGACGCGGGTTTGGCTCGCCTGTACAGCTCGACCGCGGCCTGCACCACGGCGCTGGCGTCAGAGAACCCGCCCGCGGCGACCTCCGACTCGACGAAGCGCTGTTGATCGGGCGTCAGTTCCAGCATGCTGTGTCTCCCTCTCGCTAGTTTAACATGCTGCGTTTCCTCAACGCACGCGGATCGCCTTGTCCGCGATGTCCTTGCGGCACCACGCGCCGCGCCAGCGGATCGCCTTCACGGCGGTGTACGCGGCCAGCTTCGCGGCGGGCACCGTGTCGCCCAGGGCGGTCACGCCGAGCACGCGGCCGCCCACGTTGACGATGTCGCCGTTGATGCTGGCGGTGCCCGCGTGGAAGACCTTCGTGTTGGGCGTGTCGGCCGCTTTGTCGAGGCCGGTGATCGTGAAGCCCTTCTCGTAGGGGCCCGGGTAGCCCTCGCTCGCCATCACGACACAAACCGCCGGCCGGGGGTCCCAAGTTAACGGGGGCGCCTCGTCGAGCCGGCCATCGGCCGCGCACTCCAGGAGCGTCAGCAAGTCGCTCTTGAGCCGCATCAGCACCGGCTGGCATTCGGGGTCGCCCAGCCGCACGTTGTACTCGAGCACCTTCGGGCCCCCCTTGGTGAGCATCAGGCCCGCGTACAGCACGCCGCAGAAGGGGCGCCGCTTGCGCTTCATGTGGTGCACGGTCGGCACGAGGATCTCTTCCTCGATGCGCCGCATCAGCGCGTCGTCGACCAGCGGCGTCGGGCAGTACGCGCCCATCCCGCCGGTGTTGGGGCCGCGGTCGCCGTCGTAAGCGGGCTTGTGGTCTTGCGCGGCGGGCAGGGTGACGATCGATCGGCCGTCGGTGATGGCCAGGATCGAGGCTTCCTCGCCGTGCAGCCGCTCCTCGATCAGCAGCCGATCGCCCGCCGCGCCGAACTCCTTCGCGCCGGCGATCCGCTGGACCGCCTCGACCGCTTGTTCCCGGTCGTCGCAGACGACCACCCCCTTGCCGGCGGCGAGCCCGTCGGCCTTGACGACAAGCGGCTGGCTCTCGCGCTCGTTGAGGAAGAGGATCGCTTCCTCGGCGGCGCGGAACACGTGGAACTCGCCGGTAGGGATGTCGCCGTGGCGCAGCAGCTCTTTGCAGAAGACCTTCGAGCCTTCCAGCTCGGCGGCTGCCTTGCTCGGGCCGAACGCCCGCAGCCCGGCGTCCTGCAGCGCGTCGACCAGCCCCGCCACGAGCGGCGCCTCGGGGCCGACGACCGTCAGCCCGATCGCGTTGTCCCGCGCGAAGGCGACCAGCCGCTCGGTGTCCGACGCGGGTAGGTCGACGTTCTCGATCGGCAGCGAGGTCTCGCCCGCCGTGCCGGCGTTGCCCGGCGCGCAGAAAACGACCTCGGCGCGGGGGCTCTGCGCGAGCCGCCAGGCGAGCGCGTGCTCGCGCCCGCCGCCGCCGACGACGAGGACTTTCATTTTGTCGGACATCCGCTTCAGCTCGCTGAGGGTGAGGGCAGGTGCGGCATTCTATCGCAACTGGTTGTGCGACGGTACGCGTCGTGGCAGGGTGGGAGAATGCAAATCCCAAAGGCGAATCGATTCGTGCGGCCGGCGCGGGCCGCGCTCGCGGTGTTGCTGCTGCCGGTCGGAGCGTGCCCCGCCGGGGTCGTCGTCGGCCGCTTGGTCGTCGACGGCGACGCGCCAACCCCCTCGCCGCTGGAGCCCGGCCGCGACGCCTGCTGCCAGCGCGCCGCGCCGGTCGACGAGTCGGTGGTGGTGGGCGAAGAGGGCGGGTTGGCCAACGCGGTGGTGTCGGTCGAGCCGCGCCGCGGCGAGCCGCCGCTCCCCGACCGCGCGGCGGCGCCCGCCGAACCGGCCGTCCTCACGAACCGCGACTGCGCATTCCGACCCCGGGTGCTGATCGCCCGGGTGGGTCAGCCGCTCGTGCTGGCGAACGACGACCCGACGATGCACAACGTGAGCATCGCGATGGCCCGCAACGGCCCGGTGAACGTGGTGGTCGCGCCCGACGGGCGGCGGCGGGTTCCGCTCGAGCGGCCCGAGCGCCGGCCCGTGTCGGTCAGCTGCAACGTGCACCGCTTCATGCAGGGGTGGCTCCTGGTGCGGGACGACCCGTGGGCGGCGGTGACCGACGCTGACGGCGCGTTCGAACTGCCCGAGCTGCCGGCCGGATCGTGGAGGCTGCGGTTCTGGCGCGAGGGGGCGCCGATGGTGGGCCTTCGGGTCGCCGACGGCCAGACCGACGCCCGCGGCGAGGTCCTCGTCGAGGTCCCCGAGAGCGGCGCGGCGGACTTGGGCGAGATCGCGGTCGCCGCCGAGGGACTGCGCTAAGCCGAGGGACTGCGCTAAAACGCCGCACACCGCGCCGCGGTGTTACGGCTTCTGGCGGGTGGGCGGTCCGATAAGATAGGGCGTCTGCCCGAAGCCCTCCGCTCGCCATCCCCGCCCGCGCCCTCGGACTGTTTTGTCCCGTGTATCCCGGATCGCTGCGCTGCCGCTCGCGGCGCTCGCGGCTGCGCTGGCCGGCTGTCAGAGTTCCGAAGTCGAGTTCGAGCCGAATATTACGTCGGCGGCTTCGCTCGGGCTGAGCGCGGAGCAGGTTGGCTCGATCGAAGGGGTGCTCGTCGAATGGTTCGGCACGCCGGACGCACCGCGCTTGCCGGAGCGTCTGCCGCGGCTGGCGGAGCTGCTCGACGCGGGCCGCTTGGAGCAAGCCGCGGGGCGCGTCGAGAGCCACACGCCCGGCGTGACTCACGGCCTGTACCGCCGCCACTGCGCGCGGTGCCACGGGGTCTCCGGCGATGGCCGCGGGCCGACGGCGCTGTACCAGGCGCCGTACCCGCGGGACTTCCGCTACGGTGTTTTCAAGTGGAAGAGCACCTACCGCGACGCGAAGCCCACCGCCGACGATTTGCACCAAGTGCTCCTCCGCGGCGTGCCGGGGACCGCGATGCCCTCGTTCGCTTTGTTGACCGACGACGAGCGTGAGACGCTCCGGCAGTACGTCGTGTACTTGGCCGTCCGCGGCGAAGCGGAGCGTGTGCTGCAGGAGTTCGTTGCTGACGAATGGGCCCCCGGCCAGCCGCTGGTCGTCGACGACGCCCTGCGGGACGAGCTCTTCGCCGGATGGATAGGGCCGATTGTCGACGCCTGGGCCGACGCGGCTCAGAACTCGCTGCCGGCGCCCCCGGCGCCGTCGGCAGACGCGGTCGCCCTCGGACGCGAGCTCTACCACAGCGAGCGGGCCGGTTGCTACAAGTGCCACGGCCCGGAAGGGCAGGGCGGCGCAGCGGCGCAGGCCGGCGAGCCGCCGGACTACGACCTCTGGAACGCCGCGCGGTTGGCCGGCCGCCGGTCCGGCCGCTTCGCGGAGCTCTCTCGCAACGACCTGCCGGTCCGAGCGTCGCGGCCGCGCGAGCTGACCGCGGAAACTCCGCACGGCGGAGCGGATCACGAGTCGCTCTATCGGCGCGTCCACCAAGGCGTGGCCGGTACGCCGATGCCCGCCGTCGGCGCCCTCAGGCCCGGCGAAGCCGGGCCGCTGACCGACCGAGAGATCGCGGCCATCACGGCCTACGCCCAGTCGCTGATGGCCACCCGCAGTCCGCACAAGGGCGACGGCCCATCCCGTTCAGCGAGCGCCTCCAACCGGTCGAGGCCCCTCTAGCCGTGCCTTCGCCCCAAGCCACCACCGACCGTTCGCGATGGCTGCACGCTTGGGCGTGGTTCCTGTGCTGCGCGACGTGGCCGCTGGTTTGGATCGGCGGCCTGATCACGACGACCGACGCCGGCATGGCCGTGCCCGATTGGCCCGGCACGTACGGCTACAACCTGTTCCTCTACCCGTGGAGCACCTGGTTCTTCGGGCCTTGGGACCTGTTCGTCGAGCACGGCCACCGGTTGTTCGCGTCGGGCGTGGGGCTGATCACGATCGCGGCGGTGGCGGTCGCTTGGCGAAGCGAGCCGCGCTCGTGGCTGCGGTGGATGACCGCCGGGGCGCTGGTGCTAGTGATCGGGCAGGGCGTGCTGGGGGGCCTGCGGGTCATCCTCAACGAGCGCCTGCTGGCCATGCTGCACGGGTCGATCGGGCCGGTTTTTTTCGCCTACACGGCGGCGCTCGTCGCCGCGACGCGGCGGCCCGCGCCGGGCGAGCCGGCCCTGGCGGGCGGGATGCCGTGGCTGATGCCGGCGCTGGTCTGGGTCCAGGTCACGCTCGGCGCCGCCCTGCGGCACGTGCCCGAGGACGGATCGTTTTGGACGTTCGCCCAGCACGTGCAAGCGCACTTGTGGCAGGCGGGGATCGTGACCGCGGCGGTCGCCGCGATGCTTCTTGCTGCTTGGCGCCGCCCTGCGCCGCGAGCGGAGCGTTTGCTGGCCGCCGCCGGTGGGCTGTGCGTGGTTGTGCAACTGCTGCTCGGCGTCGGCGCCTGGGTGGCCAAGTACCGCTTGCCCGGGTGGGCCCAGCAGGCGGTCGATGGCGACGGTTTGGTCGCTGCCGGCTGGGAGGCGGCGATCGGTCCAGGTACGATCGGTCCGTCGACGGCCGGCGGCTGGGGCGAGACGCTCACCGTCACCGCCCACACCGCCAACGGCGCGCTGCTGCTGGCGCTCGTGACCGCGTGGGCCGTCCTCGCGGCTTCCCGGCGCCGCTCGCTCGGCGAAGCGACCGGGGCGACAGCCCAGCCAAAAGAGTCTCAATTTCTCCACGAGCCGCCAGGCTCTACGCACTAGAGCGAACGAATGAATCCAGGAGCCGGCGCCTTGACCGCCCCGGTCGATCGACGCGGCGTTCTCGCCAAGCTCGGCGACTACCTCGAGCTGACCAAGCCGCGGATCGTGGCGCTCGAACTCGTCGCGATCGCCATCACGCTGCACGTGGCGACCGGCTACGGCGCGCCGGGCTCTCGCTGGTCGGCGGCCCTGCTGCTGGGGGTGGCGGTCGGCGCGAGCTTGGTCGCGGGCAGCGCCAACGCGATCAACCAGTGGATCGAACGCGAGCGCGACGCCGTCATGCCACGCACGCAGGGCCGGCCGCTGCCCTCGGGGCGGCTGGCGCCGGAGGAGGCCCTCTGGTTCGGCCTGGTGACGCTGGCCGTGGGCGTGTCGATGCTGTGGACGACCGGCGGCGTCGCGCCGGCCGCGGTGGCGCTGGGCACGTGGGTCGTCTACGTGGCGATCTACACGCCGCTCAAGACCCGCACCTGGCTCAACACGGCCGTCGGAGCGGTCAGCGGCGCCACGCCGCTGTGGATCGGCTGGACCGCCGGCGGCGGCTCGCTGGGCGACCCGATCGCGTTGTCGCTCGTGGCGATCATGTACGTGTGGCAGTTCCCGCACTTCATGGCGATCGCGTGGCTCTGCCGAGACGACTACGACCTGGCCGGCTACCGGATGTCGACCAACCTCGACCCGTCCGGTTGGTGGGCCGGCGTGCAGGCGGTGGTCGGTTCGGCGGTGCTGCTGCCGGTGAGCATCGCGCCGGCCTTCTACACCCAGACGCCACACGCGTTCGCTTACGCCCTCACGGTGGCGGTGGCCGGCGCCGCGATGCTGGCCGCTTCGGCGTACTTCTTGGCGGATCGCAACCGCCGGACCGCGCGTCGGCTGATGCGGGTGAGCTTGCTGTACGTGCCGGTCTGGATCATCGCGCTGTGGCTCTGCGGCGTTTGACCGCTCGCGCCGACTCTCACGCAAGCCGGAGCCGCCCCCCGCCCAGCCGAGCATGCCCGCCGCGATCACGATCCACGACGTCCGCCACCGATACGCCGAGCGCGAAGCGCTACGCGGCGTGTCTTTCGAGGTCCAAGAGGGCGAGGTCTTCGCGTTGCTCGGCCCCAACGGCAGCGGCAAGACCACCCTCTTCCGCTTGTTGTCGACCCTGATGCCGCTCGAGTCGGGGGCGATCTGGGTCGGCGGGCGGGAGCTCAAGAAAGACCCGGCCGCCGTCCGCGCGTTGTTGGGCGTGGTGTTCCAGTCGCCGAGCCTCGACAAGAAACTGCGCGTCGATGAGAACCTGTACTGCCACGGGCGGTTGTACGGCCTCCGCGGCGCCACGCTGCGACAGCGTGTCGACGAGGGGCTCGAGCGGTTCGGCTTGACGGACCGCCGACGCGATTTCGTGGAGCAACTCTCCGGCGGCCTGCAACGCCGGGTCGAGCTGGCGAAGTGCCTGATGCCGCGGCCGCAGGTGCTGTTGCTCGACGAGCCCTCGACCGGCCTCGACCCGTCCGCCCGCGCCGAGCTGTGGCGCTCGCTCGCGGCGGCGCGAGCCGAGGGGGTCACGGTCGTGGCGACCACGCACCTGCTCGAAGAAGCGGAGCGCGCCGACCGCTTGGCGATCCTGCACGAGGGCCGCCTCGCCGCGCTCGACACACCCGCCGCGTTGCAGTCGGCCGTCGGCGGCGACACGATCACCCTCCGCACCGACCGGCCGGCCGCCTTGGCCGAGGCCATCGGCGCCGAGCTGGGGCTCGCGGCCACGCCGCTCGACGCGGCGGTCAGGGTCGAATCGAACGGGTCGACCGGGGCCGACCTCGCCGCGCGGCTGTACAGCCGGTTCCGCGACCAGATCGACGAGCTCTCGATCGGCCGGCCCACGCTGGAAGACGTGTTCGTCGCCCGCACGGGCGAACGCTTCGACTGACGCCCGGCGGCGCCCCGCGCCGAACACAAACAACTCACCCCTGCCGCGATGCCCAGCCCAGCCAACCACGCCCCGCCCACGGGCGCCGTACTCGCTCTGGCTTGGCGCGAGTTGGTTCGGTTCTTCCGGCAACGCAACCGGGTGATCGGCGGGCTGGTGCAGCCGGTGTTGTTCTGGCTGCTCTTCAGCGAGGGGCTCAAGCAGAACGAGCTGGGGTACGCCCACTTCTTCCCCGGCACGCTGGTGATGATCCTGCTGTTCACCGCCATCTTCGCGACGATCAGCGTGATCGAAGACCGCAACGAGGGCTTCCTGCAAGGCGTGCTGGTGGCGCCGACTCCTCGGTTCGCGATCGCGCTGGGCAAGGTCTTGGGGGGCGCGGCGATCGCGATGCTCCAGGGCGTGCTCTTTCTGGCGCTCGGGTTGGCGACCGGCGCCGCGACGCTGAGCGGCCCGGTCGACGCGGTGCTGGTCCTCACGGCGATGGCGCTGGTGGCCGTGGCGCTGACCGGTTTGGGATTCGTGATCGCGTGGCGGATGGACTCGACGCAGGGTTTCCACGCCATCATGAGCGTGTTCCTGCTGCCGATGTGGCTGTTGTCAGGCGCTTTCTTTCGGCGGGGCGCCGAGGGCTGGCTCGGCGGCGTGGTCGCCGCCAACCCGCTGACCTACGGTGTCGCGGCCTTGCGGTGGCGACTGGAAGCGGGCGACACCAGCGGTTTGCCCGCCGAGCCGATCTGCTGGGCCGTCACGGCCGCGTTCGCCGCGGCGATGCTTGGCGCCAGTTGGTGGGTTGCGGGGCGGAAGGGGTGAGGGACGCGGGAAGCGGGACGTGGGGGGAACCCGGCGGAGCGGAGTCACGGTAGTGGGTGGAGCCCGAGAAGCCATTCTTGCGTGCTGATGGCTTCGCGTTCGGGTCGTACTAATTCGGGTTCGGATCTCTTTATTGCGCTGCCTGTATGTTGATGCTTGCTGCTCATCCGATCGTCCACGTCAATGCGGCGCTCAACACCCTGGCGACCGTCCTGTTGGTGATCGGTTACGTGCTGATCCGCCGCCGCAATGAGGTCGCGCACCGCAACGCGATGGTCGCCGCGCTCGTGGTGTCGGCCGCGTTCCTCGGCTGCTACCTCTACTACCACTTCGCGATCAACCTGACCGTGAAGTTCACGCACCCCGGCCCGGTTCGCTACTTCTACTACGCGTTGCTCGCGAGCCACGTGCTGCTGGCGATGACGGTGCCCTTCCTGGCGCTCTGGGCGGCTTGGCTCGGGACGCGCGCCCTCGCTCAGCCGCGGGCCGCCGGATCGGTCTCGGGCGAGGCCGGCGCGGCGACCCCGTCGACGGATTTCCGCCAGCGGCACCGCCGCGTCGTCCGCTGGGCGTTTCCGATTTGGCTGTACGTGTCGGTGACCGGCGTGCTGGTCTATTTCATGCTGTACTGGTGGTTCCCGCCGACGTAGGGCGACGCTTCGTTTCCCCGCGGGGCGCCACGGCGGTAGACTGGAGTTGAGCCACCCGCCCCCCCGGCCCGAGACACGGATGCCGCCCCCGACCCGCCGCTGTTTGCCGCTGACCGCGTGCGCCGTGGCGGCCGCTATCGTGTCGACGGGGCTTGCGCAAGGGGAAATAGGAGAGCCCCGCTGGTTGGGGGACCCCCCGCAGCGGACGCAGGCCGCATCGGCCGGGCCGGATTTCCAGCCGGCCAGCGTGTCATCGCAGCTGCGGCGTGCTTTGCTGCGGTACGAGGCCCTCGTAGCCGATGCGGCCTGGGACGACGCGATCGAACTGGTCGAGGCCCTGCAGGCCGAGCACGGCGAAGAGCTGGCCGCGGCCGAGGAAGAGCCACCGGCCGGCGGCGCCGCGCCGCCCTTCGAGGGCCACAGCCGTTTTGTGCCGCTGCACCAGCGTTGCCAACAGCTGCTCGCCGACCTGCCGCCCGAAGGCCGGGACGCGTACCTGCAGCGCGTGGGCGCCACCGCCCGGCGACGCGTCGACGAGGCGATCGCCCGGCTCGACGCGGTGCGGCTCGAACTCGCCGTGCGCGAGTTCTTCGCCACCCCCGCCTGTCACGACGCGCTGCTCGCCCTGGGGGAGCTGGCCCTCGAGCGCGGCGACACGTGCGCGGCCCGCCGGGCCTACAACCGACTCACTCCTTTCGCTTGGGGACCGCACGGCCGCCCGGCGGGCGTGGCGATGTCGCAGATCGATCCGGACGTCGATCCGCAGCGGCTCGCTGCTGCTTGGCGCGAGGCCGAGCGGCCGCGGGGGTTGCCCACCGTGTCCCCCTCGGGGGACGAAGCTTCTGCCCTGGTCGCCGACGCGATCGCCCGGCTGGCGTTGGTCGCGATCCGCGAAGGGGACCCAGCGAGGGCGGAGGCCGAGACCCTGCTGCTCGAAGCCCTCGCGCCCGAGGCCGAAGGCCGGCTCGCCGGCCGCCGCCAGCCGCTCGCGCCGGCCCTCCGCACGCTAGCACAGAGCGAGCTCAAGGCGACTTCCATGGGGGCGACGGCCAGCCAGAGGCTGCACTGGGCATGGGACGCGGCCGCCGAGCTCCCCGAGCCGGCGCCCGAGGCAGCCGCCGTCGCCCGCAACCAGGCGCTGCGGCAGCAGATCATCATCCGAGGGGGCTGGCCAGCGGCCCTGCGGGCCCAGACGCCCGCCTCGCCTGTGCCGGACACACAGTTCGTCGCCACGGAGCGGTACGGGTACTACGTGGCCGACGGGGCGTTGATGCGGGTCGACTTGGCTGGCGGGGGAACGAGCAGCGTCGAGGTCCCCGGCCTCGAAACGGCGCCTCCTGAGGAGAACGACCAGCCCGGTCTCGGCGACCTCGCCCAGGGCCGGCGGCTCGCGCCGGCGCAGATCAACGTGTTCGGCGGTGGCCGGCTGATTGTTAACGGCCGGGTGATCCAATTGCCGCAGCGCGGCGCCGCCCGAAGGCTAGCGCAGTCGTCGCGGGAGCGTGTCGAGCCCGGCCTGAGCCTGCACGACGGGGTGCTCTACGCACGGATCACAAAGCAAACCTTCCTCGACCGACGCGGCCGAGCGCCGCAGGCCGAGTCAAGCCGGCTGATCGGCCTGGACCTCGACGACGAGGCCCGGATTGTCGTCGAGGTGAAGCCGCCGGCGCCGGCCGGCGGGCCCGACCTGACCGACGAAGCGGCGCTGTCCCTGGCGGGGCCGCCGGAGGTCCGCGGCGACCGCCTCTACGTGGTCCTCGTCCGATCCAGTCTGCGGACCGACTTCGAGGCGGCCTGCTACGATTCGCACACCGGCCGCGCCCTCTGGCGGACGCCGATCGGATCGGGCGAAGCGAGCCAGCAGGGCGATCTCGAGACCGCGCCGGGGCCAATCCTGCTGGCTGGCGACACGCTGTACGTGTCGACCAACTCCGGAGCGTTGGCCGCGCTCGACGCGGCGTCGGGCGGGCTGCGGTGGCTCGCTTGCTACCCGCGGCGGGTCGCCGATCAACAGGCCGCCGCCACGCCGCGGCCGTGGCTAGCCGGGGACCGGGTGATCGTCGCCCCCGCGGACTCCGACTCGGTCATCGCGTACGACGCCGGCACGGGGCGACCGGTGTGGACCGTGACGCGGAGCGACCCCGGGGCCGCTATCGTAGGGCTCTCGTCGGCCGGGGACGGTCGCCAGTCGGTGGTCGTTGCGGGCCGCCAGGTCGCGGCCTACGACTCGCTGACCGGCGAGGCCCGGTTCGTGTGGCCTCAGAGCCGTCGGTCCGGTTTACGCGGGCTAGGGGTTGCCGCCCTGCACGAAGGCGAGCTCTTCTGGCCGACCCGCGAAACGCTCTACACGCTGGACCCATCGACCGGCGAGCTGACGCGTTCGCCGATCGACCTGCGACCGCTGGGCGCCGCCGGAGCGAGCATCAGCCCGACGCCCGCCGGGCTGCTGGTCGCCGGCGTGGACCGGTTCCGACTGCTCTCGCCCGTTGCGGCGGAACCCGATCCGACAGCGGCGCGTTTAAACTCCCGGCCCACCGCGGCGCTCGCGGAGTCCACCGCCGGAGTCCCCCAAGTCGCACTGACAACCGAAACGAGCCGATGACGCTTCCCGAATCCGACCTCGACGCGATCCAGCAACTCGGCGACGCGTACCGCCGACTCACGGCCGAGCTCGGCAAGGTGATCGTGGGCCAGCAAGACGTGATCGAGCAGCTGCTGATCGCGTTGTTCGCGCGCGGCCACTGCGTGCTGGAGGGCGTGCCGGGGCTCGCGAAGACGCTGCTCATCCACACGCTGGCCGACGCGTTGTCGCTGAAGTTCAGCCGTGTGCAGTTCACGCCCGACCTGATGCCGGCCGACATCACCGGCACCGAGGTGATCCAGGAGGACAAGGCGACCGGCCACCGGGAGTTCCGCTTCTTGCCCGGCCCGGTCTTCGCGAACATCGTGCTGGCGGACGAGATCAACCGCACGCCGCCGAAGACCCAGGCCGCTTTGCTCGAAGCGATGCAAGAGCGGCAGGTCACCGTCGGCGGCGAGCGGCACCGGCTGCCCGCGCCGTTCTTCGTGCTCGCCACGCAGAACCCGATCGAGCAGGAAGGCACCTACCCGCTCCCCGAGGCGCAGCTCGACCGCTTCATGTTCATGGTCAAGGTCGACTACCCGACCGAGGCCGAGGAGCTGGCGATCGTCAAGCAGACGACCGCCGACATCAAGACCGAGCTGACGCCGCAGCTCGACGGCGAGGTCCTCTCCGGCATGGCCGACCTGGTCCGCCGCGTGCCGGTGGCCGACCACCTGGCTCAGTACGCGATCCGCCTGGTGCGACAGACCCGCGTACGCAGCGAGCAGACGAGCGAAATCGTCGACCGCTACCTGAGCTGGGGCGCCGGGCCGCGGGCCAGCCAGTTCCTGGTGCTAGCCGCGAAGGCCCGCGCGGCGCTGAACGGGCGGCACTGCGTAGAGATGGAAGACCTCCGCGCCGCGGCCAAGCCCGTGCTGCGGCACCGGATCGTCACGAACTTCAACGCCGAAGCAGACGGCGTCACGCCGGACGACGTGGTCCAACGCCTGCTAGACAACACGCCGGCCGAGGCGGCGGCCTGACCAGACTGTCTCACCGCGGAGACGCGGAGGTCGCGGAGATCATCTTCGCCTTGCAAATGCTCGAATCTGATTGATGCCGTGAGGGTGTCTGAGTGGATGCGTTGTGCGGCTGCGTTCGAGAAAGTTCGCCGTTTGAAAGAGGGCAAGACAATAGTTCGTTGTCGGGCCTGTAGTAGCCTTTGGCAAATTGATGAACCGCGAAGTTATCACAACGAGCTGGCTCGGCCGCAACTACTCCTCGCGATTCGAGTCAAGGATTCGTGTTCTTGGACACCGGCCCAGGACCTTCATGCTCGAAAACAGTTCTTGATAGGTAACCGCGGAGGCCTGAGCGACAGAGAATGCAGGTGGGCAAATTGCAATCAGCCTGCTGTGAAGGGAATAGCCTTTTGTTCAGACTGTGCCTACGAGCGCTGCGGTATTGTTGAATGACTCTCCACTCCGCGTCCTCCGCGTCTCCGCGGTGATCCTTAAGCGATGCCAGCCCAAACCCCCGAACGCCTGCTCAACCCCGCGATCCTCGCGCGGCTCAAGGGGCTGCGCCTGCGGGCGGAGCGGATCGTCGAGGGGTTCGTCAGCGGGTTGCACCGGTCGCCCTACCAAGGCTTCTCGAACGAGTTCGCCGAGCACCGCGAGTACGTGCCGGGCGACGACCTGCGGTACGTCGACTGGCGCGCGTTCGGCAAGAGCGACCGGGTTTACCTCAAGCGGTTCGAAGAAGAGACCAACCTGATCGGCTACCTCGTGCTCGACGTGTCGGAGAGCATGAACTACCAGAGCGATCGACAGACGCCGGCGGGCCCCAAGAAGGCCAGCCGGAGCCTCGGGCATCCGCCCGAAGAGGCCGAGCCGATGTCCAAGCTCGAGTACGCGCAAACCGCCGCGGCGGCGCTGGCGTACCTGATCCTCAAACAGCAGGACGCCGTCGGCCTCGCCACGTTCGACGACCGCGTCCGCACGCTGCTGAAGCCCAGCGGCAGCCCCTCGCAGCTCACGCCGGTCCTCACCGAGATTGCCAAAGGGGGCGAGCGGGAGAAGACCTCCGCCGGGCCGATCTTTCACGAGCTGGCCGAACGGCTCAGCCGGCGCGGCGTGGTGATGATCCTCAGCGACCTGTTCGACGACCCCGAGCCGCTGCTGGCCGGGCTCAAGCACTTCCGCCACCGCCGGCACGACGTGATCGTGATGCACGTGCTCGACCCGGCGGAGCTGGAGTTCCCGTTCCAGCAGCCCACGCTGTTCAAGGGCCTCGAGCGGCTCGGCGAGTTGCTCGTCGACCCGATGCGGCTCCGCAAGGCGTACAAAGAAGAGTTCGACAAATTCCGCAACGAGGTGGCCGCCGGTTGCCGCGCGCAGGGCGCGGACTACGTGCTGCTGCGCACCGATCGCCCGCTCGAGGCCGCCCTGACCGCGTACCTCCACCACCGGCAGGCTCGACTGCGCTAAGACCGCCGCCTCGGCCGTTAGAGGACGCGGACGGACGCTGATTCAGCGGATAAGTACCGACAGGCCGTGCTGATCCGCTCTGTCCGTATTAATCCGCGTCCGGCTTTACTCCCACCAGATCGCCTTTGCCAATCGTTCCGCTCGCCTTCGGCTTCGCAAACCT
Source organism: Botrimarina sp. (assembly GCF_040219535.1). Lineage (NCBI taxonomy): Bacteria > Pseudomonadati > Planctomycetota > Planctomycetia > Pirellulales > Lacipirellulaceae > Botrimarina > Botrimarina sp. Next base: position 24,739 of record NZ_JAVJSH010000006.1, read on the forward strand.
CGCCATGCTTGGCTGGTTGGCGGCGGCCGCTGCGCCGATCCTGATCCACCTGTGGATGCGGCAGACCCACCGGGAGACCGCGTGGGCGGCGGTGCGTTTCTTGCGCGCGGCGCTCGAGAAGCAGGCCCGCAAGCTGCGGCTGCAGCACTGGGTCCTGCTGGCCACCCGCACGCTGTTGCTCATCTTGCTCGCGCTGGCGGCCGCTAAGCCGCTGCTCGACAGCGGGCTGCTCGGCGCGGGGGCGCCGACGCACCGCGTGCTGGTGATCGACGCGTCGTTGTCGATGAAGTCGCTCGACGCCGAGGGGCGCACCGCGCTGGAGAAAGCCAAGCAAGTCGCGAGTTCCCTCGTCGACGCCGCCCGCGCCGGCGATGCGTACTCGCTCGTCGTGATGGGCCCCCAGGCGAGCGCGCCGCTCGGCCGGCCGACGTCCGACTCGGGCGCGGCCCGGCGTGCGGTCGAGGCGGTCGCGCCGACGCAGGCCGTCGGTGACTTGGGCGCCGCTCTGGCGAGCGCCAAGTCGTTGATCGAGGCTTCCCGTGATTCCACCTCGGGGCATCGGCAAGAGGTCATCTTCCTGAGCGACCTGGGCGCCAACACCTGGGCGGCGATCGCCGACGCAGACGGGGAACGCCAAGCCGCTGCGCTCTTCGATTCGGTCGCGGAAGCGGCCGAAGTGTCGGTGATCGACGTCGGCGGCTCGTCGCTCGACGCGGTCGCCGTGACCTCGCTGGGGGTCGCCGAGGGTTTGCCGAGCCTCGCCGCGCCGGTCGAGTTCGTGGGGGAAGTCCGGCTCTTCGCGGGCGACCCCGGCGAGCGGAACGTGTCGCTGGTCGTTGACGACGCGGTGGTCGCTCAACGCAGAGTGCGGCTTGCGGTCGGTTCGCCGGCCGCCGTCGGGTTCACGCACCGCTTCGCTACGCCGGGGCCGAAGCGGGTCGGGCTGCGGATCGCTGGCTCGTCGGACGATCGGCTCCGCGACGACGACCAGCGGAACCTGGCGATGACTCTCTCGCCGCGCGTCCGTGTGCTGTGCGTCGCCGGGGCGCCCGGCGCGGCCGACTACCTGGCCGACGCGCTCGACCCGACGGGCGAGGGCGTCTACGAACCGGTCGTCGTGTCCGACGCCGACCTGCCGACGGTCGACCTTACGGACTACGCGTGCGTGTTCCTCTCGAATGTTCGGGAACTCTCCGAGTCGGAAGCCGAGCGGCTCACCCGCTACGTGGCGACCGGCGGCGGCGTCGCGCTGTTCCTCGGCGACCGCGTCGACGCGGCGCGCTACAACGACACCCTCGCCCCGCCTCGCCAGGCGCCGCCCGACGCCCTCAGCGTTCACACGCCCTCAGGCGCGGCGCTCCGCCGCGTTGCTGAAGAGGGCCGGGCCGACCAAGGGGCCGCGCTCGCCGACAACGCCGGCGCGGGCGGCCTGGCGCCTGGATGGCTCTCGGCGTCGGTGGCGGCGCCGTCGTACCGGGTCGACCCGCTGGGGTACGAGCACCCGATCGTGCAGCCGTTCCGCGGGTGGGAACGCGCGGGGCTGCTCACCACGCCGGTCTATCGCCATTTCCCGTTCACGCCCGCGCCCGGCCAAGCAGAGGTAGTGCTCGCGCTGGAGAACGGCGACCCGCTGCTCGTTACCGCGCCGCTCGGGCGGGGCCGCGTCGCGGTGCTCACCACCGCCGCGACGCTCGATTCGACCGACCCGACGACGGGACAGGCATGGACCGCGCTCCCGGCGTGGCCCAGCTTTCTCCCGATCGTGCGCGAGCTGACACGCTACCTGGTCCAAGGCGAAGGCGCCGGCCGGGGGCTCGCCATTGGCCAAGCGATCACCGGTGTGGCTTCGCCGGGGACCAGCGAGGTGGTCGTCGTCCCGCCCGCCGACGCCGAGCCGGGGCGCGTCGCGCCCGACGACCAGGGGAGATGGACCTACACGACGACCGACCGCGCCGGCGTGTACTTGTTCGGGCCGGCGGGCGAAGCGCCGACCGGCGCGGTCGCCGTCAACACCGACGCGGCCGAGTCGGATCCCGAAACGGTTTCCACCGACCGGCTGCCCGACGCGCTCCGCGTGCGCCGCAGCGTGGGCGACGCGCGTTCCGACGCCGCGGCCGCTACGCCCACCCCGCTGCACCGCTGGCTGCTCTACGCGGCGCTCGGCCTCGCCCTGATCGAACCGGCCATGGCGTGCTGGTTCGGGAGGGGGAGCGGATGATCGGGACAAGCTGCACGCTGGCCGCTACGCCTTTGGCCCAAGCGACCGACGAGGTCTGGCGCCTGCAGACGCAGTGGACCTGGGCGCCGTGGGTGACCGCGTTGTTCGCCGCGGCCGCGGTTGCCGCCGTGATCGCGTGCTACCGCTACGAGACCACCCCAGCCAGCCACTTCTATCGGGCCGCGCTCGCGTTGCTCCGGCTCACGACCGTGGCGCTGATCCTGCTGATGCTCAGCGAGGCCGTCTTCTCTGGCAGCCGCAACGGAAAGCCGCGCCTGGCGATCCTGCTGGACCGCTCCGCGAGCATGGACCGCGAAGACGTCGGCGACGACGGCCCGCCCCAATCACGCCTCGCGGCCGCCGAGCGGCTGCTGACGCGCGACGACGCCCGCCTGCTCCAGTCGCTGCAGGAGGGTTACACGCTCGAGCTCGCGGTGGTCGACGCGGCGTCCGACCGGGTCGCCCAGGGCCGAGACGAGATCCTCGCCCTGCTCTCCGACAGCGGCGGGGCGGCCGAGCCGGCGCCGGGCGCCGACGGCGAGCGCGACCGCACCGCAACGCGGCTCGGCGACGCGATCGCCGGGCAACTCGACGCCACGCCCGCCGCGCCGCTGCAGGGCGTGCTGGTCATTTCCGACGGGCAGGTCACCGCCGGTCGCTCTCTCGCCGACGCGGCCGACGCGGCCCGCCGGGCCGGCGCCCCGCTGTACGTGGTCGGCGTGGGCGACGACCGGCCGCCCCCCGCGGCGCGCCTGGCCGACCTGGCCGCCGACGACACGGCGTTCGTCAACGACCTGGTCGCGTTCACCGCGACGCTCTCCACGCAAGAACTCGCCGGCAAGCCGATCCGCGTCGAGCTGTTCCGCTCCGGGCGGAGCGAGCCGGTCGCTTCCGAGACGATCACGCCCGGCTCCGCCGACGCGACCACGCCGGTGCGGCTGGTTGACCGCCCGACCGAAGAGGGCACGTATCGCTACACCCTCCGGGCGACGCCCGAGCCCGGCGCCGCGGACCGGGTGGCCCAGCCGAGCGAGCTCTCGCACACGCTCACGGTCCGCGACGAAGTCGTCCGCGTGTTGCTCGCCGCGGGGTACCCGAACTACGAGTTCCGCTACCTGAAGCACCTGCTGGAGCGCGACGAGACGATCCGTGTCGCCAACTACCTGCAATCGGCCGACCCGCAGTACGCCGAGGCCGACCTGACGGCCCTGCCACGGATGCCGCTCCGCCTCGATGCGCTGGCCGAGTACGACGTCGTGGTGTTGATCGACCTCGACCCGACGCTCCTGCCGCGTTCGGTCTGGGACGAGCTGGGGCGGTTCGTCAGCGAGCGGGGCGGCGGGCTCGTGCTCGTGGCCGGGCCCCGCAGCCTGCCGTCCGCGTACAGCAGCCGGTCGTCGTTCGTCGCGCTCGCGCCGACCCAGATCAACCAGGCGCAGCCGGGCGGGTACAACGAGCGCGGCGGCTACGCGGTCACGCCGACGCCCCTCGGCCTGCAGTCGACCGCGATGGAGCTGGGCGACACGCCGGACGAGAGCGAGCGGCTGTGGCGCGCGCTGCCGGAGTTGTACTGGCGGGCCGACGTGGGGCCGCCCAAGCCGGCCGCTCAGGTGCTCGCGGCCCACCCGTCGGCGCGGCTCGACTCGGGGGCGCCCGCGCCGCTGATCGCCGAGCACTACTACGGCGCCGGCCGTGTGTTGCTGCACGCGATGGACAGCACGTACCGATGGCGGTACCGCGTGGGCGACGTCTTCTTTGCGCGCTACTGGGTGCAGACGATCCGCTCGCTGGCGAGGAACAAACGGAGCGAGGCCTCCGCCACGCTCGAGCTGGCCGCCACCAAGCCGGTCTACGAGCCGGGCGAAGCGGTCCGGCTGCGGCTACGCGACGAGCGGCCCGGCGCCAGCCGCGAAGGGGGGCCGACCGTCGTGCTCCAGGCCGAGGGACGCGCCGAACGCCGCGTCGAGCTGGCGCCCGGCGCCGGGAGCGGACGCTTCGAGACCACGCTCCGCGACCTGCCGCCGGGCGACTACCGGGCCGTGCTGGTCGACGCGGGCGAGAACCCGGCGGCCGCCGAATTCAAGGTGGTCGCCCCGCTCGGCGAGGACGCCCGCCCCGAGATGAACCGCGCCGCGCTCGAAGCGGCCGCCGAGCGCTCGCGCGGCGAGTTCGTCACGATCGACCAGTCGGGACGCTTAGCAGAGATCATCCCCCCCGGGCGCCCCACCGCTCTCGAGACGCTCCCCCCGATCGAGCTGTGGAACCGCTGGCCGATCCTGGCGGCGATCACGCTGTGCCTCACCGCGGAGTGGGTGCTCCGCAAACGCAAGGCGATGCTCTAGGCCCGCGGTACACTCGTACCGCAAGTGTCTGCTCAAACCACGAAGGACTCCGCGACAAGTGTCGACCTCCCTGCTGAAACGGCTCGACGAGACCGCCGCGCGGCTCCGTGCGGTCGCCAGGTGGTCGGTCGTCGTGTGGACCCTGGCGGCGGCCCTCACGCTGGCGGGCACGCTGGCGCTGGTCGACTGGCTCGGCCGGTTCAACGACCCGGGCTTGCGTTGGCTGTTCTCGGCGGTGCTCGTGCTGGCAACCGCCGCGGCGGGCTCCTACGCGTGGCGCCGGCTGCGGCCGCGCGGGGCTTCGCGGCTGGGCGTCGCCGAACGCTTGCAGCAGATCACGCCGGGGCTGGGCAGCCGTTTGGCGAGCGCCGTGGAGTTCGCCGCGAGCGACCCCGCCGACCGCGGCGCGGGGTCGGCCGAGCTCCGCCGTGCGGTGGTGCTCGACGCCACCCGCGAGTCCGTCACGCTCCGCTACGACGCCGTCGTCGACAGGACGCCACTGCGCCACGGCCTGAGGTGGCTGGCGGGCGCGGTCGCGTTGATCGCTTTGCTCGCGGCGGCCGACTCGTCGGCGTTGAGCCGCGGCCTGTGGCGTTTGGCGGCGCCGTGGTCGCACGCGCCGTGGCCGCGGGAAGTCGCGTTGCGCGTCGTAGAGGCGCCGACCCTGCTCGCCCGCGGCGACGCGTTCGAGGCGGTCGCCGTCAACGACCGGGGCCCGCTGCCGGACGACGTCCGCATCGAGTACCGCTTCGCGGCCGGCGAAGATTCGGCGGCCCGGACCGACACCGGCCCCGCCCAGCTCGTGGGCGACCAGGCCGTGGCCACGCGCGACGAGGTGCGACGCTCGTTCGCCTACCGCTTTGTCGGCGGCGACGACGACACCATGGAGTGGATCCGACTGCGAGTGCTCGACCCGCCCGCGGCCAAGTCCTATTCGGTGACGATCACGCCCCCCAGCTACAGCGGACTGCCCGAAGGCCAATCGGCCGGCCCGGTGCCGGCGCTCGAAGGGAGCCGGCTGGGGTTCAGCGGGACCGTCGACAAGCCGATCGAAGCGGCCGCGGTCGTGCTCCCCTCGGGGGACGAGATCGCGTTGGCTGTCAGCGAAGACCAGGGGACCGTCCGCTTCGCCGGCCCAGGGGAGTCGCACGTCGCCCTCGCGCCCGACGGACGCCCCGTTAAGGGCGAGTACCAGGTGCGGCTGGCCGGCGCGTCGGGGATCTCGGGCGTGGTCGGTCCGCACCCGTGGGCGATCGCGCCCGACACACCGCCCGAGGCGGCTTGGGCCTCGAGCGACGGCGAGCGTGTCACCGCCGAGGCGCTCGTGCCGGTCGTCGGCACGGCGTCCGACAACCTGGCGATCGCCAAAATCGAACTGCTCTGGGCGCCCACCGACGCCGATGAGCAAGCCGATCCCGAGCGCTTGACCATCACCGACAACGGCCCGACACCTCCCGCGCGGCGCTCGCTCGACGAGGGCGACCAGACGCCCGTCGATTACGTCTGGGACCTCTCGGAGTTGGCGCTCGAGGAAGGCGCCGAGCTGTCGCTCTGGCTCGCCGCGACCGACTACCGCGGCGCCGAGGGCCGCACCCCCTCGCCGCGCCGGCTGCAGATCGTGTCGGACGAGGAGTTCTTGGCCGATCTGGCCGCTGAGCAGTCGCGGCTGCTGGGGCAGGTGCAACAAGCCCTGGCGACGCAACGCGAAGCCGCCTCGTCGTCGCGGGCGCTGGAGGCCGACACGCGCGAAGCGGCATTGATCGACCGCGCTGCGCTGGACCGGCTGACGGCAACCGAGTTTCAGCAGCGCGAGGCGACCGCCACGGTGGCCGATCCCTCGCGCGGCGCGGCCGAGACGGCCCAGCGGCTGCTTGAGGAGCTCGACCGCAGCCGCGTCGAAGCGGCCGACCTGCGAAAACAGCTCACCGCGGCGAGCGAAGGGCTCCGCAGCCTGGCCGACCAGACGATGCCCTCGGCGCGCGGCGAGTTGGCCGACGCGCGGCGGGCCGGACGCCGCGCCAGCGAAGGGGATCAGGGCGCCGCGGAGGATTTCAAGCAGCGGCTCGCCGCCGGTCTCACACTGCAAGGCGAGGCGGTCGACCGGCTCGAGCGGGTGGCCGACCTGCTAACGAGTTGGGCCGACTACCAGCGGTTCGCGACCGAAGCGGCCGCCCTCGAGGAGCTGCAGCGCGAGCTGTCGGCCGAGTCGCAGCAACAAGCCGCCGCTGCCGCGACCGCCGGCCGGCTCGCGCCGCCCGCGGCCGAGCAAGAGAAATTGCTCACCCGCCAGGCCGAGGCGTCGCGCCGCTTCGAGAAGCTCCGCAGCGCCATGCAGCGGCTCCTCGACAACCAGCCCGAGGGCGCGCAGCCGACCGCCGGGGCCGACGCCGTCGGCGACGCCCTCGCTGAAGCCGAAGAGGCCGCCGTCGCGAGCCGCATGCGCGACGCGGCCCGCGACATCGCCCGCAACCGCGCCGGCGCCGCGGCCCAGAACCAGAGCCGAGCGGCCGAGGGGCTCAAGTCGATGGTCGAGGCGCTCCGCGAGCGGACCACGACCGACCCGGAGGAGCTCATCGCGCGGCTCGAGCAAGAGAAGCAGCGGCTGGAGGATCTGCAGGAGCAGGTCGGTCGCTTAGCCGAGAGGCCGGATTCCCGTCAGACCGACGCGGCCCGCCAACAAGCGGCCGACCGCGCCGCCCGCCAAGGCCGCCGCTTGGAGCGGCTTACGGCCTCTCAAGCCGCCGCGAGCACGCAGCAAGGCGCGCAGCAAACGGCCGGGCAGCCGCCCCAGTCGAGCAGCGGTCAGCAGAACAGCGGTCAGCAAAACCCCCAGTCTGGCGACAAGAAGAACCAGTTGCAGCAAGCCCAGCAATCGTTCGATCAGGCGCAGCAAGAGATCGACCAGCGGATCGACGAGCTCGAGGATCAGCAGACGCAGCGGGTGCTGCAGCAGCTCGCCGAGCGGATCGATGGCTATATCCAGCGGCAAGAGGCCGTGCTCGACGAGACCATCGAGCTCGACAACCGCCGCAACGCGGCGAGCCCCGACGCCGGCGTGGAGCAGGCGGCCCAGACGGTCGGCCGCGACCAGAGCGAGTTGGCCCAGGAGCTGGGCGAATTCGCGACCAAGCTGGCGAAGCGGGCGGTGTTCGAACTCGCCTTGGGCGGCGCGCAGCAGCAGGGCGCCGAAGCCGCGCGGCGGCTCGACGAAGCACGCGTCGGCAAGCCGACCCAACGACGCGAGGCGGCCGCCCTGGCACGGTTGGAGCAAATTAAAGAAGTGCTCGAGCAAACGCCGCAGCTGCCCGAAGAGCCGCAGCAACAGCAGCAGGGCGGCGGCCAAGGAGGGCAGGGGGGCGAGCGGCCGCCATCGCCGATCGACGTCGCGGAGCTGAAGATGCTCCGGATGATGCAGATGGAAGTGCTCACAGAAACCGACGAGTACGAAGCCGACACGGCCACGGCCCGCCGCACGGAATCCCCCCTGCCCGAGGGGTGGGGCGAACAGGGCGCCGAGCTGGCCGTCCGCCAGAAGCGGCTCGCCGAGCTAGCCTTGGAGCTTGCGGAGCGTGATAATGACCCCGAGGCCGGGTCGCCCTGACGCGTCAGTCGCCCTGAGCTTCGCTCGCCCGACCGCTTTAGCCCACGAGGACGCTGTGAGGAACCTGCAGTCGCTCGCTAGCCTAACGATCGCGGTCGCTTTGTGCGTTCCCGCCCTGGGGGCGCCGGCGCCTTCGACGGCTGGGCCGGGCGCCTCCGCTGGGCTGGGTGGCTCCGCTGGCTTGGGCAACCTTGGGGAAGGCCTGCTAGACGAGGACTTGGCTCGCGCGCTCTCGGCACAGCCGGAAACGCCTGCTCCCTCGCAGCCACGCGCGGCGGCCGAGCCCCTGCTGCCCGGACCGAAGCAGCTCGACCGGATGCTCGGCCAGGGCGAGGGGGAGGACGTCGGCCAGGGCGGCTCGCCGCTGCAGCCCGTCGTCGACGGGATGCGCCGCGCCGAAGCGCTCATCTACGACGAGGCCGACGACCGCTTGGCCGTGCCGGTGCAGAAGGAGGTCGTCGCGCACCTAGAGCGGCTGATCGCTCAGATGGAGAAGCAGTGCAACTCCTGCAACAAGAGCGGCCAGAAGCCCAAAGACAGCGAGAAGCAGGCCTCCAAGCGCACCGAGACGAAGCCCGGCCAGTGCGACAAGCCGGGCGAGGTAGAAAAGCCGGGCCAGCAAGCGATGAAGCTTGGCGCAAAGCCGAACCAATCGGGGACGACCTCCCTCTCCGGCGCGCCGGACGCGGACTCGCCCGAGGCCCAGCAAGCACTCGTGAAAGAAGCGTGGGGACACCTGCCCGAGCGGGTGCGTGAGCAGATGCTGCAAGGCGCCGACAGCGAGTTCTTGCCCGCCTACCGCGAAGAGCTACGCGAGTACTACCGGCGGCTGGCCGAACGCGGCGCCGGGGGGGAACGTTGACCCCCCTGTTGCGGTGCACGCTTGCGATGGCCTTGGCCCTCGCGACGAATCTGTCTGCTGGCCTAACGGTTGGCCAGACCCCCGAAGAGGCCGCCGCTGCGCTGATCGCGCCGGCCGATCCGGCGATCGCCAAGGGGCTCGAGTACCTTGCGGAGATCCAGCTCGCCGACGGCAGCTTCGGCGACCGCGGCCGGCGGATGGGGCGCAACCCGGCGATCGTCGCGCTGGGCGGCATGGCGTTCCTCGCCAGCGGCAGCACGCCCGACCGCGGGCCCTACGGCGAGAACATCGAGCGCTGCGTCGACTTCCTCTGCGAGCACACCTTGCCGAGCGGGTTCATCGCGGTCGACGGCGCGACCAGTCACGGCCCGATGTACGGCCACGGGTTTGCCACGCTGTTCCTGGCCGAGGCCTACGGCATGTCGCCGCGCGACGACCTGCGAGACAAGCTCACGTCGGCCGTGCAGCTGATCGTCGCCGCCCAGAACCCCGAGGGGGGCTGGCGCTACCAGCCGACGCCGACCGACGCCGACATCAGCGTGACGATCTGCCAAATCATGGCCCTACGCGCGGCGCGCAACGCGGGCATCCACGTGCCGTCGGCCACCGTCGAGCGCTGCATCGACTACGTGAAGCGTTGCCAGACCGCCGACGGCGGATTCGGCTACACCACGCAAGACAAGCGGAGCCAGTTCCCCCGCTCGGCGGCCGGCGTGGTCGCGCTGTACAGCGCCGGCGTGTACGAGGGCGACGCGCTCGACGCGGGCCTCGCTTACCTCGACCGGCAACTGCCCGTCGGCGCCCGCGCGAACCGCGGCGGCCACTTCTATTACGGCCACTACTACGCGGTTCAGGCGATGTGGCAGGCCGGCGGCGGGCGGTGGGCGACCTGGTATCCGGCCATCCGCGACCTCCTGGTCCGCAGCCAGGGCATCGACGGCTCGTGGCAAGACGGCAACGGCCCCGCGTACGCTACCGCGATGGCGTGCGTGATCCTGCAGACGCCCAACAACGTGGTGCCGATCTTCCAGCGATGACACGCGCGGCTCCCTTTATCACGGCCGGCGCCCTGTGGCTGAGCGGTGCGCTCGCGTCCGCCGCCGTCGGCGCCGAGGCCGTTCTCGCCGATGGCCGGTCGCTCGCCGACGCCCAGTTGACCGGCTGTCGGTTCGACGCGACCGCCCGCACCGCCACGCTCGAGGCCGACGGCCAAACGCACCAGACCGACCGGTTGGTCCGCTTCGGCGAGCCCGCCGCTCCCTCCCGGCGTCCGGCGATCGTGCTCGGCGATGGCTCGCTGCTGCTCGCCGACCGCGGCTGGTCGCCGACCGGCTTGGTCCAGATCCGCGACGACACGGTCGGCGTCCGACGCGGCAGCGGCTGGGTCAGCGCCCCCAGGTCGGCCGTCCGCTGGGTCGCGCCGGACCTTTCGGCGATCGACCGCGTGGAGGGCGAAGAGTTCCCGGAGGATTCCGACTTGGTGCTGCTCGCGAGCGGCGACCGGGTCGCCGGCCGGGTCGTGGCCCTCACGGCCGAGACGGCCAACGTCGAAGTCGCCGGCGAGGCGATCCAGGTCCCGTTAGAAGAAGTCGCCGCTGTGCGGCTCGGCGGCCCACGCGAGGCCTCGCCGGCGAGCGGCCTGATCGGCTACGGCGACGGCTCGCTTGTCCGCGCGTCGGCCATCGCGATCGACGGCGACAAGGCCACCGCCACCACGCCCGACGGCGTCCAGATCGAGTCGGACGCCGCGTCGGTTGTGTTCGTTCAGCCGCTCGGCGGGCCGGTGCGGTACCTGTCGGACACCGAGCCGGTCGATTACCGCCACACGCCGTACCTCGACCTGGCGTGGCCCTACGCGCGCGACGAGGGGCTGCTCGGCGGTCCTCTTGAGGGGGGCGGTCGCCGCGCGGCGAAGGGGCTCGCGATGCACAGCGCGGCGAGGTTGGTCTACAAGCTCGGGCCGGAAGCCCAGCGTTTCCGTTGCGACGTGGCCGTCGCCGACCCACCGCCGGAGTCGTCTGCCGAGGGGAGCGTCGTGTTCCGCGTCTACCTGGTGAGGGAAGGCGCGTTCGCGCTGGCGTACGACAGCGGCGTCGTGCGGGCGGGCGACGCGGCGTTGCCGGTCGACGTGGACCTCACCGGCGCGGCCGCGCTGGCGCTGGTCGTCGACTACGCCGACAACGGCGACGCGGGGGACGAGGCCTTGTGGCTCGACGCGCGGTTGGTGATGGCTGAGTAGCGCCGCGCGGCTGCAGGGGACAACCACACCGACCCTCGCGTTTCTTGGGGTTCTCTCTAGGTGAGTCGGCGGTGTCGACCTCGCGCCAGAGAGCCTGAAGGAAGCCTCATTGACGGATAGTCATATAGAGGACTTCCCATGCTACGGAGAGAGTAAGGGCCGCTGGAACGCTTAATGCGGCCGCAGCGAGGCTCACCGGGATCGGCCAACCGAATACGGCTCGGAAGAACACAGTCGCCGTCGCCAGGACAGGGATGAACCCGCGAAAGACCCATACGACGCCTCGCCAGCAGTCCCAGTGCCAGCGGTCCCACGAGAAGATTCCTTCGACGAAGAGCGTAGAAGGCTCTGGCACCGTGCCGCCGCCGTAGGCGCCGGCGAGCATGGCAACCTCTAACGCTGCAATCCAGGGGCTGAAGAGCAACGCCCTTCGTATCAACTCGGAGTTGGATCTCCCTCGGCTGTGGGCATCTCCTAGAAGCCTCAGTGCGGTGATCCACCCCGCCGTCAGGAGTCCGAAGAAGAGCCACCACCGTGTGAACGAGTGTAGCTCCCAGTTGAATAGCCTAGTAACAGTTCGGAGGTCGGCCCCATCAGAGAGCAAGTCGGAGAGGAGTCGTGCACCGAGCGCCGGGCGTTGGGGCAACATGGAAAGACCCGATCCCGTTTCTCGGATCGCCCACCAAAAGGCAGCGAGGAGCAACGGCGTGCCGACAGCGACGCGGATAGCACGGGGCCAACTCGCTGGCGGGCTCCGCCAAACGGCGAGTGAGGCGAGAGGGTTCAGCTCAGCTCGACGCCCGGGGCAGTGTCCCCCAAGCCGATCCGTGAGCACCATGCAGAAGTGAAGGAGCGCCAGGAAGGGGAAATAGAGCAGGCTGCCTATTAGGGCTATTCGGGGCAACGCCCCGAATGCTGCTCCGACCCGGTCACGGCCGGCCCATGCAACCACCAGCAGCACGACAGAAACGGCAGCCGTGATCGACAGCAGGCGGCGGACTGTGATGCGGCTTTCCAGTGCACCGCCCTTGTCTTGCTCGCTCACCCCTTTGCCGCCAGGCGCAGCGCGACCAGGTACGGCACGGGCTCGCTGCCCAGCGCGTTGAGCACCGTGCCGCCGGCGGTGAAGCAGTGGGTGACCCAGTCTTCTTCGCCGTACTTCTCGAGCGCCTTGCCCCCCTCGCCGCCGCCCACGTAGACCTCGACGCCGGCGTCCTTCATACGCTTCAGCTCGGGGATCCAGGCCTTGGTGCCGTTCTCGAACTTGGGGTCCTCGAACACGCCGAACACGCCGTTGTGGAAGGCGACCGCGCGGCCGCCGGTACGCTCGATGAAGGCGCCGACCGCCTCGTGGAACTTCTCGATCGACTTCGGCCCGATGTCGAGCTGCTGGTCGTTGGGCGACAGCTCGTCCTTGACGGTCCCGTCCTCGACGACCGAGTCGCACGGCGCGGTGAACGTGATGCCCTTCTGCCGGCCGTCGGTGACGATCCCTTTGGCTTGGCGCACGCGTTCGGCGGGGATGTACCACGGCTGGCTCTTGTTGGCCGGGTCCTCGGCGGCGCCGAGGCAGACCGGCTCGCCGTCGAGCTCGCCGATCGCCTTGCGGATGGCCATCGCGATCGAGCCGGACGCGAAGATCTGCTTGATGGTGCCCCGCGCGATCATGGCCTGCATGTCGTCGAGCTTGTCGATCTTGATGCCGCTGAACACGGCCAGGTCCGCCTTGAGGCACTTCTGCATGGGGCCGTCGAACTCGCCCGCCGCGTACTCGCCCAGCGCGACCCGCTCCATCGCCGCCGGCGCGGCCACGCTCGACGCGTCGAGCGACCCCGCGCTGAAGGCCTCGTGCACATAAACCGTGGCGATCTTCTCGGCCAGCTCGTTGGCGTATTTCGCGAGCTTCGGCGCGAGGCCGGGCAGGTCTTCCGGCTTGGCCTTCCAGAGGGCCCGCTCGATGTCGTACTTGCGTGTGTTTTCCAGCACGATCACCGCGCCGGGCTCGGCCGACGCGACCGCCTCGGCGGCTTCCGGCTTGATGGTCATCGACGACTCGTCGAGCCAGTCGCCGACCAGCGGCACGTCGCAGCCGAGCAGCTCGCCCAATCGTTTTGCGACCTTGTCGAGCGACTTCTCTGGCTCGCGGCCGATGTGCCCGAAAACGACCTGCTTCCAGCCCTTGTCCCGTCCGAACTTCAGCGTGTCGACCATCGACCTCAGCCGGATGTCGCCCTGGCCGACCTCGGCGCCCGGCTTCGCGTCGACGTCGCCGCGGACGAGCACCGGCGTGCCGCTGGTCACGTCGGCTAGCGAATCGAGCCGCGGCACGTCGGCCAAGTAGTCGTTGAGCGTCAGGTCGGGCGCCGCCTCGCGACCACGCACGACGGTCTCGCAAAAGGCCTGCATCTGTTGATCGGTGACGGGCATATCCGGCGCTCTTCGGTAAAGGGGGGCGGTGGGCGGTCCTTTGTGTTTGTCGCCCCGATTATGGCGCCGCACCGGCCAGCGGCGGAGCCCCCCCGACCCGCACGCCCCGGGCCGCGCCAGCCATGGCCGGGCCGGGGCGCCGCCGATAAAATCGCCCGTCCCGCGGAGCACCACCACCGGCCCTGTATGTCTGTCACTTTCCTGCGCTGCGGCGCGCCGCCCGAGACCTCCGACCGGCTTACCGCCGACCGGTTGCGTTGCGCGGCCGATCCGATCGACCCGGAGCGGGTCGCCAGGCTGGCGGTCGACGCGCTGGCCGACCCGCTCGGCCTGCCGCCGCTCGCGCGGTGCGTCACCCCCGACGACCGCGTGGCGATCGCCGTGGGCCACGGCACGCCGGCGGCGGCGCCGCTGGTGGCCGGCGTGATCGCGTCGCTCGCGGCGGCGGGGATCGACCGGTCGCGGATCCACGTCGTCGCGGCCAACGCAGGCGACTCCAAGCCGCTGGCCGAGGCGCTCGCCGACGCGGCCGCCGCGGGGGTGCGTGTCGAGGCCCACGACCCGGCCAATGAGGAGGCCCTTTGCTTCGCCGGCTTGGCGAAGGGAGACCGGCCGCTGCTGGTGAACCGGACGCTTTTCGAAGCCGACCTCGTGCTGCCGGTCTCTGCCGAACCGACCACCGGCGACAGCGGCGGCTTGGCCGACACGGCCGGCGGCGCGTACGACGGGCTGTTCCCCGATTTCTTCGACCAGTCGACGATTGACCGGTTCCGCAAGGTCCGCACCGTGCACGACGCCGACCTCGGCGGCGGCCGCCGGCTCGCGGCCCGCCGCGCCGAAGCCGACCAAGCGGGCTGGATCATCGGCGCGCCGTTCGTGGTCCGCGTCGTGCCGGGACCCGGCGGCGGCGTGGCGGCGGTCGTCGCCGGCGAGGCCGACCAGGTCGGGCGCCACGCGAACGACGCGGCGAGCCGCGCCTGGCGCACGCCGCTCGCGGAGCCGGCCGACGTGGTCCTCGCGGTCGTGACCGGCGGCCCCGACCAGCAGACCTGGGAGGCGGTCGGCCGCGCGCTAGAGTCGGCCGAGCGCTTGGTGAGGTCGGGCGGCGTGATCGCCGTGTGGAGCGAGCTCGAAGAACCGATCGGGCCCGAGCTCGCCCGCTTGGCCGAGGCCGACGACCCCGTGTCGGTCGCCTCCGACCTGTCGGCCGAGTCGGGCCCCGCGGCGCTCGCCGCGTGGCGGGTGATGCAGGCGGTCGAACGCGGCCCGGTGTTCCTGCGCAGCCGACTTTCGCCGGACGCCGTGGAGCCGCTGGGCATCGCGCCGGTCGAGAGCGAAGAGCAGATGCTGCGGATGGCGGGCCGCTTCGGCGACTGCGTGTTGCTCGAGGACGCGCAGCACGTCCGCTTCCCCATCGCCGCCGAGGAGCCGGAATGACGCCCTCCCTGCCGCCGGAAACAAGCGTCGTCGTCGACGACTGGTCCGCCGTGGAGGCGACCGGCCGCGACGCGTGCAAATTCCTGAACAACTTCTGCACGAACGACGTCGCCGCTTTGGCGGAGGGCGAGTCGTGCGAGGCGATGTTCACCGATGTGAAGGCCCACGTGATCGCCTACGCATGGGTCGCGCGGATCGCCGACCAGGGCTACGTGGCGCTGCTGTCGTCGCCGCGGGCGGAGAGTCTGCACGAGCACCTGGACAAGTACCTGATCCGTGAGCAGGTCGAGCTAGCGGTCGTGCCCCCCGGCCCCTGGACCCTGTCGCACGGACACGGCGAGCCCATCGGCGGCGCGGTGGCCCTCTCGGCCTTCGGCGACCGCGTGGTCGCGACACGAGGGCGGCTGGCCGAAGAGCAGCAGCTGCTGTCGGGCGAGCAGTTCGAGCGGCTCCGCATCACGCTCGGCGTGCCGCTCGACGGGATCGACGTCGATTCCCGCAACCTGCCCCAGGAAGTGGACCGCAACGACAGGGCGATCTCCTTCACGAAGGGCTGTTACCTGGGCCAGGAGCCTGTCGCCCGGATCGACGCCCTGGGCCGCGTGAATTGGCTGCTCCGAGGGCTCGCCGTGGACGGGCCCGCCCCCGATCGGGGCGCCGAGGTCACCGTCGGCGGCAAGCCGGGGGGGCGGGTCACGTCGGCCGTGGGGACCGACTCCGGATCGATCGCGCTGGCTTACGTGCGGCGCGAGCACGCGTCGGGCGAGACCGCGGCGAAGGTCGGCTCGTGCGACGCGGCCATCCGCGTGCTTCCGCTCGGGGCCTAGCAGGCGGTTGAAAAACGCCTTCCTCGCGTTTTTCAACCTCGCCAAGCTCGGAGCAAGCTCCTCGCGGCTCGCAAAACGTCGGTTCTCGGCCGACGTTTTGACGCCGCCCTCCTGGGGGCGACGCAGGCCGCTGATAAATCAACAGCCTGCTAGACGAACGCGAACGCGTCGCTCGGCTGCCAGCGTCCGACGTCGAGGTCGAGCGGCTCGCGCTCGACGCGGCTAATCGCCATGATGTCGTCGCGGGCGGCGAAGTACGCGTCGACGACGCGCCGGTCCCACTGCCTGCCGGCGCCTTCTCGCAGCACGTTCTCGACCTCTTCGATCGGCATGCCGTGGCGGTAGGGGCGGTCGCTGCCCATCGCGTCGATCGCGTCGGCCACCGCGGCGATCCGCGCAACCAAGGGGCACTCGTCGGCGACCAGCCCGTCCGGGTAGCCGCTGCCGTCCCAGCACTCGTGGTGCGAGCGGACGATCGGCAGCACGTGCGCGAGTTGCGGCACGCCGGCCAGGATGCGTTCGCCCAGCACCGGGTGCTGCTTGATGTGCTCGAACTCTTCGTCGGTGAGGTGCTCGGGCTTGCCGAGCACCCGGTCGTCGATGCCGATCTTGCCGACGTCGTGGAGCAGGCCGCCCAGGTAGAGCGTGTTCAGTTGGTCGTCGGTGCAGCCCAGCTCGCGGGCGATCCGCACGGAGATCCGCGCGACGCGGTCGCTGTGGCCGCACGTGTAAGGGTCTTTCGCGTCGATCGCCGAGGTGAGCGCGTGGACGGAGCTCTTGAACAGCTCGTACTTCTCCTTGAAGAGCCCGCGGTTGCTCGCGTGCACGCCGATCAGCGTGGCCACGCTCGACAGCAGGCTCGCTTCGACCGATCCGAAACCACCCTCGTCGTGGCGGTGGTCGGGCCGGTAGTTCACCGCGGCCAAGTGGCCGACGACTCGCCCGGCCGCGATCAGCGGCGCCGCGACCACCTCGCGGACCTCGGGGAAGCCCCAGGTGGGGGAGGTTGTGCGGTTGCGGTTGAGCACGACGGCCCGTCGGTTCACTTGCGGGCCGAGGCCTCGGAAGAACTCGTCGAGCGACTCTTCCTCCAGCGGCAAACGGCGGCCGGCCATCAGCACCTCCGGCGTGTCGTCGGCCGCCAGCCGCGCGACGATGCAGTCGGCCGGCACGATGTCGGCCAGCCGTCGGACGGCCTGCTCGGCCAGCTCGTGCTCGCTGCGGCCGAGCCACAACCCTTCGGTCAGCTGGTGCAGCAAATGTAGCTCTTCGAACGTGGCGAGCAGGTGGGCCGAAACGTCCGAAAGGTGGCGTTTGCTCACCGTGGCGGTGTGCTTGGCGGAGCAGGCCTCGACGAGGGCCTCCGCGAGCGGCAGCGCCGCGTGCGGCGGCCAGCTGCGCCGCCCCGCGCACCACCGACGCAGGAACTCCGGGTCGACGCCGAAGGCCGAAGCGGCCGAGTCGATCGCCTCGCGCGAAGGCGCCGGGTCGGTCAGCAGCACCGCGACCGCCACGCGACGCTTGTCCGACTCGGCGCCCGACAGCGAAACGGCCAGCAGCATCAGCGGCGAGTGTTCCCAGATCACCTCGGCGCGGCCGCGGCGGGCGACTTCCTCGCACACGCCCAACCATTGGAACACGTCGACCCGCGGCCAGTCGGGCGTCACCCGCTCTAGCACGCCGGCTTCGGGCTCGACCACGGCGAAGACCTGCCGGAACGCCGACTCCAGGCGTGCGAGCAGCTCGGCTTCGTGGTCGGGCTTTTCGCCGGCCGGCTGACGGCCATCGAGTTCGAGTGGGGCGACGGGCACTTTCGGAATCACAGCGGTGGGAGCTTCACGGCCGGAGTTTCTCCGACCGGGGACGCTTGGCGGATCAGCTAAGCGTAGAACGCATCCAGCCGCGGCAATCCGCAGCTTCGGCTACCTGCGACAAAAGGCCCCTCGCCGGCGGCGCCTCGGCGCCGGTTGGACTGATCGTGCGGGCGGCGACGGTCTGTCGGCGCGTGCCCCCCAGTGGGACGCCGAGACCTCTACGAAGCCGTTGAGCCGGCCGAGCGGGCCGGCCTAGCAAGACCGCCGTTGGCGGTAACGCTGGCTGGCGCGCTCCAGAATCGCACGCTCGTTTGCCGTCAACACGGTCAGCCCCCCCTGGTGGACCTTCGCGAGGATGTCGTCCACGCAGTCGTCGTCCCAGGCGTCGTCGGTCTCGGGGGCATCGGTCGCCGCGGCGGCCTCAGGCCGGTCGAGTAGCTGCCGCAAGAGGAGGTCGTCGGCCGACTCGGCGAGGCCGACGTGCTGATCGTCGCCTCCGCCGGGGAAGAGCCGGCCGAGCGAAGCGTCGAACCAGGCCCCGAAGCCGATGATCACCGCGATCACCGCCAGCCCGACGCCGACCAGCGGCGACACGCCCGACGACAGCACCACGGCCCAACCCGCTCCGAGCAGGCTAGCCCCCAGCAGCAACGCCACGAAGAAGGCCGCCTCGCGGGCGGCGCGCGGGCCGACCCAAACCGTCAACCACGCCCGCAACGCCAGCCCGCCATCGAATGGCGTGGCCGGCGCGAGGTTCAGCAGGAACAGCGGGAGGTTGATCGCGATGAGCAATTGGGCGAGCGTCGCGGAGACCGGCGTGCCAGGGTCGGCCCCGTGCAGGAGGAGGCCATACAGCTCCGCGGCGCCGCCAACCACGAGGGCCTCGCCGTGGGGGAGCTGGCTCACGGCCAGGCTGGCGAACCCGATCAGCGCCAGCGCCAGGCTCGCCATTGGCCCGGCCATCGCCACGAACACGCGCTCGCGAGGGTCGCTGGGGGCGCGGGCGACCCGCAGGCCGCCGATCGGCCCGAGCACGACCGGGTCGGCGCCCGGCGGCACGGCGGGGCGGAGGTTGCGGGCCGCGGCCAGGTGGGCGAGTTCGTGGAAAACCAGGCTCCCGGCGTACACGGCCAGGGCCATCCAGGCGGCGTAAGTGCCGATGTCGAGGCACCCAACGATCGCGACCGACAACGCGACCGCCAGCGTCACGTGCAGCCGCACCGGCACGCCGGACGAGCCCCCAAAGGGGGACCAGCGACCTATCGGCAGCACGCCCAAGGGCATCGACCACCCCGACGGCGCCCCGAGCGGGTCGGCCGGCGAGGCGAGCGGTTCGTCGTACTGGCCGATTCGGGCCATGGCGCAGCGGCTGAGAACGGGGGCGTCGGGACGCTCGCTCGATCGTATCCTTCCGCCGCCCGCGCAGCAACAAATAGCCGAGCACCCCGCGCCGTCGGGGGGCGCCTCACTCTACCGTGACGCTCTTGGCCAGATTGCGCGGCTTGTCGACGTCGCAGCCCCGCAGGTTCGCGATGTGGTACGCGAGCAGCTGCAGCGGCACCGCCGTGACGATCGGCTGGAGGTAATCGGCCACCGCGGGGACGCGGATCAGCTCGTCGGCGATCCGCCCGGCCCGCTCGTCCGCCTCGTCGACGATCGCAATGACCGGCCCGCCCCGCGCGCGGATCTCTTCCATGTTCGCTAGCACTTTCTCGTACACGGCGCCCTGCGGCACGATGAACACGCTCGGCGTGTTCTCGTCGACCAACGCGATCGGGCCGTGCTTCATCTCGGCGGCCGGGTAGCCCTCAGCGTGGATGTAGCTGATCTCCTTGAGCTTCAACGCCCCCTCGAGCGCCGTGGGGAAGTTGTACTGCCGCCCCAGGTACAAGAAGTTGTTGCAGCCGCTGTAGCGGCCAGCGACCTGCCGGGCGATGTCGTTGGTCTCTAGCGCCTTCTCGACCGCGTCGGGCAGGCGCTGCAGCTCGTCGACGATCCGCAGGCCCGCCTCGTAGCTCAGGTGCCGCAACCGGCCCAGGTGCAGAGCGATCATCGCGAGCACGACGCACTGCGAGGTGAAGGCCTTGGTCGAAGCCACGCCGATCTCCGGCCCGGCGTGCAGGTAGACGCCGCCGTCGGCCTCGCGGGCGATGGTGCTGCCGACCACGTTGCAGATCGCCAGCGACCGGTGGCCTTTGCGTTTCATCTCGCGCAGCGCAGCCAGGGTGTCGATCGTTTCGCCGCTCTGGGTGATAGCCAGCAGCAGCGTTTGTGAGGACATCGGCGGGTTGCGATACCGCAGCTCGCTCGCGTACTCGACCTCGACCGGGAGCCGCGCGAACTCCTCGATCATGTACTCGCCGACCATCGCCGCGTGCCAGCTGGTCCCGCAAGCCGTCAGGATCATCCGGTCGACGCCGCGTAGCTGCCGCGGCGACAGGTTGAGGCCGCCGAACACGGCGGTCGCCTGGTCGCTGTCCAGGCGGCCGCGCATCGCGTTGCGGATCGTTTCGGGCTGCTCAAAGATCTCCTTGAGCATGTAGTGGGGAAAGCCGTCGAGCTCGACTTGGCTGGCGTCGATCTCGAGCTTCTCGACGCTGTGCTTGACCAACGCCGCGTCGCGCCCGAGCACGCGGATCGACTGGGCGGTGACGACGGCCACCTCGTGGTCCGCCAAGTAGACGATGCGGTTCGTGTGGCCGGCCAAGGGCGAGCCGTCGCTCGCGATGAAGTGCTCGCCGTCGCCGACGCCGATCACCAGCGGGCTGCCCAGCCGCGCCGCGATGATCGCCTCGGGCCAGTCGCGGAACACGATCGCTAGCCCGTACGTGCCACGCAGCTGAGCGGTAGCCGCCCGGACCGCGTCGATCAACAACGCGTGCGGGTCGGCGGCGGACGACGTGTCGTAGTCGCCCGACTCGGTGAGCGTCTCGAGTTCGGCTGCGATCAGGTGGGCGACCGCCTCGGAGTCGGTGTCCGTGGTGAACCGATAGCCGCGTTCGCTCAGCGCAGCACGCAGGGCCTCGTAGTTCTCGATCACGCCGTTGTGGACCAGAGCGAGCACCCGGTCGCCGCCGATGTGCGGGTGGGCGTTGTTGTCGGTCGCGGGCCCGTGGGTCGCCCACCGGGTGTGGCCGATCCCCAGTGTGCCCTCGTGCGGGGTGGCTTGTAGCGCCGCGGCGAGGCGGTCGATTCTGCCAGTGGTCTTCGTGATAGCTAGGCCGCCCCCTTCCTCGAAGGTGACGATCCCCGAGCTGTCGTAGCCGCGGTACTCCAGCCGCCGCAGCCCCTCCAGGAGGTAGTCGCTCGCTCGGTTCGGGCCGATGTAGCCGACGATTCCGCACATAGGCAACCTATCCGATCGGTTCGCAGGCGAAGGAAGGAGCGGGCGGGCCGCGCCGTGGGCCGAGGGAGTTTAAGGGGAATCCAACGCCGCAAGGAAGGCGAACGCCGACGCCGAAACGAGACGGAAAAAATCGGCCTGTCGGTCCCTGTCGGTCAGACGCTACAAGTTCCGCTGCGCGTTCCCGAAAACGGGCCACGCGTCGCGGCCCCCCGAGCCCTGCCCGACGAAGCCTACGCCATGCCAGCCCCCCGCACCTGTGTCGTCATCCCCGCCCGCCTGAACTCGACTCGGCTGCCGGGCAAGATGTTGCTGCGGGAAACAGGCCGAACCCTGATCGAGCACACGCACGCGGCGGCCCTCGGGGCGCGGTTGCCCAGCGCCGTGGTGGTGGCGACCGATCACGAGGATATCGCCGCCGAGGTGCGCCGCTTCGGCGGCACGGCGGTGATGACCCGCGAAGACCACCGCAGCGGCGCCGACCGCGTCGCCGAGGTGGCCCGCCGCACGCCCGGCTTCGACCTGTTCGTCAATCTGCAGGGCGACGAGCCGGAGATCGACCCGGCCGCGATCGACACCGTGATCGAGCAGCTGGCCACAGACCACAGCGCCGAGGTCGCGACGCTCGCCGCTCCGCTGCGCGACCCGGAGCGGCTTCGCGACCCCGCCAACGTGAAGGTCGTGTTCGATCACAGCGGCCGCGCCCTCTACTTCAGCCGCAGCCCGATCCCGTTCGTCCGCGACGCGTTGTCCGCGTCGGGGCCGGACGAGCCGGCCCTGTTCCACCACCACGTGGGGCTGTACGCGTACCGGCGCGAATTCCTGCTGAGGCTGTCCGGGCTGCCGCAATCGCCGCTGGAGCGGGCCGAAAACCTGGAGCAGCTCCGCTTCTTGCAGGCGGGGGCGACCATCCGCGTCGGCGTGATCCCGCAAGCCGCGGCGGGCATCGACACCGCGACCGACTACGCGGCCTTTGTCCGCCGATCGAGCCGCCGCACCGCTGCCTGAGCCCCCGTGCCCGCTCTGACCGCCTGGCCGGCCGATACCGCGTTGGATGAGGCGCCAGCGGACTTTTAGCCCCAGAAGGCCGTTTGCGGTCCCGAGTTGCGATTGGTTTTCCGCGATCCGGGCCCTATGGTGCTGCGTAAGCACGGATTGAACGTTTTCGCAGTCCGACGGGCCGATTTCCCCTCCGACACCGACCCGCCGATGTCGACCGCCGTATCCCGTGAGGCCACGCTTGGCCTCCCCGCCGCCCTGGTACGCGTCGCTCGTGAGGGCGGGGTCGAGCTAGAGCGTGTGCGGGCCGAACAGCTCCTGCGCGACGCCCAATCCGCGTGGCCCGGCAAGGAGCGCCAGCGGTGGGACAAGTGGCTAAGAGAGGCGGCCGCTTCGGCGTCGCTTCGGTGCCGGATTGCCGATCTCACCCCCCGCGACGCCCTCCGAGCGGCCGCCGACGGGGCGATGCTCGCCGGTGCGGTCAACGGCGCCGACGAGGTCGTGCTGCTGCTGGGCGACGACCGCGGCCGTTCCTATCTCGCTACGGGGGAAATTGACACCAAACAGCGGGTCTCCTACCCCGAGCTGAAGGAGCTTTTCGACGACGCCGACCCGGCTCAACCGATCCGCTGGGTCATCATCGATCACCCCCAACTCTGCGACGCCGACGAGGCGCGCCACCTGTCGCACAGCCCGGTCCGCCGCTACGGCCGCCTGCTGCGCGCCGAGTGGTCCGACATCTGGATCGTGATCGTCTTCGCGTTCTTCGCCGGGTCGCTGTCGCTCGCCACGCCGATCGCCGTCGAGGCGCTCGTCACGACCGTCGCCTTCGGCAGCCTCCTGCAGCCGGTCGTCGTCCTGGCCGCGCTGCTGTTCGGCTTCCTCGCGTTCGCGGCGGTCATGCGGGCGCTGCAGGTGTACGTCGTCGAGATCATCCAGCGGCGGATGTTCGCCCGCGTTTCCGCCGACTTGGCTTACCGGCTCCCGCGGGTCGACCACCAATCGATCACCGACGCGTTCGGCCCGGAGCTGGTGAACCGCTTCCTCGACGTGGCGACGCTGCAGAAGGTCTCCGCCACCCTGCTGACCGACGGCATCAGCGTCGTCCTCGCGGCGCTTGTCGGCATGACGGTGTTGGGTTTTTACCACCCGTGGCTTCTCGGTTTCGACGTGCTTTTGCTGCTCACCGTCGTAGCCGGCCTGTTTGTCCTCGGCAGGGGGGCGATCCCGACGGGCATCGTCGAATCGAAGTACAAGTACCGCCTAACCGCCTGGCTGGAAGACGTCATGCGGTGCCCGTCGGGCTTCAAGACCCACGGCGGCGCCGACTTCGCCAACGACCGCGCCAACGAGATCGCGACCGGCTACCTCAATTACCGCCGCCAACACTTCGGCGTGCTGTTCGGGCAGATCCTGTTCATCCTGGCGCTGCAAGCGATTGCCGGCACGGTCTTGCTCGGGGTGGGCGGCTGGCTGGTGATCGACAACCGCCTGACCCTCGGGCAGCTGGTCGCGGCGGAGCTGATCGTCGCGATGATCCTGGCCTCCTTAGCGAAGCTCGGCAAACACCTGGAGGGCTTCTACGACGTCGTCGCGGCCGTCGACAAGCTCGGCATCCTCTTCGACTTGCCCATCGAGCGGCTCGACGGCGTGCTCGCGCTCCCCGACGGGGAGGGGCTCAACATCCGGCTGACAAGAGTCAGTCACCCGTACGGTGGCCGCACGCTCGCGAAGGGGTTGTCGCTGGCGGTCGCGTCGGGCGAGAAGGTGGCGGTGCTCGGCCCGCCGGGCTCGGGCAAGACGACGCTCATGCAGATGCTCTTCGGCGGCCGCACGCCGGCGTCGGGGCACGTGGAGATCGAGAAGAACGACCCCCGCGACCTCCGCCCTGACGTGCTCCGAGAGCACGTCGCGCTGGCGGGCGAGCCGGAGCTGTTCGAAGGCACGATCGCCGAGAACATCGAGGTCGGCCGCCCCGGCATCAGCGCGACCGACATCCGCAGCGCGGTCGACGCGGTGGGCCTGCTGGATGTGGTCCTCTCGCTGCCGGACGGGCTCGACACGAAGATCAACGCGTCCGGGCGCCCGCTCAGTCTTAGCCAACGCCGCCTGCTGACCCTCGCGCGTGCCCTGGCGGGGCAGCCGCGCCTATTATTGATCGACGGGATGCTCGACACGCTCCCCGACGAGCCACGCAACGGGTTGATCGAGCTGATCACCAGCAGCGACCAACCGTGGACCGTCGTCGTTGCGACCGGCCACCGCGCGGTCGCGGAGCGCTTCGACCGCATCCTGAAACTAGAAGCCGACGACCCGCCGCCGGCGGTCGTCCCCATCGCCAGCGGAGAGACGGCATGACCACCCTGCCCCCCCGCAGCCCCAGCTTCGACCGCGCAGCCGACCTCGAGCAGCTCGAGCAGCAGTTCCCCTCGCTGCACCTGACGCGCTCCTCCCGCTCCGCGCGCCGCTTGGGCCGCCTGCTGCTGTGGGTGCTGCTGTTCGCGTCGCTGGCGGCCCTCTTCGCCCCCTGGCAGCAGTCCATACGCGGCGAGGGGAACGTCATCGCCTTCGACCCCTACGAGCGGCCCCAGCCCGTGCAGGCCTTGATCAAGGGCCTGATCGCCGAACGCGGCGACGGGGTTTTTGAGAACGCCTACGTCGAAAAGGGGCAGCTCTTGTTCCGGATCCAAGACCAGGACCCGAATTATCTAGAGCGACTCCGGCTGCAAGTCGAGAACGCCCGAAAGGACCTGGAACTCGCCGAGAGCAACCTCGAGCAAGCCCGTCGGGGTCTGGATTTTGCTAAGCAAATCGTCGAGGTCCGGCAGGAAGAGATCGACCTGTCGATGACGGCTCAGAAAGAAGCCATGGCCGCACAGGACGAGTATGTGAAGCAGGCAGAGAAAAAGCTGGCTGCCGAGCGGCACAAACTCGAGGCCGCCGAGGCGAAGAAGGCGCTGGAGGAACGCGATTACAAACGGCAGTCCGAACTCTTCGAAGACGGACTCGCCTCGGAGCTGAAGCTGCAGCAGACCGAACAAAAGTACAAGGAAGCGGACGCTTACGTGGATGTCGCGAACCGCGAGGTCGAAACCGCGGTGGCCGGTGTCGAAGCCAAGAAACGCGAGCGCGAGTCCAAACGCAGCGAGTGGGACGCAAAGATCCGCAGCCTCACGGGATACCTCGAGAAAGAACGCGGTGATATCGCAAAGGCGCAGGCCGAGATCGCCAAGGCCAGTCAGGAGATCAACCAGAAACAGAGCAAGTTACTCGATACCGAACGCAAGTTCTCCGCTCAACAGACGCAAGAGGTCAAAGCGCCGGTCGCCGGCTACATCCAGCAGCTCGACGTGTTCGACGGCGTGTCGGTCAAGCCGGGCGACCAGCTCTGTATGATCGTGCCGACGACCGACGACTGGGCCGTGGAGGTCTGGGTCGATGGAAACGACCAGCCATTGATCTCGCCGGGCCGCCACGCGCGGCTGCAGTTCGAGGGCTGGCCCGCGGTGCAGTTCAGCGGCTGGCCCTCGGTGGCGGTCGGCACGTTCGGCGGCGAGGTCGCGCTGGTGAACCCGACCAGCAACGGGCAGGGCAAGTTCCGCGTGCTGATCCGGCCCGACGAACAGAGCGACTGGCCCGACCACCCCTACCTCCGCCAAGGAGTCCGCGCAAACGCTTGGGTGCTCCTCGAAACCGTCCCACTCGGCTACGAGATCTGGCGGCGCATGAACGGCTTCCCGCCGGCGCTGCAGTCGATCGGCAACGACCCTGACAAGATTAAAACCCCCAAGCTCAAGCTCTAGCAGCCTGTTGAAGAACGCCTGTCTGGCGTTCTTCAATCTCGCCAAGCTCGGAGCAAGCTCCTCGCGGCACGCAAAACGTCGGCTCTCGGCCCACGTTCCGGCGCCGCCTTCCTGGGGGGCGACGCTGCCCGCTGATAAATCTGCAGTCTGATAGGCACACGCCGCGGTCGCCGCTTGTGTCTCGGCGCTGGCGACCGCGTGGGCGCCGCGCTCTAGATCGCTAGCTAGCTCGTGGCTTTCGCGATCATTAGGCCGATCAAGTTGCATCGGTCATAAGGGTTCTGCCGATTGTACCGATGGCGATGCGTCCGCTTCTCGCCGCCGCTGGCGGAGCGGGACCATTCACCTCGGAGAGTCGGGATCGTGCAGCGGGGAGGGATAGCCGCCGTCGGAGTGATGCTGCTGTGCGCCTCGGCCGGGTGCCGGACGGCGGGCGAAGGCCGCGCGAGCAGCGCGTTTCGCGCGGCGCCGCCGGCGACCGACCCGGTCTTACAGCGGGTCAGCTACGACGAATCGCCGTCGTCGCCGGACGATGCCCCAGCCGACGGCCAAAGCCCGGACCAGACAGAGCTCGTCAACCCGGCCGAGCCCTTGCCACCGCGCGAGGGCGAAACCGCCGGCGCCCCCGAAGCCATCCCGCCCGGAACGGCGGTCCCCGAGCTGCAGGACGTCGCCCGCTCGGTCCGCCAGCACTTCCCGCTCATCCAAGAGGCCCTCGCCGGCCGCACGATTGCCTCGGGCCAAGTGCTCGAAGCGGCCGGCGCGTTCGACCACAAGCTCGACCTGATCGGCGAGGCCCAGCCGCTCGACTTCTACGAGAACTACTGGGGCAAGCTCGGCGTGAAGCGCGACACCTACTGGGGCGGATCGACCTTCGCCGGCTACAAGGTCGGCCGCGGCACGTTCGAGCCCTGGTACCAAGAGCGTTCCACGAATGACGGCGGCGAGTTCAGCCTCGGCTTCACCGCGCCGATCGTCGGCGACATCTTCATCGACGAGAACCGCAGCGCGCTCTGGCAAGCCGAGGTCGAGCGGACACGCATCGAAGCGATCATCCGCCAGCAGGTGATCTTCTCGGTGCGTGACGGCGCGGTCGCCTACTGGGAGTGGGTCGCCGCCGGGGCAAACCTGCGGATCGCCGAGGAGGTGCTCGAACTCGGCCTCAACCGCATCCGCTTCTTCGAGCGGCAAGCCGAGCTCGGCCAAGCGCGCGAGATCGACCTCGTCGACAACCAGCGGATCATCGTCTCTCGCCGCGCCAAGGCGATCGACGCCCGGAGGAAGGTCGAGCAAGCCGCCGCGAAGCTCGCGCTGTACCTCCGCACGCCCGACGGGCGCCCGCTGCCGCCCGCCGGCGACGCGCGCGAGTTGACCTTCCCCGAGATCGAGCCGCTCGACCCCGCGTTCACCGAGGGCGACATCGCCCTGGCGGTCTCCAACCGCCCCGAGCTGGCCGACCTGTTGGCGCAGCAGCGGCAGCTCGGCATCGCGCTCGACGAGGCGCGGAACGACTACCTGCCCGACATGGACGCCGGCATGTTCGTCGCGCAAGACGTCGGCATGCCGACGAGCTCCAAGCGTGACAAGTCCGAGTTCGAACTCGAGGCCACGCTCACGATGTCGGTGCCGCTGGAGCGACGCAAAGCGCTCGGCAAGATCCGGCAGGTCCGCGGCAAGCTGGCGCAGGTCAACGCCAAGGCCCGCTTCACACAAGACAAGGTCGCCGCCGAAGTCGGCGTGGCCCGGGCCGCGCTGATCGCCGCGTCGCAACGCGTCCAACAGACGAGCCAGGGTCTCGAGCTGGCCCGCCGGATGCTCCAGGCCGAGCGCACGCTGTTCGAGAAGGGCGACGAGGGCAGCACGCTCTTCAGCTTAAACATCCGCGAGCAACAGCTCGCCGAGGCCGCCGCCGAGCGTGTCGCCGCCCAGTTGGACTACGAGGTCGCCCTAGCCGACTACGCGGTCGCCCTGGGCCTCGACGCCGGGCGATTGGCCGAAGTCGACAACGTGCTAGAAGCCGACGCCGACGCCGAAGAAGTCCCGGCCCCCCAACCCGAAGCCGAGTGACGCCGACCCCGGGTCGATCGCCGGCGGCCTCTTGAGCCGCCCTAGCGCCGGGCGATCAAAGGGCCGAAGGCCGCCCCCCGAATCAAACGCGACCCACGCCGAAGCCGGTAGCCACCGGGCCGACGCGGCGTTAAGCGTAGCCCCACTGCTCCGCGTAGCTCCCCCAACGCTCGAGCACACGCTCGCGCACCTCGGCCGGCAGCTCGTAGCGGTTGGTCTTGTAGTCGCGCTCCTCCGCCAGGTAAGCGTCCACGCCCGGCTCGGCCGGAGCGAAGTCGCCCAGCGAGAGCTCTTCGTAAACGCCCCGCAGCGCGCCCTTCGGGTCGGCCACGAGGTCCTCGTACCTCAGCTCCGCCAGCCGTCCCGGGGGAATCAGCCGGCGGTCGCGCCCGTAGGCCGTGTACATCCTCTCGAGGTTGCAGAAGACCTCTTCTTCGATCCAGTCGTACTGCGGCTGGCCCTTCTGGAGCGATTGCACATCGCAGAGCGACTTCCATAGCCGGACCGTCGAGGGGAACAGCGACAGCGGGTCGCGGCTGATATGCACGAAACGCGCGTCGGGGAACGCCTCGAGCAGCGTGCGTAGCCGCGCGGTGTGCGGCGGCGACTTCAGCACGACCCGCCCGGGGCGCTTCAAGCTCAGCGCGCCGACGAAGCGGCGGAGCGCCTCCATCCAGCGGCGGCGCTCCTCGGCGGGCACGCCATCGAGGGTCAGCCACTCCGCGTCGACCGGGCCGTGCTTCGGGAAGCACCACGAGCGGTACGGCGTGCGTAGCCCGAGGCTGCACAGCGCGAACTCGTCCTCTTGCGGCCGGTCCCAGCCGGTCGCCACGTTGTCCATCGGCCTCTTCTTCGGCAACAGCCAGCCGATCAGCGGCGTGAGCCACGCCTCGGTCACCAAGAAATGATGCGGCGCGAAGCACTCGTAGGTCGTCGGGTACACGTGGCGCGGGTCGCGGATCAGCAGCTCGTGCAGCAGCGTGGTCCCGCTGCGCCAGTGCCCGAGCACGAACAGCGGCGGTTGGTCCGGCCGGGCCCCGGCCAGCTTGCGCCCGTACAGCAGGTGCTGCACCCCTTTGCCGACCACGTGGAAACAGCCGATCCCGGTGATCGTGATCGTGGTCAACGCGCCGCGGGGCGACACCCGCACGCCGTTGTCCAGCGCCATCGGCCAGAAGTCCCACGGCAGCATGCCGTGCCAGAACCGGGGCGTGATCCAGCCGTAGTGGTGCAGCGGGTCGGAGCCGTAGCCTTGCTTGTTGGGCTGCGAGCTGTCGGGCATTCGGGGCGGGGAGCTGGCGGTTTTCGGCGGCGAGGAAGCCACGAGTGTAGACGCCCGCCCGACGCCGCGCCTGCGCGAGCCTCCGCCGCACGGGATTACGGCGCGTCGTTCGGCGGCGCCCCCCGGGCGAGTTCGGCCAACCGGGCCGGGTCGACCGAGCGGCTGTCGCGGAAGCGGTCGAGAGTCGACGCCTGGTACCGCCGGTCCGACCGGCTCTGTCGCCACAGCCAAAACACAACGGCCAACAGAACCGCCGCCGCGGCGAGCCCCACGCCCCAGCCCGGCCGGCCGGCGGCACGGGGCGGCTCGAGCAAGATCGGCGCGCGGCCTATCAGCAGCGGCGCGAATTGCCGGGCGTCGGCGCCGCCTCCGTCGCCCGGTTTGCGGACGGCGTACGCCCACCGCTTGAAAAAGAAGCCGGCCAGCCGGGCCGGTTGCTCCACCCGCTCGCCCAGCGGCATGCCAGGCGGCAGTTCGCGGAAACAGAACACCAGCGGCAGGTTCTGCGAGTCGTCGGTGAAGGCCTCCAGCTCGTAATAGTGGCTCACCCCCGCCGCGGCCGCGGCCGCGCTGGCCGACGCGTCGACACGCACCACCCGCCGCACGAGGGCGTCGACGCTGACCAGCTCGCCGCGTTGCGCGTCGGACCCGAGGAACAGCGGCACGACCGAGTAACGGCCGTCCTCTTCCGCCGAGCGGATCGCCCTAGCGACCTGCGCGGCTTGCAATTCGTCCGGCCGAACCGAGGCGTGACGGTCGGCGTAGTCGCCCAGGCCGGCGTTCGCCAGGCGCGCCAGCTGCGCGGCCGGGGTCGCCCCGACGGCCCCGAGGATCGAATAGAACAGCTCGGCTTCCGCAGCGAGCAACGGCCGCTTGGCGGCGAGCGTGTCGAACCGGTCGACCGGCACTCCCAGTTCCGCCAGCAACGCCCGGCCCAGCGACCCCTGTTGCGGCGGGTCGAACTCGACTTCCGCCGCCGGCTCCACGGCGGCCGGCCCGCCGTCGGGGGCGGCCGCCGGCGCCGGATTGGTCGCCAACCGCCGCGCGACGATAACCGGCGTGCTCCCCACCCCCTCGGCCCACCGGTAAGACAGCTTCTTGAAGAACAGGCCGGTCGCTTCTGCCTTGTAGGGCGGCTCCGCTGGCGGCGGCGGCTCGATCGTGTAGACCGTAATCGGCCAAACATCGCCGCCGGCGGGCGCGAGCGTGGTCCGCCACAGGGTGTCGAAGCCGTCGTCGTTCTGGGCCGGCTCGACCTCTTCGACCCGCAGGACCTCGCCGGCCACGGCTACCGCGCGGCCACGGTAAGCGTCCGGCTGCGTGTTGAGCTGCGTGTAGCCCACGGCCGGTCCGCTGGGCGTCGCCGCGTCGCGGACCGCCCGCAACGTGGCGAACCAAGCCGCCTGCTCGTCCGCTCGGAACGGCGCGTTATCTGTCACGGCGTCGAGCTCGTCGCCCGCGACGAGCCTAGCGCCCGGCGCCGCGTCGGTCGGCGGAACTGCGATCGCCCGGGCGATCGCTCGTTGCGTGTCGGGCTGTCGCAGCTCGGCCATTGCCCCCAGGACGAGCAACAATCCGGCCAACAGAGCGGCCAGCCGCAGGCTCGGGCCGCCAGGCGGCGGACCCGGCCGCCGGCTGCGTCGCCGGTCGTTCTTGGGGCGTCGGAAGTCCACGGCGGGAAGCGGCCCCGGCTGCTGGTGTTTTGATCGGTGCGTAAGGCTAGCTAATACTAACGCACGGAACGCTTTGGGTCGCATCGCCGGGGCCGGGCCGACCCCGAGAGAGATCTCGCGCCCGAGCGTGCAATACGCCTCAGCCCACCCAGCGAAGACCCAAGCGGAACCGGGCGGCCGCGTCCCGCGCGTGCGGACGCGGCGAGCGGGCACACACGGTGGCGAGACGAACGGATGGCTCTGGCCAGAGAAGACTTCCAATCCATCGTCGACGAG
The DNA here is from genome assembly GCF_040219535.1 of Botrimarina sp. NCBI lineage: Bacteria > Pseudomonadati > Planctomycetota > Planctomycetia > Pirellulales > Lacipirellulaceae > Botrimarina > Botrimarina sp. Next base: position 55,949 of record NZ_JAVJSH010000006.1, read on the forward strand.
CACGGCCCGGCCCTGTACCGGCTGGCGTACCGCCTGCTCGGCGACGCGCACGACGCCGAAGAGATCGTCCAGGAGACCCTGCACAGCGCGTGGAGCAGCCGCGACCGGTTCGACTCCAGCCGCAGCCGCCGCGCGTGGCTCGCTTCGATTCTGCGCCGCCGCGCGGCCGACCGCTGGCGCCGCTTTGGCCGCACCGCGCCGACCGTGCATGGCGAGAGCGTGCTGGAGTGCCCCGTCGAAGACGCCGACCCTCTGGAACGCGACTACACCGACCAGATGCAAGCCGCCCTCGCCCGGATCCCGAGCGAGATGCGCGAGGCGATGCTGCTGGTGATCGTCGGCGAGCTGACCCACCAAGAGGCCGCCGACACGTTGGGCGCCCCGCTCGGGACGGTGCTCTCGCGCGTGAGCCGCGGACGCCGCCGCCTACGCGAAGAACTGCTGGCCTGCCAGCGCCACGACCCGGCCACGCCGTGATCAACGGGCCGCCAGCCGGCACGACAAACCTGTTCCCCGGTCGCAGGAAGCGACCGGTCCTGTTCCGCTTGCTGAACGCCGACTATGCCTTTCGACCCGTACTTCGCCCGCGGTCCGTCCGACAGCGGCCTGCTCGACGACGCCGCGGCGCCCCCGGGGGAGCCCGTCTCCCCATGCCAGCCCAGAGCCGGAAGCGACAGCCTCCCCTCGCGCGAGCTGTACACCCCGCCGCCGCCGTCGGCGGTCGACGCCGCGTCGCCCGAAGAGTCGCTGGGCGACGTCCCGCTGCCGGCCGGCTACCTGTCGCGGCTCCGCCGCCTGGTAGACGGCTTGGGGCGCTAGCGCGCGACCCGCGGCGGCCACGTGCGCGGCCTGTGACGGCTTTGCCGCCGGCGCCCCGCTGGTGGACTCCCCGCGCCGGCAGCGGCGCCGACAGAACGGTGGCCGACTCGGGCGCGGTCGCTCACAATAGGGGCGTGCCGGACCACTCGCTCGCAGCCGCTATCCGCCGAACCTTCGCCCCGCTCGCCCTCGTCGGCGTGGCCGTGTGCTGCGCGTCGGCTCAAGACTCCGTTCCCGAGCGATTCGTCGATGCGCTGGACGACGCGGGCCACCCCGACTTGGTCGCGGCCTACCTAGAGCGCGCGGCCGATGACCCGCTGGTCTCCGATGACTTCAAGGCGGCGATTCCTTGGCGGCTGGCCGCCGCGCGCCTCGGCGCCGCGTCGCAGCGCCGCGACCCGCAGCGCCGCCGCGACGAACTCGAGCAGATCGTCGGAGCGCTAGGGCCCTACGCACAAAGCAGCGAGGGCGCCGCTAGCGCTCTGCTCGACGCCGAGGAACGACTGGCGGTCACGCTCGCCGACCTGGCCCACCGCGAAGCGATCGAGGCCAACCGAGAAGAGAGCGGCTCGCCCGCCGAAAGAAACCGCCGCACGACGGCCCGCCGCCGATTGGAAGAGGCCCGCGCCGCGCTGCAAGGCGTCGAGAGCCAGATCGTCGCCGTCCGCGAACGCCTCAAGGGCGCGCGGCCCGGCAGCCCGGAGCACCGACGTCGGCGCGACCTCGGCGCGCGGCTCGGCGTGGTCCGGCTGCTGGCCGGGCGCATGCTCTACGAGCAAGCCGAGACCTACCCGGCAAACACACAAGAGCGTCAGCAGGTCGCCAAGCAAGCCGCCGAAGAGCTTTACGAGCTCTACAACAAGTACTCGAAGCTGGGCGTCGGGCTCTACGCCCACCTGTACGAGGGCCGCGCGTACCGCCTCCTCGGCGACGCACAGCTCGCCACGGCTGCGCTGGAAGACCTGACAGCCCAGCCGGCCGAAACGCCCGAGCTGCGAAAGATCGTCAGCCTCGCGCAGGCCGAGCTCGCCGCCCTCGCGCTGGATCAGGGCGCGCCGCAACGCGCGCTCGACAAGCCGGCCGATTGGCTCGAGAGCCTCCCGCGGGGCGAAACCGAATCGATGGAGGCCGCGACGCTCAAGTACCGCCTCGGGTTGGCGGCCCTCGCAACGGCCGAGTCCGCCGGCGAGACCGACGCGCGGCGCCTCCGCCGTGACGCCCGCGATTGGCTCGGCGAATCGGCCCGCGTCGCTTCCGAGGTGCAGGCCGACGCGCGGCGGCGGTGGACCGAGGTGACCGCGACGCTCGGCCTGGCGAGCGAGCCGCCCGAGTCGTTCGACGACGCGTTCGCCGCTGCTAAGGAAGCGATCGCCGCGATGGCAGCCGCCGACGCCGCGCTGGCCGACGCGCGCCAGCCGCAGCGTGAAGAGCTCCGCACGCAGCGCCGCGACAGCCGCGCGGCCGCCTACACCGCGTTGCGCGCCGCCGGCCAGCTTGTCGGCGCGGGCGACGACGCCGAGTCGGTCGCCGAAGCCCGCTACCTGCTCGCTTACCTCGACTGGGACTCGGGTGAGCAGGCGGCCGCGGCCGAGCGAGCCGAGGACGTCGCACGCAGCCAGTCGGCGACCGACGCCGGCCCGAAGGCGGCGCGCCTGGCCATGGCGGCCCTGGAGCAGCTCGCCCGCGGCGGCGACTCCGCGGCCAGCGGCCGTCTGATCGAGCTCGCTCAGTTCACGGCCGACCGGTGGCCCGGCAGCCCGGCTGCGGAGGCCGCGGCCACCGTCCGCTTGAGCGAAGCGCTCCGCGCCGGCGACTTCGCCGCGGCCAACGCGGCGCTCGCGGCGGCGCCGGCCGACCGCCGCGTTGGCCTGGCCCTGCGGGTGGCTCTCGCCCGCTACGAATCGGCTGCCGACAACGACGCCCCCGCACGACAGCAGCTGCGATCCGCCCTTGAAGAAGCGGCCGACGCAGGCGCCGAGGCTACGCTGATGGCCTCGGCCGCGCTGCGGCTCGCTACCGCGTTGCTCGAGCAAGGCGACGCGGCTTCCGCCCTGTCGCTCCTGACCGACAGCGCATATGGGCCGGCAAAGCTGTCCCTCGAGGGTCGGCCCCCGGGAAACGATCCGCCGTTTGCCCTCGCCGCTCTGGGCGCCGCGGCGCGTGCTCGGGTGCTGACAGGCGGCGGGGCGGCGGAGGAGCTCGACGCGATCCGCGAGCTCCTCGCAACCGCGCCGGCCGAATCCACCGGCGGCGACGCCGCGTGGCTCCGCCTAGCCGCCGCGCTCGCCGGCGACCTCGACCGCGCCCCGCAGCGCTGGCGCTCCGGTGTGGCGACGGCGCTTTCGGTCGCACTCGAGGAGCTAAACGACTATCAGGCCGAATCGGACTGGAATACCCGTCTGTGGATCGCGCAAACCTGGCTTGCGGTCAGCGAGTCGCTCCCGGCTGAAGCCGCCGAGCGCGCCGCTTCGGCTGCTTGCGACACGCTCGCCGGCTTGATCGACAAGGCCCAGTCGCAGACCGGCTACGCCCCCTCTCCCACCTCGGTGCTCGCGGCGCGGCTGCGGCTAGCCGAGTGCCAACGCCGCGGTGGCGACCACGCGGCCGCGCTGGAGACAGCCGCCGCGATGCTGGCCGGCGGGCGGGTGCTGCTGGAGGCCCAGCAAGCCGCCGCGCTCGCCTTGCAAGAGTGGGGCGTCGCGGAGCGCGACCCGACGAAGCTCGAGCAAGCGATCGCCGGCGCCCGCCCGGGGGACGACGGCAAGAACGTCATCTGGGGTTGGAGCAAGCTAGCCGCGATCGCCAGCCGCTACGCGGCGAGCGACCCGGCCCGCCGCGAGCTCTATTTCGAAGCGTGGCGGCACGTCGCCGAGAGCCGCTACCAGTCGGCGCTGCTCGCCGACGGCTCGCTGCGCGACGAGCAACTCGACAAAGCCGCCGCGACCATTCTCGCTCTCCACCGGCAAAGCCCCGACCTGGGCGGCCAGGCCAGCCGATCGCGGTTCGAAGCGCTGCTCAAACAGATCCAACAAGCCGCGGGCGACCCGCCCATCGGCCTACCAGCGAACTCCGGATGAATCCCTCGCCGATCCCAACCCGTCGAAAGATCGCTCGCCTGGCCGTCGCCTTCGCGGCGGCCTACGCGCCTGTCGCCGCGCTCGGCGCGGATCGCATCCGGCTCGAAGGCGGGGAATCGATCTCCGGGCGGATCGTCGACGAGTCGGCCCAAGCCGTGTCGATCGAGGACATCGACGGCCGCGTCCGCAAGGCGCCCGTCGAGCGGATCCGATCGGTGCTCTTCGACGGCGAGCCGGCGAGCCTCGCGCAGGCCCGGCTCAACGCCGAGGCGGGCGGCTACGAGACAGCGCTCGAGAAGCTAGCCGACATCGATGTGTCGACCATCAGCGACGAGCGGATCCGTGACGAGATCGCCTTCCTCAAAGCCTACTCAGCAGCCCGGCTAGCAGAGGCAGGGCAGGGGGCCGAGGCCGAGGCCGTGAAGCCGCTGCTCGAGTTCGTTCGCGACAACCCCGCGTCGTGGCGAACGGCCGACGCCCTCACCGCCTTGGGCGACCTGCTCGCTTCGGCGGGGCGGTACGATCAGGCCGTGCAGGCGTACGGCCGCTTGGCCCGCGACGGCTCGAGCGAGATCAAGCGCCGCGCGGCGGTGCTCGCCGCCGAGGCGCTGGCCGGCAAGGGGGACCACGATCGGGCGATCGAACTGTTCGACCGTGTCGCCCAGTCCGACGACGCCGCCGACCCGCTCGCCCGCCGCGCCCTGGCCGGCAAGGCGCAGGCTTTGGCGGCCGCGGGCGAACCCGAGGCCGCCCTCGAGCTAGGCCGCCGATTAGTGCGAAACGCCCAGCCGGCCGACGCGGCCGCCCGCGCCGCCGGTTACAACACGCTCGGGCGGGTCTACGAAGCGACCGACCGAACGACCGACGCGGTGCTCGCTTACTTGCACACCGACCTGCTGTTCGCCGACGACCCGGATACCCACGCCGAAGCGCTAGCGCGACTGGCCGAGCTGTTCGGCAAGATCGGCAAGCCCGACGCGGCCGACGACGCCCGGGAGCGGCTGCGGAGGGGCTACGCATCGACCAGGTGGGCGCGGCGAGCCGTGAGACCGAACTAGACTTTGGGCCGCCGTGCCCCTTCAATGCGGGCCGCGACGCACGACTCGCCGCGCCCGCCCCTCCATCGCGACCGAAACCCAGCCGACATGCACCGACGCCTTCTTTCGGCTCTTGTCCCCGCCGTGTTCCTAGGGCTGGCGGCGATCGCGCCGGCCGCGCTCGCTCAGGAGGACACGGCCCCGGCCCCCGGCGCCCAGGCGCCAGATGCCCAGCCGCCGGCGGCCGAGGCGCCGGCCGCGGCCGAAGCCGGAGAGCCCGCCCCCACGGCCGCGCCGGCCGCCGCCGCGGCGCCGCCGCCGCGGAGCTATCTGTCTTGGGCGGTCGAGTCGCTTGGCGTCGGTTACTCGGTCATCTTCCTGCTGCTGTCGGTCACGCTCGTGTCGTTGATGGTGATGAATTTCGTCAAGACGATGCGCTCCAACATCGCCCCGCCCGACCTGGTCGAGGCCTTCGAGGCCCACCTCGACGCGAAGCAATTCAGCGAGGCCTACGAGCTGGCCTCGAGCGACGAGTCGGTCCTCGGCCGGGTGCTCGCGGCCGGTCTGGGCAAGCTGTCTGCGGGCGGCGACTACCCCCGCGCGATCGAGGCGATGCAGGAGGTCGGAGAGGAAGAAAACATGCGGCTGGAGCACCGGCTCAGCTACATCGCGCTCATCGGAACGATCAGCCCGATGATCGGCCTGCTGGGCACCGTGCAGGGCATGATCTCGTCGTTCAACGTGATCGCCACCTCGCCCACCACGCCCAAACCGAGCGAGCTAGCCGAAGGGATCTCGACCGCGCTGTTCACGACCGCCGTCGGCCTAGCGATCGCGATCCCGGCGATCGCTTTTTACAACGTGTTCCGCAACTTACTGGCCCGCCGCGTGCTCGAAGTGGGCATCCTCAGCGAGGGCCTGATGAGCCGTTTCCAGAAAGCGAAGTAGGTGTGAGGCCCGAGGCGTGAGGCTTGAGGCGTGAGGCTTGAGGCTTGAGGCGTGTCCGAGTCTGCGTCCGCGGCGTCGGTTTCCCCGAAAGGCGAGCGAAGCGAGCCCCCTCCCCCCCGCTTCCCGCTTCCCGCTTCCCGCTTCCCGCTTCCCGTCCCCCGTCCCCCGTCCCCCATCCCCCATCCCTAACCCCTCGTCCCTCCCCACCCAATGCGCCTCGCCCGCCGGCCGACTACGGAGATCGTCGAAGGGGACATGACCCCGATGATCGACATGACGTTCCAGTTGATCGCGTTCTTTATGGTGCTGATCAACTTCTCCGACATCGAGCAGGACCAGCGCGTGAACCTGCCGGCGAGCCAACTCGCCAAGCCGCCCGACACGGCCTACGAAGAGCCGATCACGATCCAGATGACCGCCGACGAGACCATCCTCTTCAACCACCAAGAGATGGGCCTCGAGCAGCTCAGGACCGCCGTACGCCGCGAGGCCACGCTGCTCCGCTCGTTCGGTGACAGCAAGTTCGACGAGGCGACCGTCGTGATCCGCGCCGACCGCCTCAGCCGCACCGGCAAGGTCCAAGAGATCATCCAGGCGTGCCAAGACGCGGGCTTCGACAAGTTCGCCCTCCGCGGCCGCCAGAGCGACGTGCCGACGTTGTGAGGCTTCGGGCGTCAGGCTTCAGGCTTCGGCGTTCGGAGCACTGACCTGAAGCCTGAGGCCCGAAGCCCTTCCCCAAGCCTGCGGCCTCAAGCCTCACGCCTACCCCATGCGTATCCGCCACGCCGACCACCGCGATCGCATCGATCTGCAGATGACGCCGATGATCGACATCGTGTTTCAGCTGCTGGTCTTCTTCATCATGACCTTCAAGATCGTGCTCCCCGAGGGCGACTTCAACATCCGCATGCCGCTCCCCTCCGAAGCGGCCCCCAGCACGCCCAGCGAGCTCCCCACGCTCAACCTAAGGATGGTCGCCGGCGGCGACGGCCAGCTCGCCCGCTTGTCGCTCGACGCCCGCACGTTCGAGGGCGAGGACCGTTTCCGCAACCTGCACGGCTACATCCGCGGCCTGATCAACGACGCCGGCGGGCCCGGCGCGACGGCCGATCAGGAGGTCGAGATCAACGCCGACTACGACCTGCACTACCGTTACGTGATGGACGCGATCACGGCCCTCTCGGGCTACCTAGAGAACGGCCAGCGGCATCAGCTGATCGAGAAGATCCGCCTGACGCCCCCCGACGAGGGCCGAAACCGCTAGCCGGCCGCCCGATTTCACTTGCGGCGACCCGTCGGCTGTTTAGACTCTAAAGAGCACGACCCAGCCCATAGCGATAGCGCTACTGAAGAACCCCGCCGCACGCGCCCCCGACCTTTGAGCTCTTTCGAGCCAAGGCGGCGCGTGTGGCGGGGTTCTTTGTTTCTTCACTCCTCTGAGCCGACCACGGATGAAAACCGCCCTCGCCCGCTATGTCGCCCTCGCCGCGCTGCTGGCCGCCGCGCCCCACGCATCGGCCGCCACGATCACCGATCTCACCACGTGGACGCTGGTCGAGGACCCGGCCCATCCGAACATGAGCGCCGTGCAAGACAGCCTGCTGCTGAGCACGCTCGCCGCCAGCGGGGCCGTTCCGTCGGGAACCGACATCGGCTTCGCGAGCCTCGACGGCGCCGACGCCGGCGCCTCGCTCTCGGGCTACGCGTTCGACCCGGCCCAGCCGTTCTCCGTAGCGATCGACTTCGACGTGTCGGCGGTCGACTCGGTCGGCGGCGGGGCGATCGGATTCGGCATCGGCGAAGACATCGACGGCGTCGACTCGGCCGGTGTGGTCCTCGGGTTGCTCAACGGGTCGCCGGTCGCGTTCCTCGGGTCGGGCCGCGTCGGCGACGTCGACGTCGCGCCGGTCTCGTTCCCCGTGGTGCCGTTCAAAACCGGCCGCTTCTTCGTCGACTACGACCCGGCCGGTCCGATCACCCTCGGGATAAACGCCACGCTCGGCGCGGCGAACCCGTCGATGACCCAAACGCTCAACGGGCTGCCCGCGCAGTGGGACGGCGAGCCGCTGCTCGTTTCGTTCTTCCTTCGCAGCCAGTCGGCCGGGCCGATCTCCGGCTTCGCCAGCGGCGAGGTGACCGCCGTGTTCAGCAACTTCGCGGTCACCAGCGGCGCCCCCTTCGCTGTGCCCGAACCGTCCGCCCTGGCCGGAGTAGTGAGCCTGGTCGGGCTCGCTGCGCCTATTCGCCGCCGGTAGCCAGACGGCAACCGAGCAGGCCGAGCGAGCTGATCTCGTTTGAGTCGGTCGGCTTCTGCCGACGGCTGCAATCGCTCGCAAGCCCGTTGTCGGGCCAGATGCGGTGCAGGTCACGCGCGCGGGTGGAAGTCGTTGTGCACCCGCTTGAGCTTCGACGCATCCACGTGCGTGTAGAGCTGCGTCGTGGCGATCGACGCGTGGCCGAGCAGCTCCTGCACGTGCCGGATGTCGGCGCCGCCCGCCAGCAGGTGAGTCGCGAAGCTGTGCCGCAACGAGTGCGGGCTGACCTTCTTGGTCACGCCCGCGGCCGCGGCCGACTTCTTGATCAGCTCCCACACCCGCTCGCGCGACAGCCCCCGCCCCCGCGACGAAAGCAGCAGCGCGCCGCTGGCCGGGTCGCGCCGCGCCGCCAATTTCGGGCGCTCCCACTCGAGGTAGGCCTCGATCGCAAGCCGCGCCTTCTCGCCGAGCGGCGCGACGCGTTGCTTGTCGCCCTTGCCGTGGCACAGGCACTGCCGCTCGGCCAGGCGCACGTCGGCCAGCTGCATCGTGCAGACCTCCGACACGCGCGCGCCGGTCGCGTAGAGCAACTCGAGCGTCGCGCGGTCGCGCCGCCACAACGGCTCGCCGGCGACCGGCGCGGCGAGCAAGCGGTCCACCTCCGCCGGCGACAGGACCTTGGGCACCCGCCGCCACAGCTTCTGCGACGCGACCAGCGCCGCTTGGTTCTCGTTGATCTCCCCTTCGAGCAGCAGCCAGCGGAAGAAAACCTTGAGCGAGGCCACGTGCCGCGCCACGCTGGTCGGCGCCAAGCCGCCGTCGGCGAGCCAGGCCGGGTAGTCCGCCAGGTCGGCCGCCCTCAGGTTCGCGAGCCGTCGGCCGTCGAGCCACACGAACAGCCTCCGCAGGTCGCGCCCGTAGGCCGCCACCGTGTTGGTCGACATCTGCCGCTCGCTCGCCAGGTAGCGGAGGAAGCCCTCTCGGTAGCGGGCCGCGTCGACCGCCCCGCGGGCCCGCTTCGGCTTGACGGCCTTCCGTAGGTCGCGGCGCGGCATAGCGGGTGCTCGCGGTCCGGCCGTCGCGGGGGTCGCAGCGGGCCGACAGCCGACAGCCCAACAACTATCATCCCGCATTCGCCGCGGCCGTCTGCACCGGCCAATCGGGGTTTAGCCGCGGCCGCCCTCTCCGTACGATGCTGGCGCCGGCTGGGTAAACCCTGACGCCCCCCGGTCAGCCGCCCCCAGCCCGCCGCGCCACCGCCCGATGTTCGAGATCGTCCTCGAGGAGCCCTACGAGTTCGTCCCGCCGATCGAGTCGGACGCGTGGTGCTGGGTGTTCCGCCGCGTTGCGTTGCGGCGGTTCATGAGCAAGACGTACCACGTCGACACGTTCGAGTGCCGCGGCGCCGAGAAGCTGCGGCGGTCCGTTGAGTCGGGCGCGGGGATCGTGCTCGCCGCGAACCACTCGCGCCTGGCCGACCCGCTGTCGATCGGCGTGCTGGCCGGCGAGGCCCGGACCGAGCTGTTCGCCATGGCCAGCTGGCACCTGTTCAAAGAGAGCTGGTGGCAACGCTTCCTCATCCGCCGGATGGGCGCGTTCAGCGTGTACCGCGAGGGGAACGACCGTCAGAGCGTCAACTGCGCGATCGACATCCTCACCGAGAACCGCCGCCCGCTGCTGATCTTCCCCGAGGGCGCGGTGAGCCGGCACTGCGACCGGCTGATGGAGCTGATGGACGGCCCCGGCTTCATCGCGCGCCAGGCGACCAAACGCCGCGAGAAGCAGGGGAAGGGCCCCGTCGTGATCCACCCGGTCGCCATCCGCTACTCGTTCGACGGCGACGTCCAAGCCACCCTCGGCCCCGACGTCGAGGCGCTCGAACGCACCTTCTCTTGGCGCCCGCAGACGCACCTGCCGATCCACCAGCGGCTGCGCAAGATCGGCGCCGCGTTGCTGGCCCTCAAGGAGGTCGAGTACCTCGGGCAGCCCTCCGACGGCGACCCGCACGAACGCGCCGACGAGCTGATCGCCACCACGCTCCGCCGCATCGAACAGAAGTGGAAGTGCGCGGGGGGCGCCGACCCCGGCGCGAAGAACATCGTCGCCCGCGTGAAGAAGATCCGCACCGTCGTGCTCCCCGAGCTCATCGAGAAGAAGCTCTCAGCCGAAGAGCGGGAAGAGCGCTGGCGCGACCTGTCGGCCTGCTACTACCTGCAACAGATCGCCCACTACCCCCGCGGCTACCTGACCGGCCAGAACGACCTGCCGGAGCGGGTCGTGGAGACCGTCGAGCGGATGATCGAAGACTTCCAGAGCCGCGCCAGCTACCACGGCCCGCTGCACTGCACGATCGTCGTCGACGACCCGATCGAGGTCCCCGCCACGCGCGACCGCTCCGCCGACAGCGACCCGGCGATGCAACACACGGCCGAGCGCCTGCAGGCGATGCTCGACGGCCTGGTCGCCGAGCGCCGCGGCGCCCTCTTTGCGACCGGGGGAACCACAGATGGACACGGATGAACACGGATGACACGACGGAAGTCCGACCCTCTCGGTGTTCCGGCCGCTGAAAATGAGAACCGCTCGCGGACCTAGCAGCCCATTGAGAAGCGCCGTCCTGGCGTTTTTCAACCTCGCCACGCTCGGAGCAAGCTCCGCGCGGCTGGCAAAACGTCGGCTCTCGGCCGACGATTTGACGCCGCCCTCCTGGCGACGACGCAGGCCGCTGATAAATCAACAGCCTGCTAGAGAAGTCGGGAGCGGGAGCGACTAATCTGTGTCTATCCGTGTTCATCCGTGGTTCCCCTTTAGCCCACCGAAGCGTTGCCCAACGAACCCGCGATCGTCGAACTGCACACGCTCGCCAGCGGCGAGGAGGGCGACTTCTTTGCGCTCCTCTCGGACAAGCAAGAGCAGCTCACCAAAGACGGCAAGCCCTACTGGCGGGTGACTTTCCGCGACGCGCGGCGCGAGGTCAGCTTCCCCATCTGGAGCGACGCGCCGCTGGCCGACGCGTGCCGCGACAACTGGTCCGCCGGCGGCTTCTACAAGCTGCGCGCGCTGTACCGCGAAACGAACTACGGCCCGCAGCTCGACATCCGCCTGATCCGTCCCGTCGAGGAGGCCGACGCCGACGACGGGTTCTCGCCGCAGAAGTGCCTCCCCTCGTCGCGCTTCGACGCGGCCCAGATGCACGCCGACCTGGTCGCGCTCGCGGAAGAGGCGGTCGACCCGCCGCCGCTCAAGCGCCTGGTGCTCGCTCTGCTCGACGAGCACCGCGACGAGCTGCTGTTGTGGCCCGCCGCCGTCCGCAACCACCACGCGTTCGCCGGCGGGTACCTCGAGCACGTGCGGAACGTGGCCCGCCACGCGCACTACCTGGCCACGCAGTACGCCCAGCTCTACCCCGACATGGCGCCGCCGCTCGACGTGGGCGCGGCCGTGGCCGGGGCGATCCTGCACGACATCGGCAAGCTGCGGGAGCTCAGCGCGTCGCCGGCCGGGGCCGAGTACACGCCCGAGGGGAGCCTGATCGGCCACATCTTGCAGGGCCGCGACATCGTGCGCGAAGCGGCCGCCCGCCAAGCCGCCGACGGCGAGCCGGTCCCGGCCGAGAGCCTGCTGCGCGTGGAGCACATCATCGTCAGCCACCAGCGCCTGCCCGAGTGGGGGTCCCCGAAGCCGCCGATGACCCCCGAGGCCCTGATCGTCCACTACGCCGACGACTGCGACGCGAAGTACCAGATGATGCTAGCCGTCCTAGCCGACGACCCCACGCCGGGCCCGATGACGGGGCGGCGGAACGTGCTCGGGCAGGCGGTGTTTCGGGGGGAGGGAAATTAGGCGGATTGCCCCGCTAGACATAGTCATTCAGCGCATCTATTACCTGTGATCCGGGTCAGGAGCTCACTAGGTGGAACTCTATGCCGGTAAGCCCTTCGCTCTCGAACCGTGATTTAAAGAAGTCAGATGCAATCACCGTGCACGGCCAATCTGCAAGTCGAAAAAGATGGCGCTCAGCTATTAAGTGCGAGCGCAAGACGATTCGCTCGACACTACGGGGCTTGCCTGGCTTGCGGGGGTGCTGCTCGTCGTAGTACCTGATCTTTGAAAGCGTGTGGTCGAGGCAGTCGACACAAGCGAGCAAATTAGCTACGTGCCAACGACCGATAGCGCCAGACACGTCGGCTGCTAAGAACTCGATGTCTGCAGGTCCGCATACGCCGCGAATCATCTCCTTACACCTCTCGGAAACTACGATTGCTCCGAACACGGTGGCGTTAAAATCGGTGACCTCTCCCTGCTGATCCACATCAAATTGCAGCGGCCGCAATACCTTTGTTACTCGCTGGCATCTTGAGAATGCCCAAACATCCGATTCATACTGATCGTCTGCGGATTTGTGTGGTCCCAAGATCCAGCAATTGTCTGACGGGAGAGTGTCGAAATACTCGAGCCTTTCAGAACTGCCCATAGTTGTCTGCCCTTGATGCGGCAGCCTTAAACAGATCGCCAAAGTCTGAATTGTGAATATCCCGCCTAATTTCCCAGAGCGCATCGAGAAGCGCAGAGCGATACGAGCCCGTCCCGGGCGATAGTCCGAACACTGAACTAGCTAACCTACGATGCACTATAGAATTGACGTACTTTCCGTGAGGGCCAGCATGACTCAAAAGCCTTGTCTTATTGTAGATGCTTTCCGTTTCCAACCCAGCCCCCGCGAGTAGGCGCTGAAAGTGCGGTCCGTATTTACCGTCGGTCGGCGACGCAATGTGATGAACCTCCGGCTTCAGCCGCAGCTGCCTTTCAGTCCGGACTGTCAGGTCGCCTGCCTCAAGTGCATGGTGGATGATCTGACGTCGTCCAGCGCCGGTCAAGTGCGCTAGCCCGCCCACCGATACGAGGGTCTGGTCGCCGAGGCCAAACGATTTCCCTAGATCGAATGCAGATTCGACAAAGTTGCCAGCATAGGTTACGCCAGCCGATGCGAAGTAGTGTGCTGTAGATGTGTGCCTTGCGAGCGCGCTTCTCGCTGAGGCAGCGAATGAAGATCCGTATCGGCTGCCCGCCGATATCAGTGCCGTCGTTCCCCTCGTGAGTGCCTGAGCTGCTAAGCCCTCGCCTCCAAAGGTGGCAGCTGCGATCGAGTAGTCTGCGAGGAGGGCTCCGCTTACCTCGGGACTTGACGTTAGCGCATCAGCGTATGCGATGCTGCCGTGTACCGCTCGGTCGAGCAAACTGACCGATTTTCGGAGCGGTGCGCGTCTGAACGAGTCTAAACCTTGTGCGACGGCGGCACTTGCGGAGAAAACTGCTGTGTATACACGTTGGAATTCCGCGTCGGCGTCGTAATAGGCAAGGCTCGAGTGGTCTCCGACGAATTCGCCGAGTTGGTATCCGCGTTTCGTGATGGTCGCACCCGCTGCCGACGCTTGCCTTCCCGCGAAGTATCCGTAGTTCGCAGCGGTGCCACTGAGAATGTCTACTGTATAGGACAGTCCGTTCCCAGTCGCCGTAAGAGTCGCGTCGAGGGCAGAGTCTACGCCGTCGAAGAAGCGGTCGATCGTGTCCGGCCGGTACACCGGTACGACCTCGACGGGAGTCGGGGCGGCTGCGGCGAAGCTTCTATGTTGCCGGCGGCCGAGTAAGTTCGCGAACGACGTACCTAGTTGCCGATTTACTTCCGAGTATGTCGGCGTCCGATAAGCATAATCGTCAAGGATTCCCGTCGGCCTTGCGGCAATCGCCCCGATCCCGCCCGCATACCCGCCCGCCAGCGCGTCCAGCGGGTTGCCCGCCTGGACGAGGCCTGTGGGGTCGACGTAGTTCACCGCCGAGTTGCTTACGTAGCGGTAGAGGTTCGCGTCGCCGGCGGCGAGGCCGGCCGGGTCCTCGGTGAGGAAGCGGCCCAGGTCGGGGTCGTAGCGCCGCGCGCGGAAATCGTGCGTGCCCGAGGTCTCGTCGAAAGGCCGGCCCGCGTAGAACACCGACTGCGGCGCGACGTCGATGAGCCCAAGGCCAAAACCCGATTGCTGTTCCACAAGCCGCACGTTGCGGAACCGGGTGACGCCCTCGCCGGACTGGGTGTCGGTTTGGGCGTCGTCGTCGTTGACGAACACGAGGTGCTGGCGGTGGCCGGTGAACAGCTGGCCGACGGGGATTCGGTACGATTGCCAGCCGCCGCCGAGCGCTCGCACCTCGTAGAGGCCCGCGTTAGTGTCCCAGCCGAGTGAGGCGGCTTGGTCCCCGGCGAACGCGAACTGCTCGTTGGGCGGGTCGGACTGCCAGGTCAGGTTGGTGTCGAACGCGACGCCGTGCACCTCGCCGGCGTTGTTGTGCCAGACCTCTAGCTCGAGCCAGGTCGTGGGGGTCACGTCGTAGTCGATCGTGACCGCCTTCCAAGTGTTCTTCGTCAGCTCGAGCGAACCGTCGGGCGCGACGGCGGCCGGCGTCCCGTCGTCTTGGCCGCCCGGGTGGTAGGGCACGCGCGGCGCCACGCCGAAGTCGATCGGCCGGCTGTCGCTGATCAGCGCGCCCGTGGAGTCGTAGAGGGCGGCGCCGGTCACGCGGCCGAACGCGTCGTAGTCGGTGGTGCGGCGGAGTGTGCCGCTGGAGTCGACCACGTCGCGCACGGAGTTCTGGTGGTCGGCGAGCTGCCAAAGGACCTCGTCGGAAACCGCCAGGTCGTTTAGCGGGTCCCATCCGAAGACTTCGTCGACGAGCCCCTGATCGGTCGCGGGGCCATACAGGTAGCGGTTCTTTAGGCTGGCCCCAAACGACGGCGACCCGGTCCCGGCGGCGCCGTGGTCGTGGCCGAAGACCATCGACAGCTGGTCGCCGTCGTAGACACGCCGCTCGCGCTCGTCGCGGCTCGACTCGCTGTCCGTCGTCCGCTTGCCGACGACCTGGTCGTCGGCGTTGTAGGTGAACTCGGTCCGTGTCGTGTTGAGCGGCGTGGGCTCTTCGTACAGGCGGATGTCTTGGAAGTGCGAATCGCCGACAGGTACAGTACGGTCGTCGTCGCTCACCAGGACGATCTTGGCGATGTCGCTCAGGCCGAACGCGGCGTGGGCGCCGATAGCGAGGCGGAACGCAACCCACTCCCCTTCGCGGCCGTCGTAGGTTCCGGTCTCCGGCTCAAACGTGTCCCAGGGATTGGCCATCCCAGTTTGGCTTCCCCACACGCGGATGCGTTTCACGGCCCCGCTCGACCCGATCAATTGCAGCCCCTGAACCTCTCCCTCGCTTTCGGAGCGAAACGAGAACTCCAGCACGGTATCGGTGGTCACCGTGTAATTCGTTCCGTACTCGCGCCACGCGTTACCAGAAAGCTCTACGCCGCGGCCGTCGGGCGTGACGTCGGCCGTGTAGCCCTCGGACTCACCGACGGGGGTCGACCCGGTCGTGGTCGCAAAGTCGATCGCGACACCGCCGGTCGCTTCGCGCCGCTCCGACGCGGCGAGGCGGCCGCGGTGGTCCCACTCGAACGTGACACGCTCGCCGGTGGTGCGGTCGAGCCGCTCGGTGCGCCGGCCGTCGTCGTCGTAGGAGTAGAAGTGCCGCTCGTCGGCGAGCACGCGGTTCGCCTCGCTGACGAGGTGCGACTGGCCGTCGACAGACAGGCGGTTGCCGTTCTTGTCGTAGTCGATGGAGCGGCCGTCGTCGCCGGTGACCTGGCCGTCGGGGTCGTACTCGAAGCTCCGATCGCTGGTGGCCACGCCCCCGTGCGCCGAGTCGATCGCGTCGATCCGCGACGCGAGGTCGTAGCCATAGCCGTGGCGCCGGACCGGGTCGTCGACCGTGTAGTCGCCGGCGCGGGTGTCCGGCGAGTCTGGGAGGTGGTCGATCTGCCCTAGGCGGCCGGCGCCGTCGTACTGGTGATAAGTCGGCAGCCGCACGCCCGTGGTGGGGCTCTCACGGATGACCTCCCGCAGGGCGCCGTCGGCGTAGTAGGTGAACGACAAGTCCTTCGGCGCAATGACGACGTTGTTTGCGAAAGCGGCGGCCTCTCGATCGACTATGTCCGCGAGCCTATCCCGCCGGTCATAGAACTTATCGGTCTCTCCAGCGCTGCGGAGGGGTCCGTCAAACGGCAACCACTGCCGATGAGTGAGCCTTTTGGTGAACCCGCTCGGGTCCGACGTGTCCGCGACGAATCGATGCAGAAAGTCTTGGTACACCAAGTCGGCAGGCGACTGCGCGTTGAAGTCCCGCCGCACACGGAGGCGGCCGATTCCGTCGTATTCGAACTGCTGCACTTCGTCGCCGTCGTGCTGGCGCACCACGCGCCCCGCGTTGTCGTACCGCCACACGAGCCGCGGCTCCGAGTCGTCGCTCCAGGTCTCGGCGACGCGTCGGTCGAGCCGGTCGTAGTGGAACGTGCGGGTCTGGCCCTCGCGGTCGGTGACCGAGAGAACGGCGCCCCAAGCGTCGTAGACCGTGGCGGTCGACTGGCCGAGCGCGTCGGTTTCGAGTGTCTGGCGATCGAGCGCGTCGTAGCTGTAGGTGGTCGCGTTGAGCTCGCCGTCTGTCAGCTTGTGGAGCGTGCCCGTCGCGTTGTACTCGAAGTAGGTCGGATCGCCGTTGCCGTCTCGCTGTTCGACGACGCGGCCGAGCTCGTCGTGCTCGGTGACGAGGACCTCGGACGCGGCGTTGATCGTGGACTCGACCCGCCCGGCCGCGTCGTACACGAGCCGCGTGAAGGGCCGGTCGCCGTCGGTGGTCGTCCAGCCAGACGGCGCCCCTAGGCCGGTGTCGGGCTCGGGCTCGATCGCGAGCGTCTGGCGGTGCAGCCGGTCGTAGCGGTAGACCGTCTCACGCGTGCTTGTGTCGGCCGGGTCGCCCTCCGCGCCCACGCGGACGACCTCGCTCAGCAGGTTGCCGACCGTGTCGTAGTTGTAAACGACATTCGGCTGAGTCGATTGGATCGCGTCGTACTCCTCGCTCACCAGCCTTCCCCGCCGGTCGTACACGTAGGCGTTGCTGACCCGACGCGGGTCGGACGCGACCGTCTCGCTGAGGGCTTGGCCGCGCGGGTTGTAGGCGGTCTCGGTGACGAATGCATCGGTCTCGTAGACGCGCAGGTCGGAGAGCGTCGCCCCGCCGCCGCTGACGCTGATCCCGATCCGGTCGGCGAGGAAGCCGCTTGCGGCCGCTGGCCGATCGATCATCGCCTGGGCCACAACCCGGACCTTGGTCGGCGACATCCGTTCGTAAACGATTGCTTCGGCTCCGACCTTCCCTTGATGAACGATGGTCTGTCGAGCAAAGAAATCGTCTCCGTTAAACGAGTTGTTGCTATCCAGCCATACCGATAGGTCTCCCTCCAACCCGGCGTGCTCGATCGTGAAATCTACGACCGTGTTGTAATTTGCCGCTCGACTACCGACGCCGATGTACGCCACGCCGGTCCCGTCTGCCGATATCGTTACCGACTTTCCGTCGGGTGAGATTGTGCTGGCGGCGGCCGGGTCGCTGTCCGAGGGGGCGTAGACCGTAGAGACCGTCTCTGTCAGCTCCGGCCGCCCGTGGCCGACGCCGATGGCTTCCCGGACCAGTCGGTCGAGCCCGTCGTACTGGTAGACCGTCGTCAGCGTGTCGGCTTGCGTGGCGCCGTGCGGCTCGATCGTCCTGACCAGATTGCCTGCCGCGTCGTACGTGTGACGCGTGACGAGGTCGCCATCGCCGTCGGAAAGGCCGTTCGAATCGTTGTCCAAGTCCGGGTTGTACGCGCCCCCCACGACCCGCTCTTCCACGACACGCCCGCGTAGGTCGTAGTCAAACTCGGTGACACGGTCCGCTTGGCCGGCCCGCTTATCGATCACACGCTGCACCGCACCGAAGCCGTCGTAGACGGTCTCGGTGACCGGCGCGGGCAGGTGGCCGTTGGGCGACAGCAACTGGCCGTCGACCCACGTGCCGTCGGGGTCGGGGAGGACCGTCTCGACGCGGCGGCCGAACGCGTCGTACGCGTAGGCCGTGCTGCGGCCGGCCGTGTCGGTCTCACGGACCAGCCGGCCGGCCGCGTCGTACTCCAGCGTGCGTGTCGCCACCTCCGCCGACGCCACGCCCTGCACGTACCGGCTGTACCGCTCCTCCTCTGCCCGCACGCGCCCGAGCGTGTCGTACTCGAAGACGGTTTCGAGGCCAGCGGGGTCAATGACCCGCTCGACCCGCCCGCCTTCGTCGTGCTCGGCGAGGTCGACCGGCGCTGGCAGCGTGCCGTCGCCGTCGGGGTCGGCCTGGTAGGTCGCGACCGCGAGGCCGCGCGCGTCGTGCTTTGTGTAGGCGGACGAGCCGAGCGGATCGGTCTCGCTCACGGGGCGCCCGTCGGCGTCGTAGAAGTACCGGGTAGTCGCGTATCCCCCTGCGCCCGGCGTGTCGTCCTGCACGGACCGAGCGGCGACCCGGCCGGCGGCGTCGTAGGTGGTCTCGACCCGCGCTTCTTCGCCCGCGTGCCCCGCGACGGGCCCCACCAGCGTCGACTCGGCGACCGCCCGACCCGCGACGTCGTACTCGAAACGGGTGTAGGGGCGCGCATCCGAGGGGCGGGGCGCGGGTGAGAGCACTTCTTCCAACCGGCCGAGCGTGTCGTACACCGACTCGGTGACGCGCCCAAGCTCGTCCACCGACCATCGCTCTCGCCCGGCGGCGTCGTAGACGACCTGGGTTTGCGTCCCGTCGGCGAACGTCGTCGCGACGACGCGGCCCAACGAGTCGTACGTGTACGAGACGTCGCGGTACTCGTGGGCGCCGCCTGTGTAATCGTCCGCTTCGCCCGTGAGGTCGTAGGTGCGCTCCGTAACAAGGTGACCCGCCGCGTCGTAATAGTTTTCGGTCCACCCGACCCTCGGATCGCCACTCACCCGTCCGTCGAAGGTTTCCACGCTCTCGACGCGGCCGGCGTCGTCGTACGTGTAGGTCGTGAACACGCCGTCGGGGCGGATCGACTTCACGAGCCGACCGGTTTGCGCGTCGTACTCGTTCTCACTTTCAATATCTTGGGATAGGCCGGCGAACTCGGCCGTCGTGGAGGTAGCGAGCACCCGCCCGGCTTTGTCGTACTCGGTCGTGGTCGCGTGGCCGAACTCGTCGAACGTCCGCACGGGCCGGCCGCCGCCGTCGTACTCGGCGCGGGTTGTCTCGCCCGCCGGGTCGATCGTCTGCACGAGGCGCTGGCGGTCGTCGTAAACGGAGTGCGTGGCCTGGCCGCCGGGGGCGATCGTCGCCGTCGTGGCGCCCAGCGCGTCGAGCCGGTAGTTGGTGATGGCGCCGTCTGGGGCGACCTCCCGGACGAGTCGCCCCCGCGCGTCGTAGTAGGAGCGGGCCGCTTCGCCGACGCCAATCCGCTGGGCCGACGCCAGCCGCCCGTCGGGGTGGTAGGCATACTGGACACGCTGCTGCCGGTCCCAACCGGCGGTCCGCTCGTAGAGCCGCACGTCGAGGAACTGGGCCTCGCCGGGGCCTCCGCTTGGCCCGCCGGTGACCATCAGCTTCAGGTAGTTCTTCTGGCCCAGCGGCGCGGACGGCAGCTGCCCGAGCGGGATCACGTACCGGGCCCAGCCATCGAGGTTCGCCGAATAGTCGCCGACCCTCTGCCAGTAGTTCACCTGCCCGTGCAACTGCACGAGGACTTCGCTCGAGTTCGAAGGGGACGCGTCGTCGTCGAGCACGAAGCCGTGGTTGTGGGTCTGGTGGTCCGAGCGGTACCAGAACTCGACCACCGTGTTGCTAGTGGCGTCGTAGTCGATCGGCACGAGCACGAAGTTCTCGCCGGTGAGCTTCAGCCCGCGGCCGCCGTCGGTCGTTTGGAACGAGCCGTCGTACTGGGAATGGGCCTGCGTCAGGGACACGCTCTCGAAGTCGACGCGGTAGCCGCCGCCGGGCGTGCGGTACGTCGAGCTCAGCCTGCCCAGGTCGTCGTACACGTACTGCGTCCCCACGCCGGTCGCGTCTTGCTCGAAGAGCAGGTTCCCCCGGTGGTCGTAGGAACGCATCGACCGGCGCAGCCCAGCGACGATGGTCGATGTGACGTTGCCGCCGGCGTCGTAGCGGTAGATCGTCTCGAACGAGTGGAAGCCTGCCGGCGCGGAGGTCTGGTCCACGGTCGTCGTGGCCGCGGGCGTGGCGCCGTCCGCAGACCCGTCGAACGCCTCGTAGAGGGCGGCCGTGTCGTGGCTCGAATCATTGATCCAGGTCGCGCTCACGCGGTACACGCCCGGCTCTAAGTCTTCGAACACCCAGTCGGCGTGGTTGTCGCCGGTGAACACGATACCGTTGTTGCCGTACAGTCGTCGGGTCGTCGACGACGCGGTTCCGCCCGTCGTCGAAGAGAAGTCCGTCGATGGCGACGACACGGCGTTGTCGGCGACCCTTGTCAACTCGAGGTCGCCAAACCACGCGTCGGGATCGTCGTAAGGCCCCCGCAGTCGATCGATCCGAACCGCATCGGCGGACACGTAAGAGCCGTTCTGGCTGTGCAGCCGAACCACCATCCGGTCGCCCGTCACCTCGAACGTGTCGAAGAGCGGCTGCCAGAGCACGTCCTCCTGGTCCGGTTCGCCGCTGCCGTACGCGCCGCGCGGGTCCAGGCGCCTGTCAACCAACCCCCGCTGCGGGTAAACCGGATCGTTGTAGTGCCGCCGCACGAACCTCTCTTCGTCGCCGAGCGGGTTGCGAGTCAACACCAGGCCGCCGCGGCTATCGTACTGGTAGAAAGTCGTCTCCGGTTCGAGGTCGGGATTTACCGTGACCGTTTCGACTTTGCTTAAGTAATGCTCCTGGGGGTCGGTCGACTTGAAGTAGGTGTAGTCGGTCGTCACGCCGTCTCGCGCGACGTGCCGCTCCAGCTCGCCGTACCGCCGCACCCCGGCGACGCTCTCCTCGGGCGCGTAGTACTGGAACGTCTCGGCGACGCCGAACTCGTCGATGCTCTCGAGCATCAGCCCGCCGACGTCGGGGTCGTCCTCGGCGCCCCACACGTAGCGGACGAACGACCCGTCGGGGTGGACCTGCTTCTGGAGCAGCCCGTCGTCGCGGTGGTGGTAGGTCTCGGTCGCGCCGTTCTCGTTGGTGAACCGCGTGACGTTCCGGAACAGGTCGTAGCTGAAGTATTGCTCGGCGTCCGCCGCGGACACCTCGTGGCCGACCATCCGCACACGCATCACACGGCCGTTCGCGTAGTACTCGTACTCACGGCGCTCGCCGTTGCCGGCGAAGTCGATCGCCTTCATCATGCCGAGCCGCCGGTCGCTAGCCTGCAGGCCCTCCGGCGTCGCCGCGTAGTAGCTGTAACTCGTGTGGTAGCCGCTCAGCGACGCGCCCACCGGTAGGGGGTCGGCATACGTGAGCCGGCGACCCGAGTCGTCACCCCGTCCGTAGCCCGTCGCGATCGTGAATCGCACCGACTCAACGGCGCTGCCGCCAACCTGTTTTGACACCACGACCTCGCCGGTGCTGTAAGCGAACGAGTACCCCCGCCCGGTCGTGCGATCGTCGATGACCGCGGTCACCCTGGCGGTGTTTGTCGTGCCGCCGTACTGGAGCATGATCGGGTTCCCGAGGGCGGGCTCGATTCTTGTCAGTCGGCCCACGAGCCACTCGCCGAGTTCTCCCCCGTGGTGGTTGGGGATATCAAAGCGATAGACCGCGCCGCCCTTGTCTGAGTACTTGAACGTGGTGAGCTGGCCGGCCGCGTTGCGGGCGATGTCGAAGTCGCCCATCAAAGAGGAGGGCAGCTGGTAGCGCCCCGCCACGGAGTCCCACTCGAACACGTGCCGCGAGCCGTCGCCGCGTAGCCAGACAAACCGGTCGTGGGCACTGGTCGAGACGCCCGGCAGCGGCTGGCCGTCCGCGTCTCGGTTGTCGAGGTAGAGCAGCCCGGTAAAGGAGTGGACCCAGCCCACGCCGATGCCCACATCGAGGTGGCTCTGCGCGTCGTAGTGCCGGGTGAAATCGAGCGGCACGTGCGGGTGCGGCAGGGCGAGGTCGACCTCGTCGTGGAACAGGTTGCCGTTGGCGACCGACACCGGGTCGCCCGCCCAGGTCTGGTTCGTGAACGTGGTGGGGGGCAACTGCACGGGCCGCGGCTGCAGCACGCCCGACCCGCCGCTGTAACCGCCGTCGGTCGCCGGTCCGGTGAAGGGCTCTATCTTGTAGCTGTAGATCGGGCCCCCGGCGAAGTCGGTGTCAGCGACCCACACCGATCCCGACCAGTCGCCAATAGAGGTTGGTCGCCACGGAACCAGAACCCGGATGGGACCGGTCGCGTTCGGATCGAGCAGCGTGTCGAAGAGTTGGTTCGCGACCGCGTTGTTGGGGTCGTTTCCAGAGGGGACCTGGTACCGCAGAACGAAGTCCCGCACGAACTGGCGCCGGTTTGCCTCCCCGAAGATCCCCGGATAGACATCGCCCCCCTCGCGGTAGCGGTAGTCGTGAGATGTCGGAACGTCGTTCGTGCTGAGATCGCCAAGGTAACCCCTGAGGATCACCCGCCTGTTATCGAGTGCGGCCGGATCCGGCACGCTGTCAATCACCCAAACGGCGTTGAGCACGGCGTCTTCGGTCGAGAACGTGTAAGCCGCCGCGTCCCACAGGCCGCGCATCGTCGACACGCTTTCCGTGTTGGCGACCTCCTCGATCACCGCATGCTCGAGCGCCGACGCGTTCCACCCTACGAGTTGGGCCGCCTCCAGAGAAACCCCGCCGGTGCGCGCCGAGAGCGGGACGTGGCTCAAGTTCGGCAGATCGACGCCAAGCCCGACTGGGAGTATAGGGAACTGCAGGTGCTCGTAATTCGCGGCGTTGACCTCCTGGTAGATTTCGCCCGCAGAGGCGACGATCCCGGAGCCGACCCATTGCTGCCCGCCGAGCCCGCGAAACAAGCCATCGATGGCGTCAGTCCCTTCGTTGAACCGCTTCCAGTAAACCGCGTTGGTGTACGCGAGGAACTCCGGGATGTCACCGTCGTCGGACCCGTCGAGCAGCGCGTCGTTCAGCTCGGCGGCGAGCCGCGCGATGTGGGCCGTCGAGTACTGGTTCGCGTCGAGCCCGATGGCGATGACCTCGCCGGGCTCACGGAGGAACGATTTGGAAACCGACGTGGTGTCCGCCGCCAGCGTCGTCGGTTGCGTGTGGGTAACAGTGACCTTGGCGGTGTCGCCGTCTTTGAAGTCTGCTCCCGACGCTCCACTTACCAAGAGCGAGTCGCCAGACCAGAAGCGGGCGGGGCGATCGACCCCTCCCACGTTTCCGAAGTCGATAAAGAGAGAGTCCTGAGAGCGCTGGGCTGTCGAGAAAGAAGATGACAACGCTTCTGCATTAGGCGTAGCCTTGTATATCCTCAGATTGCGTATGGCGTGTTCGGGCTGTACTGAACCGCTGTTATCACTGATCGAAAAGCGGATCTGGTTCAGATTATAGGGAGTAGTTCGACTACCAAAGACATCTTCAAACGTTAGTGTAAACTTCGAAAAGCCATCCGCCAGCAATTCGCCGGGCTCGATAAGAACATCATCGGCCCCGGATTGCGGATTGGTAGAAGAAGGTAGCCAGAGCGTCAAGTCCGGCGTAATTGTGTGTGATGGTAAGAACGGGTGGTTGTACAGGCTAAGAATATGCACTTCACCAGCTGTAGTGGCACGGTATTCAAACTCTAATCGAACGTCTTGGTCCCAAGCGATTGGCTCGTGCGTGGTAGTGGCGGGGTCTGAGTCGAATATTGCATCAGCGCTTGTGGAGTAGAAGCTAGGATAGGGGTTGCCACTTAGATAAAACGGAGCTCCAGTTTGATCGAGGTCCAAGTAGCCTCCAGAAGCCGTCAGGACGCTGCCGTTGGTGGTCCTTTGTGTACCTAGCCACGCGACGGTTTCGTTCGGACGCAATCGATCGACTTCTACCTTGACCCGATGCTGCAAATAATCCGGAACCGCCGCCGCATTGTCGAAGAACGCGTTCGCAGCCTGGAACGCGACGCGCTTCCCATCATGCACCGGCAAGCTACTCCCCACCGGCACACCAGGCAGCACATCGAAGCGCTGCTGCCGTATCGGCCCATCATACGCCAGGTCAGCGACCGTCAGGTCGCCAGCAACCTCAGCCAGATAAGCTTGCACCTGCTCGGCGTACCACTCGATCGGCAACTGGTTCCGGTCCGCGTTCCGCAGGTAACCGAACTCGTCGAAGGTTCCCCGTGCGGTTCGGCCGGCCGTCGGCTCGGCCTCGTTGTAGTTAGTCGGTGCGAAAGTCAGGTCGACCGGCGGATTATCCTGCCGGTCCTTGAACTTCCACGACGGGTCGACGTAGTAGTCCGTCAGCCCGGTCGGCCCCGGCGCGAGGACCTTCACCATCGCGTGGCGGAAGATCAGGTCGCCGCCGTTCGCCGTCGCATCCTTGTCGAAGACGTTCTTCAGCACCGTCAGCGTTTGTGCCTGCGTGATGTACGGCGACTCGGCGTCGAGCCCGATCCAGTCCCGCACCTTCTCCCAGGGCGCCCGCGCGTCGTGGAACGCGATGTCCGCGTTGTAGCCTTTCTCCTCGTACCGCTGGACCAAGAGCGCCGCCTGGTCCCACGGGTTGCCGGCTCCGGTCTCGGCGGTCGCTTGCGGGCCCTTCATCAGCCCCGGGTAGAGCTCCAGCTCGACCGTGTTGTAGACCGATTCGAAGAGGTCGATCAGCTCGCGGTAAGGGCCGTCCGGGTCGGGAACCACGTTGAGGTCGACGACCGGCGTCCACCACCCGACATACGCGCCGCCTGCGCCGACGTTCTGGAAGGTCCGGTCGGCCTGCGACAGCGACACGCGGAAGTCGCTCGTGTCCGACTTGCCGATGAGGTCGTCGCGCCCGTCGCCGTTGACGTCGGCCGTAGAGAGCGTCCACCGGCCGCCGGAGCTCGGCGTCATCGCCTCGCCCCACGAGACCGACGGGTTGAGCGTGCGGCTCGCGATGTCGTAGTCCGACACACGCCAGTCCGCCCCGGCGCCCGTTTCGGCGGTCTGGCGAGCGACCTCATCGACGCCGTCGCCATCGAAATCGCCCACCAACGAGTGCACGGCGGCCGGCTCGTTCCGCACCGTGTGCTCGACAAAGGCAGAGCCGTCGGACACGAGCAGCCGCCGACGGACCGACCCGCCGCCGCCGGGCGTCTCGTCGAGCCAGAGGTCGTCCCGCCCGTCGCCGCTGAAGTCGCCGACCACCACGCCGGTGACCGTGTTGGCGAACCCGAAGTCCTTGAAATCCGCCGATTCGGTGAACCCGACGCCGCTCGACAACGCCGCCTCGATCTTCGTGCCGCCGCCTACAACGGCGGCCACGTCGTCGCGCCCATCGCCGTTGAAGTCGCCGACGATCAGGTCGTCCCACGTGAGCGGGGCGTCGCCGAGCAGAGCCGCGTGCTCGTAGAACCCGCCCGCGTAGCCGGCGGCCGCGTGCTCGCGGCTGATGTACAGGCTCCACGCTTGCCGATCGTCGCGGCGCCCCAGGAAGTCGTCGCGGCCATCGCCGTCGAAGTCGCCCACCACGAACTGTTCCGGCATCTCGGCCGTGCCGTTCGGCGCCGGGTCGCCCTGGTAGGCACGCCAGACAGAGAGGTCCTCCGTCGTGCGCACCCACAACTGCCCGCCGACCATGTTCCCCATCCGGTCGATCGACCCGTCGCCGTCGAAGTCGCCCACGGGCGTGGCCCACGCGGGGCTGATCGACAGCATCTCGCGCCGCTCGAGGGTCTCGAGCCGAACACGGCGCCGGTCGTCGCGCTTCTTGCTCTTAACTCGCCGCTTCAGGCCCAGCCGTGTCAGCGTGGTGGTCCAACTCGGGGGGTAACTACGCATCGGGCGGCGCTCCGGCGGTCGACGTGTTTCGAGGCCTCGCCCCCGGCGGCGCGGTCGTTCGTCGCGGCGCCACGTGGCGCTGCGGCAGGCGGGGGGATGGCTGCCCGCCGGTTCTAGGGAGCCAACCCGCGCGATCAACGTTTATCCGGTCGATTGGGTAGCGCTTGCCCAAGCGGGTTTGCGTAGCGCCGAACGTTCTGCCCGGATTGGCAAGCTGGGTCTGGGCCTTATCCCTCAGCGCGTCCGCCCGCGCGCCGCGCGCCGGCCGCTTGACCCGCCGGCCCCGTTCGGCCACTGTGCTCAGCTGACATCAGCGGCCTCGGGCGGGGGCCGCCCGCTCGCGCTTTCCCGCCGCCGCTGTGCACCTGTCTCTGAAACGCTTGCTGACGACGGTGGTCTTCTTCGTGACCACCTGCGCGCTGGTCGCCGGCGTGTACACGGCCCACGGGTGGGACTGGGCGGACGCGGTCTACATGGTCGTGATCACGATCTTCGGCGTGGGCTACGGCGAGGTCCGGCCCGTCGACACGCTGCTGCTGCGCACCGTGACGATGATGCTGATCGTCGTCAGCTACGGGTGCGTCATCTACATCGCAGGGGGGTTCGTTCAGATGGTGATGGAAGGAGAGATCAACCGCGCGCTGAGCCGCCGACGCATGACCCGCGGCATCGACGAGCTCGCCGGCCACACGATCCTCTGCGGCTACGGCCGCGCGGGGCGGATCCTCGCCGCCGAGCTGAAGCGGGCCGGCGCGTCGTTCGTGGTCGTCGACCAGGACGAGCAGAAGCTCAACGACGCCGAGTCCCAGGGCATGCTGATCCTCGAGGGCAACGCGATCGAGGAGGACGTGCTCGACAAGGCGGGAGTCCGCCGCGCGAAGGTCCTCGCGACCGTCTTGCCCGACGACGCCGCCAACGTGTTCATCACGCTCACCGCGCGCGAGATGAACGAGACGATCGAGATCATCGCCCGCGCGGAGCACCCCTCGACCGAGAAGAAGCTGCTCCGCAGCGGCGCGAACCGCGTGGTGCTGCCGGCCGTGATCGGCGGCCAGCGGATGGCGCAGCTCATCACCCGGCCCGGCGCCGAGGCGCTGCTCGCGTCCGAAGAGGGCGTCGACGCGCTGCAGCACGAGATCGAGCGGATCGGGCTACGGATCGAAGAGCTGAGCGTGACCCCCGGCTCACCGCTCGACGGGCACACCGTCGGCGACATCGACCTGAAGGGCAACCGCGGCTTCTTGATCGTCGCCGTGCGGCGCCCGGGCGGCGAGGCCGTTATCGACCCGCCCGGCGACTGCGTCCTCGCCGCCGGCGACACGGTCATCGTGCTGGGCCACACCGGCGAGCTGCCCCAACTGGCCCGCCGCTACACGGCCGCCAAGGAGATCCTTTACCGAGGAGCCCGGGCTCGGGTGAGCGACTGAGCGGGGATCGTCGGAAGAGAACCCTCGCCCGGCCCCTGCCGATGGGAAGCCGCTACGGCCCGCCACGTTCGCCGGTTAGTCAACGGGGCCCAGCCGCTCTCCGCTCGCCGTGGCCGCGAAGTAGTGCACGCGGTCGCCGTCGGCAGAGAGGGCGACCGCCTCACCGATCGGAGGGGCGCCGGCGCCGGCGTCGATCCGGGCGATCCACTCCGAATCGCCGAGGCGGCAGTGGACGAGCGTCTCGTGGCCGAGCGGCTCGACGGCGGCGACCCTCGCGGTGGCTAGCCGCTCGCCCTCAACGGCGCCGATGGTCACGTCCTCTGGCCGCACGCCGAGCACCGCGGGGCCGTCGGGCACGCGCGGCGCGGGGCAGCGGGCCTGGCCGGCGGTGAACAGGCCCGCCTCGACGCGGCCCTCTAGCAGGTTCATCGCCGGGTTGCCGATGAACGAGGCGACGAACCGGTTCGCGGGGCGCCGGTAGACCTCCAGCGGCGGGCCGACCTGCTGGACGACCCCCTCGTTCATCAGCACCAATCGGTCGCCAAGCGTCATCGCTTCGACCTGGTCGTGCGTGACATAGATCATGGTCGCCCCCAAGCGGCGGTGCAGCGCGGCCAGCTCGGTCCGCATGTCGCCGCGCAGCTTCGCGTCGAGGTTCGAGAGCGGCTCGTCGAACAAGAACACGGCCGGCTCGCGCACGATCGCCCGCCCGACCGCCACCCGCTGTCGCTGCCCGCCCGAGAGCTGCCCGGGGCGGCGGTCGAGCAGCTCCTCGATCCCCAAGAGAGCAGCCGCTTCGCCGACGCGGCGCTCGATCTCCCGCTTGGGCGTGCGCCGCATCCGCAGGCCGAAGGCCATGTTCTTGCGGGCCGTCATGTGCGGGTACAGCGCGTAGTTCTGGAAGACCATCGCGATGTCGCGCTTGCCCGGCGCGACCCCGTTCACGACGCGCTCGCCGATCCGTACCTCGCCGCTGGTGATCTCTTCGAGCCCGGCGATCATCCGCAGGGTCGTGCTCTTGCCGCACCCGCTGGGGCCGACCAGCACGACCAGCTCGCCGTCGGCCACTTCGATCGATACGCCGCGGACCGCGTGCAGCCCGTCGGCGTAGACCTTGTTCACGTTGTGCAGCGTGACGCTCGACACGGGGGAGGCGGCTCGTGGCTGGTGGCCGGCTGCTGCGGTTGGGCTCGGTAGGATACGTTGTACCGACCGGCAGCATGCGATCCCAACCCCACGCGCTGCGATCTCGATCCCGCCATCCGACATCCGAAGCCCGCAATCCCCTCCGCCCGGGCCGCCGCGCCGGCCGCCATGGCTGGCGCGGGTTGGGGCGTCGTGGGGGGCGTTGTTGCTCGGGGTGAACGCGTTGCGGGTGGCGGCGGCGACCGCCGGCTTCGGCCCGCGGCCGCTGCTAGACGACAACCCGCTGGGGATCGGCGTCGCGGCGGCGCTCGGCGCCGGCCTCGCGCTGGCGGGGATGCTCGCGTCGCTCGTGGCGTGGCGCCGGCGGGGGCGGCGGTCGCTGCGGCTCGCCGCGCCGCTGGTGGTGCTCGTCGTCGCGCACGCGACGACGCTCGCCGTGTTCCCCACGTGGTGGCTGATCGACTGGCTCCAAACGCCGTCGGTCGTGTTCCGCGTGCCGACCGAGCGGCCCGCGTTCGCCCTCACGATCGACGACGGCCTCGACCCCGACAGCACGCCGCGGCTGCTCGGCGTGCTGCGGCGGCACGAAGCCAGAGCCACCTTCTTCGTGCTCGGCGAGAGCCTCCGCGACCACCCCGCGCTGGCGCGGGCCGTGCTGGCCGACGGGCACGAGCTCGCCAACCACCAGATGAACGACAAGCCGGCCGTCGCCCTAGAGCCGGCCGACCTGAAGCGGCAGGTGCGCGAGTGCCACGCTCTGCTGGCGCCGCTCTCGGGCGCGGCGCCGAGGTGGTTCCGCCCCGGCGGCGGCGTCGTCACCACGGCGTGCCGGCAGGTCGCCGACGAGCTCGGCTACCGGATCGCGCTGGGGTCGGTCTTCCCGTTCGACTCGCACCTGCACCAGACCCGATTCTTGGCCGCTTACGTCGCCCAGCGCACGTCGGCCGGCGCCATCGTCGTGCTGCACGAGGGGCTGGGTCGCGGCGGCCGCGCGGCCGCGGTGCTCGACAAAGCCCTTGGCGAGCTCACCGCCCGGGGTTTGCGGGCGGTCACGCTGAGCGAGCTATTCGCCGAGGCGGGCTAGCGCCGCGGCCGCGCGGCCTTCCGGAGCCCGCCGGTGGCTGGACCGCTTGGCGAGCACGCCCCCTTGGTTTTGGCCGCCGCGTAGGGCAGGCCTTTTCGGCGGCGCTGGCAAAACCACACAGCCCAAGGCGCTCCATCGGCGAGAATCGGCGGTTCATGAGAACCCCCAAGCTTGCCGGCGGCAGTGGCTCGCCGCGATCAAAACGAACAGGACAACGCCCGTCATGCGACGAACGAGCCGCCGGTGTAACGAAACCGCAACCCCTTCTCGCGCCGTGGCTTAGGGGCGGTTTCGTTACAGGTTTCGTTACCTTCGCGTGGGTCGCGCACACGTGTCGCGTTTGTAACGTATCGGCTGGCTCAGCCGGACGGGCTGCCGGTCGTGGCCCAGCACCGGATCGCCCACAAGAGCAGCAAGGCCCTGGCTGTCCAAGCGACCGTGCGGAGCCAGTTGTAGTCGACCAGTTGGCGGTGGAGCCGGTCGTCGTAACCGGCCAACAAACGCCCGTGTTGCGGGCCGAAGAACAGGGCCGTCGACCCGTCGGCCACGAGCAGCAGACCGAGCCCGACCCACGGGACCCACCCCGGCACACCGTCGGGCACGCGCCAGACCATCGCCACCGCGGTGGCCAACTCGAGCAGCATCATCGGCCCCACGACCCAGACCATCCGCTGTTGGTAGTTGTGCTCGAACTGGGCGAACCGCTCCGGCGGAACCTCGCCGAGCATCGGGTACTGCACGAGCTGCACGAACCAGATGACGCCGGTCATGTAGAGGGTCGCCAGCGACTGTGCGAGCAACAGCCATCCTGCCATCAGACGGGCTCCCGGATCTCGGCGCGGGGTCGCCGCGCGTGGCCGGCGAGCATCGCCTCGACGACGCGCTCCACCTGGGGCACGCCGTCGGTCGTGAGGGGGGTCTCGGCCATGCGCTTGCGGTACGCGTCGCGGCGGTCGAGGAAGTGGGCGAGGTCCTCGGGCCGCAGGTCCTGCAGCACCCGCTGCTCGCCGGCGCCCATCCGCTGGACGAACTCGGCGTTGATCCGCTGCTCGTAGTGCGAGCGTTCGGGCAGCGCGAGCACCGGCTTGCCGAGCCAGATCGACTCGCCCATGAGCTGGTTGCCCGCCGCCGACACGACGGCGTCGCAGCTCGCCAGGTCGTCGACGAACGCCTGCTCGTCGATCTCGCAGAACGAGACCGCTCCCCGCGGCGGCCGCTTGCCGAGCCCGTAGACCTTGACCGGCAGCGGCGCGTCGGCGAGCACGTCGAGAACCGACGGCGGGGTCGCGCGGCGGAGGTAGCTCAGCAGGTGGGGGCCGCGGGAGGGCCGCACGCTGGCGATGGCCTCACGCAGCAGCGGGCCGACCTGGGTGACGTGCTCGTAGCCCCGCCGCAGCTGCGGCCGGTAGAACGCGGACACGACCGTCTGGGTCTGGCGGATGCCGAACGCGCGGATCGACCAGCTCATCATCCACGCCCACGCACGCAGCTCGAGCGGCAAGCCCGAGAGGTCGTAGGTCGTGAGGAAGTGCTGGTGATCGAGCGACAGGACGGGCGTCCCCACGCGCCGCGCGGCGCGGGGCAGCAGCGGCTCGAAGTCGGTGATCGCCAGGTCGGGGCGGTCGCGGTCGAAGTGCCGGGCCAGGTCGTCCACGTGGCGCCGCAGGCCGCGGTAGAAGGCCAGCCCCTCGCGGACGGTCTTGCCGTTGTCGAGCCCGCTGGCCGAGTAGTGGAAGTGCAGGCCGGGGATTTCGCGGACCTCGATGCCGTCGGTGTCCTCCGGGTAGCAGCCGCGGAGGAACGCCAACGCATCGTGAGAAGCGAACAACACCCACCGCCGGCCCTCCCGCAGCCGCTCGACGACCGCGCGGGCCCGCGCGGCGTGCCCACGCCCCTCGCCCATCACGCTGTAGAACAGGGTGGACACGAGGGAGGCTTCGGGCTGGAGGCGGCGGGAGGCAAGCAGAACGCGGCGGCTCACGCGGCCGGCTTGCGGCCGATGAAGCGGTAGTACGGCGCGCGGACCACCGGGACCCACGGGAGCTTGCCGTAGTGCTCGTCGACTTGCAGCGTCTGGAACCGTCGCTGGAGCATCGGCAGGTGGTCGGCGCTGGGGTGCACGTTGTCGTTGCCGAACCAGAAGGGCCAGAAGTTGCGCGCGAAGTAGGAGTGGCGCCGGAGCCCGTCGGCCGGGTAACGCCGGGACACGTAGAAGTCGACCACGCCGATCACCCCGCCCGGCCGCAGCAGCCGGTGCGCCTGCTCGATGGCCGCGAACCAGTCGGGGATCATCGTCAGCGAGTAGGTGAAGGTGACCAGGTCGGCCGAACCGTCGGGCAGGTCGATCTCGGTGGCGTCGGCGCAGAGGGTCCGGGCGTTGGCCCATTGCTCGCGGGCGATCCGCTCGTCGGCGACCTTCAGCAACGACCGAGACAGGTCGAGGAACGTGACCGAGCCGAACTCGCGCAGCCGCTCGCCGAACAGCTCGCCGTTGCGGGCCGTGCCCGCGCCGATGTCGACCCACGCGCCGCCGGCCGGGGCGGGCAGCGCGTCGAACAGGGCCTCGCGGCCGTGCAGCATCCGCTTGCGGAACTCGTCGTAGTCTTCGGCTTGGCCGCCGTAGAAGCTGTCGAGTCGCTGCTGGTGGGTCTCACCGCGAATGGGAGAGAGCGTCAGGTGGTACAGCGTGCGTAGCTGGCTGAGCGCCCCCATGGGCCCCGTTCTCGGTTAGGCAGATGCGATTGGCGCGGCCGCCGGCGGCGTAGCCGAGCGACGAGCCGGCGAGGTTCGCGGCGGTGGAGTCGAGCGGCACGCCGTCGCGCCGCAGGGTGGCGATCGAGAAGCCGCCGTACGTGTGCACGCGGTCCACGGCGTGCAACTCGTCGGCGAGCTCGCGGTTGTACTCGAGCAACTCGCCCAGGCGGTGGCTCTTGCCGTCGACCCGCACCGCGATGGGGTCGACGAACTCGCAGATCACGGCGGCCGAACGCCAGAGGATGCGGGCGCCGTCGTCGGCGCGGTCGACGATCTCTTGCCACTGCAGGGCCAGCATGTCGCGCATGTGCTCGGCCATCCAGTCCATGTGGTCCAGCAGCACGAAGTGCGAGTAGTTGGTGTCGGCGCCCTTGAGGTGCTCCAGGATGGTCGTCGTTTGCGTGTGCACCCGCGAGGCGAGGCCCGGCGCGGCGGGGGTTCCCTGCAGCCGCTGGAAGTTCTCTCGCTTCAGGTACTCGGGGCAGCAGTCTTGGGTGTACTCGCCGGTCAGGTAGACCCGCCAGAAGTAGTTGTCCTTGAGCGGCAGCTCGCTGAAGACCGTGTCGAGGCTGTCCTCGACGAACTTCGCGATGCCGCCGGGGTAGTAGCGCTCGAGCTGCTGCCGCTGCGCACGCGGCACGCCGAGCAGCGACAGCGCGGCGTCGCGGCGCAGGAGCCACTTGATGTACGGTCCCCAGAAGGCCGGCTTCACGCGGCTGTGGTAGACCTCGCGCTGCTCCTCGACGGTCTCCGAAGCGAGCAGACGCTCGATGTCGTCGCGGATCTTCGCGTAGCGGTTGATGTACCAGTTGATGCCCGACGCGAACATGCCGGCCGAGCCGCGGAAGTAAAAGCTCGGCCGCCGCCCCTCGCCGAGGAAGAACCGGCCGTGCTTGTCCCAGAACCTGCGGCTCGCTTCGGGCAGCTCGACGCGGAGCGAGTCGGTGTAGATCGAAGACCAGTCGGTCGACTTGCCACGGCCGAACACCTCGAAGAAGCGCTCGTAGTCGAGCCGCCGGATCGCCGCCAGCTTCAGGTCGAGCAACGCGTTTTGCCGCGGGTTCACGTCGACCGTGTCGATCCGCTCCGGCTCGTCCAGCGCGTAGTCCAGCGCGTTGCAGCCCGCGGAGGTGATGACCAGCAGCCGGTCCCCCGGCCCCAGCCCCAGCGCGACCCGGTCCAGTCGCGGATCTTCCCAACAGGTGTTGTAGACCAGTTGGTTGCCGTGGCAGAGCTTGAAGACTGCCCGACTCAAATGGGTCGCCAGCATTTAGGGATTCCTATCGCGAACGGGGCTCACGCGGCCGTCCTCTGGGCGCGCGAAGTCGTTAGCGTAAGGGAGTCCCTCCGAATTGTGAAGACGGCGTCGTGCGGATGGCCGCATTTTCTGCGCCCCCATTACACGGCGACCGCGGCCGCTATCGGCTCGTCGACAGCGTCGATCACCAAGCGGCTGGGTCGCGCGGCGAGGCGCGACAAGAGCCGGCCGTCGCTGCGGATCAGGTCGAAGCTGCCGTCGGCCAGCTCCACAAGCGCCGAGCAATTCTCCACCCAGTCGCCGGTGTTCAGGTACACCACCCCCTCGAACTCGTCGATCCGGGGAACGTGGATGTGGCCGCAGATGATCCCGTCGCAGTTCAACTGCCGCGCGCTCTGCACGATGCTCCCCTCGAACTCGCTGACGTGCTTCACGAGCCGCTTGACCCGGCCCTTCATCGCCGCACAGAACGCGTACGGATCGTGTTTCTTGCCGCGGAGGCGGTTGCCGAGCCAGTTCGCGGTGAGGAGCACGTCGTACGCGTACGAGGCCACGAGCGAGAGCCATTGGCACTCCTGCTCGACCCGGTCGAACTGGTCGCCGTGGGTAACCACATAGCGCCGGCCGTCGGCCGCCTCGTGGACGAATTGGTCCTGGATCTCGACCACGCCGAAGTTCGCTAGAAAGCCCCGCAGGAAGTTGTCGTGGTTGCCCGGCGTGTAGAACAACTGCGTGCCGCTGTGCTTCAGCTGCATCAGGCGCCGCAACAGCGCGTCGTACTCGGGCAACCACCGCCAACGCCGCTTGAGCTTCCAACCATCGATGAAGTCGCCGACCAGGTAGACCTTCTCCGGCTGGTGCCGCTCGAGCAGCTCGAGCAGCTCGCGCGCCTGGGAGTGGCGGCAGCCTAGGTGGATGTCGCTGACGAACAGGGAGCGGACCACACGCGGACCGGGGGACTTGTGGGCGGTTTCGGAGGCGGCTTCTGACGCGGCTTCTGAGGGGGCGCCGGCGAGCCAGGTCGGCTCGCGTCGGGGCAGCGCGGGGCGGCGGGCGGGCGGGGCCAGGGTCGCGGCGCCAGACGCGCCGGGAGTCTCTAGTGTGAACATGGTCCACCGGGCTCCATCGGACAAGGCGGTTCGGCCGCCCTCGACGTGGCCGGCCGCGTTGGCCGACTCCTTATAACCCTTATCAGCATCCCGTGTTAGGACGCCGCGAGTCCCCGGTACAGAGGCCGTTAAACTTTCGTTCAGATTCTGTGAAGGCGCCCGCCGAGCTCCCTTTCTGGCGGTCAACTGTGCATTCGCGGTGGGTCGTCGCTGCTTGCCAAGATTTCCGCTTCGGCGGCGGCTAGCTCGTCGAGCCGCGCGACGACCTCTGCCTCCGACGCAAAGTGCTTCGCTAACCGGGTGTAGGTCGTGTGGTGCCGGGCCTCCGACTCGAAGAGCCCTCGGTAGAAGCGGACCAGCTCCGGGTCCTGCACGTGATCGGCCAGGCGGCTGAACCGCTCGCACGATCGGGCTTCGATCAGCCCCGCGACGAGCAGCCGGTCGACCGCCTTGCCCGGCTCTCCCTTCCGGAGCAGGTCGTTCAAGCGGCGGCCGTAGCTGCTCGGCGTGAGCCGCCGGAACGCCACGCCACGCGTGTCGAGCAGCTCGATCACCATGTGGAAGTGCTCGAGCTCTTCGTTGACGATCTCGGTCATCTCTCGGCAGAGCTCGAGGTCCTCCACATAAGCAAACATCAGGTTCAACGCCGTGCCGGCCGCTTTCTTCTCGCAGTGGGCGTGGTCGATGAGGACCGATTCGAGGTCCTCGTCTACCTGGGCGAGCCAGCGGTCGTCGGTGTCGGACTTCAGGTGCAGCATCGCTCGGCGGGGCGGGGGGGCGGCGTGCCCGCGCAGCAGGCGGGCCAGGAGGAGAGCCTATCGGAGCGCTGCCAGCAGTGTCAGCCGCCACAGTGTCAGCCGCCGCTGAGGAACCGCCCCGCGGCCGCCGCGACTCGCCGGCGGGTGAGGCCCGGCGCGAGGGCCTTCAGCAGAGCGAACCGCCGAGCGCGGCGGCCGATGACGGCTGCCGCCCGGCCGCGCCGGTAGGCCCGCAGCGCCGCCTCGGCGACCTCGTCGGGCGTCAACTCGGACCGCTCGAGCCAGTCCTCGGTTGCCGCTCTCAGCCCGGCGTCCGAGTAGATAGCCTTGGCGAACAAGCCCGTCGGCGTGACGCCTGGCAACACCGCGGTCGCCGCGAGGCGGTCCGCGGCGAGCTCGCCGCGGAGCGACTCGGTGAGGACGAGCAAGCCGGCCTTGCTCGCGTTGTAAACCGCGAAGCCCGGCGGCGCGACGGTTGCAAAGACCGAGGCGACGTTCAGCAGGCCGCGGGGCAGGGCGGGGGGGGCGCCGTGGCGGCGAGCCGTTTCGCGGAGCAGCGGCGCTATCGCGCGGGCGCCGAGGGCGGCGCCGGTGAGGTTCACGTCGATGACGCGGCGGACGTCGGCGGCGTCGCACCGTTCGAGCGGCCCCACAAGCAGCACGCCGGCGGCCTGCACGAGCAGGTCGACCCGCGCGGCGCCGCGGCGGCACTCGTCCGCAACGCGGTCCCATGCCGCCGGGTCCGACACGTCGGCTCCGAGGGACCGGTGGCCGCCGCCGCCGAGCGGACCGCTCATCAACTCGGCGAGGCCCGCCCGGTCGGAATCGACCGCGACCACGGCGTAGCCGAGCGATGCGAGCCGCAGGGCGAAGGCGCCGCCGATGCCGCCCGCCGCGCCGGTCACGACGGCGACCGCTTGGGCCTCACCCACCGCGGCGGCGTGTCGTCGAGGCGACCAGGAGCGTGACGGCCGCGGCCGCCAGCACGCCGGGGTAGGCGTCGTTGAACTCGTCGCGGCACAGCTCGCACTGCGCGAGGTGCGCGGCCATGGCCGCCGCGTCGCGGGGCGGGAAGTCGGCGTCGGCGGTCAAGTGCTTGTGGTACTCCGGCATCATCTCGACACACTCACCGCACGTGATCCCGCCGTAGGGCGGAGTCGCCCCCGCGCCGGGGCCGCCCGGTTCGACCGGGTCCGCCGGCCAGAACACCGCGGCCAGCACGACCAGAACCGCGACCGCGGCCACGCCGAGGCCGCGCGTCTGACGGTCGCGGCGGTGTTTTGCTCGCAGGCGCGTGCTCAGGCCGGCCAGCTCTCCCTCTGGGCAAGCCGACCAAGCGGCCGGATCGCGGCTGGTGGGGCCGGCGGGTTTCTCCGATGGTTCGGTCATCTTTCCGCGAGCACGTTGGGAGGAGGTGGCGTCGTTTTGGGGGCCTTGTGGGTCAACGCGGGGTCAGCCTCTCCCCGCCATTAAGCATCGCCAGCGGCAGGAAAGCCAGTCGGTGCGACGCGACACACAGCGAGAAACTTCGAGAGACAAAACCCCTACAAGACTTCGGCGGTTGGCGGAGCGGCGGCGATCGGGCCGTCGGCCGCGCGGGCCAGGGCGGCGAGGTCGGTGAGGACCAGCCGCCTGCGACCGATCGACAGCAGCCCCTCGTTCTGCAACTCGCCGAGGATGATGGTCACGGTCTCTCGGGTGCTGCCGATGAGGCTCGCGATGTCTTGGTGCGAGAGCTTGATCGCGAGCCGCACGCCGGGCGGGTCGACGCTGGGCTGGCCGTACTGCTGGGCCAATTCGGTGAGCAGGCTCACGAGGCGCTGCCGGTTGGAGCGGAACAGCAGCGACTTGAGCCGACGCTCGATCCGCCGGCGACGCAAGCCGATCAGCTTCGTGACGCCCGCCGCGAGCGAAGCGTCGGACCCGATCAGGTCGAGCAGGGCGCCGGCGGGCAGCAGCACCACGTGCGACTTCTCGGCCGCCTCGGCGAACTCTTGGCGGGGCTCGCCGTCGAGGGCGTCGAGTTCTCCGAACAGCTCGCCCGGCTCGATGAAGGCCAGGATGGTCTGCTTCCCGTCGTCGGTCGACGAGCCGATCTTCACTCGCCCCTCGGCCAAGACCATCCCCCACTCGGCGGCGTCGTCCGGCAGGTAGACGGGCTCGCCGCGGCGGAATCGCCGGGAGCGGCAACCGGGCTCGAGCCTGGCGATTTGCTCGGCGCTGAGCCGGCGGAAGAGATCGCACTGCTTCAGGTACCAGATCTCTTCGGTCATCCGGCCGCCTCGAAACTCGAGAAGGGGGTCGCCCCGTGGCCGCCGGTCGCCCAGTAGCCTCCGCGCGCGTGGTCGAACCGAGCCTCGGCGCCGCGGACCGACTCGTCGAACCGCCCCTCGCGCCAGACGGTCCGCCCGCCCACGAGGGTGCGCACCGGCCAGCCGACCAGTTCGCAGCCGTCCCACGGGCTCCAGCCGCACTTGGTGAGCTGGTCCACATTGCGGACGGTTTTCTTCAGCGACGCGTCGACCAGCACCAGGTCGGCGTCGGCGCCGACCTCGATGCGGCCCTTGCCGACGAGGTCCCACGTGCGCGCCGGGGCGTCGCACATCCAGTGGACGACCTGCTGGAGGGTGCAGCGGCCTTCGTGGGCCGCGTTGAGCATCAACGCCAGCGAGTTCTCGACCGCCGGCAGCCCCGACGGGCTGTCCGGGTACGGGCGGCGCTTCTCTTCGAGCGTGTGCGGCGCGTGGTCCGTGGCGACGACCTGCAGCACCCCCGCGTTCAAGGCTTGCCACAGCCGCCGGCAGTCTTCGCGGGTCTTCAGCGACGGGTTCATCTGCACCAGCGTGCCGAGCCGGTCGTAGTCGTCGACAGAGAAGAGCAGGTGGTGGGGGCAAGCCTCGCCGGTGATCAAGCCGCGGCCCGAGGCGATCGCTTGGTGGATGAGCGACGTTTCTTCGCCCGTTGACACGTGCAGCACGTGGAAGCGGTGGTTGTGGCGCGCGGCCAGGTCGAGCGAACGCCGCGTGGCGATGAGCGCGGCCGCGTGGTCGCGGATCCGAGAGTGGTCGGCCACGTCGCACGTGCCGGCCAGGCGTGCGGCGTTGGCGCGGACGGTCGACTCGTCCTCGCAGTGGGCCGTGATCGGCAGCGTCGTCTCGGCGAAGATCCGCTCCAGCGCCGATTGCTCGTCGACCAACAGGGCGCCGGTGCTCGACCCGATAAAGATCTTGATGCCGGGCGTCCGCTGGGCGGCCCGCAGCTCGGGCACGTTGTCGGGCGTGGCGCCGATGTAGAAGCCGTAGTTGACGCGGCACTTGCCGCTGGCCAGCTCGAGCTTCGCGTGGAGCCGCTCGACGGTGGTCGTCGTCGGCGACGTGTTGGGCATCTCGAGGAAAGTCGTCACGCCGCCGGCGGCGCAAGCCCGGCTGGCGGTTTCGAGGTCTTCCTTGTGGGTGAGGCCCGGTTCGCGGAAGTGGACTTGGTCGTCGACCACTCCCGGCAGCAGGTGCAAGCCGGTGGCGTCGATCGTTTCGTCGACGGCCAAGCCCGGGCCGGGGTCGATGTCGGCGATCCGGCCCCCTTCGATCACGACGGCGACGGGCTGCGGGCCATCGGGCAGCATCGTCGTGGCGTTCTTGATGAGCGTACGCATCGGTTGCCTGTGGGCGACGTGGCGCCGCGGCCGGGTGTGGCCGAGCCGCCACGCATTGTGACGGCCCTTGGGGCGAAAGAGCAACACGCCGGGGAGCGGTCGCTGGGCGGAGCGAGAAATCCCCCGGGCGAGTCAGCACACGGCGAGGCGTGTCCTACGTTTTGGCGAGGCCGCGCGTCGCGGGAAGCCGCTCCGCGGGGTCTCACCCTCCTCCCTCCCCTCGTCCACAAGCACGCCCCGACCGTCGCCGCCCCCGAGGCCGGCGCCACCGCGTGCCCCGCCTCGAGCTGCTGTTCGACTGCAATGGTCCCTCGCGCCCCTAGACGCAAGCCGCGTCGCCGCGCCGACCGCGCCGCGCGGCCGGAGATGCTCGAACCGCGCGTCGTGATGTCGGCCGACCCGCTGTACGGCCTCGCGCCGCCGCTCTCGCAGCACGGCGGCGGATCGGCGCTCGGCAGCGCGCTAGTCTCAACCGCTCCGGTCCGCGACCCCAACGCGGATTTCTGGCACGACCCGGCCGCGTTGCTGGCCGGCGAGGACCTGGGTGGGCGGATCGAGCAGACGCTCGCCGAGGCCCACGCCATGACCGGGCAGACGGACGTGGTCGCCAACTACGGCTTCACCGGCGTGGGGCAGACCGTCGCCGTGATCGATACGGGCATCGCTTACTCGCACAACGCGCTGGGCGGCGGTTACGGCTCGGGCTACCGCGTGGTGGGCGGCTACGACTTCGCGGAGAACGACTCCGACCCGTACGACGACGGACCCGACGGCGCGCACGGCACCCACGTGGCGGGCATCGTCGGCGCCGGCGGCGGCGGCACGCACCGGGGCGTGGCGACGGGCGTCGACCTGGTGGGGCTCCGCGTGTTCGACGACGCCGGCAACGGCTACTTCTCTTGGGTCGAGCAGGCGCTGCGCTGGGTGCGCGACAACCGCACGGCCTTTGAGAACCCGATCACCGCGGTCAACCTTTCGCTGGGAGTCGATTGGAACTCGGACAGCAACCCCGCGTGGGCGATGCTCGAAGACGAGTTCGCAGCGCTCGAGGCCGAGGGGGTCTTCGTCTCGGTGTCGGCCGGCAACAGCTTCACCAGCTACGGCGCGGCGGGCGTCAGCTACCCCGCGTCGAGCGACCACGTTGTGCCGGTCATGGCGATGCACACGGCCGACACCCTCGCCGGCTTCAGCCAACGCGCGACCTACGCGATCGGCGCGCCGGGCACGTGGATCGCCAGCACCGTGCCGGACTACGCCGGGAACGACAGCGACACGATCGACGACGACTGGCTCAACATGTCCGGCACCAGCATGGCCGCGCCGTATGTGGCGGGCGCGAGCGTGCTCGTGCGCCAGGCGATGGAGTTCGTCGGGAGGACCGGCGTGGGCCAGTGGGACATCTACGACCACATGATGGCCACGGCCGAGTCGTTCTACGACTCGGCGACCGGCGCTTGGTACAAGCAGCTCGACCTGGGCGCGGCGATCGACGCGCTGATGCCCGAGGACGACTTCGGATCGAGCGTCGTGGACGCTTACGACCTCGGCACGATGTCCGGCGGCCCGGCGGCGACCCAGTCGGTCCTCGCCGGCGCGATCACCACGCTCGACGACGCCGATTACTTCACCTTCACCGCGGGAGCGACCGGGCGGGCGACGTTCTCCGTGAGCGGCGCCACGCACGAGCTCGCGGTCCAGTGGGTCGGCCTCGACGGCCACGGTTGGACCGAGTCGGACGGCTCGGCTTACGCGATCGACACCGTCGCGGGACAGCGGTACACGGTGGCGATCGGCACCAGCCAGGGCCTCGGCTACTACGACCTGACCGTCGACTTCGAAGCGACCACTCCGCCGCCGATCGACCTCGGCGTGGCGGGCGCGCAGCAAACGCACGCGGGGCTGTCTGTCGAGTCCGAGCAGGCCTACCGGCTCACCGCCGGCCGCACGGGCTACTTCACGGTCGAAACGGGGGGCGCCACCGGCGTGTCGCTCGCCGTATACGACGCGCAGCAGAACCTGCTCGGCGAGAGCGACCCGTCGGGCCGAGTCGACGTGCAAGCGACCGCCGGCGAGGAGCTGACGGTCGTGGCTGCCGGATCGGCTGACGATCTGAGCTTGCGTGTCACCAACGCGTTGACCATCGCCGACGGCGCCGGGACGCTCGTCGGGACGACCGGGCAAGACGAAATCGATCTCTCTGTGACCGCTTCCGGCGCCGAGGCGGTGCTCAATGGCGTGTCCTACAGCGTCGACTTGGTCGACGCGTCCGCTTGGTCGATCGACGGCTCGGGCGGGGACGACTCATTCCGGATGACGGGATCGGCGGCCGACGACACCGCGTCGATTCGGGTGGGATCGATCTCGGCCTCCGGCGGTGGCCTCGAATTGGCGGCGACCAATCTGGGCGACATCGCTTTCGTCGGCGGCGGCGGCTTCGATCGCGTTTCGCTTTACGACTCGGCCGGCGACGACGTATTTGAATCGAGCCCGACCGACGCTTCCCTTACTACCAGCGACGGCGTGGTGAACTCCGTCTCGGATGCGGACGAGGTGTACGCGTACGCCTCGGCCGGTCTGGACATCGCCAACTTCGACGACTCGTCCGGGAACGACGAGTTCCGCGGCTTCCACAACCGGGCGTGGCTACGCGGCGCTGGATTTGTGAATTACGCGGCGGGGTTCGACGAGACCTACGCCGACAGCAGCGCGGGTGACGACATGGCGCGGCTGTACGACTCGTCCGGCGACGATGAGTTCCGCGGCTACCACAACCGCTCGTACCTGTTCGGCGACGGATTCGTGAACTACGCGTCGGGCTTCGCGCGGGTTGTCGCCTACGCGACGGGCGGGAACGACCTGGCTAGCTATTACGGGTCGGCTGGGCGGGACGAGTTCCACGGCTACTCTAACCGGTCCTACATGCACGGGGCCGGCTTCGTGAACTACGGGGCCGGCTTCGACCAAAGCGTTGCGTACGCCTCCGGTGCGGACGACGTCGCGTTTTTCTTTGGCGCCGACGGCGTCGACGAGTATCGGGCGTACGACGATCGGGCGTATATGTCCGGCGACGGCTTCGAGAATCACGCCGCTGGGTTCTCCCAAACCCTTGCCTACGGCGGCTTGGAAGACACGGCGCTCCTCTTCGATTCCTCTGGCGACGATGAATTCCGAGGGTACGACAACCGCGCGTTCTTGCGGGGGGACGGCTTCTACAACTACGTCGCTGACTTCGGCGAAGTCCACGCCACTGCGTCCTCGGGGCTGGACCGGGCGCGACTCTACGACTCGGCGGGCGACGATGAGTTCCGCGGCTACCACGATCACGCGTATCTCTTCGGCGAGGGGTTCCTGAATCGAGCGGTCGGCTTTGACAGCACGAGCGCGTACTCCCGCGCGGGTTCTGACCTGGCGCGGCTGTACGACTCGTCCGGCGACGACGAGTTCCGCGGTTACCATGACCGGGCCTTCCTCTTCGGCGACGGCTTCGTCAATTACGTGAGTGGGTTCAGCGCCACGAGCGCCCACGCCTCGAGCGGCAACGACCTGGCTCGGCTCTACGATTCCCCGGGTGATGACGAGTTCTACGGGCGACACGACAATGGCTACATGGTCGGGGTGGGATACATCAATTACACCCGCGGGTTCGACTACACGGTCGCCTATTCAACGTCGGGCATCGACAGAGCGTTCCTGTACGACACGTCGGGCAACGACACCATGAGCGTCGTCGGCGGCTCGGTCCGGATGAGCGGCTCGGGCTACACCAACCTCTCGCACGGTTTCGCCCACGCGTCCGCGTTCGCGAGTCTCGGCAACGACCGAGCGGAGTTTTCTGACACGTCTGGGGACGACCAGTTGGTCGCCTCGGGGGCGACAGCCAACCTTATCGGCGGCGGCTACTCCCGTGTCGCCAACGGATTCGACACCGTCGTTGCGCGGTCCGAGAACGGAGGCGATGACACCGCGGACACCGAAGCGATCGACTTCGTGCTAGAGCAGCTAGGGGATTGGGCGTGAGCCCCTATTCCGGACGCCGCTCGCAGGATCCTCAGGCGGCTTTGCTTGACGAACCCTCGCGGATGCCCTCTCGGCGGGCGACACTCCCGACCGTCATCAGGAGGATCCGAAGGTCGAACGCCAGCCCCTGCCGGCCGACGTACTCGGCGTCGAAGGCGACCTTCTCGGCTATCGACAATTCGTCTCGCCCGTTCACTTGCGCCCAACCGGTCAATCCCGGGGGTATGCGATCGATACGAGCGTCAGCTCTCGCCTGAATAAGGTCCGCCTGGTTGAAGAGGGCGGGCCTCGGGCCGACGAAGCTCATGTCGCCGCGGACAACGCTCCAGAGCTGTGGCAACTCGTCCAGGCTGGTGCGTCGCAGCCATCCCCCGATTGGGGTTAGCCAATCGTTCGGCGCCTCGAGCTGATGGGTGGCGACCTGCGGCGTTTCCACAAGCATCGTTCTCAGCTTGGGCATCCAGAACAACCGTCCGCCCTTGCCGACCCTCCGTGACCAATGAATGGCTGGCCCCGGAGAGGTGGCACGCACAGCCGCCATCAGGGCTATCAGGGCCGGCGCGATCGCGACGAGCAGCGCTGCGCCCACGACAAAGTCGATCGGTCTTTTCATGATGAGGAATTGTGCGATCAGGCTGCGATCCGGTGGCGTCGAGGTTCGCTTCGTCGCAGCCAGCGAACCTCGTCGATGATGCCGTCGGCAAACGGCGTCCAGCGGAAATGCGGGTTCTGACGCTCGAACGCGGACGTGTCCAGAGTGTCTTCCGACAGCCAAGTGCGGAGGGATCTGCGCAGTCGTTCGAAGGGTCCGCAGTGAAACGAGAGCGATGCTGCGCAGCCGACCGCCGCCTGCACAACCGACGCCGGCAAGGCCGCCGGAGTCCTCCGCCCGGTGGCGGAGGCGATCGCGTCCACTATGTCGCTCACGGCTACGGACGGGCCAGCGACGTTGAAGACTCGGCTCTCGTCGGCCGTCGGCGCGTTCAGGGTGGCGAGCACGGCGCCGGCCAGATCGCCGACGTGCACCAGGCTTTTGCGATTTGAGCCGTCGCCAACGGACCGGAATCGACCGCTCGCCAAGGCCCGGATGAGTCGAGCCACGTTGCCGGGGTCGCCAACCCCGTAGACCGTTGCGGGGCGCAGGATGGTTAGCCCCACCCCTCCGCCACGGCAAACGGTGGACGCCTGCCGCTCGGCGGCAAGCTTGCTCTCCCCGTACCACGTTGACGGCGCAGGGGCGTCGGTCTCGCGGGCGGACGTCGTTCCTGACGCGTAGACCGCCGCTGAGCTAATCAACACGAAGCGTTGGGCGCCGTATGCCACGGCGGCTTCCGCAACCCGGCGAGTCACCTCTTCGTTCTGCCGCGAGTAATCGTGTGGAGACAACTCGCCGTGACGGCGGTGCGCTAGCCCAGCGCAGTGCACGACGAACCGGGCCCCTTCCAGCAGCTCGCCCAGATCGTCGGCGGCCAGATCGACTCTCTTGTATCGGCCGAACCCGATCGGCTCCAACGACCTTCTTCCGACGCCAAGGGCGGAGTACCCCTCGTTCTGCAGGCGGCGAGCGATCTCTCCCCCGACGAAACCGGAAGCCCCTGTTACGAGCACCGACCGGCAGCGACGGCTCGAGCGAAGAGTGGATTCGATCGCCATGGACCTAAGCGGCTTTCCGGTCCGCGTGTGTTTGAATCGCGTCATGCGGTGCGTTCGGGTGTATGCCCCGACCAAGCCCTTGGTAGATCGCTGCCAGGCCACGCCAAACCGACTCTTGTGTGAAGAGCGCC
The DNA here is from genome assembly GCF_040219535.1 of Botrimarina sp. Lineage (NCBI taxonomy): Bacteria > Pseudomonadati > Planctomycetota > Planctomycetia > Pirellulales > Lacipirellulaceae > Botrimarina > Botrimarina sp. The sequence goes on from NZ_JAVJSH010000006.1 coordinate 100,899, forward strand.
TCGACCCGGGCGCGACCGGCGGCCCCGTGCCGGAGTCGCAGAGAATCGCTGTGGAGGTATTTCCACATGGCGGGAGCGAGTTTGCCGTCCTCGTCGATTAGCACCCCCGTGACGCCATCGGCGACCGCGTCGACGACGCCAGTCACCCTCCTCCCTACCACGGGCAGACCCGCCGCCGCGGCTTCGAGGGGCGCGTTTCCGAAGCCCTCACGGCGCGACGCGTGCACTAAGACGTCCAGCGCGGCGTACACATCGGATGTATCCCCAATGAATCCCGTAGACACGATGCGGGGGTTCCGCTCGATCTCTGCGACGCATTCATCGGAGACCGCATCGCCGCGCTCGAAGGCGCCGATCAGCACCAGCCACGCCGAGTCGTCTGAGCTGGCGATCTCGCGGTAAGCCTCGACGACTTCCTCGATCCCCTTGTCGCGCGTGATGCGACCGACGGCGCCGAAAACGAACGCGGCGTCGGGAACCCCCCATTTACGGCGCAAGCGAACCCTCGTGGCGGCTGCGGCCCGGCTGAACGGGTACGGTCGTGCCTGGAGATCAACACCATTCGAAGAACCTGCTCCTATGACCGATGCCTTCCTGCGCGGGCAGATCCCAATCTCGACCGCCACTTCCCGCAAGCTGGGCGAGATGCAGACGACTCGGTTCGCCAAGCGGCAGGCCAGCCACTCGCACAACCAAAGGACGCGCCGCTTGAACCCGCGCGTTGTTTCAAGCCGGAGGCCTCGCAGGACGTACACGCGCCCCGGCGCCAGCGCCAGCGTCGCCGCGAGCGTGCCGAGCAGCCCCGCCTTGGGAGTGCTCGAATTGACGATCGTGGGGCGCAGCCGGACGAACAACCAGGTCAAGTGGAGCAACGATACGAGATCCGCTAGCGGGCTGATCTCCCGCTTCATCGGCGCCGTTCGGTAGGCCACGCCTTCGCTCTCGCAGAACGCGTCGAGCCCGTCGCCCGGGGACGAGACGAGCGTCACCTCGTAACCTTCCTGCCGCATCCTCGCCAGTTGCCCACGGAGCAGCATCAGCGACGCCGTGCTGGTGATCACGTAGCACAAGCGTGGGCGTGGTCGCGATTTGGCGTGAACGCCCGCTGGCTTCATCTTAAGCGCTCCGCCGGAGGATGTCGGACCGCCGTTTAAAGTTGCTGGGGTTATCGACACGCGGTCCGATCACCCTAGCCGGTACGCCGGCGACGACGACGTCGTCCGGAGTGTCGCGTGTGACGACGGATCCCGCGGCGACGAGGTTGCCTCGTCCGATGGTCACCCCGGCGGTCACCGTGACCCGCGCGCCCAGCCACGTGCCGCGACCGATTTGGATCGGCGCCGGGTGGCAGCCGGCGCCGACCGTCGACCCGTTCGCGAAGCCGTGGTTCAGCGACGCGATCACGGCGTAGGGTCCGACGACAACTTCGTCGTCGAGTCGGACTCCGCCGGCCGCTTGCAGCCACACGTTCCTGGCTAGGTAGCAAGAGTCGCCAATCTCGAGGCGTTCCGGCGTGTTGATTTGGAAGTCTTTGCCGAGCGCAAAGTCGGCTCCGCATCGGCCGATAAACGGGCGAGCCGCTGCGCCTCGCAGCCGGCAGGTCGCCTTGTTCTCTGGCGCCCAATTCGAAAGCAAGCCGCACATCCAGAGCGGCAACGCGTGCCTCGCCTGCGACCACAGAGCGCCGCGCCAGTCGGCTACGCGCTCGCCCGCACTACTCGGCGCGTCGTCCCTGATTTGCATGTGTCTTGGGCGCTGGCTCATGCGATCGCGGCGTGTCAAACAGCCTGCTTCAGGTTCTCGAACAGGGCGACGCGTCTCGGCGAAAGCAGGTCGTTTGTGTACTGCCGAGCCGTTCTGATCGAATGCGTGCTCATCTCCGTGAGTCGCGTCGGGTCGCTCGCCATCGAGCAGAGCAGCCGGGTGATCGACGCGGTTTCTCCGACCTTGAACGTGTCTTCTTTCCGGATCAACTCCGGCAGCCCGCCGGCGTCGGAGCCGATCGCCGGCATGCCGAGGGACATGGCCTCGAGCACGGCCCTTGGGAGCCCTTCGGTCGCGGACGGGAGGGCGAAGACGTCATTCTCGCCAAGCATCGAGGCGACGGCCGCCGATCCGCTGAGGTGGCCACGAAACCGGACGCTGTCGGCCAGTCCCAGCTCGGCAGTCAGGCGTTCCAGCGTGGCGCGTTCGGGCCCGTCGCCGGCGAAGTCGGCGCGGCACACGACACCCGAAGAGCGTGCGTCGGCGATCGCACGCAGCAAGTCGGCGTGCCGCTTGTAGGGCATGAGGCTCGCCACCGTCGCCAGGCGGAGCGGCGAGGGCGCCGCTTGGTAATGGCGCGGCTCCTGGATCGACGCCCCGCTGAGCCGGATGCTCGAGATCGTCTCGGTCTTGACCCCCGCCTTGGCAGGGTAGGCGAAGGGCAGGATCGAGCGGTTGACGTAGCTGGCCGCCGCGCAATGGCGGGCTTGCCGGCGCAGGCGACGCGCCTCGATGAGTGCCGCGGCTCGGTACAGGATCCCGCGTCCGCGGGTTTGGAAGGCTTCGCGCGGATCGCCGAACACCTCGATCAGGTAGGGCTTTCGTTGCTTCTGGGCGACCCTTGCCGCGAGGTCGCCTAGTCGGCTGGGAACGCGGGCTACGACGGCGTCGGCCTCGGCGACAGCCTGCTTGACGGCGTCCGCGGCCAGCCACTCCGCCGCGGCCTGCCAGACGGCGCCTCGGCGATCGCCGACATTGACGAATCGCAGGCGTTCGCCGTCGAGCGCGTTGCCTTCGGGAGGGTCCTCGATCGGTGCCGCGCGACACACAACGGTTACCCTGTCAAACGCGGCGAGGTAGTCGCTGAAGAACGCCTCGTTGAAGCAGTAGCGGTCGTAGTACCTACCGCGGTGCGAAGAGAAGACGTGATCGGTTGCTAGGACGGCGTGCATGGTGCTGGGACGGATAGATTGAGTCGGCAGTTGTCCCTGTCCCAGAAAGCGTGTCAGGCGGCAAGGCGGCTGGTTCGTCGCGCCGCGGCGGGGTTGGCGCGGCGGCCGGCCGGCGGCGGGGCGAGGCGTTTCGCGGAGCGCAAGCGGCGCGCCGCGCGGAGGTCGCCGAGGAAGCAAAGGGTCTTGCTAGCAACCGCACCGATGATGAGGCTCTTCAGCATGCCCCGGCTGTCCGCGCGGATCCCGAACGCGCTAACGGAAACCGCGTGCCACCAAAGAAAGACGGTCCACAAGCGGGCGTCGGCTCGGATCGCGTTGCGGTAGGCCACGCTCATGGCGTACCCCCAGACTGCGAACCACAAGGGCGGGCCGATCCAACCGAAGTTGAGGTAGGCCTCGGCGTCCTGCGCGAACGCGTATCCAGCGACCCGCTGGTGGTCGTACACCTCACGGAACCAGCGGGTCGGTGTCTCTTTCGCCCAGGCGGGCTCGAAGGGGAGGAACGACAGCAGCGAGCCGACGATCGATCGGCCTCTCCAGTGGGGCTCGGTCGATGGCACGTCCGTGGCGACATTCGTAAAGACGTGCACGTTCGGCGCGAAGTGCGTGACCGAGCGCGCGACGTCCTCGATTCCGACCTCGTCGAGTAGCGCGAGCCGGACGTCGATGCCGGCGCCGGCGTTCCTCAACAGGGGCGACAGGCCGAGCCAGCCGACGCCGGCGATCGCCACGGACACGACCACCGGCTTCGACAACCGCCGCCAGTTCGATAGGCACCAGAGCGCACCGACGAGCAGAGCATCACGCTCTCCGCTGTAGGAGCAGATCGCGAAGTGGGCGCCGAGCAATCCCAGGATCGGCGGCGAGAAGGCCGACCGCGACACGTGGGCGCCGGTGATCACCGCGAGCGACACCGACGCGGTCGACGCGGCGGCAAAGAAGTAGTACCAGTGCGTGATCGACTCACTGGCGGTCGCCAGGTGGTACGCCTTGCTGTAGCCGCTAGCCCCGCTCCAAAGTTCGTAGGAAACCGCGGCGAAACCGCCGAGCGTTACCGCCGCGCCGAGGACCGCCAAGTCGCGCACGTAGCGATTGGAGAGCCGGTCGCGTTCGGTGAACAGCGCGTGCTGAGGACGCCGCGCCCGTCGGCGCCGTCCCGTGTTTCGCAGGCCAAAGGTCGCGCCGGCGTTGAATCCGACCACCGCGGTCGCACACGAACAGAGCACCGCGTTGAGCATGTGCGTCTTCAGGCCGGGGTGGTACTCCCCGGTGAACGCGATCTTGAAGACGATCGGGCCGGCGCTCGCATACGCGTAGAGCAGCGGGAAGAAGATCCGCGGGTCGAACAGGTCTCCCCGCCGCCGATAAACTAAGACCGCCGGCACGAATGCGGAGGCCAGGAGGATCCCAAGGCAAGATGCTTCTTTCCAGTCGGTCATCGCCGCCAGGGGGTGGTTGAGCCGGATTCGGGGCCTCGATGTCGACACCGACCGGCGAGTGGCTGGCGCAATCAACCGGCCCGAAGGGCGGCGACCATAGGACGCATTGGCGATTTCAGCAACACGGCCCGATCCGACCCGGGGAGCGCTCCCTGGCGTCACGCGGCGAGGCGACGCTCGCACTCACGATTGACCGAATCGGCGTCGATCCGGCGCAGTAGCCTTTGGAAGAGGAAGCCGCGCCCGACCGATTCGATGGCGAGGCCCGCCAGCAGCGCGCCGACACAGCCGTGCAATCCGAACCGCGGAACCAGTATCGCGCATCCGATGGTGATCGCTGCTAGCGAGGCCGATTGCACAGCGCAGAGCCGCGGGTAATCACGCGACGCGCGGGCGGTCATCGCGAGCGGCATGACCGCCATCCGCGCCGCCGCAAACAAGGTCAGCGCCGTCAGCAATCCGTGGTGCTCCCGCATACCGGGCCCAAAGAGCAAGGCCAGCAACGGGCCCCCCGCGATCGCGGCTGCGGACGCAATAGAGAGCCCCGCCACCACACCTAGCAACGAGAGGCGAGCCGCCAACCAAATCAGCTGGCCGCGTTCGCCCGCGTCAACATCTCGCGCCATCTTTGGAATCGCGGCGTGGTTCGCCGCGCGGGCGACCACCTCGATTCCCACCAAGGCGTAGGTCAAGCATGTCAACACGCCGACCGCCTCGTAGCCGAGGTTGGACTCAACGAATAGCCGCGGCACGCTCGTTTGCATCGAGGTCAGCCACGACAGCAATCCCGCCGGGAGGCCCAATCCAATCAGGCGTAGCAGGGGGCGCCCGCTCAACGAGGCCATTCCGAAGCCGCCCGGGGCGAGTGCCGCCGCCGCCGGGGCGTCGTGCGTCAGGAGAACGATTGCCCAGCCCACCGACAACCCGGCCACCCCGCCCGCGACGCCTCCCCCGGCGGCGACCGCGCCCAGAAACATCGCCGAGCCGACCACCGCGCGCAGCGCCATCGACCGCGCGACGAGGCCCATCTGCATCTCGCGCCAGAACAGGCCATAGCAGACGTCGCTGACCGACTCGACCACCTTCGAGACGCAAACCGCCAGCACGAGGACCAACTCGCCGGGCATCGTGAACGCCGCTGTCGCGATGACCGCGGCGAACACGATCGGCGTCCCGATCAGGCGCACGGCGAGGTAGTCTGAGAACTCGAAATCCCCGCTCGTGTCGGCCGCAAGCAGCGTCCGCAATTGGAGGCTGATGAACATGAACGCTGGCGCGCTCACGGCGAGAGCCATGCCGTATCGACCGACGCTGGCTTCGCTCTCGAACCACGTGACGATGACGAGCAGCAAGAATTGCGACAACTGAAAGCAGAGGTTCCCCGCGACGGTCCACAGCGTGTTGGCGCGTAACGTCGGTCGCGTCGGGCGCTCGCTTGCGCCGTCGCCTGCCGACGCGAAGGGGTCGGGGCGAGTCGCTCCCGGACAGGCGGCGCGAGCGTCGCGTTTGACTTGCGAGGATCCCAACCTGGAGAGGACTCCAACGCGGCGATGCTAGGCGGACAACCGGAGTCGCTCGCCGCGGCTCGCGTAATAGTCGACGGTCCGCTCGAGGCCGGTTTCTAGGTCGACCTCGACGTCGTACCCCAACAGGGCACGGGCCGCTGAGATGTCCGCAAGGCTCTCGCGCGGATCGCCCGGGCGGCGCGGCCCGAATTCGGGGCGCGCGTCTCGGGCGAGGATCCTGCCCAGGTGGCCGAGGATTTCCAGCAGCGTTGTCTGCTTGCCGCAAGCCACGTTGATCGTTCTTCCCGACACCCCGCCCGCGACGGCCGCAGAGAGATTAGCCGTCACGACGTTGTCGATGTAGGTGAAATCTCGCGACTGCAAGCCGTCGCCGTGCACCAGCGGCCGACGCCCCTCGAGCATCGACACGATGAAGCGCGGTATCACGGCGGCGTAGGCGCTGTCCGGGTCTTGGCGCGGACCGAACACGTTGAAGTACCGGATCGCGACTGCCTCCAGGTCGAAGCAATTCGCGTAGGCTTGGCAGTAGTACTCGCCGGCCAGCTTCGCAGCGGCGTACGGCGAGAGCGGCCGCGGCAAGTCGGTCTCCCGCTTGGACATGTGCGGCTGGTCGCCGTACGCGCTGCTAGAGGCCGCATAGACCACTCGACGGACCCCCGCCCGGCGGGCGGCCTCTAGCACGTTGAGCGTGCCGGTGACGCAGGCGGCGTGTGTCTCCAGCGGCGCCGCGAGGCTGCGTGGCACCGATGGTAGCGCCGCTTGGTGATAGACGACTTCGACGCCACGCATCGCCGACTCCAAGGCGCCGAGGTCGCCAAGTTCGGCGGTGATGATCTCGGCGTCATTCCGAAGCAGGTCGAGATTCTCTTGGCGGCCGGTCGAGAGGTTGTCGAACACCCGCACCCGGTCTCCCCGACGCAACAAAGCTTGCGCGAGGTGCGATCCAACGAAACCGGCGCCGCCGGTCACTAGTTGCCAGGTCATTGCGCGGGAGCTCGCTTGCTACTCGGGTCGTTGTGATTTGGGGCGCTTCGGGAGCGACGCGGGTCGTAGCCGACTTGGGGCGAGCAGTGTCGCGGGGGCCGGCTCGTGCGGCCAGAGCAATTTCGCGGCCGAAACGAAGGGCGAAATGGTGTCGACATCACCCCGCGCCGTGGCTACTGTCCGCCGTCCCTCGCAGCCGCCCTTAGGTCGGCGCACCCGGACCACCCTCCAGCAACCCAATCGAACGGGCGACACAAGATGCTAGAGACATCGACCTTCAGTGTCCCGCGAGCGGTAATCGCGTCACACCTGGGGTCGGGGGCGACCGACTCGGGTGTGCTCGACACGCTGCTGGGAAAGCTAGCAGGCCGGTCCGCCACTATCGGCGTGATCGGTCTGGGCTATGTCGGTTTGCCGTTGGCGCGGGCGTTTATCGAGGCGGGTTACGGGGTGCTCGGCTTCGATGTCGATACGGTCAAGACCGAGCGGATCGCCCGTGGCGAGAGCTACATCCGGCACATCCCTTCGGAGTGGGTGCGCGAGGTTGTTGAGGGTGGCCGGCTTCACGCCACCGCGGACTTCCGGCGGCTGACGGAGGCTGACGTCGTGTTGATCTGCGTGCCGACGCCGCTCACCGAGACGCGGGAGCCGGACCTCAGCTATGTTGTGTCGACAGCCGAAGCCGTCGCGAAGGTGTTGCGGCCCGGGCAACTCGTCGTTCTCGAGAGCACGACCTACCCGACGACTACCCGCGACGTTGTGCTGCCGATCCTGTCGCGTAGCGGATTGGCGCCGGGCAAAGACTTCTTCCTCGCTTACAGCCCCGAGCGGGAAGACCCGGGCAACCCGGCGTTCACCGCGTCAAACATCCCCAAGGTCGTCGGGGCCGTCAACGAGTCCAGCCAGAAGGCCGCGGTCGCCTGCTACACCGACGTGATGGCCGACGTGGTGCCGGTTTCCTCTTGCGAGGTCGCCGAGGCGTGCAAGATCCTTGAAAACACCTACCGCGCCGTCAACATCGCGCTCGTGAATGAGCTGAAGGTTCTCTACGACCAAATGGGGATTGACGTTTGGGAGGTCATCGAAGCGGCGAAGTCGAAGCCGTTCGGCTTCAATGCTTTTTACCCGGGCCCCGGGCTGGGGGGGCACTGCATACCGATCGATCCGTTCTACCTCAGCTGGGTGGCCCGGAAGCACGGCCTCTCCACGCGCTTTATCGAGTTGGCCGGCGAGGTCAACTCGTCGATGCCGGAGTACGTGGTGAAGCGGGTCGGGGAGGCGCTCAACGCGCGCGGAAAGCCGATCCGTGGCAGCCGCGTCGGCGTGCTCGGCGTGGCGTACAAGCGCGACGTCGACGACCCGCGCGAGAGCCCTGCGTTCCGGCTGATCGAACGCCTGCTCCGCCTGGGCGCCGAGGTGTCGTACAACGACCCGTTCGTTCCGTCGTTGCCGAAGATGCGTCACTACGACCTCCCAGCCATGGAGAGCCAGCCGCTCTCGGAAGAGTACCTCCGAGGGCTCGACTGTGCTCTGATCGTGACGGATCACTCGCCGTACGACTACGACTTTATCGTCGAATGTGCGTCGCTAACGATTGATACCCGCAACGCAACGAGGGGTGTCGCACAACGGAGCGGAAGAGTGGTCGCCGCCTGACCTCGCGAGGGGGCCCAGCCCGGCTTCCGCCCACCGGGCCCGACGCGCGGGCGCCACCGGAGTACGAAGATCGCGCCCGACTCCCTCACTCACGGGTCGAGGCCCGCCCGAACCCGCCCAGTCCGGCTTGTGCTCTACACGTTGATCCGGTAACGGCTAACTCGAGCAGCGGTGCGTCGCTATCGCAACCCGGTCTCCCCCCTATCCCGTCAACGGTTTGATGACGCGACTGCTGCTAGTGTTGCTGATCGCACTGGAGGGCGTTGGGTGCAGCTCGGGCCTGACGCGAGGCCGAGACTTGCCCGATCAGTGGCGCGCGGTCCCCGGAGCCGGCCGCCAGCAGGTGAGGCTCACTGGGTTGGCCGGTCAAGGCGGCGCCGCCGCGGCAATAGCACCCGCCGACGTCCTGGCCGTCCAAGTGCTGACGGGCCTCGAAGAGGAGCCGGATGAGCCGATGCTGTTGCGGGTCGACGCCCAAGGCGACGTCGATGTTCCAATCGTCGGTCGGGTGGCGGTTGCGGGCGTGGAACCAGAGGAAGCCTCACGTCGGATCGCATCGGCGGGCGTCGAGCGCGCGGTCTACGTTCGTCCTCAAGTGAACGTTCGGTTCGAGGAGCGAGCGTCGCACAGCGTCACGGTGCTCGGCGCGGTGAACGAGCCGGGGACGAAGCAGGTTCCGCGATCGACTTGCGACTTGCTCACGGCGATTGCGGCTGCCGGCGGCTTCACCGAGGACGCCGGGGCCGTGGTCGAGGTGCTGCGGCACGATCGAGCGGTTTCGCCGTCGTTCGCGGCCGTTGACGGCGACAAAGCCGTGCGGCAGGTGGCGTTTCACGGGCCGGGGTCAGGGGTCGGCCAACCCGCCGAGCGGATCGACCTGTCCGACCCGGCGACCCGTCCCGGAGCGTTGCACCCCCTCGGCGACCGTGACGTGGTGATCGTTCGGCCCCGAGAGAAGCGGGTGGTTCACGTCTCGGGACTGGTGGCCGAGCCGGACCAGTTCGAGCTACCTGAAGACCACGACCTGCGGGTGCTGGACGCGATCGCGATGGCCGGCGGCACGACCACGAGTGTCGCCGACAAGGTGATCGTCATACGGCAGGTCGCCGACGTGGAGTCGCCGTTGGTTGTGCAGGTAAGCATCGCGGAAGCAAAACGCAATGGGAGCGAGAACCTCCGGTTGCAGTCCGGCGATCTGATCAGCGTCGAGTCGACCGTCGCGACCACCGTCGCCGAGACGTTCAACAGCCTCTTCCGAATCACGATGGGTGTCGGTGGCGACCTCACTCTCTTCTGATTCGATTCCGCCGCAGCGATCACACGTCATGAGCAGCCAGCCAACCCCGGATTCCCACACGTACGACCCAGAATCGATCGGGTCGGGCGACGCGTACAGGGGCGCCGTCCGGCTCATGCGCGTCGCGGAGCACCGGCAGATGACCGTCTTCTGGTGCCTGGCCGCATGCCTCGCCATCGGCGTTTCGTACTACGCCTTTGCTCAACGGTACTACCGCTCTCAGGCCAAGCTGATGGTCGTTGAGCAGCGAGGGAGCAACGTCGCCGGCATCGCCGATCAAGCCGACCGCGACGAGCTGATGACAACTCACAAGGAGCTGGTGCGTAGCCCGGTCGTGATCAGGCGGGCGATCGATCAGTTGTTGCCGGAGCACCGTGTGGACCTCATCGACGAGGCGCCGGAAGACTGGGTGGAGGTCCTCGGCGAGCGCCTGAGCGCGACCAACACACGGAAGACCAACCTCATCGGCGTTTCGTACGAGTCGCTCGACCCCGAAGCGGCTTCCGCCGTCGTGCAGGCGGTCATCAACGCCTACCTGAGCTTCGTCGACGACACCCACCGCGGCACCGCGTCCGAGGTGCTCGAGGTCCTCACGGTCGAACGCGACGAACTGGAAAGGGAACTCGCGAGTAAGCAGCAACTGCTACGCTCCGAGCGCGAGCGAGTCGGCCACTTGGAGCTGCCGAAGGAGAACGGGGTCGTCGATCCGGTGATCGACCGCGCGATCCAGGTCAACCGGGCGTGGGTCGATACCCGCCAGCGGCGTGTGTCGCTGCAAGCCTCCTTGGCGAGTGTCGAGGCGGCAATCCGCAAGGGACTCGACCTGCGGCAGTATGTGGGCGCGATCCAAGACACGGTCGGCGAACGGATGATGCTGTCCGCTATGGGGCTCAGCGAGAGCGACATGCTGGTCATCGCCGATCAGCAGCAGCGGGCGGCCGATTTGAAGGGCGAGTTGAGTCGCGTGCGCCCCTTCTACGGACCGAACCACCCGACCGTCAGGTCGCTACGGGAACGGCTCGAAGAGACAGAACAATCCCTCGCGGGGTACGGGCGGGGCGGGGTGGGGCGACCGGAACAACTGCCATCGCCGGAGCTCGGCGCCGTCCTTGTCAACATGCTCAATCAGGCCATCGACCAATCGGCGGAGCAAGAGCGCCGGCTGCAACTGACCTTCGAGGATGCGCGGCGCGAGGCCTCGCAACAGAGCGGCGACTTGGTACGGGTCGATATGCTCGAGCGCGAGGTGGATCGGCTGGAAAAACTGCATGACGTCCTGTTCAACAAGATTGCGGCGGTCGACATCCACCAGGTCCAAGCCCCGATTCGCGCGACGATTGTCGAAGAACCGCTGCCGCAAGACGAGCCGTGCTCGCCCCAGCTGCGGATGGTTCTGGCGGCCTCGCTGCTCGGCGGGCTGGCGATCGGAATCGGGCTGGCCTACGTGCAGGACCTGGCCGACGACCGTTTCGGTTCGCCCGAAGAGATGACCGCTCAGCTTGGCTGCCGTGTGTTGGCTGTGGTCAAGCGGTTGCCCAAGCTGGCGGGAGACGGCTTGGAGACCGTCCACATGTGCGTGAACAGCCATGCCGCCGATTCGGAAGCGTTCCGCACGCTGAGGACTTCGATCGCACTGGGCGCCGACGGCGCGGACCGCTTTGTCGTGTCGAGCTCCGAGCCGGGGGACGGCAAGACCACGATCTCCGCGAATCTCGCGGTGTCCTACGCGCAGTCGGGCAAGCGGACGCTGGTTATCGACTCCGACCTCCGCAAACCGGGTCTCACCGCGTTGCTGGGATTGAAGGGGAGGCCGGGGTTGACCGACGTGTTGTCGTGCCAGTCGGACCTGGCCGCCGTAGCAGAAAAGTGCGTCCACCGAACGTCGCTCCAGAACCTGGACGTTATCCCAGCGGGCCCCCGACGCCCGGACCCGGCCGAGTTGCTGCTCAGGGCGAACTTCGGGGAGTTGCTGGCCTGGGCGGATGGTCGGTACGAGCAGGTATTGATCGACTGTCCGCCGGTGCTCGCGGTAAGCGACGCGCAGATCGTGGGCCGGTTGGTCGACGGCGTCGTGCTTGTCGTCACGCCGGAGAAGAACCACCGGAGGCTCGTCTCGAGGGCAGTCGACAGCTTCGCGGAAAACGGAATCTCGCTAATCGGTGTCGTAGCGAACCGGGTCTCGGACACCGCGGGCAAAGGTTACGGCTATGGCTACGGGTACGGCTACGGCCACGACGATTCGCAATCAGATCGCTCATCCGACGATGCCGTCCAGCTCCGTCCGGCGGCCTAGCCGCGGTGCGCAATGGGAACCGACGAGTTGCTCGCCACCCAACGAAACTCGGTGAGACGCCAGATGCGCGCGACGCGTCCCGATGCTCTCGCCGAGCGGATCGGCGAAGCGGGCCTCGCAACCGCCGTCTTGCTGTGCCCCTTTGTTCTTGGCGGCGCCCACCCGGGCGGCCGCTTCGTTTACCTGCTCGGCGCGGCGCTCGCGGCGTTGGGGATGGCCTCGGCCGCAACCCTCCGGGGCCGCACCCTCTCGACTCCGCGCTGGATCGGCGTCGTGCTGCTGTCCGCGACGGCGATCCCCGTCCTGCAAGTGATCCCCCTGCCGCTCTCTCCGGCGGCTGTCACGGCGGTCGACTTCCAAGAAATGCTCCCCGCGTGGGAGGGGACGCTCGGCCTCGCCGAATGGCGGACCCTTTCCGTATCGCCCCGGGACACGCTGCTGGGCTTGGCGGTAATGGTGGGGCACGCTCTGCTCGTGTTTGCGCTGATCGAACGCCTGCGATCTGTCGATGACCTCCGCCGAGCGATCACGGCGATCGCTGTCTCAACGATTGGAATGGTGCTTCTTGCGTTGGCTCAGTACGGGGCGAGGCGTGGAGGTTTGTGTGGCTTAATCGACCACCCGTATACCGACTTCCGCGACCTACAGGGCACGTTCACAAACAAGAACCACTTCGCTCACTTCGCGCTGCTGGGACTAGGGCCGACGGTCTGGCTGGTCTTCGCTCGGCTACGGCATGCCGACAGCGGTCGCTGCCGGAAGGTTGCCGGCAGAGCCGTTCTCGGGCGAGTGGGTTGGCTGGTGTGCCCGGCGATGGTCGTGACGGCGATCCTAGCGAGTCGCTCACGCGGCGCCGGAGCGGCGTTGGCCATCTCAACTCTGATCGTCGCGATCGTGTTAACTCGGGCGGGACGATTCACGTTGCGGCAGGCCATCGCCATCGCCGCGGTGCTCGCGTTGACGTTGGCCGGCGTCTCGATAATGGGTACGGAGGCGGTTTCTTCGCGGATGGGCGCTCTCGTCCAGCTCGACATCGACGCGCTCGACCAGAAGCACGCGCGTCGAGCGATCTGGCAAGCCAACATCGAGGCCTTCTGCGCCAGTCCGATTTTCGGCTTTGGGGTTGGGAGCCATCGCCATATCTATCCCGCCTTTATCGAGGCGCCGTTCGCGGCCGAATTCACACACGCCGAGTCGGGCTACTTGCAGATCGCGTCGGAAACCGGCCTGCTGGGCTTACTCGTTCTCGCCCTGGCAATCGCTGGCGTGGGTTCGGCCGTGATCGGCGGTTTGGCTCGGTGCAACGATCAAGATGAATTGGGGCTTCGACTGGCGATCTTGTTCGGGCTGATCGCGAGCGCCACCCACTCCGTCGTCGACTTTGTTTGGTACCGTCCCGGTTTGGTGGCGCCCACGCTCGTCCTGCTGATCGGAGCGGTGCGCCTCGATTCGCTTCGTGAAGCCGCGGCAGTCCGAGAATTTTTGGGGGTCCGGCGGAAGGCCCTGCTACACGCCGGCGGGCTCGCTGCGTTGTCGTCGTTCGCGCTTATCCTGACTTGGCCCAGCGTCGCGTCGAGCCGTGCGTGGGCCGACTATCTCCGCGCTTCCTCCGGAGAGCGAGCGATGATCCAAAGGCTCGTGACGGAGGATCCGCAGCACGCCGATCCGATCCTCGCCGACACGATTGGCCAGGCCAGCCATCGAATCACGAACTTGCTCCGTCGAACCATCGAACTCGACCCCAAGAATTCAAAGGCCCACCGGCTTTACGCCTACCGGCTAATCAATAGGTTCGAGTTGGAATCCGACACGCGGTCGACCGGCATGACGCTCGACGTCATTGCCGACGCCGCTCGCAACGGAGGATTCGCGACCGTGGACGAACGGGGGGCCTGGCTCGACCGGGCTCTGGGGCCGCACGCCACCGATCTAAGGGAGGCGCGGCGCCACGCTCGGATTGCCCTTCGGTTGTGCCCCTTCGACGCGGAGGCGTGGCTCTGCCTCGCGTCGCTGTCGTTTCTTGACCCGAGCTTGGACGATCCGAGACCGCTGATCGAGCAAGCGTGTCGCCTTTGCCCGCACGATGGCGGGGTTCTCTTCGAATCGGGGCGGTTGTTTGCTTTGCACGGCGACATCCGGCGGCAGTTTGACCTGTGGCAGCGTTGCTTGAACGTCCGCGGAGGCCACGTCACGCGATTGGTATTGTGGGTGTCGCAAACGACGCCCGCCTCCGCGTTTATCGGAGCGCTCCAGCCAGACTTCGAAGCGCTGGAGATCGCTTTGCAGCAATACAGCCGGCGGGGGAACCAGGACGACATGGTGGCCCTGGCGAAATACGCGTACGGGGAGGCTGAGCGTGCCGAGAAAGGGGGCAAGGAACCGCCCGCTCGCCTCGCCTATCGATGGCGTCACGCCGGCCGAGCCTTGCGATCTATCGGGCGATACGAAGAGGCTACGGAGGCGGCCGAAAAGGCCGTGGCGTTGGCCCCGCACGTCTTCTCTTCGCGTCACGAGCTCGCCGTTTGCCTGAGGGAGCTTGGCCGTCACGACGAAGCCGATGCCCACACCAGGTGGTGTCTTGCCAGGCGTCCGGACCTTGCACACCTGCGAGAATGGCTCACGGACTCCGCCCGTCGCCGGGTGGTTGCGGATCGAGGGCGGGGTGGTAGCCGGCCGCTGTACGGTTCATCGGAACAGTCGGGGCGCGACCCGAACGCCCCAGCGCAGGTCGTACCGTGCCGGACGTCTTCTCACCAAGGCATGATCAAATGAGCCGTGTCCTCCGACGCGCCGCCGTCCTCATCGCCTTCGCCACGGTTGCGGCGGGCGCCTTCTTGGGCGCTTACCTGCTTCGGTTCGGCGGGCCGCCGGCGGCTGTTCACCGCGAGGCGATGTGGGCGCTGGCGGCCTGCGCGGTCGCGATCAAGCTGGTGGTCTTCTCGTGGCGGCGGCTGGACCGGGGGTTGAGCCGCCCGATCGGGTTCCACGACTTGCTCGCGATCGCCGCGGCGACCACCTGGAGCACCCTGGGGCTCACGTTCGCCGACGCGGTCCTGCTGCCCGGCGTCAACGCGCCGCGTGGCGTGCTGTTGATCGATTGGGGGACCACGTTGCTGGCGTTCGGCCTCCTCCGAGCGGCGCCCCGCGCGGTGCGGGATTGGCGGCGGCGGCTGCGTCGCGAGCAGGGGCGACGCGTGCTGATCGTCGGCGCCAACGACGAGGGCGAGGCGCTGCTGCGGTCGCTCTCGCTCGACCGCCGGCACGCGTACCGCGCGGTGGGCTTCGTCGATCCCGATCCGTCGCACCGCGGCCAGCGGATCGGCGGTGTGAGCGTCGTGGGCGCGCCGGAGGAGATCCCGTGGCTGGCCGCGTCGCTCGGCGTGGAGGAGGTGCTGGTCACCGGGTCGCTGCCGGGCCGCGTGGTGCGTCGCGTGATGGCCGACGCCGAACCGATCGGCGTGCCGGTCCGCGTGCTCCCGACCCACGCCCAACTGTTGGGGGGAACGGTCTCGGTTGGGCCGCGCGACGTGTCGATCGAAGACCTGCTGCGGCGCGACCCGGTGCGGATCGATGGCGCCGCGATCGCCCACCAGATCGCCGGCAAGACGGTCCTGGTCACCGGCAGCAGCGGCTCGATCGGTTCGGAGATCTGTCGGCAACTGCTCAAACACGGGCCGGCCCGCTTGGTCGCGCTGGACCGGGCCGAGACCGCCCAGTTCTTCTTGGAGCAGGAGCTCCAGCGCGTCGGCGGCGACTCGGTCGAGGTGGTGCTGGGCGACACGACCGACCCGGCGCGGATCGACGCCGTGTTCGCCGAGCACCAACCGGACGTGGTCTTCCACGCCGCCGCTTACAAGCACGTGCCCCTCATGGAGCGGCACCCGGGCGAGGCCGTCAAGAACATCGTCGCCGCCACGGCGAACGTGGCCGACGCGGCCGAGCGCCACGGCGCCGAGAGCTTCGTCATGGTCTCGACCGACAAGGCCGTCCGGCCGACGAGCGTGATGGGCGCGTGCAAACAGTTGGCGGAGCGGTATGTGCAGGCGAAGTCGGTCGGTTCGGCCTGCCGATACGTGACCGTCCGATTCGGGAACGTGCTCGACTCGGCCGGCAGCGTCATCCCGATCTTCCGTCAGCAGATCCTCGCCGGCGGACCCGTGACCGTGACCCACCCCGAGATCAACCGCTACTTCATGATGATCCCCGAAGCGGCCCAGTTGGTCATCCAGGCCGGGGCGATGGGGCGGGGCGGCGAGGTTTTCGTGCTCGACATGGGCGAGCCGGTGCGGATCCTCGACCTCGCCCGCGACATGATCCGCCTGTCGGGCCTCGTCGAAGGAGAAGACATCGAGATCCGCATCACGGGCTTGCGTCCCGGCGAAAAGCTCTACGAAGAGCTCTACCACGAGAGCGAGCGGCACAAGCCGACCGCGCACGAGAAGATCCTGGCGGCCGACGCACAGCCCGAGCCCCTCGTCACGGTGCTGAACAGCATCAACCGCTTGAGTCTAGCGGTTGACCGCAGCGACGGCGACGTTCTAGCCGAACTCGACGTCATCGTGCCACGGTTCGACAGCGGCCTGATGAGCCGCGCGGCCTGAGGCCGCACCAGTTGGGCTCGGTTGGGGGGGAGCCGGACGAGCCTTTCGTTCGTCGCCCGCTCGTGACGCTTGCGAAATAGCCCCTATTGCCGCCCGCGGGCGATTCAGTGGGGCTGCGACGGAGCCTCGCAACGAGACACGGGGCGTGATCCGGTAGGCTCTGGCGCGTAGAGTGGAGGAGTCGCCGGCCCGCGGAACTCCTGCACGGCGGGCCGCTACAGCAGGAACGCCCCTCCTCTTCTCGACCGCCATGCGTCGACGCTTATCGCTATCCGTTGCAGCGGCGGCGCTTGCTGTCCTCTCGGCTCGCGCAGAGGAGCCGCGCGTCGATTTCGACCGCGACATCCGGCCGATCTTCGTCGCCCATTGCCTCGCGTGCCACGGCGGCGTTAAGCAAGCCGCCGGCGTGTCGTTCGTTTACCGAGACCAAGTCCTCCCGCCTGACGGGTGGATCGTCGAACCCGGCGACCCGGCGGCCTCCCCGCTGCTGGACCGCGTGACCGAAACCGACCCCGACTTGCGTATGCCGCCGCCGGAGCACGGGCCGGCGCTCAGCGACGAAGAAGTCGGCTTGCTACGCGGCTGGATTGCGCAAGGCGCCGTTTGGCGAGAGCACTGGGCCTTCGAGCGGCCGACGGCGCCCGCCCCGCCGGAAGCGTCGCGTAGCGCGTGGCCGCGAAAGGAGCTCGACCGGTTCGTTCTGCGGCGGCTCGAAGAACAAGGCCTCGAACCCTCGCCCGACGCGGACCCGAGCCGTTGGCTGCGGCGGGTGAGCCTCGACCTCGTCGGCCTGCCGCCCACGCCCGACGAGCGGCGGGCGTTTCTCGAGGACGTGGCTCGACGTGGCGAGGCGGCCTACGCGGCGGCGGTCGACCGTTTGCTCGGCTCGGATCACTTCGGCGAGCGTTGGGCGAGCGTGTGGCTGGACCAGGTGCGGTACGCCGACTCACGCGGCCTAGGAAACGACGCGCCGCGCAACGCGTGGAAGTACCGCGACTGGGTGATCGCAGCGCTAAACGACGACCTCCCCTACGACGAGTTCACGACCAAGCAGCTCGCCGGCGACCTGCTGCCGGCGCCGAGCGTCGACGACCTCGTCGCGACCACCGCGCACCGCCTGACACAGACCAACGACGAGGGCGGAACCGACGACGAGGAGTTCCGCGTGGCCGCGGTGCTCGACCGGGTCAACACCACCTGGCAGGTCTGGCAGGGCGTGACGTTCGGCTGCGCCCAGTGCCACAGCCATCCCTACGACCCGATCCGCCACGAAGAGTACTACCAGTTCGCCGCGTTGCTCAACAACACCACGGACACCGACGCGACCGAAGAGTACCCGACCATCCCCGCCCCTACCGACCGAGCGGATCACCAGCGAGTCAGCGAGCTTCTCCAGGAAATCCACACGCTACGCGAACAGCTCTGGCGCCGACAATTCTCTGTCGTGGCTGAGGATTCTCTGTGGCGCCCGGCACACGCCCTGCGGCCGTGGACCAACAACGACGCGAAGCTCGTTGTCGAGCGCCGCGACGGGCGCGAGGAGTTCCGCACGTTGGGCGTCGTCCCGCGGCGCACCGTCGAGACGGTCGAAGCCAATCCGCCCGAGGGCCTTGAACGGGTGGCCGCGGTTCGGGTGATCGCTATGCCGCTCGACCCGGAGAAGGCCGCCGACGATTCCGAATGGGGGTTCGTCTGGTCGCACGTCGAGTTGGAAGTCGTCCGCCCCGGCGCCGCGCCCGAGAGCGTGCCGATCGCTCGCTTGGTGGGGGACGAGCCCCACCCCTTCCTCGATCCGCAGGAGAGCCTCAACAGCGACTCCGTGGAGGGCTTCGCCGCTTACAGCCGCGTTTACGGGCCGCGCGTGGCCACGCTGTTGCTCCGGGAGCCGATCGAGCTCGGACCCGACGCGCGTTTGCGGATCACGATCAACCACCGCCAGTCGGCGCTGGGCACCTTCCCGCTGGTGACCCGACGCGGCGCAATCGAGGTCTCCGACTCGCCGCGGCTGACCCGTTTGGCGTCCGACGACGGCCTCCGGGTGTTGCGGGACCGCCTCGCGGCGCTCCAGTCGGAGCTAGCGTCGATCCCAACGGTAGAAACGCCCGTCATGGCCGAGCGGCCCGATCGGTTGCGGCGCACGCAGCGCGTGTTCGAGCGGGGCTTGTTCCTCGACAAGGGCGAGCTGGTTCGGCCCGGCACGCCCGCCGCGCTGCACGAGATGGCGTCCGAGGGGCTGCCCAGCCGGCTGGACATGGCCGAGTGGATCGTCGACGACGCCAACCCCCTCACGGCGCGGGTCGCCGTGAATCGGCTCTGGGCGCGGTTGTTCGGCGTGGGGCTGGTCCGCACGGAAGAAGACTTCGGCTCCTCGGGCGAGCGCCCGTCGCACCCGGAACTGCTCGACCACCTCGCCACGCGATTCTCCGGCGATTTCGATTGGAGCGTCAAATCGATCCTGCGGGAGATCGTGCTGTCGAGCACCTACCGCCAAACGAGCAAGGCGTCGCCCGACGCTTATCGGCGCGACCCCGAGAACCGGCTCCTGGCCCGTGGCCCGCGCCACCGGCTGCCCGCGGAGACCGCCCGGGATCAGGCGCTCGCGGCCGCCGGGCTGCTCGACCGCACGCTCTACGGGCCGCCGGTCCGTCCGCCGATACCCGAGGGCGTTTGGAAGCCGTTCTTTCGCGCGGACAAGTGGGCCGACACGGCGCCGGGCGATGCGCAGCGATACCGGCGGTCGATCTACACGTACACTAAGCGGTCCATCCCGTACCCAATGTTCCAGGCTTTCGACGCGCCGTCGCGAGAGTTCTGCACGCCGCGGCGTTTGCGCTCCAACACGCCGCTGCAAGCGCTAGAGACGCTCAACAGCGAGGCGATGGTCGAGTGCGCGGCGGCGCTCGCGGACCGGATGCGGTCCCACGGCGGCGCGTTGGCCGATCAGATCCGGTACGGCGTTGAGCTTACCGCTTGCCGAGAGCCGACCGACGCCGAGGTCGAGGTGCTCGCTCGGTTGGCGCAGCGCTCCTCGGGCGACGACGCCCTCCGCGACGTGGCGACCGCGCTGTTGAGCCGCGACGAGTTCCTGACGAAGTAGCAACCGAGGCGACGCGACATGGGCCGCGACAACCTGCAACACGAATTCGCCAGTCGGCGGCTGCGGCACGCGACTCGGCGTCACTTCCTTAAGGACTGCGCGACCGGGCTAGGGGCGATGTGGTTCGCGATGCAGAGTCAGCGGCCCGCGGCGGCGTCCGGCGCGCCGGCCGGCTTCCTCGCCCCCCCGGCGCGCGCCAAACGCGTCATCTACCTGCACATGGTCGGCGCGCCGAGCCAGCTCGAATTGTTCGACTTCAAACCCGAGCTGAAACGCGTCGACGGCGAGCTCTGCCCGGAGTCTTTCCTCGAAGGGAAGCGGTTCGCGTTCCTCCAAGGCCGACCGCGGATGCTCGGACCGATCTACCCGTTCAAGCAGCACGGCGAGTCGGGCGCGTGGTTCAGCGACCGGCTGCCGCACATGGCTCGGTGCGCGGACGACTTCTGTGTCGTCAAGACGCTGCAGACCGACCAATTCAACCACGGCCCGGCCCAGCTGATGGTCCACGCGGGCCAGCCGCGGATGGGCTACCCCGCGATCGGCTCTTGGGTGACCTGGGGACTCGGGACCGACAACGCCGACCTGCCGGGCTTCATCGTGCTGCTCTCCGGCGGGCGGCAACCGCGGGTCGGCAAGGCGTTGTGGAGCTCGGGCTTCCTCCCTTCGGTCTACCAAGGTGTGCAGTGCCGCGGGGAGGGCGACCCGGTCCTCAACATCGCCAACCCCGACGGCGTGACCCGCGCCGACCGCCGCGCGCTGATCGACACGCTCGACGCGTTGAACGAGCAGACCTACGAGGAGTTCGGCGACCCGGAGACGCTCACCCGAACCGAGCAGTACGAGCTCGCGTTCCGCATGCAAGCCGCCGCGCCCGACGCGATGGACATCTCGCGCGAGCCGGCCGAGGTCCTCGGGCGTTACGGCGCGCAGCCGGGCGGCGAGTCGTTCGCCAACAACTGCTTGCTGGCGCGGCGGCTCGTCGAGCGCGGCGTTCGGTTCGTTCAGCTCTTCGACTGGGGCTGGGACAGCCACGGCTCCAACGCGAGCGAGGCGCTCGACGACGGTTTCCGCGCCAAGTGCCGCCAAGTCGACCGGCCCACCGCCGCCCTCGTCGAGGACCTCCGCGAGCGGGGACTCTTGGAAGACACGCTCGTCGTGTGGGGCGGAGAGTTCGGCCGCACCCCGATGCAAGAGAACCGCGGCGGCGTGACGAGCCCCTACTACGGCCGCGACCACAACCCGAACGCGTTCACCGTCTTGATGGCCGGCGGCGGCGTGCGGGGCGGCTACACCCACGGCGAGACCGACGCGATGGGTTACGACGTCGTGCGCGACCCGGTCCCGCTACGCGACTTCCACGCGACGATGCTGAGGCTGCTGGGAGTCGACCACGAGCGGATGACCTTCCCGTTCCAGGGCCTCGATCAAAAACTGACCGGCGTGAAGCCCGCCCGGGTCGTCGAGCAGCTGCTCGCCTAGAGCGGCGCCCTCGACGCGAGGCTAGCCTGCACGGCCGACTCGAGCAGCCCCCAGTCGATGGGTTTCGCCACGTACTCGGTGCAGCCCGCCTCGAGGCACCGCTCGCGGTCTCCGACCATCGCGCTGGCGGTCAGGGCGATGATCGGGAGGGTCTCGCCGGCGTCTCGCAGCCGGCGGGCCGCTTCGTAGCCCGACATGACCGGCATGTTCATGTCGAGCAGCAGCACGTCGAAAGGCCGTCCTGCTTCCTTGGCGGCCGAGATCTGGCTCAACGCCGACGCCCCGTCCTGCACGAAGCACAGTTCCTCGGCGTGGCGGGCGAGGATCCGCTTCAGCAGGTGCTGGATGCTCGCCGTGTCTTCGGCGACCAGCAGCTTGCCGCGGCGGACCGCCTCGCCGCTCGCCGCGGGGGACGGCCCCGTCGCTTCTTGGAGGCGGCGATTGGCCGATTCGATTTTCTCCCGTGAGGGAACCACTAACGGCAATCGCAAGCGGAACGCCGATCCCCTCCCCGGTTGGCTGTCGACCGCGATCTCTCCGCCGAGCAACCGAGCGAGCTTCGCCGAGATCGCCAGCCCCAACCCGACCCCCTCGTTGAGGCTGTGGGCCAACTCGTCGGCAGCGGGGCCGGCCTGGACTTGGTGGAACGCCTCGAAGACGGCCTGCTGCTGTTCGGGCGCGATCCCGATGCCGGTGTCCGACACGGTGAACACGACGCTCGGCTCGCCGTCGCGCCGCGTGGCGACCATCATCTCGACCGATCCCGCTTCGGTGTATTTGATCGCGTTGGAGAGCAGGTTGACGAGGACCTGGCGCAACCGGATCGGGTCCGTCTGCAGGTAGGGCAGGGGGGCGCGGTTCGGGTCGATTCGGAAGTCGAGTCCCTTCTCGGTGGCGAGCGGCTGCATCAGCGAGCGGACGTCCTCGAGCAACGCCGGCACGTCGCACACGCCCTTGCGGTGGACCGTCAGGCGCCCGGCTTCGATCTTCGAAAGGTCGAGCACGTCGCTGAGCAGGCGCTGCAGCAGCCGGCCCTGGCGCTGGATGAGGTCCGCGGTGGCGGCTGTGTCGCTGTCCTTCGGGTCGCGTGCGAGCACCTCGGCGCAGCCGAGGATCGCGGTGAGGGGCGTGCGGATCTCGTGGCTGGTGTTCGCCAGGAAGCGGCTCTTCGCGAGGCTGGCGGCCTCGGCCTCCCGACGCGCCTTGGCCAGTTCCTCCTGCGACCGCTTCTGCCGAGTGATGTCGAAGTTCACGCCGACGACCCGTCGTGGCCGGCCGTCTTCGTAGACGACACGGCCCCGCCCCGACAGCCACCTGTCGGTCCCCTGCGGCGTCGTGACCAAGAACTCGTGGTTGTAGGGCTCGCCCCTGTGGATCGCCGCGTCGATCGCCTCGCTCAGCGGGCCGCGGTGGTCCGCGGCCACAAGCTCAAAGAAATCCGATGCCTTGACGACCGGCTCGCCGGTGACCGGATCCTCGTGCCCCGCCAATCCGATCAGGCCCTGCTGCGTCTCGTCGAACCAGACGTTGCCCGTGTCGAGGTCCCAGTCCCAGGTGCCCATCGCGCCCGCTTCGAGGGCGAGGCCGAGCCTCTGGTTGGTCTCCTCGAGCTGCCGGGTGCGTAGCTCTACTTCGGCCTGCAGCTCTTCGGGGCTGCGGTAGAGCAGCAGCTTGGGCCAGTGCATCGACGCCGCGATGACCGTCATCACCGACGCGGCAGCCGTAGTCACCTTGGCGACCGCCGACAGCCGGTAGATCGGCCACCAGAAGATGATCGCGTCGATCAGGTGGACCGTGCCGCACGCGAGGATGAACACCGCGAACAAGGTCACCACGTGGGGCGCGGGGACGTGGCGGACGCGGCGCAGCACCACAATCAGCAGCAGCGGGATCGCCGTGTAGGCCGCCGCGGTCATCAGGTCGGCGACGACGTGCGTCCAACCGAGCCACGGTTCTTCCGCCCAGGCCGTGCCGCAGTTCCACCGAGCGGGAAACCCCTCGGTGTCGTAGAAGTAGCCGAACATGTCCGTCAATCCGCCGGAGTGCGACGCGGATGCGCAAAGCGGCGTATTGTCCGGCCAGATTGCGCCAGTCGCAAGCGCTCCGATCGGGTTTCCGCTGGGGCAGGGCTAGCCCCCGGACTGATCGGCGGTGTCGCGGGGCGCTTCGAAGCCGTACTCCCGACGGAACTCGCGCAACCGCTCGGTCAACCGCTGCTGCACTTGCCGCACCGACGGCTCGCCGTAGAGGTTGCGGAGCTCGTCCTTATCGGACCCCAAGTCGTACAGCTCCCAGTCGCCCAGCTCGTAGTAACTGACGAGCTTGTGCCGGCCATCGGTCACGCCGTCGTGCCGCGCCACCGCGTGGTCCCGGTCCGGGCCCTCGTGGTAGTGGTAGTAGAACGCCTGCCGCCATTCGTCCGGCTCGGCGCCGCGGAACAACGGGGCCAGGCTGTACCCCACCATCGCCGGGTCGGCCTGTGCGCCGGCCAGCTCGCAAAAGGTCGGTCCGACGTCGAGGTTCGAGACGATCCGGTCCACGCCGCGCCCCGGCTCGGCGGTCCCCGCCGGCCACCGCGCGACCATCGGCGTGCGGAGCGACTCCTCGTAGATGAAACGCTTGTCGAACCAGCCGTGCTCGCCCAGGTAGAAGCCCTGGTCGCTCGTGTAGACGACCAGCGTGTTCTCCGCCAAGCCGTTCTCGTCAAGCCAATCCAGCACGCGGCCGACGCTCTCGTCGACGCTCGCCACGCACGCCAGATAATCTTCCATGTAGTGGCGCCACACCCATCGGGTCCGGTCCCGGCCGGTGAGGCGGGCCCCTTCGAACTCTTCGTGCCGGGGGTCGATGGCGGCCTCCCAGGCCGCTCGTTGTTGGTCGTCCATGTGGCCGTAGAGCCACTTGCGGTGGTTGCTGTCGGCGGCCCAGGCCTTCACGTCGCGGTCGATCCGCATGTGGTCGCCGATCCGCATCTCGGCCCGGCGCGGGCCCTCGGTCCGCGTCGCGTAATCGTCGAACAGCGTCGAGGGCTCGGGCAGGTCCTTGTCTTCGAACTCGCGGAGGCGCTCCGGCGCGGGGTCCCACGGGCGGTGGGGCGCCTTGTGGTGCAGCATCAGCAGGAAGGGCTTGCCCTCGGCTCGCCCGGTCGGGCCCTCGCCGCTGAGCCAATCGATCGCCAAGTCGGTCGTCACGTCGGTCACGTAGCCATCCACGGCGCGCCGGCCCGAGGGACTGCGGAAGTCGGGGCGGTAGTACTTGCCCTGGCCGGGCAGGATGTCCCAGTGATCGAAGCCCGTCGGGTCGCTCTTCAGGTGCCACTTGCCGATCATCGCGGTCTGGTACCCGGCCCGCTGCAGCGCCTTGGGGAACGTCCACTGCGAACCGTCGAACTCGGTGTAGTTGTCGGCGACGCCGTTCACCGGGCTGTGCTTGCCGGTGAGGATGTTCGCTCGGCTGGGCGCGCAGATCGAGTTGGGGACGTAGCACATATCGAAGCGCAGCCCCTCCGCGGCGATGCGGTCGATGTTGGGCGTGTGGATGAGCCGGTCGTCGTACGCCGAAACCGCCTGGTAGGCGTGGTCGTCGCTCATGATGAACACGAGGTTCGGCCGCGGCGCCCCTTGGGCGGCGGACCAAGCCATCGCGGCGAGCACAACCAGCCAGGCGCTTCGGATCATGGGGACTCGCCTTCGGTTGGTGGGGCGGCCTCGGGGGGGCCGGCTCCGAGCCAAGGGGCCGTGAAGCCGGCGCGGGTCAGGCCTCGGCGGATCGCCGGCGACTTCTTCATCAGTTCCCAGACCAGCCCGGAGCGGTGGTTCTCCGCCATCAGCAAGATCGGGCCTTGGTCGATGCCCAGGTAGTCGTCCGCCACCCAGCCCGTCTGCGGGTCGACCACCCCGTGGCTGAGTTTGACGCCGCCGTCGCGGAACGTCGGGTTGATCGCGTCGCGGAAGCCGTATTGGGCGTAGAGCCGGTCGCCGTAGCGGTCACGCATCGCGGCCAGAGCGGCCAGGGTCTCGTCCGGCGCGAAGGGGATCGAGCCGCCGGCCGCGGTCGGCGCGACCGTGCCGTCGTCGTGCACACGCTCGGCGCTCGCGCCCCGCGCCCAGTAGGAGTGGAACCGGCGCGGCTCTCCGTTGATCTCTAGCTCGGTGTTGGCCGGGCCGTCGCACGCGGTGAGCCCCCAGAAGTCCTCGCCGTAGCCCCGCCAGCCGGCCGGGTTCGCGATCGCGTACGCGCGTTGCGCGAGGGTCGCGCGGCGGGAGTTCTCGAAGTAGTCGATCCCGCGCGCCCGGAGGTAGCCGTCTTGCAGGCCGCGCGGGTCGACCCAGCACGCGGTGTACTGGTGCCCGAACAGCGGCGCGAAGTTCACGTGCTCTTGGCCGTAGAACTCGGCCCAGTCGTAGGTGCTGGTGTACGCGTCCCAAGCGGCTGGCTCGACCGGGTGCGTGGGCGACCCCAGCGCGAGCACGTAGAGGAACATGGCCTCGTTGTAGCCCTTGTAGTCGGCCCGTCCGAAGCCGCCCTCCTCGGGCTTCCACCCCATCGCGACCAGCGGCGCGCGGGGCTGCATCCAGTCCCACTCGACGCGGCGGTACAGCGTGTCGGCGAGCCGCCGGATCTCGGCCTCGCGCGGGTCGTCGGCGTCGAAGTACTCGCCGCAGGCAAGCACGCCCATCATCAGCAGCGCGGTGTCGATGCTCGAGAGCTCGCAGCGGCGCCACCTCAGGCCGGACTCTTGCCCGAGGAAGTGGTAGTAGAAGCCGCGGTAGCCGGCGGCGCGCTGCGGGTCGTCCGACTGCGGCGAGTCGTGGAAGAAGCGGAGCGTGGCGAGGACCCGCTCGCTAGCCGCGGCCCGGTCGACCCAGCCCCGCTCGACGCCGACGAGGTAGCCCGTCAGGCCGAAGCCGACCGCCGCGATGCTGCTGGGGGAATCGCTCGGCCAGCGGTCGGGCGTGAGGCCGTTTTCGGCTGGGGTGGTTTCCCAGAAGAAGTCGAACGTGCGCCGCTGCAGGTCGTCGAGGAAGGCCTGCTGATCGGCCGCCGCCGCGGGCCGCGCGACTCCAAGCGAGGCCAACACAAGCACGGTGAGCGACGCCCGTCGGAGGCGGTCCATCACGTTCTACCTCGCAGGGTCGATCGAAGGTTGAAGAGCGGTTTTCGCGTGCCGCCCCCAAAAAGGCCGGCCGCCGCGCTTGAGCCGAAGGCGCTAGCCTCGGGCCGACCTGCGCTTGACCCGAAGGGGCTAGCCTCGGGCCGACCTCAACCTCGCGACAACGGATAAGCGGCATCAGAACACGCCGTCGATGGCCTCGCCATCGAAGCGGTGGCCAAGCCGGTTGAACATCTCCGGGTCGATGTCGTAATTGAGCGTGTGCACGCTGGAGTCAGCGAACACGGTGTTGAAGCCGCCGGGGTGTGAGGAGCCGATCATCCAGTCGCCGGCGTTGTCGCACGCGCCGCTCGGACCGAACAACGCGGCGAGCTGTGCTTCGTAGGGCTGTCCGTTGACGCTAGGCCGTCCCGGCACTTGTGAAAGGTCTGAGTCGGGTCGGGGGGGGAACAGAGTGGTTCGCATGTTGTTGCAGTCCCAGCCGTCCGCCCACCCGAGGTCGTCACCGGCATTGATGTTGAAGGACCCGGCCGAAACACCGTTGCCGGGGTGGAGGTCGGGGACGAGCCACTTCTCGGCGATCAGCATCGTCTTGCTAGAGCCGTCGGGAATCTTGGCGAACGTCATCTCCAGGCCGGTGCCGCTAGAGTAGCCCGTGCTGCCATCGCTGAACCATCCAGTCCGCTGGATTACCCCGCGGAACCGCACTAAAATCTGATCGCCCCGGGTTTGCGACTGACTCACAAGCCCTTGATAAAACCCATTGTCGGACCTCGGTAAGTTGAAGGTGCACGCCGGAAACGGGCATCCCCAGGTCGACTGTCGCAGCCGATCCAACGGGCTGTTGGACATGGGGTTTGCGAGCATTGCGTCCATGTCACTTGGATTGGGCATCTCGCTGCGTGCCGGGGCCGCCATCACACCGGCGTAGTCAATCAAGCTGATTAGAGAATTAGCTTGGAAGGTCACCCCACGCCGGGAAGGGCAGTTGTAGAGGCCGACAGGCAGCCGACGCATTTGGGCGCTGTCAACGATGTCTGCGATGGCTCCCTCTTCCATGAAAGGGAGTAGCTGGAAAAACGTGCTCAGGCCTTGCTTTTCGGGGCCGTTCGCGGGGCCGCGGCGCAGATCCGGATTGGGCTGAGATAAGGTGTCCGCCAAGTAGTTCTCGATCACCGCGCCGGGCGTCGAGCCACCGGTGGGGAACTGGCCTTGGGAGTCGTAGAAGTTCTGCGCCGCCAACCCGATGTTCTTCAGGTTGTTCTTGCACTGGGTGCGACGGGCCGCCTCACGCGCCGCTTGGACGGCCGGCAGGAGCAACGCGACGAGGATGCCGATGATGGCGATCACCACCAGCAGCTCGACGAGCGTGAATCCGTTGACGATAGGTCGGCGGTTGGTGGGTCGCATCGAACTTCCCTAAGGTCGGTGGTTGGGTTCCCCCTCGGGCTGCCGGGCCCGCGGATGGCGGCGCCCCCGCCGGCACGCTGCCGGCGGGGCGCCATCCGATCAGGGAGCGTTAGCTCTGCCGACGAACGCCAGCGGCTAGCAGCGCGACGAGCGCCAGGACCGCCGCGGTCGGCTCGGGCACGGCCGAGGCGCCGCCCGTGCCGGCGCCGTAATTCTGCGCCCACAGGTCGTAGCCGGCCTGCGAGCTGTCGGGCGAGTCGCCGTCGCGCCACACGGTGTAGTCCGCGGCGTCAACTTGCCCGTCGTTGTTGTAGTCGCCGGGCAGGTCGCCGACGAGCGTCAGCAAAAAGTCGTCCCAGAAGGCCGACTGGTTGCCGGTGTTCTCGGTGTTCGCCGTGATGTTGTTGACGATCCCCCCCACGCGGGCCTGCACCGTGCCGGCCGGGGCTACGCCTGTTACGCTGTGCGTGGTCCAGCTGTTCGCCGCGGCGGTCTTGCCGTCGGCCCGCAGATCGAGCGAGACGCTGTCCAGCACGGCGCCCATGTCGTCGAGGAACGCCAGCTCGATGAGGGTCTCGTTCTCGCCGCCGGTGAGGCCGTCGCCGAGGTAGTTGACCTCCCATCGGGCGGACGCGGAGAACATGTACTCCTCGCCGGCCATCGCATCGACCGTCTGCTGAACGACGGCTGACTCCGCGTCGGCGACGAACGGACGCACCCAGATGCCGTTCGCCCCGCCCGTGTCGGGGTTGTTCGCGAAGGTGGCGATCGAGATCGAGTCGGCCGTGTCGGGCGTCTCGATCAACTCAAACTCCTCGAGAAGGAAGTCTTCGATAGACGGGGGTAGTTCATTGAGGTTGGCGTTCGCAAGCAGCTCCGTCGACGGGGCGCTGCTCGTGGTCAGGGAGAAGTTGTCGACGAACGCCGACTGCGGGTTCAGCCCCGCGTCGGCCATCTGCAGGGCGCGGGCTTGGACACGGACCGACGCGGCGCCCTCCGGCGCCACCGCCGAGAGCGGCGTCACCGCCGTGTAGCCGAAGCCGGGGAACACCTCGCTCGCGACGTCGCGCACCAGGGGGGTCCCGATGACCGTGCCGCCCGCGTCGAGGAACGCCAGTTCGAATTCGGTTTCGGTCGGCGACTCGATCGCCCCCCAAGGCGACGCGGGGTCGAGCGTCGCGACGCCGCCCGAGTAGTTGGTCTCGAA
Source organism: Botrimarina sp. (assembly GCF_040219535.1). Taxonomy (NCBI): domain Bacteria; kingdom Pseudomonadati; phylum Planctomycetota; class Planctomycetia; order Pirellulales; family Lacipirellulaceae; genus Botrimarina; species Botrimarina sp. Next base: position 129,937 of record NZ_JAVJSH010000006.1, read on the forward strand.
CGCGGCGGTCCCGGAGAACACGTAGTTTTCACCGGGGGTAGCGGGCGCCACTTGGGTGAGGCGTGCGTCGACGAAGCCGGGGTCGGGGTCGCCGTTGAAGGCTTGGAACCAAAGCCCCCGGTGGTTCGGGTCGGGGTTGAGCGGGTCGATGGGATTGTCGGCGAAGCCGGCCAAAGCCGCTGCGTTGCGCTGAGTCGTCGTGCCCGAGACAACTTCCTCGAGCGTCCAGAAGGGAACTTCGGCGACGGCGGGCGTCTCGAAGTCGCCATAAGTCAGCAGGTTCTGAGCGGCGGCGAAGCGCGGCGCGGCGACGGCCGCGACGGCTAGGCATAGCAAGATTCGATAGCGGGGGTGAGTCATAGCTGGCATCCCATAGAGAAAAATCAGACGAGCGGTTCGGATCGGCGCTCTCGCACCGACCGAGTGGGGGTGGTCGTGTCGCGCTGCGCTGTCAGCCCGCTCTTGCAACCGCCGTTCCTCCTGACGAAAAACGGGGGCCACCGACGAGCGGGTCAGCCCTTCGCTGGGCAAGTCTTTGACCGCAGGAAGAGCTCTCGGATAAGCATCACTCGCCGGGGCGCCACGCCAGGCGAGCGCTACCGGCTAGGGAGCGGGCGGGTTGCCTCTTCGCAGACCCTTCGATTTGACCCAGCCCGACCTTCGCCTGCCGCTGCCTACGGGCGCACCCGTATGCGGGAAATTCCCGGCTGTTCCGGTACTTAGGGGAACTATCCCGCTAGCCATGACAATACGCGAAAGAAAGTGTTTCCTGCAAGCGCTTTCAGTTCATTTTGCGACTTGTCGTCATGATCCCGGCGCCGGCGGACCGCCGCACGACTCGCGGACCACCACCTCGGTGGGCAACGTCACCCGGTTGGGGGGGCGGTCCGGCGATTCGAGGCGTTCGCACAGCAGCTCGATGGCTTTCGCGCCCATCTGGGCCATGGGCGTCCGGACGGTGGTCAGCCGCGGACGGGTGAGCTGGGCGATGCGGGTGTCGTCGAAGCCGGCCACGGGTAGGTCGGCGGGCACGTCGAGCGTCGCGGCCAGGGCGGCGTCGACCACCGCGGCGGCCATCTCGTCATTCGCCGCGAACACGACCGACCGCGCCGCGGACCACTCCAAGACCCGCTCCGACGCGTAGCGGAACGCCGTTTCGTAGCTGTAGTCTAGGTAGACGATGTCCTTCTGGGACGGCTCGCGGCCCACCTCGGCGAGGACCTTTTGGTAGGCGTTGAGCCGGTCGATCGTGTCGAGATTCGTGGCGTGGCCGCCGAGGAACACGATCGGGCTGGTGGGATAGAGCGACAACAGGTGGCGGACGAGCGACTCCGCGCCGTTGCGGTGGTCGATCGCCACGGTGTCGTGCGTCGCGCCTTGGATGTCGCCGTCGAGCACCACCAGCGGGACGGGGGCGTCGCCGAGCGAGGTGCGTATGCGGGAGCTCATCTCGGTGACCATCACGATCATCCCGTCGACCAGCCCCTGGGCGCCGATCGTCGCGAGGACGTCTTGGCCGTCGTCGTCGGCGGTGACCGAAGAGATCAGCAGGTGGTAACCGCACTCGCGGGCCTTCAGATTCGCGCCGCGGATGATCTCCGAGTAGAACTCGCCGTGCAGGTCGGGGAGCACGAGCCCCAGCACGTTGCTCTTGCGGAGCATCAGGCCGCGGGCGAACACGTTGGGGCGGTAGCCGAGCTCGGCGATGGCCTCCTCGACCCGCTTGCGGGTCTGCGCGTTCACGACGTTGTGACGATTCAGCACCCGAGAAACCGTGCTGATCGACACGTCGGCTCGGCGCGCGACGTCTTCGATGGACGTGGCCATACAGGTTCTCGGCTTCTGGTTTCTCGTTTTTTTCGCGACCAGCTCTGACGCCGTGGCGCCGGCAGCGGCAGGGGGACCGGGTGGGGTTCCCCACCCATAATCGGTTGGGGTGGCGGGCAGAACCACCTTCGATGCGGGGGACGCTCTGTAGCGGTTTCGCGCCGCTGCTATGGGAGCTGCTTGGGCATATGAGACTACCGACAGATCAATTGCAAGCGGTTTCATAGCGGGGTTTAATGGTATAAGCGCGCCTCCGGCGGCCCCTTCTCAGCTAGGATAGGCATCCAACACCGAGAGCCGCGGCGTCGTTCTACGAAACCCCTTCGCGGCGATTCATGCAGGACGCGGCATGTGCGGAAAACTCGTTTCTCCCACGACCCTCCTCCTCTTGGTCGGGGCGGCAAACGCTCCGGGCCAAGACCTCAGCGCGTTCCGGTCGGACCAGATCGGCCGATTGGCTCATTACGTGGCGGACGCGATACAGCCTTCGGGGCTCGTGCGCGACTCGCTCGTGCTTGACCCGACCCGGCCGAGCTTCCACCCCGCCACGCCCGACGCGGCAGGGTTCGCTCTGGTCGCCTTGGCCGCGCTGGATCGTGTCGACGCGATCGCCGATGCCGACGTGCAGGCGCTCAAGGTCTTGAACGCGTACGCGGGGAGGACCGCGGGGGTTGCGCCGGCCCGGTCGGCCGATGGCCACTTCCTGCACTTCATCGATCCGGTGACCGGCGCCGACACGCCGGGCTGGGACGACAGCTACAGCCCCATCGGCTCGGCTCTGCTCGCGGCCGGCGCGTTGTTCGCGGCGAACCACTTCGACGCGGCTGGCTCTCCGGTGGCCGGGGACATCCGGTCGGTGTCCGAGTCACTCACCGCGTCGATCGACTTCGACGCGGCGATCCACCCGAGCCTCGACGGCCGGGTCTATCTCGACATGACCCCCCAAGGGGGCGGCGCCGGCGGGGCGGTGCGGCCGTGGAACGAGTACCAACTCGTGGTGAGCCTCGCGCTGCGTCAACGGGGCGACAACGACCGGGCCGTGGCGGTCCGCCGGCAGTGGCTCAACCCAGACGCCGCGCCGATCAAGTACCTCGGTCGGACGCCCACGCTGACCGACAACCCGGACGCTTTCGCGCCGGCCTTCTGGGTCCAGCAAGCCAATTACTTCAACGGTGACTTCCGCCACAGCGACGGGTTCCAGGCCTACCTGGCGAACCAAGCGACCGTCGATCGCGCTTACAGCCGCAGCGTGCTGGGTGAGCCGTACCGCTACGGGCTGACGGCCGGCGTTAGCCCGCAGGGCTACCACGCCGACCGCATCGCCGACCACCCGAACAACGTGTTCTCGCCGGAGGCGGTGGCCGCGTGGGGCGACCTGGCGACGCTGCTCGATTTCGCGGCGGACCAGCCGCCCGACTCGGACCCGCGGTACCGCTACGGCTTGGTCCGCGTTTCCGCGGACCAACCGGGCTGGGTCCCCGGCGACGCGGGCCTCGTCGACCACCTTTTTCTGTTGTTCGGGCTCGTCGAGTCGATCGACCCGAGTTTTTTCTCGTCGCGCGTTTTCGCGCCGCTGGACGCCGCCGATTACAACTTCGACGGGGTGGTCGACGCGGCCGACTACACCGTCTGGCGCGACGTGCGGGGCGGCCTCCTCGACAACCTCGCGCCGGACGGCGACCTGAGCGGCGTGGTCGACGGCCAGGACTACTCTGTCTGGTCCACCCGCTACGCACTGGCAAACCACGCATTGGCAAACCACGCATTGGCAAGCAACGCGTTGGCAAAGCAGAACGCCGGCGCCGGCGGGCCCGTTCCCGAGCCGTCGGCGCCGACGCTTGCTGCGTGCGCGGCCGCTTGCTGGTTGCTCCTGTTCAGATCTTGCCGAGCAGCAAGAGGACAACCAGGATCAGCAGGATAAGCCCGCCGATGCCGCCCAGCGGCACACTCTCCAGTATCGCGGCGATGAGCAGGATGACGAGCACAACGCCGATGAGTCCGAAACGCATTTTCTTATACCTCGGTGGGTGGATTGGATGGACGATCCCGCCCTGTGGGCGGTCGCGGCTGGGCGGACCGGCGGCTGCTCGCCGCCGGCCCTCACCCCTCGGTGATCAAGCGCTGCCGGCGGTGTGCCGTTCGTAGTAGTAGCGACGCGAGGTGTCGGCGCCGCACCACCCGCCGAGGATGGCGATCGCCAAGCCGATGCCAGCCGAGGCGAACGCGGACCAGGTGACCGCCTGCGCGTAGTCGTTCAGCTCTTCGACGGCGGCGTTCGCCGTTTCGCCGACCTCTTCGGCCGCTTGCGAGAGCTTCTCGATCTGCGCTTGGTAAGTGTTTTGTACCCCTTCAACCAACTCGTTCACTTCGGCGTCGCTCAGATCGGTGTTCTCGGTCAAGACGTTCTTGGCCTCGTCGACCTTGCCATAAGCGAGCAGCTGCGCGGCCTTGGCCATCTGGTCGGTGTTCAGGTCGTTCAGCGCTTTCTGAATATCATCGTCGGTGACTTGCGGGCCGCCCTCGGCGTCGGCGGCGGCGATCACGTCGGCGCTCTGACGAACGAGTTGGCGGCGGAGGTCTTCCGCGAGGCTAGCTTGGTTGTCCGGGTTGCCCAGTTGCCGTTCGAGCGAGTTGTAGACCCCCTCGGCCAAGTCACGCGCTTGATCGGCGGTTAGCTCGGTCTGCGACGCGATCAGCTCGGCCGCACTCTCTTGTTCGTTGTCCAACAGTTGCTGGACAATCTGGTTGAGGGTCTCACGGTCGAGGTCGTTGAAGGACTTACGGATTTCTTCGGCGGACACGCTGGGGCCACCCTCGGCCTCGGCCGATGCAATGGCCTGAGCCGCTTGTTGGCTCAGCTCTTTCTGGATGGTGTTGGCTAGCTTCGAGTCGCTGGTTGCGAAGCCGGTCGCTGCCTGGGCCACTCCGCCGACCGCATCATCGATCGACGCCCCGGCCGTGTAGGCGGCCGAGCCGACCGCGCTGGCGGCCGTACCGGTTGCCTCTGCCGCTGCGACGACCAGCGACTGACCCGTCTGAAGGAAGCCTTTCAGGCCGACGTAGCCGAAGAGCATTAGCACGACGGTGGCGACTGACCACAGCACAAAGCCGTGCATCATCCCGATCATCTCATCGGTCGTACCCGACAGCCGCGCGGCAGTGGCGCCGCCGATGAAGTAGGCGACCAAAGCGGTGAGGAGCATCCAGATAATGACGCCCTCGGTCAGGCCCTCTCCGATAAGCGTCGAGTCCGACGCGTCGGCGATGCTGAGACCCAGCGCCCCACCGAGCAGGTACAGCAGATAGCTGACGGCGAGCACAGCGAAGAGGCCGGCGAACAACGCCCCCCAACTCACCCGCTCGGGCCTAGGCAGGTTGGTGCGGATTTCTTCACGGTGGCCGTGTTCCACGCCGTGATCGTGATGATGGTGTTCGGACTCGTGCATCGTGTTGTTACCTCGGTTGGATTCTGGCGAAGCGCGGCGTAGACGCCGGCCGTCTGCGACGACACGCGGAAAAAACGGGGTCGATCGCTACGTGTCGCAACCCGCTTGCCAATCTCTGCGGGAGGCCTCGGATTGGTGTTGGTGAGGACCGCGGCGGCCGTGCACAGCGGCCGACGCCGTCCACCTGGTGGCGAGGACGCCACCCGATCGGGCCCCCCCTCATCGGGGCTAGATCCTTGCTGCGCCAGCACTTAGCTACACCAGCCGCAACAAGGCGCCGCACAAGAGCCGGGCGCCTTGCTCTTAGGTGTGAGCTCGCTCGATTGGCCCCCTTGCTGGCGGTCGTTCGCGAACGCGTCTTCGCTGGTTCCGGGCATATCGAGGTGAGCGCTTCCCGACCAATCGGCAAGCCGCGCTGGCAGGCTGCGGCGGCACAGATTGACATAGCAGCCGCTCGCGCAGTTGGTACGGGGTGCGCTTCGGCTACGCCTAAGCTGAGCCGACCGTGGGGCGGGGTTCTCGTCACGCGGCCGCTCGACCGCCGATCCTTTCACCTCACCCGTTACGCGGCATGACACGGCTGGTCCACGTCTCCGATCTGCACCTCGGCCCCTATTTCTTGCCGGAGGTCGCCGACAGGCTGCTGGACGCCGTGGCAGGGGCCGACCCCGACGCGATCGTGGCAAGCGGAGACTTCACCCAGCGGGCGACCAGCGAGGAGTTCGCAGACGCCCGGCGGTACCTCGACAAATTCCCCCGGGCGCCCCTCGTGGTGACACCCGGCAACCACGACGTGCCGCTTTACCGCGTGCTAGAGCGGCTCTTCCAGCCCCACCGCAACTACCGCAGGGCGATTGCCGACGAACTGGATTACGCCCTATCGATCGACGGGGCGACGATCGTATCGATCGACTCCACGGCGCCCCGCCGGGCTATCGTCAACGGCCGCATCAGCCGCTGGCAGCTCGACCGCTGCGACGAGTGGTTGGCCGCCGCCCCGGGAGAGCACGTCCGGATCGTCGTGGCCCACCATCACTTCGCCCCGGCGCCCGACTACGAAGGATCGGACACCCTGCCCGGCGCGAAGCGGGCGCTCGATCGCTTCGCCGCGTCCGGCGTCGAGTTGATACTCGGCGGCCACCTTCACCGCGCCTACGTGGGCAATTCGCTCGACGTGTACCCGGGCGTGCGGCGGGACCGGGGGATCGTGATCGCGCAGAGCGGCACGTCGACATCTCGCCGGGGCCGGGCCCGGGAGCGGGAGAAGAACTCGTTCAACGTCGTTGACCTGTGCGACGAGACGATCACCATCACACACTGGATGCACCTGGAGAGCCAGTCTCGATTCGCTCCCATGAGCCGGCACACCTTCCCCCGCGTCGGTCAGAGCAGCCTAAGCCCGCTCTCGCTCTCCGACGCCGACCACACGGATAGCGGCGGGCGCTACCCTGAAGACGAAGCGGCTACCCTCTAGCTTTTCGCCGTCGACGAGAAACTCCAGCGGCGAATCCGACTCTACCGTGGCGCTGCGGGCCTTCACGCTGCTCACCCGCTCGTGCTCGGTGTAGTCGCCCGTTAGGAAGTGCGAAGCGAGCGAGGCCAGGTCGATCCCCTCGCCCTCACGGACGGCGATCACGTCGAGTCGCCCGTCGTCGATCTGCGCTTTCGGGGCCACGAGCAACCCCCCGCCCGCGATCGGCGTGTTGGCGACGATCAGGTTCCATAGCGACGCGCTCTCGAAGGGCCGCCCGTCGACCGACATCCGCACGGCGATCGACTGCAGGTCCGCCACAACGGGCAGGGCCGCTTGCAAGAAGCACCATGCGCCCCAGAGTTTTTTCTGCCGATCGTCGAGCCGCTGCATGACCCGTTCGGTGTTGCCGGTCGTCGCGATAGTCGCGCACCACCGTTGCTCGTCCGACGTTGCCGCATGGATGAGGTCGACGGGGGTGCGGCGGCTGTCGTGCAGCGCCTGCGCGGCGTCTTCCAGCAACAGGGGGACCCCGAGCGCGCGACAGAAGTTATTGGCGGTGCCGGTCGGTAGGAGGCCAAGGGGGGGCGGCTCCTGGAGCGTCGCCAGCGAGTTGATGACCGCGTGGACCGTCCCGTCGCCGCCGGCGGCGACCACGACGAATCCCTCTGCCGCGGCCCGCTCGACGGCCGGGCCAACCTCCTCAATCGAGCCGGTCGCTACGACCTCGCATCGTTCCAGCAGGCCGGCGGCGCCGAGGGCTCTCTCTAGGTCACCCTGCCGGCACGCCCGTGCGCTCTCGTTCACGACGACGAGGTAGCGGTCCGCCGAGGGAGGGCGCTCCAAATCGGTGTGGTCCATTCACGAAACCCCGCGACCCTGCGTCAGACCTGGTAGCGTAGCAGCGCGGCGATGCCCGAGGGCGATGGCATCAGGTCCTCGTCGACGACGAAGATGTCCGACCCGGTCAACAGGGCGGCGCGGGCGGCGTCTGACTGCTGGCCCGAGTAGGAAGTCCCGTCGGCCTCAGACAGCAGCAGCGTGTCGACTTGGCCGGCCTTGGCCGCCTCGACGATCCTCTCGGGCGTGTCGAGCGTGAGGCCTTGACCGGTGGCGTCGCCGTACCGCTGCACGGCCTGCTGGGTGTCTCGCCGCTCCAGGCCCTTGACCAGCGCCAGGGCGTTGAGGCGTAGCTCGTCCTCCGACTTGCCGTCGGGCGCCCCTTCGACGTAATCGTCGACGAGGCGGTCGCACTCGCTCAGCTCGCGGTAGAGGGAATTCGTCTCCTCGACGCAAGCCAAGACCAGCGGCCCCTCCTGGTCGCGGAGCGAGTCGGTCACCGCCGCGTCGACCGCCGCCAGGTACCGCCGCATGTCAGCCGCGTGGGCGTCTTTGTCGGCCGCGTTGCCGTGGTAGATCGGGCCCTCGCCGCGTCGTTGGGCGCGGGGGCTCGAGGCCGAGTGGAATTGCAGCGCTCCCTCGCGGTTCCTGCCGGGAGCGGCGGCGGCGATCGAATCGTACTCGCTGTCGAGCGGCTGCTCGACGAGCGCCTCACCGTCGGCCTTCAGCAGCGCGGCGCCGTGTTGATCGATCTTCAGAATGAAGAACGGGCGGCGCCACGAGAGAATCGGCAGCAACGGGGCGACGTCAAACCGCTCGCCCACAACCACGTGCTCTTCGAGGCTGATTGGCACGCGTTCGACGCGTTCAACGCCCTCGCCAAGGAACAGGCAAAGGCCGTCCGACTGGTGCGCCCAGAAGTCTTGGTCCTCTTCCAAGCCCTGGACCGCTGCTAGCAGCTCTCTCACGCTCTCCGCCTCCTCGGCGCCTTGCTCCGCGGCTTGGGAGTCCGCCTGCTTGAGCAGGTTCCCGAAGCGGATCGGATCCTGGCGTGTTTCGCGCCCCCGCCGGTGCGTCGGCATGTAGAGCGTGACCGCAGGCCGCGATTCCTTCTCAGCCAGTTTCGTTAAGTCTGCGCGAGTAAGCATTTATGCACCAAGCTGTAGGCCTCGACCGGGACCGTGCCTCCCCGCCGGGGTCGTTGCAAGAAAAAGCGATTCGGCCGCGGAGCGGATACACAGCTTCGACGGAGTCGAAGTTGGCCCGTGGGGTGCGGCTCCACTGCTAGGGCGTGAGCCACGACATCAGCTCGCTGCCCGCGTGAGCGAGGGTCGCGATGGCTTCGGCGTAGGTGAGCCAACGGCAAGCGATATCGGACATCGTGATCCTCCCTGTTCGACAGAACTGCCCGACATCGCCCCGCAGCGGGTTGCCCAGTAGCGGGTTCTTCGGAGCGATCGACGGAACACACGTGAGCGGGCCGGCAACGCAGCCGGGCCCAGGGCCTTTTCCGGTTAGAGCAACTACGGCGCCAAGTGCGGTTGATCGCCGCGCTCTCTCGCATGAATCCGCCTTCCGATCGAGCGCTAGCCAAAAAAGTCGTCGGCACAGCCAGCAGCAGACCATCCGCGAGCCGACAGGAGGGCCGGTGCGTGTCGGCGGAGTATTCCCGGACCGCGGCGACAGGCCGGAGCCCAAAGCGGCAGCCGGCGACCCAACCTGGTGGTATCCACCAGATCTCCGCGACCCTTACAGCGGCTGCCGCGCCGCGACGCCCCCGCGGCGGGGCGATGAGGAAGCGCTGCCCCGGCGACCCGATGGCGCGCCGCGAGGCTTCGATCAGAACGCTTCGAACGCCCGCTCCATCGGGGCGCTGAATGCCGGCGTGCTCTCTTCCTCTTGGGTCTCGCCTTGCTCTTCCGACTCCAGCGACACCGCGGCCGGCGTGTCGCTCTGCGGTTGGCTGTCGAGCAACAGCAGCGTCGCGGCGGAGCGCGGGGCAGCGGGGGCGGGTCGGCTGGGGCCCACGAGCTCAGACGGATAGTCGCCGATGTCCGGCGCGACGCTCCAGACGGCGAACGCTTGCTCGGTGGGTGATTCGGTTTGGGGAGCCCGGTCGTACCGGTCGCCCAGGTGATCGCGCCAGAGCGTGAAGTCGGCCGAGTCGACCCGGCCGTCGGAGTTGCCGTCGGCCGGCAGCCAGTGGTTGAGCGACCACTCACCATACGCGGCCCGCCACAGGGCGAGGTCGATCTGATCGACGATGCCGTCGCGGTGGAAGTCGCCCGCCCCGCCGCGCCGGTCTTCGGCCGGTCGCACGGCCACCGCATTCCAAGCGGCGCGGGTCGGACGCGGGGCGGCCGCGGCCGGCTCGAAGCGGCCGCGCTCGCCGATCCGGTACCAGTGGGTCGATCCGCCCGCCCGGAAGCCGACGACCTCGCCGCCGCCTGGCAAGCCGGGCGTCGCTTCGGCGGTGACCAGCAGCGGCGCCCCCGGCGCCAGGCCGAGCCGCTCGGCCAGGTGAGAGCGCGCGGCCTCGACGGCGGCGGCCCGCGGGTCAACCGGTGGCTCGGAATTGGCGTTGGCTGGCGCAAGGTCGATGATGCGGAACGCGTCGTACTCGATCCAGCCAACCGGCGCCGCCGCGGGGGGCTCGGCGTCGGGATCGACCAGCGGCGCCTGGGCGACGACGGTCGACAGGTCGGCCACGTGGAGGGCTTTGATCGCGTCGCGGCCGACCGAATAGAGGGTGTCGCCGATGTAGCCGCTGCGGCGGACTTGGCCCTCGTGCGGGACCTCGGCTGAGAGCGTCAGCCGATCGGCCGGCAGCGCGGCGCCGACGTCGACCGTGAACACGGCCAGCCGATCGAGCCGCCGCGCGACCCGCGACTCGGCGTAGCCGTCGCCGTCGGTGTCCTCGCGCTCGTAGAGGGTGCTGGCGACCGGCATCCCGAGCAGGCCGTGCTCGGCGAAGTAACCGAACGCGTGGTGGTCGACCTCTGCTTCGCTGGTCGAGAAGCGCGAGAAGGTGTGCTCGGCGAGTCGCACCGGTTGCGACAGGTCCGAGATGTCGAACAACGACACCTGCGTCGGGCCCCAGGCGCCGTTGGGCGTGTTCTTGCCGACAGCGAGCAGGTGATCCTGGTCGACCAGATGGAGGTAGCTCGTAAAGCCCGGCAGCGTCACGTGGCCGACCGCTTCGGGAGCGGCCGGGTCGCTCATGTCGAGCGCGAACAGCGGGTCGATCGTACGCGCGGTCGTGACGAACGCCCGGTCGCCGAGGAACCGCACGGAGCGTATCGACTCGCCGAGGGCCCAGTTCTGGATCGAGCCGACCGGCTCGAGCACGCCGTCGTCGTCGCCGAGCACGAACAAGAGGTTCTCCCGGCGGCCGCTGTGGTTGCCGGAGTTCCAGTTGGAGACGCTCGTCGCGATCCGCAGAAGCTCGCCGGACTCGTCGGCAGAGAACTGGTTGATGATCGAGCCGGGCACGGTCGTGGTCGCGGCGAAGTCGATGCCGCCGGAGTCCGGGTCCCAGTCGAACTTGGCGATCCGGGTGAGGGCGCCGTCCTCGGTGTTGTGGTCGGCGTCGAACACATAGAAGTTGTCGAGCGACGCGTAGATCGTCCCCCCACCGGTGCTGTAGACAGCCGCCGTATCGGTCAGGCCCGGCGCGTCGGCGAGCGCGTCGATCGAGACCACCGAGATCAGCGTGTCGGCGTCCGGCGTGAGCGGCTTGTAGAGGGTCTCGGGCGTGTTCAGCAGGCCGCTGCGGACCGCCTCGCCACCGGGGCCCGTCGCCGTGTAAGAGGGCAGGGCGCCCTCGATCGCTTCGCCGCGGCCCGCCGAGAGCCGCTCGGTGTACTCTTCGATGGTCTCGTACCGGCCCGGCGTTTCGGGGTCGTCGTCCTCGTCGATGACCCGCGGCGCGTCGGCGACCGCTTGGCTGCTCACGAGCGTGTACACCTGGCCCTCGACCGACCGAGAGTCGACGTAGCGGCCTTCCATCGTCGTCGTCTGAACGACCTCCGGCGCGGTGCGGTCCGACACGTCGAACACGGTGACGATCGTCTCCGGCGGCGCCGCGGGGTACGGCGGCCAGCCGGGGTAAGCGATATCGATCAAGTCGACCGAGAAGCCGCCCACCGGGGACCCGCCGAGATAAATCGGATAGCCCCGATAGCCGCCGACCTCGGAAATGACCGTGAGCCGATCGCCCGACAAGTACTCCACGACCGGGCGCCCCTGGACCGTGACCCGCGAGGCGACGCTCAGCTCCTCGGCGGGCCACGCGTCGAAGATCGTTACGCCCGTGTCGGTCAATGCGTAAACGTAGTCGGCGTCGAACTCGACGATGTCCCCCTCGTCGACGCCCGCCACCTGGACGTTCGTCTCGGAGTGCCCGCGTTCGCTCGGAACGCCCGCGTCGAAGGCGGCGTCGGTGTAGAGCGTTGGATACACGCTCCAGCCCCACGCGGTCTGCCCGAACAGGTGCTCGTAGCGGTCGAGCGCGTCTTCGAGGAGGAACTGGAAGTAGTCGTCGACGCCGTCGAACTTCCCGTACCGCTCCTCGGCCGGCGTGTCGACGACGACCGTCACCTCGGCGATGAGCCTGCCGTCGACCGTGTACTGGAACGTGTCCTCGCCGCTGAAGCCGGCCGCCGGCGCGTAGAGGACCGACTTGCCGTCAGGACCGACAGCGACCGAAGCGCCGGACGCCGACGCCGTCACGGCCGTCACCACGCCGACGCCCGAGTAGTCGGCGCCGAACAGGTCGTTCACGAGCACCGGCAACGCCTGCTGGCCGTCGGCCTGATCGACGCGGAAGAGGTCGTCGCGGACGCGGCGGATCACGTCGACGCTGACGGTCTCGGTCCAGAAGCCGTCGACCGTGTAGGTGAACGAGTCGGCGCCGTGGTAGTCCGCGGGCGGGGTGTAGCGGACCGACCTGCCGTCCGCGGCGATCGTCGCCACGCCCCCAGCGGCGCCGGCGCTCACGCCGGTGACCAGCCGAGCGCCGCCCGTGTAGGAGCTGTTGTAGAGGTTGAAGTCGTTGCCGAGAACGCCGAGCGGATTGAGGTCGGAGTTCATGTCGACGACCAGGCGGTCCGATGTCGTCTGCGACGCCACCGTCAGTCGGACGTCCGACTCGTAGCGGCCGTCGACCGTGTACCTCAGGACGACCGAGCCGGATGACTCCGGCGTGATGCGCACCTCACCGGTCGGCGAGTAGGTGAACGACGCGTCGCCCGAGACCAATTCCACACCGGTCACCCGCCCCTCGCCCGCGTACCCGTTGGCGAAGTAGTCGTTCGCCAAGGCCTGAATCGTGTAAGTAGAGCCGAGCCGGTAGTGCCGGACGTTCAGCCCGTCGCTCTGGGCGAGCGGCGTCACGACGACGCTCACCTCGGCGGTCAATTCGCCGTCGACCGTGTAAGAGAACCGGTCCGCGCCGGAGTAGCCGGGCGCGGGGGTGTAGAGCAACGCGCCGCCGGGCGCAATGGTCACCGTCCCGCCGGCGTCGGTGGGGCCGATCCCGGTGATCACGCGCGGGCCGGCGTAGCCGTCGCCGAGGAAGTCGTTCAGCAGCACACCGAGGACCGCGTCGGGCGTGTCTTGGTACACGCCGGCGGAGAAAACGTCGTCGCGAACCGGGCGGGTGACATCCATCCAAACCGACGCGACGTGTTTGCCGTCGGCCGTGTAGGTGAACGTGTCGGTCCCGGTGAAGCCGGGCTCAGGCGTGTAAAGGACTCGCTGGCCATCGGCCGAGACCGAGACCGTGCCGTTCTCTGGTTGGGTGACCGAGGTCACCCGGTCGACGATGTCGTAGGGACCGGGCGGCCGCGGATTGAACCCCGCGAAGGTGTCGTTCGCCAGCACGTCGAGCCCGAACGCAGTGCTATTCTCGTCGATCTCGAATCGGTCGTCCTGTACCGGCCGGTAGACCCGCACACGGGCGGTCGCCTCGAACTGCCCGTCGACCACGTAGCGGATCGAATCGTACCGCACGTGGCCCGCGATCTGGTCGGGGGCCGTGTACAGCAAGGATTTGCCGTCCGGCGCCACCTCGACGCCCACGCCGTCTCCGGCGACGACGTTCGTGATGCGGCGCTGCCCGGTGTAGCCCTCCCAGAAGGGGTCGTTGGCGAGCACGTTGAGCGTCCGCTCGGCGTCGCCCTGGATAGCCGAGTAGTAATCGTCGTCGCGCAGCGGGTTCGGCACGTCGATCTGCACGCGGGCGGGGTACTTGCCGTCGACCACGTAGACGAACGACTCACTGCTGATCGGATCGGTTGGCGCGGTGTAGCGGATCGAGCGCCCATCGTCGGCGATCTCGATCGCGCCGCCCCCCGTGCCGACGCTCACCGAGGTGATCCGCCCCGGCAGGTCGTAGCCACTCCAGAACGGGTCGTTGGCGAGCACGTCGAGCGTGACCTCGTCGCCGTTCGGGACGACGTCGAAGCGATCGTCCGCCAGCGGCGCGGCGATCGACACCGACACGGGCGCCGTGTGCCGCCCGTCGACCGCGTACACGAACGACTCGACGCCCGCGAAGTCGGCCGGCGGCGTGTACAGCAGCGAGGCGCCGCCCTCGGCGATCTCGATCCGCCCGCCCTGGTCGCCGTAGCTGACCGACGTGATCCGCCGCTCGCCCGCGTAGTCGGGATCGAACAGGTCGTTGGCGAGCACGTCGAGTTCGATTTGCGAACCGTTCTGCCGCAGATCGAACGAGTCGCCCAGCAGCGTGGCGCCGTGCGCGTCGAGGGCGAGCCGTGCCTCGAGGGCTTCGACGCGCAGGGTCTGCCGCGCACCGCGGCGGGCAGCTTTGCTCAAGATCCGCGCCACCTGAGGCCTCCGTGGGTCAGAACGCCGTTGGATTGCGTTCGCAACAGCAGCGAGAAGCCGCGACCAGACGGCGAAGACTTCGCCGCCCGAGCCAGCTTAACGCGCTTACAGAGGCCGATCTATCGCCGCCGCGTCACGGCTTTCTGGCCCAAGCGGTCGATTCGGGACGTTTCCTGGGCCGCCAAGACGAACGGGCCCCGGAGCGGTCCGCCGTCAACGGGCCGCGTCGTCGGCCGTGGGCGCTTGTTGGCGCTGCTCGGGCAGCACCTCGGCGAGGCCCGGCACGTCGCCCGCGCCGACCGGCACGTGGAGGCTGCTGTTCTCCAGGTCGGCCTTGGTAAGCGGCTGGTACCGCCCGCCGAGCTGCTCGGAGAGGAAGGCCTCGGTCACGGCGTTGAAGCTCGTGCGGTTCTCGGGCCGCGCGAAGCCGTGCCCCTCGTCGGGGTACAACGCGTAGGTCACGGGGATGCCCTTCTGGCGCATCGCGTCGACGATCTGGTCGGCCTCTTGCTGCTTCACGCGCGGGTCGTTGGCGCCTTGGCCGATCAGAAGGGGCCGTTCGATCTGCTCGACGAAGTTGAGCGGGCTCTTCGCTTCGAGGTAGGCGACCCCCTCGTCGGTGGTCCAGTCGCCGACACGCTCTTTCATCACGGGCATGAATTGGAACCAGTACGGCGGCACGTTGTTCAGCAGCGTGACGAGGCTCGAGGGGCCGACGATGTCCACGCCGCACGCGAACACCTCCGGCGTGAAGGTCAGGCCGACGAGCGTCGCGTAGCCGCCGTACGAGCCGCCCATGATGGCGACCTTCGACTCCTGGGCGACGCCCTGGTCGACCGCCCACTGGACCGCGTCGAGCAGGTCGTCGTGCATGCGGCCGGCCCACTCGCCGTTGGCCGCGTTGAGGAAGTTCTTGCCAAAGCCGGTCGAGCCGCGGAAGTTGACCGACAGGACGGCGTAGCCGCGGTTGGCGAGCCACTGGTGGCTCGCGTTGTAGCCCCACCCGTCGCGGGCCCAGGGGCCGCCGTGCACGTCGAGCACCAGCGGCAGCGGCTCGTTGGGCACGCCGTCGCCGTCCGGATCGGTCCCGACCGGGAGCGTCAGGTAGCTGACCAGGTCGAGGCCGTCGCGCGACTCGATGATCGGCGTGTGCATCGTGGCCAGCTGGTAGTCGCCCAGGTCGTCGCGGCTGTTGAAGAGGAACTCCAGGCGCCGCTCGCCCTCGCCCTCGGCCGGGCGGTGGTACACGTAGAACTTCAGCGGCCCGTCGTCCTGCACGTAGGCGACCGTCCACTTCGTGTCGTCGAGCGTGCGGCTGGTGACGATCCACTCGGCGCCGTCGAGCTGCTTGTCGAGGAAGTCGACGTCCGGCTGGATCGCCGGGTCGAGCACGCGCCACTCGGTCTTGCTGAGCGTGAACGACACCGCTTGCAGCGTCTTCTCGGTCGGGTGCGTGAGCACGCCCCCCACGTCGACGCGCGGGTCGTCGGCGACGAGCGTGGTCTCGCCGGTGTCGAGGTTGCGGGCGTAGAGGCCCGACGTGTTGCGGTCGCGGCTGTCTTGGAAATAGAGGACGCGGCCCGATTTGTCGAAGCCCGCGGGGCCGCTAGACATCGCGTCGACGCTCGAGAACTCCTCCATCGGCGCCCAATCTTCGTAGCCTTTGTCGGTCGGCTCCTCGGCGGTCGGTTTGAGCCAGACCTGGCCGGCCTTGGGCGTGAAGGTGACGGCCAAGCGGACCTGGTAGTCGTCGTCGGTGACGAAGCCCGCGAAGCCCGGGTTCTCTTGGATCAGCTCGCGCTCGCCGGAGAGCAAGTTCACGCGGTACAGGTCGTGGAAGCGGTCGTCGCGGTCGTTGAAGCCGATCAGCACCTCGTCCGGGAACCGCTCGCTCACGCCGGAGATCTCGCCCCGCACGCCCTCGATCGGCGTGAGGTCGATCGTCTCCTGGGTCTCGACGTTCGTGGCGTACACGTGCCAGTTCTCGTCGCCCCCCTTGTCCTGCGTGTACACGATGTAGTCGCTGTTGTACGCCCAGCTGTGCGAGCGGATGCCGCGCAGCTTGTCGTCGGTCACCGCCTTGGCGGCGTCCGGGTCCTCGGCGGGGCCGACCCACACGTTCAGCACGCCGTCGACCGGCTTGAGGTACGACAGCCATTTCCCGTCTGGGCTCAGCCGCGCTTGGGCGCGGTCCGGGTTGCCGAACAACACGTCGCGGGGGATCAGCCGCGTGGCGTGGCGACCGTCGTCGTTCACCGATTCGACCTCTTGCGATTCGCCCTGGTCGGCCGCTTCGGAAGCGGCCGCCGCCTGGGAATGTTGACAACCAACGGATAGCAACGCGGCGAGCGCAGCGCCAAACAGCGCCAGTTCGAAGACCATCCCGCTCGGCGGCGAGGCCGCTCGGCGGGGCTTGGGCGAGTGACGGCGGGCCATGGGCGATTCCCTCCCTGTGGTGCGGTGGGCCGGTCCCTGACGCGCCTTCTTGGCGGGGTGGGCGGCGGGCGGCGGCCGTCTTCCTTGACGCTCGGTTCTGGCTCGCGGGGTCCGCGTGCTCAGCGGCTGCTGGATGGTAACCCGATAGCAGCTGGGTTGGCTACGCGGGTCGTCGGCGGTGAGTTCGTAGCCAGCGGCGCCCCGGCCGGATAGGCTGCTTGGGCCATGTCGCCCCAGGCCGCTAGCACGCCGACGCGCCGCGAAGCCGAGCAGCGGCTCGCCCAGCGCCGGCTGGCGCCCTGCAAGCCAAGCCAGACCCCGATGGTGTGGGTCGCAGCGGCGGTCGCGGTCGGCGGGCTGCTCTCGCCGGTAGCGGGCCTGTTGGGCGTGCGGCCCGAAGCCCCGCTGGTGTGGGCCGGGGTGGTGCTCGTCGGCTGGGCCTTCGCTTGGCGGCAGGGCCGCGACGAGCTCGCCGAGTGGCTGCTGCTGCTGACCGTCGCCGTGGCGGCGTGCGGCTGGGCCGGGGCCGCTTGGCGCTCGTTCGCCGCGGACGAGCTGGGCCGCTACGCGCCGCGCGACGCCCACCCGGTTTGTGTCGAAGCGGTGGCTCGAACCCCGGGGGTCGTGTACCCGGCGGACCCGCCCAGCCCGTTTCGCGCGATCCCTTCGACCGAACAAACCGTCGTCGAGGTGCAAGTCCACGTGCTGCGCGATGGCGATCGCTGGACCACCGCCGAGGGCCGGTGCGAGGTGACCGTCGCCGGCCGCGTCGAATCGCTGCGGCAGGGCGACCGGGTGCGTGTGTTTGGCCAACTCGCGCGGCCCAGCCCGGCGATGAACCCCGGCCAACACGACGCGGCCACCGCCGCCCGGGCCGAGCGCCGCCTGTCGCGGGTGTGGGCGGAGGCCGGCCAGTGCCTGAGCGTCGTCGACCCGGCGCCGGCCCAAGGCGCCCTCGCGGACTGGCGCCGGCAAGCGAGCGAAGCGATCGGCCGCTGGACGCCGGCCCCGTCTGCCCCGGTCACGCGGGCGATGGTTCTGGGCGACGCCGGCGCGGCGCCGCGCAAGACCATCGAGGCCTTCCGCCGCGCCGGCGTGTTGCACGTGTTGGTGGTCTCCGGGCTGCACGTTGGGATCGTGGCGGCGCTGCTGCCGCTGCTCGCGGCGGCCGGTTTGGCGCCCCGCCGTGTCGCGTGGCTCGGCGCGCTGCTGTTGGTCGTTGCTTACGCGGCCCTCGTCGGCGGCCGCCCCCCGGCGCTGCGGGCCGCTTACGTGGCCGGAGCGGTTTGTGTCGCGGTGCTCGCAGGCCGGCGGGCGATCGGCTTCAACTCGCTGGCGGCGGCCGCGGTGCTCGTGTTCTGCGTCGCGCCGGGCGCTTGGGTCTCAGCCGGGACTCGGCTCAGCTTCTTGGCGACGGCTGTGCTGCTGGGCGTCGCCGCGGTGGCCCGCCGCAGGGCGACTCGCCCCACTCCGCCGCTGGATCGGCTCGTCCGGTCGGCGCGTTCGCCGGCGGAGCGGCTCGCCCGGGCGTCGCTCAGCCGAGTCGCCTGGATCCTCGGGGCCACGCTCTCGGTCCAGCTCGCCACGTGGCCGCTGGTGGCTAGCGAATTCCACTTGGTCTCGCCCGCGGCGGGGCCGTTGTCGCTGCTGATCGCTCCGCTCGCGCCGGTGGTGGTAGGTGTGGGCCTGTCGACCATCCTGCTCGACGCCGCCGGCCTATGGCCGCTGGCGTGGCTCGCAGGCCAGCTCGCCGGCGGAGCGGCTTGGACGATCGATGCCCTGGTCAACTCCGCGGCGGCGATGCCCGCGGCCGGCCTCTACACGGCCGGCCCGTACCGATGGTGGGCCGGTCTTTGGATCGCTTGGCTCTTGGCCGGTGGCTTGATTGCGGCACACGCGCCGGCCCGCCGCGGCTGGATCTGGCGGAGCGGCTTGGCGGTCGCAGCGGCTGGCGTCGGCCCGCTGCTGTGGGAAACAGCTACGAAGCCCCCGGCCCTAGGGTGCCGGGTGTTGGCCGTTGGGCACGGCGCGTCGACGCTGCTCCGCCTGCCCGACGGTCGCAATCTGCTGGTCGACGCCGGCGCGCTGGGCGACCCCGGTCGGGTCGCCGACACGATCGCCCGCGCCCTATGGGCCGAAGGCGTGACACGGCTCGATGCGGTCGTGCTGACCCACGCGGACCTGGACCACTACAACGCATTGCCTGGCCTGCTGGACCGCTTCCGCATCGACGCGGTCTGGACGACCGCCCTGATGTTCGAGCCCTGGCTCGAACCCGACCATCCTGCCGCGCCCGAAGCCCTGCTCGACCTGCTCAACGAGCGGCGCGTGCCGATACGCGAACTCGAGTTCGGCGACGAGCTGGAGATCGGCGACGTGCTCGTGCGCGTCCTCCACCCCGATGCACTGGGCGTGCTGGGCTCTGACAACGCCAACAGCTTGGTGCTGGGGGTCGAGTATTCGGGCCGACGCCTGCTGTTGCCCGGCGATCTGGAGGGGCCCGGCCTCGAGCGGTTGCTCGAACAAGAGCCCTACCGCTGCGACGTGCTGCTCGCCCCGCACCACGGCAGCCAACGGAGCGACCCGCCGGGGCTGGCCGCGTGGTGTCAGCCGAAAGTGGTCGCTATCAGCAGCGGCGAGCCGCGCCAGCAAGCGACCGGGGCGTACGACCGCCGCGGGGCGCGGGTTCTCAATACGCACGCCAGTGGCATGGTGAGAATCGAACTCTCAGCCGCTAGCGTGCGTACCAACGCCTTCGCCGATGCCCCGACTGAAGGCCACGACTGGGATTGACGCGCGCGTCAGAGGCCGCAAAAAGCGGCCCGAAACGACTTTCTGGGGTAGGCAATCGCCGCAAAGCGGCCTAGTTTAGCGGCACCTGCTGGCGCTTCTGAGAGCATGTCTCAACAGGGACATTTCTGGACAGGATTATCCCTTGAGAGGGGCATGTCTCAGCCGAGGCCGTACGGATTCACCAGCTCCCAGTAGACCGGGGGCGGTCCACCGCGGGGTCAACCAAGAGGACGGGTTGGATGTCGTTAGATGCGCTAGAGAACGCTTCGCCAGCGACGGCGTCGCCGTCGGTTGGCTCGCGAGTTGCACGGTTGTCGGGCGGTACGAAGCCCGACGCATCAAGCAAAGAGAACTGCCCGATGGACGCCCTTGAGCCGCCTGCCAACAGCTGGGCGTTGTGGCGTCAGGGGCTCGACTGGCCGACCGTGTTGTGGATCGCCGCGGCGCATGTGGCCGCCCTCTCCGCTCCGCTCTTCTGGAGCTGGCAAGCCTTCGTGAGCTTCCTGGTCCTGTGGGTGGCGACCGGTTCGCTCGGCATCTGCATGGGTTACCACAGGCTGCTCACGCACGGCAGCTTCCAGACTTACAAGCCGATCCGCTGGCTGCTCGCCTTCCTCGGCGGTCTTTCCGGTGAAGGGTCGGCGCTCACGTGGGTGGCCAACCACCGCAAGCACCACAAGTACAGCGACAAAGACGGCGATCCCCACTCGCCGCGACACGGCACGTGGTGGGCGCACATGACTTGGTTCATGCCTAACCGCGGGTTGAAGTGGCGGAACGAGCTGCTGAAGCGATACGCCCCCGACCTGTTGCGGGACCGCGGCATGGTCTTGCTCCACAAGCTGTTCTTGCCGTCGCACATCGCGCTCGGGTTGGTGCTGTTCGCGATCGGCTACTTCGGCACGTCCCTCGGCATGGGCGGCGCGTGGTACGGGTGGTCGATGGTCGCTTGGGGCCTCGCGTTGCGGATGGTCTACGTGATGCACATCACGTGGCTCGTGAATTCGGCGACCCACCTGTGGGGCTACCGCAACTACGAAACGACCGACGACAGCCGCAACCTCTGGTGGGTGGGCCTGCTGGCCTTCGGCGAGGGGTGGCACAACAACCACCATGCCTACCAGCGGGTCGCCTCGCAGGGCCATAAGTGGTGGGAGGTCGACGTGACGTACTGGATCATCTTGCTGATGGAGAAGACGGGCCTGGCGTGGAATGTCGTGCGTCTGAGTGACATCCCCAAAGGCCAGAAGCCCGACTGACCGGTGAGGAGTCTCGGCCACGAGCCCCGGCCACGAGCGCCGTCGTGGGACCGGGACGCCTCGCGAGCGGTGTGCGCGCTCGCCGGGCAAAATGGTCCGCAGGGCCGGTTGCCAAGCGAACCCCGCCACGCTAGGCTCTGCGGTTTGCTGAGTGTTGTTTTCGTAAACCCGTAGTTTGTTTGGTGTTGGGGCTGTGGCAGCCCCGCCCAGGAGCAGGTGCAGCCCCCGCATGTCGGCCCGCAGAGGGTCGCGGGAGGGCGTGCTCCAGATCGAGATTCCCCGCGGTCTGCGGTTGGCCCGCCCGCCCCTCAGTTGGCGTTGGCGGCCCCTCGCAGCGGCGTCGGGTCCAACCCCCCTTAAAGGCGATAGGCGACATTCGATGGCGTTGACGACCGACCAGACCGCCCAGATCGTGAGTGAGTTCGGCCGCACCGACGGCGACGACTCGCAAGACACCGGGTCGCCGGAAGTTCAGATCGCGCTGTTGACCAGCCGTATCCAGCAGATGACCGAGCACATGCGGGTCCACCACAAGGACTACGCAAGCCGCCGGGGCCTACTGCGGATGGTGAGCCGTCGCCGCCGGCACTTGGACTACGTTAAGCGGAAGGACCCGCAGTTGTACCTCGATCTGTTGCAGCGGTTGGGCATCCGGAAGTAGTCGCGTCGTTGTCGCTGCGTGCCCGGCAGAACCGGCGCCCGGCGAAGCGCCGAGTAGCGTCTGGCGGAATCGCCTACCGAACCCTCATTGCGACCCAGCCGATCGCCCCGCGAGCCAGAGGGGCTCGCGTCGGCCGCCCCCCGTGCGGGGCGGGCCGATCGGCCGTTCTCGGTCGTTTCGGCGTGGGACTGCCTCTGCTCCTCGGCGTGTGCAATTGCCACGCGTCTCGACGCCGCGCCGCACCGCGACGCCCGCCTGTCGCTCCCCGCGCCACGCGATCGCCGCTCGGTCCGGCTCAGCCGTTAAGGAACTCGAAGTTGGAAAAGCAAGTAGTCAAGAGAGACATCGGCGGAGAGACCGTCACGATCGAGACCGGCGTGCTCGGCAAACAAGCCGCCGGCTGCGTGGTGGTCACGCTGCGTGAGACCGTCGTGCTGACCGCCGTGGCGACCAGCGCGCCGCGCCCCGGCATCGACTTCTTCCCCCTCACCTGCGACTACCGCGAGCGGTTCGCGGCGGCCGGCAAGTTCCCCGGCGGCTTCCTCAAGCGCGAGGGACGCCCCACCACCAAGGAAACGCTCACCAGCCGCCTGATGGACCGGCCGATCCGGCCGATGTTCGCCGAGGGCTTCAACGACGAGGTCCAGATCCAGTCGTTCGTCATGGCGAGCGACCGCCAGACCGACGGCGACGTGCTCGCGATGAACGGCGCGTCGGCCGCGCTGACCGTGTCGACGCTCCCCTTCGAGGGCCCGCTCGGCTCGGTCCGCCTGGGCAAGGTCGACGGCAAGCTGGTCGCCTTCCCGACCGCCGAGCAACTCGAGTTCAGCGAGCTGGACCTGATCGTGTCGGGCACGAAGGACGCGATCTTGATGATCGAGGGCTTCGCGCGCGAGATGCCCGAAGACGAGATGGTCGACGCGCTGATGTACGCCCACAAGCTCATCGGCGAGCTGTGCGACCTGCAGCTCGAGCTCCGCAAGAAGGTCGGCACGCCCGACAGCACGTACCAGCCGCCCGAGGGCGATGGCCTGCTCGAGAAGCTCGACTCGGCCTACGGCGCCAAGCTCAAGGAGGCCAAGCTCACCAAGGGCAAGCAAGACCGCGCCGACGCGTGCAGCGCGCTAAAGGCCGAGGCGATGGCCGAGTTCATCCCCGACCCCCACGCCGAGGGAGCGATCGAAGTCGGCCGCTTCAAGTCGGCTTGGCACGACCTCGAGGCCAAGGTCATCCGCCAGACGATCCTCGAAGGGACCCGCCCCGACGGCCGCGGCGGCAAGGACCTCCGCTCGATCTACTGCGAGGTCGACCTGCTCCCGCGCGTGCACGGCTCGTCGCTGTTCCAACGCGGCGAGACCCAGGCCCTGATCACCGTGACGCTCGGCACCGGCCGCGACGAGCAACGCGTCGACGGCCTCGGCGACGAGTACAGCAAGCGGTTCATGCTGGACTACAACTTCCCGAGCTTCAGCGTCGGCGAGTGCCGCCCGATCCGCGGCCCCGGCCGCCGCGAGATCGGCCACGGCATGCTCGCCGAACGAAGCGTGAACCCGATCCTGCCGGAGCACGACTCGTTCCCCTACACGATCCGCGTGATCTCGGACATCCTCGAGTCCAACGGCTCCAGCTCGATGGCCAGCGTGTGCGGCGCCACGCTCGGCCTGATGGCCGCCGGCGTGCCGATCAGTAACCCGGTGGCGGGCATCTCGATCGGCCTCGTCAAAGAGGGCGACGACTGGACCCTCCTCACCGACATCCTCGGCGACGAGGACCACTTCGGTGACATGGACTTCAAGATCGCCGGCACCCAGAACGGCATCACGGGCATCCAGCTCGACCTGAAGATCATGGGCATCAGCGAGGAGATCATCCGCGCGACGCTGCAGCAGAGCCGCGAGGCGCGAATCGAGATCCTCCGCAGCATGCTCTCCACGATCCAGCGCCCGCGCGAGTCGACTTCGGCTAGTGCGCCGCGATTGGTCCGCACCAGCATCGACCCGCAGAAGATCGGCCTGCTTATCGGCCCCGGAGGCAAGACCATCCGCGGCATCCAAGAGGACTGCGGCGTGCAGATCGACGTCGACGAGGACGGCACGATCACGATCGCCGGCCCGGACCAAGAGACCGTCGCCGCCGGCCTCGGCCGCGTCGAGGCCCTCACGGCCAGCGTGCAGGTCGGCCGGATCTACGAGGGCAAGGTCTCGAGCGTGAAGGACTTCGGCGCGTTCGTCGAGATCCTGCCCGGCAAGGACGGCCTCTGCCACATCAGCGAGCTGTCCAACGAGTACGTGGGCAGCGTGGGCGACATCTGCAAGGTCGGCGACCGGATGAAGGTCAAAGTCATCGCCGTCGACGAACAAGACCGTGTGAAGCTCAGCCGCAAGGCCGCCATGGCCGAGCAAGAGGGCGAGGCCGAGCCGGCCGAGTCGAAGGCCTGAGTTCCCGTGACAGGATGAACAACCAGAGCCGGGCTCCGCTTGCGGGGCCCGGCTTTTTTTGAACCGCCAAGACGCCAAGAGCGCCAAGGCCGCCAAGAAAGGGCGCCCACGAATCGAGCGAATGTTCGCGAATCTGGGTGCGGCGGTATCGGCTTCGGACGATGAAGCCGAGGCCATTCGTTCCGAAGTAGGATGGCGTGCTCGCACCCATCAATTGCGTTGCAGGCGATGGGTGAACCTGTCGGTGGCGAGCTCACCCGTGAAAACAGCGAAACGCCGTCAGAACCACCCATCCTACCGACTAGTTTGCCCACGAATCGGGAGTTTGCAGAACCATGTCAGAATCTGCTCACGACCCAGAGGGTGCCGAGCGCGAAGCTTGGTACGAGCGGAAGTCATCGCTGATGAATTCCGTGCTCGGCGAAGAAGCCGAATGGGTTTTGCACGCTTTGATTCCGTACGAGATCGGCGGTTCACTAGACTCGTATTACTACCGGTCACCGACTTCTGGCACGGCAGTAGCCACCAAAGAACTTTCGCTTCTACCCCATCAAGGTCCGTCGAACGACCGGCTAACCACTTACGAATTGGTCGGCTTCATGCGGGGCCCGTTCGCACGGGAAGATGTAAACAACCCCAACACGCCCGCTGGCATCGTGGAACGCCGACTCCGCAGCTTTCTGAACTTAATCGCGCGCTACAGCGAGGAAGCAACACTCAATCGATTCGAGACGTGCGCGATCCCGACCGAAAACGTGGACGAGTCTGAGTACCCGCTCGTGGTCTTCGACGAGTTCGCCCGGTTTGAGATCGACGCCAACACCACCTTCGGTTTGCTGGCGGTGATCGAAATCCTCCCGACGGAGTTCGAGTACAAGCAACAGTACGGCGGCGACGCGCTGATCGACCTGCTGAAGCAGGAGGGCGTGTACCCTTTCACTGAGCCCGACCGCACCCCTGTTGTTTAAAGAGTTTACGAATCGACCGAATCCCCACGAATCGTGATTCGCGACGATCCGCTCGATTCGTGGGCCCAACCCCCTTGGCGACCTTGGCGCTCTTGGCGTCTTGGCGGTTAATCAAGCCGCATGAGCGAAGACACCACCACCGACGAGACGGTCCAGCGGCTAATGGACCAGTACGCCGAGATCGCGCGGCTCGCGGGGGGGCTTGCGCACGAGATCAAGAACCCGCTCTCCACGATCCGGCTCAACATGCAGCTGCTGGCCGAGGACGTGCTGCCCGACGAGGCCGACGACGGGGCGATCCTCAGCGCCGAGCAGCGCCGCGCCGCGAAGCGGATCGCCGCGGTGCAGCGCGAGTGCACGCGGCTGCAAGAGCTGCTGGACGACTTCCTCAACTACGCGAAGGTCCGCCGCGTCGAGCTCCAGCCGCGCGACCTGAACCTCGAGATCGTCGACGCGCTCGACTTCTTCGAGCCCGAGTGCGAGAGGGCGGGGGTCGAGGTCGAGGCCTTCCTCGACTCCGACCTGCCGACCGTGCGCCTAGACCGCGAGGCGTTCCGCGGCGCGCTCACCAACCTGCTGCTGAACGCCGTGCAGGCGATGCCCGAGGGGGGGCAGATCGTCGTGCAGACCCGCGGCCTGGGCGACCGGGTGGCGATCTACCTTACCGACACCGGCGCGGGTATGGACGACGCGACCGCGAGCCGCATGTTCGAGGCCTTCTTCAGCACCAAGCCGGGCGGCAGCGGGCTGGGCCTGCCGACCACGGCCAAGCTGATCGAGGCCCACGGCGGCACGATCACCGTGCAGAGCGAGCTGGGCCGCGGCACGCGGTTCACGATCGAGCTGCCGGCCGTTGCGCGGCTGGGCAAAGCCGTCCCCGACAAGCCCGCCGCCGACACCCGTCAACCAACCACTGACAACTGACAACCCAATCATGGACCTCGGCATCCAAGGCAAGGTCGCGCTCGTGACCGGTTCGACGAGCGGCATCGGCGCGGCGATCGCCGCGCGGCTGCTCGACGAGGGCGCTGCCGTGCTCGTCAACGGACGCGACGACGACCGCACCCAGCAAGCCGCCCAGCGGCTCTCCTCCCACGGCGACGCCCGGCCCGCCGCGGGCGACGTCTCGACCGCCGAGGGCGCCGCCCGTGTCGCGGAAGCCGGCCACCAAGCGGGCGGCGTCGACATCCTCGTTAACAACGCCGGCGTGTTCACACCGCGGCCGTTCTTCGAGATCGCCGACGACGAGTGGGAGCGGATGTTCCAGGTGAACGTCATGAGCGGCGTCCGCATGAGCCGCCTGCTCGCCCCCGCGATGCGAGACCGCGGGTGGGGCCGGATCGTGTTCATTTCGAGCGAGTCCGGGATCAACATCCCGACCGAGATGGTCCACTACGGCGTTAGCAAGACGGCCCAGCTGGCCGTCGCCCGCGGCCTGGCGAAGACGCTCCGCGCGTCGGGCGTCACCGTGAACTGCGTGCTCCCCGGCCCGACCTGGTCGGACGGCGTCGAGCAGTTCGTCCGGGAGATGGCCGACGCCGAAGGCGTGAGCGAGCAGCAGATGAAGGAGAGCTTCGTCAAAAAGAACCGCCCGGGGTCGCTCATCGAGCGGTTCGCGGACGAGGCCGAAGTCGCGAGCCTCGTGGCCTACGTCTGTTCCGACTTGGCCAGCGCGACGACCGGCGCCGCGTTGCGAGTCGACGGCGGGATCGTCGACACGATCGTTTGATCCCACCGCGGCGGCCAGGCAGGGTTGCCAAGCCCCGGGGGCGTCAGCTCGGCGAGGGGACGCCGGTCGGCTCGTCGGGTTTGCCGAGCGCCGTCTCGGGCGGATTGGTGGGCTCTGGCTCGGGCTTCGCGGGCTTCTTCGGCGGGCCGCCCTTGGGGGCGAAGATCAACACGAGCGCCGCCCCGGCGATCACCAGCATCAGCCCGGCCAAGAAGCCGCCCAGCCCCCACGCGCTCATCCGCTCCAAGCCGCCGCCGACGGTGAGCGCCTCGATGGTGGTGATGACCGGCGCGCCGCCGAAGACCAGCGGCATCACGTAGACCGGCCGGCCGCCGAACGTGAACGCCATGATGATGCCCAGCGCGCCGAACGCCCCCAGCGCGCCGCCGCCGAGGCTCCACAGCGTGCCGGACCAGTTGAACACGCTCGCTTCCTCCACCGGCCCGCCTAGCAACAGCCACGGCACCAGCACCGCGATGAGGAAGTAGGAAAGGCCGACGCACAGGAAGGGGCGCATCTTGCTCTGGCCCATCAGCGCTTGCCCCTTGTGCAGCACGGGGCCGTAGGAGCCCCAGCAGAGCATCACGCCGCAGGTGGCCATGATTTGCAAGATGAAGTTGCCGCCGGGCACGTTCCGGTTGTCCGGCGGCGCGTTGTCGACTTCGACCGTTTCGACGAGCGTCGGGTCGACGTGCTTGTGCGGCGCCGGCTTGAACACGAGCACGGTGACCGCCCCCATGACCACCATCAGCAGGCCCGCCAAGAAAACGGGCCCGATCT
Organism: Botrimarina sp.; assembly: GCF_040219535.1. NCBI lineage: Bacteria > Pseudomonadati > Planctomycetota > Planctomycetia > Pirellulales > Lacipirellulaceae > Botrimarina > Botrimarina sp. The sequence continues at coordinate 157,434 of NZ_JAVJSH010000006.1, forward strand.
CCTTGAGCTTCCCGGCGAGGAAGATCGTGATGAACGCGTTCACGACCGGCGCGCCGCCGAACACCAGCGGCATCACGTACGAGGGCCGCCCGCCGAACGTGAACGCCGTGATGATGCCCAGCGCCCCGCCCGCCCCCAGGCAACCCGCGAGCAGGCTCGTAACGATCCCGCCGGCGCTCCATCCGCCCTTCTCACCGCGGGTCGACAGCAAGACCGTCGGCACGATGACCGCGATCAGGAAGTAAGCGAGCCCCACGCACATCAGCGGCCGCAGCCGCGCAAACTCGCCATCGACCAGCGCCATGCCATCTTGCCCGCGGTGCAGCGTCGGGCCGTACAAGCCCCACGACAGGACCGTCAGGCAGATCGAAGCGACGATGAGCAGCGGGCCTTGCATAGCTTTCTCAACCACGGGGAGGGGGCGTCCGAACCGGGCACTCTAAAGCGCCGCCGGCCCAACGGCCAGCGTGGGCCTACTCGCCACGCAGCGCCGCCGTGAGCGGCGCGGCCAGCGCGCGTCGGGCCGCCAGGCGCGCCGCCACCAGGCCCACGGCCAGCGTGAAGCCGATCAGCAGCGCGACCGTCAGCCAAGGCGGGCGGGCGCCTTCGGCCGCCGAGAGCGGGGCGAGCGTCGCCGCCGCTGCCGCCGCGCCGCAAGCCAAGCCGAGCCCCAGCAGCGTGAGGTTCTCCATCAGCACCAGCCGCCGCAGCCGCCGCCGCGGGAAGCCGCCGGCGCGCATCAGCGCGAGCTCGCCGCGCCGCTCGAGCAGGTTGCGGAACTGGGCGACCGCCAGCCCGACCGCCCCGAGCACCAGACCCAGCCCGCCGAGCGCCTGAAACGTCGACAAGTAGGTGTTCTGCACGGCGAGTAACTCGGCCAGCCGACGGCGGGCGTCGACCGCGTCGGCGCCGTAGTCGGCCAGCACGTCCTCGATCACGGCCGCGAGCTGGTCGGCTCCGCCGGGGGCGTCGACGAAGAACAAGCGGAAGCCCGAAGCCGACGGGTAGAGCCGCAAGAAGTCCGCCTCGCGCATCAGCACGTCGCCCTGCAGCACGCTGTTCTTCAGCAGCCCGACGACCTCCAGCGTGACCGCCGCGCCGGCCCCGTCGTTTACCGTGAACCGCGACCCGACCCCGCCGTACAGCTTCAGCGAGTAAACGGCCGTGTTGAAGTCGAGCACCACCGGCACGGCGTCGGCGACCGCCGCGTCGAGGCACGACCACGGCGCCGCTCTGTCTTCGGCGGCGTTCTCGGCCCACGCAAAGGGCGTGGGCGAATCGGCGGCCTCTTCGCGGAAGCGCTCGGTCACGCCGAGCACGCGCGGCTGACGCGGCTGGAACAGGTTGCGGCAGCTGGCGTCCTCCCCCGGCTCGACACGCATGGCGTACACCCGCGCGTCGGCCAGCAGCTCGGACTGCTTCGCGCCGAAGCCCAGCTCCCACCGCCCGTCGTCGGTCGCCAGGTCGTAGTAGATGGGCTGGTCGGTCGACACGATCAGGTCGAACCCCCCCACGCCCTCCTCGGTTGGCGGCAGGCGGAACGCGCTGGTGGCCAGCAGCAGGAAGCTGGCCGACGCGATCAGACCGACCGTCAACAGCGACCGCCCGGGCCGACGCCGCAGGTTGAGCCGCGCCAGGCGCGAGAGCGTGAGCCCTTCACGGCCCGCAGCGCCGCTTCGCTTGAATCCGTTTTGGTTCAGGTAGTAGATCCCACAGAGGAGCCCGGCCAGCGCCAGCGCGCCGCCGCCGAAGAACGCGCCGGCGGCCGCCTCGCCCTGTTGCCGGCCGCCGGCCATCGTGGCCACTCCCGCCAGCGCCAAGCACGCCAGCGCGGCCCCGCCGGACCAAGCCGCGTGGCGGCCGCCGTGCGGCGGGCGTTGGTCGCCGCCGGCCGCGAGCAGCACGCGCGGCGGCGCCTTGGTAGCGCGTCGCACGGCCAACCAGATGGCCCCCAGCGCGACGAGCCACGCAGCAAACGCCCCGCCGGCCAGGCTCGCCGCGCCAACGTGCAGCCGCAAGAACGGCGCGCCCACCGCCGCGACCCACACGGTCCGCAGCAGGTACAGCATGGCGGCCGCGTACAGCACGCCGATCCCCGCGCCGACGATCGCCCCCACGCCAGCGACCGGCGCGAGCTCGCGGAGCAGCACCCTGCGGACCGCCGAGCGATCGAACCCCACCGCGCCCAACACCCCCAGCTCGCGCCGGCGGTTGTCGATCGCCAACCACACCAGCAGCGCGATCAACAGCAGCGACGACCCGATCAAGAACACGCTGAAGAGCAAGAACAGCACGTCGAACGGCGTGTTGCCCGACGCGGCCCGCAAGCTCGCCGAGCGGATCGCTACGGGGGCGAAGCCCAGATCGGCCGGGTCGATCGCCCGCAGCAGCGCCTCGGCGAGCCCGTCGCGACTCGCCTCGGGCGCCGCGGTGCGGAGCAGGCTCGTCTGGCCCCACCGCGAACCCCACAGGCGCTGGGCAAGGTCCAACGCAACGAACGCCTTCGGGGTCGGCCCGTACTGGTCCCAGTAATCCTCGTCGGCGTCGCGGATCGGCTCGACGAGCTCGAAGGGCAAGTCCCAGTTGTTGATCGACTCGGCGTCGGTGACGCCCTCGAGCTCCGGCGTCCAGCGCGGGTCGTTGACCGCGGTGGGCGCGCCGTCGGGGCCCTCGAGCGGCGCGATCTGCGCGACGCGGAGCGTCACGGGGGCCGCCTCGCTGAGCACGCCGTGCGTGCTCTCGGGCTCGTAGTAAGTGAGCGTGACCCGGTCGCCAACCTTGGCGCCGAGGTCTTCGGCGGCCCAGCTCGACAGGGCGACCTCGCCGTCGGCCAGGCCGGCGACGGGGACCAACGACGCGGCCCCATCGACGCCGGTCACGGTGGAGTAGGGGATCGAGCGATCGCCCAGCCGGATCGTGTTCGCCAGGTAGGTGGTGGCCTCGGCGATCGGGTGGCCGGACCACGCGCTGCGGGCCGCTTCGACGACCGCGGCGGGCAGCACGAGTTGTTCGGCCTCTAGCTGCCACACGCCGGGGCGGACCTCGCCCAACTGCAAGCCGTAGTCGACGAGCCGCGGCGACAGCGCGCCGGCCACCTCCTCGGGAGCGGCCGCTGCGAGGAGGGTGTTCGCCTTTCCCTCGGCGCCCACCAGACGCTGAGCGGCCGCCAGCGGCAAGAACACATTGCGGGGCGGGGCTTGGGTCGGCGTGAGGGAGAACCGCGCCAGGCCGCGCGGCGGCGCCACGGCCGCTACCTTCACACGAGTCGAACCGATCGTGTCGAGCTTCTCGCCGAGCGGGCTGTCGGCCGGCAACGCCGACGCGAGCCCGGCGCGCAGCACGATCGAGTCTCCCTCCTTCACGCCGAGCTCCGTGGCGACCGCCTCGGTGAGCACCGCGCCGCCGCGGGCCTCGCCCCCGATGGGGAACTCACCCAGCGAGAAGAACCGCTCGTCGCAGCCGATCAAGGTGACCCCGCTGGCGAGCCGGCTCTCGCCGTCGGAGCGGGCGCCGATCGAGGCCGGCGCGACGATCAGCGGGGCCGCTCCGATCGCGTCGGGCAGGTCCGCCAGCCCGGCGCCGAAGAACCGCCCCGGGGTGAGCGACGTCTGGACCCTGCCTAGGCGCTCTTCGACAAGGCCACGCAGGCTGCCGCGGACCGACTCGCCGACAACCAACGCCCCGACCAACACGGCCGTCGCCACGACGACGCCAGCGGCCACCGTCGCGTGGGCCGCGCGGCGCGCCCAAAGCCCGCGCCGGGCCAGGCGCCAAGGAGTAAACCGGTTTTGCATCCGTCCAGCAGAGCATGGCGTGGCGGCACGAAAAACCCCTCGGCCCGTGCGTCGGACCGAGGGGTTCGGTTTGCTTCAATCCGCTATCGGTGAGACGGTCACGCCGCCGACTTGTCGGCCTTGCACGAAGCGCCGCCGCAGCACGGCTTCGCCCCGTTGGCGGTGGCGTCGTCGGCCGTGGCCTTGTCGCCATCGCAGCAACCTTCGTCGCAGCACTTGTCGCCGTCGCAGCACTGGCCATCGTCGCAGCACTTGCCATCGTCACAGCATTCGCCAGACTTGCAGCAGCACTCATCGCCGCCCGGGCAGTTGGCGTCGCAGGTGCAGTCTTCGCACTCGCAAGAATCGCCGCAGCAACAAGCCGCAACCGCCGTGTCGTCGACAGGCCCCGCCTCGGTCGGGATCGCGCGAGCCCCAAACGAGAGCATCGCCGCCAAGCCGAACAGCATCAGGATACGAGCCATGAGAGAAATCTCCGGTAGATCGTGGGAATGGTTCCGGGCGTGGTCGGAGTCTTTCGCCGACCGGTTCTGCGCCCAGAGAGGTAATGAATCGCGAAACGCTTTGGCAGACAGCTTCGGTTGGCCGACCGCTCGTCAATGGCGCGCTTAGAGCACGCTAGACGGGGTGTCGACCTGCGCGATTCAAATGACCCACCGGCAGAAGAGCGCCTGAAAGTCTCGCAGAGCAAACGCCGCGGGCAGCGGCGGGGAATGCTTGTAATAGGGCGCCTCGGCGGTAAGTAGCACCGGCGGCGCCGCCGCGGTTGCGACGGGCTGCGGGTGATCGACCGGGGCGGCCTGCCGCGGTGGGGTCGGGCTGGCGACTGGGCAGCCTTCGCATCCGCACCCGTTGGACAGCGGCTGACCGCAGGCGTCGGACTCGGCGGCGGCGGCGGCTCCGGAAGAGCTGCAGGCAGCCGCTTCGCTGCGATGCGGGCAGCCGCCGCCTTGCGATGCGGCCGGTTCAGCCGCCTGCGACTGCAAAGAGCCGGGCGGCTGGCTGGCTGGCTGGCAGCAGCAAGTCTCCCACGCGCCGGCGGGCGTCACCAGCACCGCGACGAGCGCCGCCACCAACAGGCGGGCGATCAGGTGGCGGCGGTTGCGGGCAATGGCGAGCATGGTCTCGTTGTTACGTGGGCCGCCGCACGCTGGTTCCGGAGCCGGGGGGCGAAATCCGCACGAATTGGGCGGGCTGTTGCAGGCTAGCGCTGCTTCACTGTCAGGTTCAACTCGTCGGCGCCGATCTTGTCGCCCAAGCGGTCGGTCACCGTGAGCTCCAAGCGGTACTCGCCGGGCTCGAGGTCACTGGGAAGCGAAACCGCGTACTGGATATAGAAGTCGCGGCGGCGCGACAGGCAGAGGTCGTCCACGTCGACCGGGAAGTCGCCGGCGGCCGCCTCTCGGCCTTCCGAGTCGAGCAGCCGGTACCGGCTTGCGATCGACGTGCGGTAGCCGTCCGGAGCGGCTTTGCTTGTGTAGTTGTCGATCTCTGCGTAGAGCACCACACGCTCGCCGGCCGCGTAGGCGGCCGTGGTCGCCGGCTCGTACGCGCCGAAGCCGTAGACCTTCTCGACCGCCACCAGGTTGCGGACCTGCAGGCTGCCTGTCTCGCGCAGCTTCGCGGAGGCCTCGCTTTGGTGCCGCAGCGCCGCGTCGGCGCGGGCGATCGGGTCGGCGCCGCTGGCCTCGTCGAGCAACGTCGCCAGGGCCCACAGCTCGTTCGACCAGAACTGCTGCTCGGCGACCGACAGCCCCGCCGGCGGCTCGACCGCTTGTTCCGTTTCGCCCAGCGCGAGCCGCAACAGCCGCAGCCGGACCTGGTCGTGCGCCTCGGCCGTGTTGCGCGGCCGCTGCGACGCGGTCGATTCGAGCGACTCGATCGCCGACGCCACTCGCCCGCGCCAGTCCGTCGGTTCCTCCGGCGGGGCGGGGCGGGCGGCGCCGGAAGGGGGCGCCGTGGCCGAAGCGATCGCCGCTGAGCTGGGCTCGCTGGTGAGCGGGTACGCCGCCGAGCCTTGCGCCGCGTGCACGTTGTTGATCACGGCCGGGTGGGGCTGTCCGGCGCCGTTGACCACGTACGCCCGCGTCGAATCGTTGGCCGCTGACTCCGTCGGCGGCAGGGACGCGGGGCTCTCGGCGCTGGCTTGCACGACTTCGCGGTCTTGCGCCGGCTTGGGGGGCAGAGCCACCGGCGTTGTTTCGGCGAGCAGGCGGTCCGGGGCGGCCATGTGCTGGCGGTAGCGCATCGTGCCGATGGCTTGCTCGACCGTCAGCGACCACAACGCGGGCGGCGCGATGCTCAGCTTCTCGAGGACCTCCGCGTGCAGAGCGGGGTCTCCCTCGGCCAGTTGCCCGAGGCCCGGCGCGATCTGCGCCATAGCTTCTTTCTCGGTGACCTCGGGCGCCGGGCCGCTGAGGGGACTAACGACCGCTTCGATCCCCTCGCCGGACGGCGCTGATTTGTGCCGGCCGAGCGTCGTTTCCCCGATCGCGTGCGCCTTGGCTAGCACGCTGCTGCGGCGGCCGAACGGGGTGCACCCCACGGCGGCTATCACGACAACCGCTAGCAATCGGTGGGTCAACTCGTTGCGCATCGCGGCGCCGTCCGTGGTCCGTTGGCCAATGTCGGGAGGCGTCCTTCCCCCCATCGGGCGATTGGCGGCCGAGCGTAGGGGAGGGCCGCCGCCTGCGGCAAGCTCAGTCGTGGGAGGAGCAGCGACGGAAACGCGGGCGGCCGACGAGAGGACCGGCTTAGGGGCGGGGCGTTTCGTTGGCGAGGCGGAACAGCAGCCGTTCTAGCTCGACACGGGCCCGGGCCGGGGCGCTGTTGTGGCCCTTCATCGCGCGGTCGGCTTGCAGCACCCACTCGCTCAGCTGCGACGCGCGGCGGCGCCCGATCCGGCGGAGCTGGCGCTCCGCGTCGGCCAGCTTGAAGGGGGCGAAGCCCGCCGCCCGCAACGCCGCCGGCAGCGAGGGCTTGCCGCCGGCCCGCTCTGCCGCATCCACGTGGGCCGCGGCCGCGGCGAACTTGCGGAGCGTCGACCCGAGCTGCGCGAGCACGCCGATCGGCTGCTCGCCGGCAAGGAGCAACCGGTCGAGCTGCGCGATCGCCTCGGCGATGCGTCCGTCGGCGGCCGCGTCGACCAGCTCCCACGCGGTGCGGACCCGCCAGCCGCCCACGTTGTCGCGCACCAGGTTCGCGTCGATCGCGGCGCCGTCGCCGGCGAGCAGGGCGAGCCGCGCCACCTCTTGGTCGACGACGCCCAGGTCCATCGGCAGCAGGTCGAGCAGGGCGTCGATCGCTTCGCCGGTCACTCGAACGCGGTGCGCTTCGGCGGCCCTCTTCGTGAGCCACTTGCCGGCGTCGCGGCGGTGGCGGGCCGCTTCGGCGCCGCGGTCGGGCGACTTGCAAGCGACGAGCAGGCCGTGCTCGCCGATGGCCTTGGCCAGCCGGGTCGAGGCCGGCAGGGACTTCAGGTCGATCACCACCACGCCGGCCGGCTTGCTAGTGGCGAACGCCTCGAGCTGATCGCGGTAGCGGGTCACGAACGGGTCGGCTTCTTCGACGACGGCCACCGGCCTGCCGCCGCCGAAAAGGCTCCGCGCAGCGACCCCGTCGGCGACGTCGCGCCAGTCGGCGGTCGCCCCGTCGAACACACGCCAGTCGAGGTCGTCGGGCCCCGCGCAGAGCACGCCCCGGAGGGCCTTGAGCACCTCGCGGCGCACGAACTGGTCGTCGCCACTGATCGCCACCATCGCCCCGGGCGGCTCGGTGGGCGACAGCAGGTAGGCGAGGCCCGTCTCGGAGCGAGTAGCCATCCTTCACACGCGGTCGGGGGGCGCCGGTCGGGGGGTCGCAGGCAGCCCCCCCAGTTACGGCCGTCGCCGCGCGATCGACAAGGGGGCCGCCGCGATCACCCCGATAGCGAGGCTCGCCGCTTCGGGGACGGCCGCCGCGGGAGGCCCGAGGTTGTCGCGCCAAATCGTGTAGTCGGCCGCGTCGACGACGCCATCGCCGTTGGCGTCGGCCGCTACGAAGGTGTCCGAGCCGTAGAAGCGCTCGTACTGCACGTAGTCGATCGGCTCGACGGCGCCGTTGGCGTCGAGATCACCAAGCGGGATCGAGCCCGACTCGATCGCGTCGATAACCAGGCTCCCGCCGCGCTGCAGGAAGTAGTTGAACGCCAGGCCGTCGACATCGGTGAAGTCGATGGGCCCGTCGATCGCGTCCAGCGGGACCGACATCACGAACGGAGTGGCCGAAGCCGGCAGCAAGACCGCCACGCCCCCGGCGCCGAAAGTCTCGCCCTGCGAGGCCCCCGACTGGAGCTGGATCGTGACGCCCAGCGGCGTCTGGCCGTCGGGCAGGCTCTCCCTGACGCGGATCAGCAAACGGTCCGACGCGCCGCCGTCGGTCAGGTCGGCCCCCAGCGGCGAGAGCGACGCGCGGAACGAGCCGTACTGCACGACCGGGATCCCGACGCCCGGTCCGGCATGATCGAAGGCCAGCGATCCCGACGCGGTGTCGATGACCAGCGCGCCCGGGTGCTCGGCCTCCACGTACCGGGCGCCGCCGATGACCGCCGCGGCGTCGAGGCCCGTCTGGGTTTGGGCGACCAGCAACGGCGTGCCCGACGCGGAGAGGGCGCCGTCGGCGAAGCTATCGATGTGGGCCGCCACGGCGCCGGACGGGGCCGCCAGAAGACCGAGCGCCAAGCCGAGGCGCACAACGGGGGGCCGGATCATGAGGGGGTGCTCGTCAAAGTGGTGGCTCAAGGGGGCCGCGTCGCCGCGGTCCGGACCGCTCGACGGGCTCTCATTCTAACGGGGCCGGCCCGGCGCGGCGCGGATTTCGTCCTTCGGTCATCCCCCTCGCCCGCCCAGCTATCGTGACCGGACCCCCCTGAGGCTTCCCGAAGCGGTCGGCACGTCGATCTCGATCGCCTCGGACGTGATGGCCGAAGCGGTGTTGCCGGCCGCGTCGGCCGCTTCGAGCTTCACGTACAGCCGCTTGGGCAGGTGTCGCTGCAGCCGCCAGTCGTGCCGCCCGGAGTTGGCCAAGCCGGTCGCGATCGGGATCCAAGGCCCGGTCGGGCGGTTGCTGTAGGACAACGCGATGGGGTGGTCGGCCAGGTGCTCGTCGTCGGCGGTCCAATCGATCGACAGTTGGTCGGCGAAGTAACCGTCGCCTTGCTGGACCGAGCGGATCGCCACGCGCGGCGCGTGCAGGTCGACCCGGACGACCGCCTCGGGGGCGTCGCCCGGCTGCGGGGGCGCCGCCCCGAGGCCGCCGACCGACTCGACGACCAAGCGGAACCCGTAGGTCCCCTCGCCCGGCGTGACCACGTGGATCGGGCTCTGGCGGTCGCTGTCGATCGCGAAGCGGCGCCAACTGCGGCCGCCGTCGTCGGTGCCCCACAGCTCGACGTTCGCCACTCCCCAGCGGCCGGAGTCTTCGAGCTCGTATTCGAACTCGAATTCCGCGCTGTTGACCAGCCGAGCCGGCGGCGCGTCGGCCAAGCCGCCAACGCTCAGCGCGGGCGCCCCGCTGTCGGAGCGGGCGAAGGGGTCGCTGACCCGGAAGCCGGCCGAGCGGAAGGCCGACGCGCCGCGGCCGGCGGGCGGGCCATCGGCGCCCCCCAGCGGCGTGAGCTTCGCGACCTCGGCCGGCCAGGCCGTCGACCGGCCTTCGCCGCGGCGGAGAGCGTCCGGGGCGGCGGCGCCGCCGGGCGGCGCGGCGGGGAGCGCGGCGGGGCGGTTGCGTTCGGCCACGACGAACGGGTCGCTGCTGGCTGCGGCGGGTTGTGGCGGCGGCCCGCCTGGCGCCGCGCCTGCCAAGGCCGACCACGCCCTGTCGAGCGGCGAGCCGGTGGCGACGCTCTGCGGCGCCGGGCCGCTTGTGCTCGGGCCCGCGGTGGCGGTCTGCTCGGCCCGGTTGCCGGCCGCGTCGGCGACCGCCGCGCGGACCTCGACCCGGCTGGTCCCGGCCGGCGGCGTCCACTCGGCGGTGACCTCCAGCGCCGTGCCGCCGCCGGTGGCCGCCGAGCGAACCTCCAGCGGCGCCCACGCGGGTTGGCCGTCGGCTCGCGCGTAGATCGTCGCCGGCGATTCGCCGAAGCTCCGCGCGTCGGTGGCGGCTAGGTCGACTCGCAGGCGGCCGCCAACCAGCGTGGCGTCGAACCGCTCGACGCGGGGCGACTCGGTGTCGGCGACGACACGCATCTCGGGCCCGAGCGGGGCAGGGGGGGTCGCGCGGCCGGCGCCGTCGTAGCTGCGGATCGCGAACCAGTACTCCCCGTCGGCCGGCGCCCTGAACGCGAAGGCCCGCACGTGCGGGGCGGCCGACCCGGCCCGGCGCCAAGAGCGGCCCTCGTCGGCCGAGTAGAAGAGGACCACTTCTTGCGTGCCGGTGGTCGGGCCTGTCCAGCGGTAGGGGATCGTGAAGTCGAGCCGCGGCGAAACCACCGGCGGCGGCAGGACCGGCGCCCCGGCCGCCGCCGAAGCCACGCCCACCAGCGCGGCCAGCAGCCCAAGGCCGCGGCGGGTAGGTCGGTCGATGGCCGGCAGCGTCGTCACTCGATCCGTCCCACCGGCTTGTTGATCGCGAATAATGCCTCGCTCGCTCGATGGCCGACGCGCGGGCGGCGCGGCCGGCCCATCGGCAGGTATCGGCCGGGGGGAACGCCACCCTCCACGCGGGCGGTCGTCCGCGCGGTTGGGGTAAGCTGCGGTGGGGCTTAGGGTGGACCGTGCGGCTTCGGGTGGAAGTCCGCGGGGTAGAGAAAAAGTCGCGGAACGGGCGTGCGGGAACCCTTCCGATTGGGATAAGCTAGCGGGTCAGTCAGCAGGATACGGGAGAGGACGGCTTGTTCGCCGCATTCACCATACCGGCCGCCGCCGAGGCGATCGCGTTGTTCGGCGTGACGACGCTGCTCGGCGCGTTGTTGTTCTACTGGACGAAGCGCCTGGCCCCGAGCTGGCGCGACGCGTACGGCCAGGGCGCCGGCGATCGGGCGAGCGAGCTGATGAGCCAGTTCCGCGACCTGCACGAGCGGGGCGGGCTGAGCACGGGCGAGTTCCAGCACATCAAGGCCAAACTGGCGCCGCTTCTGCAGGCAGAAAACAGCGCCGCCGCGGCCCAGGAGCTGTCGGCCGACGCTCGGCAGACGCTGCGCGAGGCGACGCACTTCGTGGCGGAGCGGCAGCAGAAGCGGGCCGCGGGGGCCCCGTCGCCCGGCGAGGGAAGGGCGGCTCAGTCTGAACAGCGAGAGCCGTCCGGAGCGGCGGGCGGCGCCGCGCGGGGGGGTTGTGACGCGGCGCCCCCTGCTGGTGGCGATAGCACGCGGGAGGACCGATGAACGATTCTCGTCGGCGTCTCGTACACACGGACGTTTGCACTGCTCGAACTGAAGAGCGTGGACAAGGAAGCCCCGCCTGGCGTGAGGTGAGCAAACCGAGAAGGAGCTGTCGCAGAGAGTCAAGAGCGTTCGGGGCTGGGTCGGTCACGACCCGGCGGACCGCCGGTTCATCGACCGAGGCGTGGCGTCGGGACGCACGCCGCCTCCCCCCGAAGCTGGTTGCGACCCCTCCCCCTCGGCGAGCGAGCATCGAGCGGCACCACGAACCACGGCGCCCGGCACACCGCCGCGGCACTGTCACGCAAGACGGGTAAGGAGTTGTCATGCCTTCGGGTAAGGATATCACGAGCACGCGTCGCACCGGCGCGTCGAAGAAGAACGCATTCTGTTCGTTCTGTCGCAAGAGCTACCGCGACGTCGGGCCCCTCGTCGAAGGCCCCGGCGACGTCTACATCTGCGGCGAGTGTATCGAGCTCTGCCAGAGCATCCTCGACCAAGAACGCAAACGCCGCGGCGCCAGCAAGGCGCTGTTCACCAAGATCCCCTCGCCGCGGGAGATCGTCGCCGAGCTGGACAACTACGTCATCGGCCAAGACTCCGCCAAGCGCGTGCTGGCCGTCGCCGTGCACAGCCACTACAAGCGCCTGGTGGCCGCCGAGGACGAGTCCGACGTCGAGATCGACAAGTCCAACATCCTCCTGGTCGGCCCCACCGGCTGCGGCAAGACGCTCCTCGCCAAGACCCTCGCCCGCAGCCTCAACGTGCCGTTCGCCATCGGCGACGCCACCACGCTGACCGAGGCCGGCTACGTCGGCGAGGACGTCGAGAACCTCCTGCTCAAGCTGCTCCACGCCGCGGACTTCGACGTCGAGGCCGCCCAACGCGGCATCCTCTACATCGACGAGATCGACAAGATCGGCAAAACCAGCCAGAACGTGTCGATCACCCGCGACGTGTCCGGCGAGGGCGTGCAGCAGGCCCTCCTCAAGATGCTCGAAGGGACCACGGCCAACGTCCCCCCCCAAGGCGGCCGCAAGCACCCCGAGCAGCAGTACATCCAGATCGACACCACCAACATCCTCTTCATCTGCGGCGGCACGTTCGCCGGCGTGGAGGACGTGGTCCGCAAGCGGCTGGGCAAGCGGTCGATCGGCTTCAGCCAAGACCTCGAGCAGAACGACGAGGTCTCGTTCGCCGAGGCGATCTCGCAGGTCAACGCCGACGACCTCATCGAGTTCGGCATGATCCCCGAGCTGGTCGGCCGCCTGCCGGTTGTCAGCAGTTTGCGTCCTCTCGACGAATCGGCTCTTGTCCGCGTGCTCACCGAGCCGAACAACGCCCTTACCAAGCAGTACCAACGCTTGTTCGCCATGGAGGACGCCGAGCTGCACTTCACGCCCGGCGCACTAACCGCGATCGCCCAACGCGCCCACGAGCGCGAGACCGGCGCCCGCGGCCTGCGGTCGATCATCGAAAACGTCATGCTCGACATCATGTTCGACCTGCCCGACCAACCCCGCGGCGAGCACTACACGGTCACCGAAGCGATCGTCGCCGGCCGCGAAAAGCTGTTCGGAGAACCAGAGAAGAAGTCGGCCTGACGGCCGGGCTTCAGGCGTCAGGCGCCGGGCTTCAGGAAAGGAATGGCGCCAACAGCCCGAAGCCCGAAGCCCGAAGCCTCCCACTCACTAGGCGACGTTCAATCCCGGGGCGCCCGCGCTATTCGCGCCGCCGTCGGAGGTCGAGTCGCCTTAATCCAAGCTGGCCGGGCCCCGCGAGCCGCTCGCTCGTAGGGCCCGGCTTTTTTGTTGCGCGTCGCCGCGGTTTCGAAACGAAACGCGACACGCCTGTCGAAGCGCGCGCCACGCTTAAAACCCCAATTCTCATCCTAAGCGCCTGCCAATTAACGACTTCTGATCCGTTACACCTCGCTCTTGGAGCCCCCGAAAGTAACGAAACGCGGCTCCGCAGTCGCCAGTCGTGTCGCGTAACCCGGCCGATACGCTGCCAAGCCGGCGAACGCGAAATCCGCCAATTGTCGCCGACCCGCGGCGTGGCCGACGCGAATTGGCCGCGCTAATCTATTGCCGTGGCTGACCCGCCGACGCGGTGAAGGCGTGCCCGCGGACCAAGCGGGGCAGCAAGGCGCCGCTGCAACACTCCGCCGCAGAGCCCGAGGAACCCGGCTTGCTGCGGCCGCTACCGGTCGATGGCTGGCCGGGACGACGAGACTACTCGGGTTGAGTCACGCGGAGTTGGGTGGTGGACTGGCGCCCGCTTCGCGCTGCTGGCGAGCCAACAGCGGCGCCCGAATTAGCGTGCCACCCCGCCGCGGCCTCCTCTCACAGGATCACCCGGCGTTACTTAACAGCCTGTTTGGCTGAACTGGCTGAGTCGGCGCCACACCGGCTTTGAGAAACGGCTCCGCGACCCGCCCCCCCATCCGCAGCTGGGTCGCCCCGATGAGGCGCAGCCGATTCCGCTTCGCTCACAAGCAACGGACCAACCGCACGGTTTGATTACTGCAACCGGCCGCTAGGAAGGTTCTTTGCCGTCGCGTTGACTCGCGACGATATCTCCGCCGATGCGCATGGCAGAGACAGGGTGAATGTCGTTCCGGCTTGCTGGGAGGACACCACCGTGATGGCGCCGCCGTGCGATTCGATAACGGCTCGGGCGATGTAGAGGCCCAACCCGATGCTGCCTGTGCGGTTGGCCCTGGGGTGGTCGGCGCTAGAACCCCGCACGAGAGGATCGAAGATCCTCGCCAGCTCCCCTGGGAGGATGGGCGGTCCACCATTGTGGACCGTCACGATGGCGTTAGCGTTCTCGCCACGGAGTGTCAGGTCAACGGGGGCGCTGTCGGGGCTGTGCTGGATGGCATTTCCCATGAGGTTGGAAATCGCCTGACGCAGGCGATCCCGATCCCAGCTGCCGCGGACTTCGCTATCTGCCCGGAGTCGGATTTGCCGATCAGGGTGGGCGGTTACGAACTCTCGGTGCAACTCATGGCAGAGCGCTCTCAGGTCCATCGGGGCCGGTGAAACGGGCATCCCCGCTCCGAGCCGCGTGCGTGTGTAGTCGAGAAGATCGCTGATCATCCTCGCCATCACGCCGGCGTCGGTTGTTATCTGAGAAGCGACCTCGATGGCTTCATTCGCGAGGGGGCCCAAGTGCGGGAGCAACGAGGCCGACATAGAGATAGAGTTCAGCGGATTCCGGAGGTCGTGGCTGAGGATCGCCAGGAAAAGGTCGCGCGACTGGTCGACCCGCTTCGTGTAACTGCGAACCGCCGTTTCAAGAGATTGGTCGATGGACTCGTTGAAGCGAGTCACGTCGTCGACATCGCTATCATGCGACGGGAACCCATGATCGTGCCACTGCTGGAGCACGCTCGCGCGCAACGCCCGATACTCCGAGACCACCTCTAGCAGGTTGAAGCCGGAGCCGAGCCGATCGATGGCGTGTTGCTCGGAGGCCCCCTCCAGAGCCGCTCCGTCGTTCCCACCGAAGTGCCCCCGAGACCTGGCCGTACGCTCGGACGCACTCTGCGCGGACCGCATATCCTGAATCGTCGCGAGCAAGATTTCTTCTGCGTGGTCGCGCAGGGCAAGCACGTCCATCTCGTGGCTAGAGTCAATCTCCCGAGCAAACGCTTCCCATTCGAGGAGAATCGGCTCTCGATTGGCCGTGATAAAATCAGCGAGTCGCATGAACTCTCAATCGAGATTAAACGGGCAAGGGCGGCGCTTTCACGGGAGCCTACCCTGCGGACCAAGCCGCACTCTACGCTTTCGCTGATGGCGCGAACAAGCCACTTATCGTCGCATCTTGGTCCATCGGGTTGTTTCGTGGGCGGAATTCCCTGCGTTTTTCAGTCTCGCGGGTGGCACGGACCGTCGGCCGCGGAAGGCTCAGTGATCGAGTGACACGCGTCGTCGGCCGATTGTCCGTGGGCGTAGCCCAGGAGGTTGTTCGCGCCGTCGGCGGCTGACGAATATGGGGCTAAAGCCCGTCGACGGATCTACGATCGAGAGCGGCACCGCCCGGAGCAGATCGTGAAGAAGCTCCGCGACGCGCACGCGATGCCCAGCGCCGAGAAGGACCCGTCGGCCGTGCTGCAAGCGATGGAGGTGGAGAGTCGACGAACGCGCGTTGGCGCCGGCAGTACGGCGGGATGAAGCCGGCATGAAGTCGGAGGAGGCGTCGCCCCGCTGCCCCTCGTGGGGCCAGAGGGTGAGGGGTGGTAGGCGAGCGCGGACGTCCCCTACGCCCTGCGGGGCGGGCGGAGTACGATCTCGCAACGCGGGTCGCTACCTCGATGCATCCGCGCGACGTCCTCTCGACAGGCGCTCCTGCACTGTCGTGCGGACCCGACGGGAAACTACCGGTTGGTCCGCCTCGAAGAGCCCGAGGCGTCCGCCCAACGAAGCGCCTGGCGTCTTGGCTTTCTCGCTGTGACGAATCTCTCTTCCTCCACCGAAATGGGCTGGACCGATGTCCGAAACGGAGACTCCCTCAACCGAGTACGAATTCAGCGAAGAACAGAATCGAACCATCGGCGGCCTGGCCCTGAAGATGAGCATGGTCGGCATGCTGCTGCTGTTGTTCGGCTTGCTGCAGATGGTCAACGGCGTGAGCGCGCTAGTCATGAGCCGCAACCCCGATCGGATGCTCGAGGCTGCCGAGAAGGCCGGCATAGCGGCAGAGCAGATGGACGCCCTCAAGATTGCACTCGAAGGAGGCTCTTGGTCGTCGCCCTTGGCGGTGTCTGCGATCGGCATGGCGATCGGCGGCCTGCTGTTGCTGCTGTTCGGCGTCTGGACGAGACAAGCCGCGTGGGGCTTCGCGGGGATCGTCCGCACCGAGGGCAAGGACGTGTCGCGGCTGATGGGCGCGCTGGGAGCGCTGCACTTGAAGTACGGGACCATGTACTACCTGATCCTGACAGCGGCCATCATCAGCCTGGTGTCCTTGCTGGTGAGTTGGTGGCAGGCGTCGCAGTGACGGCGGTCCCCGACGCGGGCGACGAGGTCGAACCCGGGGAGTCGATCGGCATCTGCTCGGGTCCGGATAGAGGTGGGGCCCGCGGCCGTGACCAACGGCAAGGGTGAGTCGCGGCAGGACGCCCGACTTGGTGTGGCCTCGCTAACGGCGGCCGTCGACGCGGGCGGCGCCTACGCGTTGGGGCACGCGGCGACTGGAGCGGGTGTCCGGCGAACGCTTCGCCGGGTCGGGCGCGGTCGCCGGGTGTCGATGACGCTTCGTGGCGCCGCTTCGCGAAGGCGTCGGATTCAACCAATCCGTACTCTCATAGCTGCTGGTACAGGTTTTGGGGCCAGTTAGGCACTGTCGTTCTGCGTGTGGGCTGCACAGGCAGTAGCAGCGCAGCGGCTGGGAGTTCCGAGTTCTGGAGTAGTCGAGGCTTGCAAGTCACCATCTTGCAGATACAATATCGGTATCTGCACCTGCCGCCACTCGGTTCAGCTAGGGGCCGCTCGGATGTCTGCCGTTGTGCTCTCTCGCGCTGATTTCGCTGAGGATCGGCAGGGTAGGACCTTCTCCGATGTCTTGAACGATCCTGCTCAGCCGCTCGACGACGTTCTGGCCTTCTTCAGCGATGGCGACCGCCAGCGAAGGATGGAGGAGTCCGAAGTGCATCACGACCGCGCTCCGCTCGCCGGCGTGGTCCGAGAACTCGAGGCGTCTCCGGCGCTCGACGCTTTCTTCGCCACCGTTCATCCCTTCGAGACAAAAAGGCTCCGCCAGGCAATCGGTGTGATTGTGCGGATCATCATGGAGCGACGCGGGTGGAAGAAGACGGGTCGGAAGGGGTCGATGGGGGTGCGTGCGGCCGCCGCCGCGGGCAAACCCTCTCACAACACGGGCGGCTTGGCGTTCTGGTTTGTCCGTGCCGAGCGTTACGAACTCGCCGAAGGCATGCCCTTCGAGTCGGTGTCGCATCGCTCCAAGCGGATTAAGGGCGTCGCGCAACGTGAGCCCGCAAGCTGACACTCAAGCAAGAAGCGTGGCGACAAACGAAAGCCGCTTTGAAATCCGACGTCCGGCTGCGCGACGAAGAGTACGCTTGCCTCGTCGTGGTCGATGGGTTGGAAACGGCGCTCAGCCTTCTCGCGTCGCTTAGCGCCGCCTTCGTTTTCAAAACGAGTGAGCCGATGGTGTGCGGGCGGGATACGGGCAACTGCAGTTTCCGAGTCGCCTACGGACCGGGCGTCTCGAGCCGGCAACTCAGGGGCCTGCTCTCCGCGGTCCCCGGGGTGTGTTTAGGGACCGACCTTAAGGCAGGCGAGGCGGACCCCGCATGATGTTGTGGCGCCACGGATCTCCTCGATCTCGCGGAGCCGCCGATAGCGGCGCAGAGGGTCCAGGTGCGGATTAAGCGGGTGAGGCGGCGTCGTGGTTTCGGAACCAAGAACTCAGCTCTAGCGGATGGGCCGACTGCGCCCGCCGCGAAAACCCAAGGACGGGAAACATGCTTGTTTTGAGCCGTAAGGCGGGTGAATGCATCCGGGTTCGGGAGTCCGTTGCTGTGACCGAGCTACGCGTCGCCGGTCCGGCAGTTCGACTGGGAATCGGAGCTCCCAGAGAGGCGCCGGGCTTACGCGGCGAGCTATTGGCTCACCCTTCCGCCTTTGGCGTTGGGCGATCGAACACACGCCGCGAGGACTTGGGAGTCCCCTGGCCGTCGTCAGACGAGCCGACTTCCCGCCCTTGCGGATCGGCTGGAATAGGAGAACCCGGATGAACTGGGAACAGATCAAGCAAGATTGGCGGTTCGTGAGCCAACGCGTCATGCTCACCTGGGGCAAGCTGAGTGAAGACGATCTGGTCTTCATCGGTGGCGACCGTGGCCGTTTTGTCGACCTGTACTCGCAACGCTACGGCTGCGACGGCTCGGCGGCGATTCTTCGCGTCGACGACTTCGCGAGGGGCCTGGCGCTGCCACCGCATCCGGCAACTCTCATCGGCAGAGCCGGTCGATAGGGGCCTCGCCTTCGAGTCGAGTGTCCCTTTCTGGAAGCAGCACACCCGAAGGAAGTAACCACGATGAGCGAGAAGAAGCCCGAGCCT
The DNA here is from genome assembly GCF_040219535.1 of Botrimarina sp. Classification (NCBI taxonomy): domain Bacteria; kingdom Pseudomonadati; phylum Planctomycetota; class Planctomycetia; order Pirellulales; family Lacipirellulaceae; genus Botrimarina; species Botrimarina sp. The sequence continues at coordinate 175,680 of NZ_JAVJSH010000006.1, forward strand.
CTCCTGGGGTCGCAGATACAGAAAAAGTGCCCCGTCTGCGGGCACGCTTCTTACTCGAAGGACGGCATCCACCCGCAATGCCACCGCACGAAGGCCGACAAGAAACGCTTGGAACTCCGCGCCGCGGAAGCTCGAGCGAACCCACCCGAACCGGAGGGGGGCGCGAAGAAGGGTTGGTTCAATAGTGCGGCTCGATTCCGTCCATGACGTTGCGTTTGTCGGCACAGCGGCTGCTTGGTCCCCGGGACCTGCGGCCCTCCGACGTCCGTTTCGACGTGATCGGGGCATTCAATCCCGGCGCGGTCCGAGTGGACGGCGAGATCGTCCTTCTCGTGAGGGTTGCGGAAAGGTCACGAGACAACCGGCCTGGCTTCGTGGCCCTCCCGCGTTACGGGGAGGGCGCCGAGGCGGTTGTCGACTGGGTGCACGAAGCCGACCTCGACCAGAGCGATCCTCGTGTGGTCCGCCGAAGACCAGGGCGCCTCGTCCGACTCACATCCGTCTCGCACCTGAGAGTGCTACGGCGCTCTGAGGAGAACGCATCCGGCTGGACGGCGGGCCCCGTGCTGCTGCCTGAGTCGCCGAGTGAGGAGTATGGCCTGGAAGATCCCCGCATCACCGAGATTGAGGGCCGTTATTGGATCACCTACGTTGCGGTGTCTCGGCACGGCGCCGCGACAGGCCTGGCGTCGACCAGCGACTTCGTCACGTTTGAACGCCACGGCGTCATCTTCCCTCCGGAGAACAAGGACGTCGTCCTGTTCCCTCGGAAGGTCCAGGGGCGGTACGTTGCGCTCCATCGTCCGACGACAAAGACCGAGTTTTGCCGCCCCGAGATCTGGCTCTCCCGATCTCCTGATCTACGGCACTGGGGCGACCACGAGCCGCTGTTTCGCGGGCTTGCCGAATGGGAGAGCGACCGGATTGGCGCCGGCGCGCCACCGGTCGAATTGGACGAAGGGTGGTTGGTGGTCTACCACGGCTGCGGCGCCTCCCCAGGGCTCGGAGGCGTCGGCGTCTATTGTGCGGGCGCCGTCCTGCTCGATCGGGACGACCCGGCGCGCCTCCTGAAGCGGGGGGGCGCACCGATCATGCGGCCGGTCGCCGATTACGAGCGGCGCGGCTTCGTGCCGAACGTGGTTTTCCCGACGGGGCTGATCGACCGCGGGCCGACCCTCACTGCCTACTACGGCGCAGCGGACACAGCGGTTGGCTCGGCGGAGTTCTCCAGCGCCACCCTGCTCGCCTCGCTGCACTGACACGGCTCACCAACTCACCTCAAGGAGGCCTCTCGTGGCCGGCCCCGAGATTCAAAAGATCGCCTTCGTCGGCGACTACCCGCCGCGGAAGTGCGGCATCGCCACCTTCACGCACGACCTGAGCACGGCCGTCGCGAGCATCGCCGGGACCGAGTGCATTGTCGTTCCCGTGGACGACATCGACGGGGGCTACGAGTATCCGCCGGAGGTGCGGTTCCAGATCACCGAGCAGGATCGGGACTCCTACCGCCGCGCCGCCGACTTCTTGAACTTCAGCAACGTCGACGTCGTGTCGCTTCAGCACGAATTCGGCATCTACGGCGGGTCGGGGGGCGCTCACATCCTGACGCTCCTGCGCGACCTGCGGGTCCCCGTCGTAACGACCCTCCACACCGTGCTGCCGCAGCCCGACAAGACGCTCCGCCGCGTCATGGAACAACTGGTCGACTTGTCGGCGCGCTTGACAGTGATGACCGAACGCAGCCGCGTCACACTGTGTGACGTGTACAAGGTCCCCGAAGAGAAGATCGATCTGATCGCCCACGGCATCCCCGACCGGCCTTTCGCCGACCCCAACTTCTACAAGGATCAGTTCGACCTAGCCGGTAAGCAGGTCGGTCTGACGTTTGGGTTGCTCTCACCGAACAAAGGGATCGAGACCGTCATCAAGGCCTTGCCGGACATCGTCCGGTCGGCGCCGGACTTCGTTTACGTGGTCTTGGGAGCGACGCACCCGAGCCTCCTCCGTAGCGAGGGGGAGTCGTATCGGATCGGGCTGGAGCGGATGGCGAAAGAGCTAGGCGTCCAGAAGCACGTCGTCTTCTACAACCGTTTTGTCGACCTCGAAGAGCTGACGAGCTTCATCGGGTCCGCGGACGTCTACATCACGCCGTATCTGAACGAGGCGCAAGCTGTCTCCGGAACACTGGCCTACTCGTTTGGATGCGGTCAGGCGGTCATCTCGACGCCCTACTGGCACGCGGATGAGCTCCTCGCCGACGGACGGGGTGTCCTGGTCCCGTTCGGCGACTCGGCCGCTATCGCTGATGCGACGATCGACCTGCTGCGCGACGAACCCCGTCGGCACGCGATGCGGAAGCGCGCTTACCTGCTCGGGCGGGACATGGTTTGGAGCAATGTTGCGGGCCTCTATTCGGCGTCGTTCCGCAGGGCAAGACAGAGCCGGCCCGATGCCCCCAAGCCGCTGGCGATCAAGACCCTCGACGAGCAACCCCTCGCCCACCCGAAGATGCGCCTGGACCACGTGCTGCGGATGACCGACTCAACCGGGATTTTCCAGCACGCGGTCTACTCGCTCCCTAACTTCCAAGAGGGATACTGCACCGACGACAACGCCCGAGCGTTGATCCTGACCGTCCTTGTCGAAGAGCTGGGCGCCGACTCGCCGGGGCTGCATCAGGTCGCTTCTAGCTACGCGGCGTTCCTGAACCATGCGTTCGACCCGGAGCTCGGCCGGTTCCGGAATTTCATGAGCTTCGATCGCAAGTGGCTCGAGCGGGACGGGTCGGACGACTCGCAGGGACGCACCCTCTGGGCATTGGGGACTTGCGCCGGGCGGTCGCGGCGCAGGAGTTTCCAGTCGTGGGCGGTCCAGCTCTTTCAGCAAGCGTTGCCGGCCTGCGCGAAGACCACCTCACCGCGGACCTGGGCCTTGGCGTTGATCGGCATCCATGAGTATCTCCGCCGGCTGAGCGGCGACCGGCTCGTCGACCAGATGCGCGACACGCTGACCGATAAGCTGATCGATCTCTACGAGCGCACCGCGACCGACGAGTGGCCCTGGTTTGAGGAGGTGGCGTCTTACGCTAACGCCAAGCTCTCCCATGCGCTGATTCTCAGCGGACGGTGGAGCGGCAACGAGAAGGCCTTGAGGATCGGGCTGCACTCGCTCCGTTGGCTCGCCGCCCAGCAGCTCTCGCCCGACGGCCGGTTCCGCCCTATCGGCTGCAACGGATTCTCGCGCCGGGGAGAGCCGATGGCCGCGTACGATCAACAGCCCATCGAAGCCCACGCCATGGTCTCGGCTGCGATCGAGGCGCACAACGCCGAAGACGATCCCTTCTGGATCGACCAGGCCCATCTCGCCTTCGATTGGTTCCTCTGTCGCAATGACCTCGGCCAGCCGCTTTACGACTCGAGCACGGGCGGCTGCCACGACGGCCTCCAGGAAGGCCGCGTCAACGAGAACCAGGGCGCCGAGTCGACGCTCGCGTTCCTGATGTCGCTCGCCGAGATGGAGCAGCTTGAGACCTCTCTGGCAATCAGCGCCCCGCCGAAGGAGGCCGCCCTGGCTTCGGCGCATGACCCCAACAAGGCCCTACGGCTCGTGCATGCAGATTAAGAGAACCGGTATCGTCCTCTCGCCCAACAGCAAGCGAGTCGTCCTCCGTCCCTTCGTACCGTTCCCCGAAGAACGGAAGCTGCGCATCATCGCCCGGGTGTCGACGTTGCCCGAGGGAGAAGTCGACCGGCTGATCGCGCAGGTTCTGGAGGAGTTTCACGGCCGTCACCAGCGGCCGCGAGACTTCTTGCTCGCGCGATTCGAGAGGGTGCGCGAGTACCTGATTACCGACGCCCCGTTGAGCGAGAACCGACGGCTGCTGATCGGAGCGTACTTCACCCAAGAGTACGCCGTCGAGTCGGCGGCGCTCTTCAACCCGTCGATCGTCTGGCACCCCGACCAGTCGGATTTGCCCGAGGGCTCTCGCCGCTTCGTGCTCAGCCTGCGGGCCACCGGCGAGGGCCACCTCTCCTCGATCACCTTCCGCTCGGGCGTCATCGACGCGCGGTGCACGATATCGGTGGACAAGCCGACGCGCTTCGCGACGCCTCCCGACGCCGTCCCCGACTCGTGGTATCAGAAGGCGCTCTTCATCAGGAAGCTCAACGAGCTCGGGCTTGCCGGCGTCTTCACCAACCACGTCATGGCCCGGCTCGAAGAAGAGTTCTCCCTCGAGCAGCTCAACACGGCGCTGCAGCTCACGATGCGCGAGAACCGTACGAGGCATCACGAGTTCGCCGTCATCTTTGAGGGGATCACGACCCTCGCCAAGTCGAATTACGAGATCGCCTACTTGCCGGAGACGAAGCTCTCCGAACGGCTCATCTTCCCTTTCAGCCCCTCAGAAACCGCCGGCATCGAGGATGCACGCTTCGTTCGTTTCCAGGAGGACGACGGCGACGTGCGCTACTACGCGACCTACAGCGCCTACAACGGCAGGGTCGTTCTCCCGCAGCTGCTGGAAACGGTGGACTTCCACCGCTTCCGGATGCACACCCTGAACGGACCGGCGATCGCCAACAAGGGGTTCGCGCTGTTCCCCCGGCGTATCGACGGCCGCTACGTGATGCTCTCACGCCAAGACGGTGAGAACCTGTTCCTGATGGACTCCGACAACCTCTACTTCTGGCACGCCGAGCGCGTTGTGGTGAAGCCGACGTTCCCCTGGGAGTACGTGCAGGTGGGCAACTGTGGGTCTCCGATCGAGACCGAGGCCGGTTGGCTGGTGCTCAGCCACGGGGTCGGGCCGATGCGGAAGTACTGCATCGGCGCCTTTATGCTCGACCTCGACGATCCGACGCGTGTCGTGGCTCGCCTGCGGGCGCCGCTGGTGACGCCCGACGAGAACGAGAGAGAGGGCTACGTCCCGAACGTCGTTTACAGCTGTGGAGCCGTCGTCCACAACGGGGTGCTGATCCTCCCGTACGCTATGTCCGACTACGCCTCAACGTTCGCGACGGTCGGCGTTGACGAACTTATAGCCGCTATGGAGCCGGCGTGACGACGTGCGCTGGCCCGAAAGAGGCGTCGCCTGTTCCGCGTCTGTGGGTCGGCTCCGGCTGGCAGTTTGTCTTTTTGCAATGAAGCATCCAGCGCGTCAGAGACCCGACCCGACACCGGTAAATCGAAAAAAAGACGGCATAGTCCCCCGTAAGAATCCACACCAAACGCGTAAGGCCCAACCGACATAGGCCGTTCTCTGCGAGCTGGAAACAACCGACGACGTGAACTTCGGATAGGGTCGGCTTCCCGGCAAATTCACCGAAGTCGGACCATCCGCTCCCACGTGCGCCTGACGCCAAGCCGTGTCCGCGCGGCTCGCCCCAACGCCGCCCGGTTTGCGTCTTGCGGAGTTGGCTTCGCGGTTCTGGGCAGACCACGGCAGGTCCTCGCCGGCGCCGGCGAGCGGAGTGGGCGGTCCGCTGCTGCTAGGGCTGCTGGCGGCCGGCGGCGGCTTGGCTTAGGGTGATCCTATCGCGCGTCCTCATCCCTGCCTGGCGCCACGGGAGCCGGTGTTTCGATGTTCCGAATTGTCTGTGCGGCGGCGCTCGTCGCTTGCCTCTTGCCAACGGCCGAAGCCTTCGCCGAAGGTGAGACCATCCGCCTGTTCAACGGGCGCGACCTGGGCGGGTGGTCGATCGACGCGCCGGCCCTCGACGAGGACCCGGACGGCCGGAAGCCGTTCGTCGTGCGCGACGGGTTGCTCGTGAGCCTCGGCACGCCGGGCGGGCACCTGGTGACCGACGCGGCGTACGAGGATTACCGCCTGGTGGTCGAGTACCGATTCACCGGCGCGGGGGGCAACTGCGGCGTGCTGGTCCACATGTCGGAGCCGAGGGTGCTGTACGGGATGTTCCCCGCGTCGATCGAGGTGCAGATGCAGAGCGGCGACGCGGGCGACTTCTGGTGCATCGGCGAAGACATCACCACGCCCGACATGGAGCGCCGCCGCGGGCCGCGCGACAAGTGGGGGACGGTCGAGGGCAACCGGCGGATCCTGAACCTGACCGACGGCGCCGAGCACGCGCTGGGCGAGTGGAACCGGATGACGATCGAGTGTGTGGGCGACCAGGTGAAGGTGTGGGTCAACGGCGAGCTGGTCAACCACGGCCACGACGCGACGGCCACCCGCGGCAAGGTCGCGCTGCAGGCGGAGGGGACCGAGGTCGAGTTCCGCAAAGTGGAGCTCACGCCGATCGGCGAGCCGAGCGCCGCGCCGTAGGCGGCCGAGGCGGCCTCAGCCGCGGCGCCCGGACGACGCGGCGTCGATCCCCTTGAGCATCGAACGCAGCGCCTCGCGGTTGGGCGCGTAGTCCATGGCCACGTCGCGGAGGACCTTCTCGTGCTCGACGAGCTCGACTAGCGAGAGCGTGTAGTCGCGCATGCCGTCGTCGCGGTAGCTGTGCAGCACGCCGTGGAGGTCCTCGTCTTCCTCTTCGAGGATCTTCCGCTTCACGACCGAGTTGGCGAGCATCACCTCGGTGGCCGGGTAGCGCGAGCCCTCTTCGATGCCGGGCACGAGCCGCTGGCACATGATCGCGCGCAGGCTGTTGGCGAGCGACGAGCGGATGAACGCGTGCTCCGAGCGGTCGAAGAACTCGAGGATCCGCGAGAACGCCAGCGGCACGTCGGCGCAGTGCAGCGAGCCGAGCACGAGGTGGCCGGTCTCGGCCGCCTGGATCGCGGCGAGCACGGTCTCGCGGTCGCGCATCTCGCCGATGAGGATGCAGTCGGGGTCTTGGCGGACGACCGAGCGGAGCGCGTCGGGGAAGCTGCGTGCGTCGATGCCGATCTCGCGCTGCGACACGATCGACTTGCCGCCGGCGAAGTGGTACTCGATCGGGTCTTCAATCGTGATGATGTGCAGGTCGCGGTGGTCCTTGATCCAGTCGATCATCGCGGCCATGGTCGAGCTCTTGCCCGACCCGGTCACGCCGCACACGAGGACCAGCCCCTCGGTGGTTTCGCTGATGAGCTTCTTGTAGATCGGGGGCAGGTTGAGGTCGTCGAAGTCGGCGATGTCCGACTGCACGCGTCGCATGGCCACGTGGGTGTCGCCGCGCGACTTGTAGATGTTGATCCGGAAGCGGTCGCCGGTCTCGATCTGGGTGGAGAAGTCGAGCGACCCCGTCTGGTCGAACTCGTTCAGCCTGCCCTGCGGCACCAGCGGCAGGACCATCTTGTTGATGTGCGAAGAGTCGGGAATCGCCGGCAGGTTCACCTTCCGCAGCCGGCCGCCGATCCGCACGTACGGCGGGTAGCCGGTCTTCAGGTGCAGGTCGGACGCCTTCTCACGCGACACGAAGGACAGCAGCTTTTGCATCTGCTGCTCGGGCGTGGCGACGATGCCGCTGAGGGCGGCCGGATCGATCGCAGAGGGCTCGCTCATGTCAACCGCTCGCTCGGCGCGATCGATGAGCCCCGGCCACGCCCCGCGCCTGGCGACGCCGACGGCGGCAGCGGAGGCAGCGCCCGGCGAGCGCGGCCCCGCTGCCGGTAGTTCGTTATAAGCGGCCGGAGCGGCCGTTGCGAGATGAAAGGCGAGGGGCGAGGGGCGAGGGACGAGGGACGAGGGACGAGGGACGAGGGGCGAGGGACGAGGGACGAGGGACGCGGGACGAGGGACGGGGGACGGGGGTCTACTACTGACAACTGACAACTGGCCAGAAGCCACAAGCCACAAAAAAACCGCGCCGGGATTGGGCCCGGCGCGGTTTTTGGTCGGAACAGACAGCGGGTGGGGTGGATTCCCGCCGGTGCTCAGCGACGACGCACGATCGCGAGGCCGCCGACGGCCAGGGCCGCCAGCGCCGCGCCGACCGGCTCGGGGATCGGGACCGAGCGGACGTTGATTTGGTAGCGCAGCTCGGGAGTGGGGGGGTTCGCGTTCGAGGCGTCGCCCACGTCGGCGACGGCGATGATGTAGAGGGCCGGCGCGGTGAAGGTGACGGTCGCGAGCGGGTCGCCAAAGGGGCCGGGGTTGGGGACCTCGTCGTCGCCGGTCGCGAGCAGCGTGGCGTTCGCGCTATTGGAGAAGATGTCCGTGAACGCGTTGGTGTCGAACTCTACGGCGTCCCAGATCGAGAAGATCGGGTCTAGCGCCGAATCGATCCGGTCGACCGACACCTCGACTCGGTCGCCGGCGTTGCCCACGAGCAGCCAGAAGTCCCACGCGGTCGGGTCCAGCACGCCGCGCGGCGTGACGAGGCCCGTGCCGACAACCGCGTCGGCGCCCGTCGTGTCCGGGATCAAGATCGGGTTCTCGTAGATGATTGGCGCGGCGTGCGCGATCGGGCCTACGAGCACCGCGAGCGCAGCGGCGCCCGCCGAGAAGAGTCGTTGGAGGTTCCGCTTCATTAGGCTGCCTGCTCGTGAGGGGTATCTCTGTTCCGTCGTTTCTGTCCCGCCATTGCCGCGCAGTTTGGGCGCCAGCAGTGCGAGCTTCAGATTAACTGCCCGGGCCCGGTTTCAAGACAAATATCCTCCTGTTCTCGGGAAAAAAGCCGCGTCACTGCGGCGAGCCGCATGCCTCGGCCGCCCGCCGGCGCCGTTTCAGCCGGCTTCTAGGTCTCGAGCGTCTGCACGATCGTCGAGCGGATGACGCTGGCGCTGCGGCGGAACGCGTCGGCCTCCGCTTCGCTGAGCTCGGGCTTCATCCAGCGGATGATCCCCTTGCGGCCGACGACGACCGGCACGCTGAGGCACACGCCGCTGACGCCTTGGTAGCCGTCGATCAGCACCGACAGGGGCATCGTGTGCCGCGCGTCGCCGGCGATGGCCTCGATCACGTAGGCGGCGGCCATCGCGATCGCGTAGTTGGTGTAGCCCTTCTTGCGGAACACCTCGATGCCCGCGTGGACCGCCTCGTCGAACATCGCCCGCCGGTCGGGCCGGTCCTCGAGCGGCTCGCCGCCTGCCTCGGCGCAGCTGAAGGCCATGAACTGGCTGTCGCCGTGCTCGCCGAGCGCGTACGCGCGGATGTCGGCCGGGTGGATGCCGACCTGATCGCTGATCAGCTCGCGGAAGCGGGCCGAGTCGACCAGCGTGCCGGTCCCCATGACCCGGTGCGGCTCGAAGCCGGACAGGCGGATCGCGTGCCACGTGAGCACGTCGACGGGGTTGCTCACCACGAGGATCTTCGCGTCGGGCGAGGCCTTGGCGAGCGGCGGGATGAGGGTCTCGAAAAGGCGCGTGTTGGCGGCGGCCGCGTCGAGGCGGCTCTTGAACTCGTCCTTCCACGGGGCCGAGGCGCAAATGGCCAGCACGTTGGACCCGGTGGTCTCGGCCACACCGCCGGCCGTGATGTCTACGTGGTGGTCGACGAACAGCCGCGCGTGCTGCAGGTCGAGCGCGTCGCCTTCGGCGAGGTCGGCCGAGCGGTTGACGAGCACCAGCTCCTCGGCGACCTCCTTGAGCAGCAGCGTGTAAGCCAGCGTCGACCCGACGCGGCCGAGGCCGATGATCGAAACCTTCACAACGCCCCTCTCACGCAAGAGTCCGTGCCGGCGACCGGCCGCCCGCGGGCCGTGCGGGGGATTCTAGCGTGAGTGCCCCTCCGTGACCGGAGGCCAAGAGAAAAGCGAACCATGACGGACACGAAGGATTGCGCGGCTGGGGAACGAGGGGACGCTAATCGCCGCGGATTCGCTCTAATCCAATTAGCGCGAATTAGCGGCGATTAGCGTTCCGTCTTCGCCTGACCTACGGTGAGGCCAGCTTCGCGAACACCTCCAGCCCCCGCCGCAGTGTCGCTTCGGACGCGGCGAAGCTCAGGCGGAAGTGGGTGTCGCGGCGGCTGAACACGCCGCCGGGGATCACCAGCAGCTCGTGCTCGATCGCCCGCTTCACGAACTCCGCGCCGCTGCCGCCGGGCGCCTCGACGAACGCGTAGAACGCGCCGCCGGGGGTCGTCACCGTGTAGCCCGCCTCGCGCAGGCCGCCGACGACCAGGTCGCGGCGCTCGCGGTAGCCGTCCACCAGCGGCGCGATGTCGACGTCCCACGCGGCCAGCGCCGCGATCTGCAGCGGGTGCGGGGCGCACACGAACGTGTACTGCTGCAGGGCCGCCATCTTGTCGATCACGGCCGACGGCCCGTGGACCCAGCCCAGGCGCCAGCCCGTGACGCCGTGGCTCTTGCTGAAGCCGTCCACGACGATCGTCTGGTCGTTGTGCCGCGCGGGGCAGGGCAGGGGGGCGTCGTAGGAGAACCGGCGGTAGATCTCGTCGGACAGCAGTGCGACGCCGTGCCGCTGGGCGATCTGGGCCACCGCGCGGGCGACCCCCTCGCTGGCGACCACGCCGGTCGGGTTGGCCGGGCTGTTGAGCAGGATCAGCTTCGTGCGCGGCGTGATCGCGGCTTCGACCCTTTCGGGGTCGATCTGGAAGTCCGGGTAGGTGTCGATGACGACCGGCACGCCGCCGACCATCTCGGTGAGCGTCGGGTACATGACGAAGTAGGGGTCGAAGCAGATGACCTCGTCGCCCGGATCGACCAGCGACCACATCGCCAGGTTGAGCGCCCCGCTCGTGCCGCTGGTGATGAGCAGCTTGCGGTCCGCGTGGCCCCATTGCTTGTCGACCTCGGCCTGCAACCGCTCGCGTAGGGCCGGCGCGCCTTGCGTGAGGCTGTAGCCGTTGGCGTCCGCGTGGATCGCGTCGGCGGCCGCCTGCTTCATCGCGTCGGGCGCGGGGAAGTCGGGCTGGCCGATCGACAGGTTGATCGGGTTCTCGAGCTTGGCCGCCAGGTCGAACACCTTGCGGATGCCGGAGGAGTCGAACCGGTCGGTCCGGTCGGCGAGCCACGGGTGGGAAGGCATTGGGGGAGGGACGGGGGACGAGGGACGGGGGGAAGGGAAGCGGGAAGCCGGAAGAGGGTGGTCGGGGGCAGCGAGCCCACGACGTCAGTCGTGGGTGGGAAGCGGTACGCAGGCACTGGGAGGTGGCCGCGGGCTTTACGCGTCGGCTGGCAGCGCTTCGGGATCGGGGGACCAGGACTCTTCGGCGGTTTCGTCGGGGTCGTCTTCCGCGCCGGCGGCGGGTTGGATCGCTATCGGGGAGGGCGTCTCGGTCTTGCTGGGCGACTGGACCAGCGTGACCATCGAGAGGATGCCGACGACCGCCAGGATTTGCCAAGGGGTGATCGTCTCGTCGTCGAACACTCCCCACCCGAGCGCGACGACCGGCACCACGTAGGTGACCATGCCGGCGAACAGCGGGCCGCGTTGCTGCACCATGTGGATGAACGCCCACATCGAGAAGGCGGTCCCCAGGGCGCCGAGCCACGCCAGCGCCATCACGGCCACGGCGAAGCCCTCGCGGGGCGCGGGGGGCTCGACGCCGAGCCCGCCTTGGAGCGTGGGGCTAGCGACGATCGGGGCGAGCGTGGTGCTCGAGACCAGAAGCATCATGACCGCCAGCGGGGTGGGGTCGACGTGGTTCAGGCTGCGGCGGATCCACGTGTTGCCGACCGAGTAGCTCAGCGGCACGCTCGCCGCGAGCGCGAGCAGCCCGGGGCCGATGCCGCGGAGCTTGCCGTCGTACATCAGCAGGATCACGAACGCGAAGCCGAGCACCACGCCGACCAGCTGCCGCGTGGTCGGCCGCACGCCGAGCATCGGCATCGAGACCAGGATCGTCATCAGCGGCGTGAAGGCGACGGTCATGCCGAAGAAGCTGTGCCCCATGCCGCTGGAGATCAGCGTGGGCTGCAGCGCGTAGGGGTACGCGTTGGCGATCAGCCCCACGGCGGCCGCCACCCCCCAGTCGCGGCGCCGCAGCCGCTGGCGCCGGTCGAGCGTGACCCACAGCACGGCCAGCAACGCCGCGGCGCTCGCCACCCGACCGAAGCCGACCTCGATCGGCCCGAACCACCGCGTCGCGCGGTCCATCAGGATGAAGTTCGAGCCAAAAAACAGGCAGACGGCGACGAAATAGACGTAGGCCATGGGGGGGCGCGGGTGGCCTGGGCGGGGCGGGGGAGGGCGGGCCCCGATTGTAGGCGCCAGGCCGCCGCCGGACACTCGCCCGCCGGGCATTGGGGACCTTTGACCCGGCCCGTTGGTTCGCGAGCAGAGTTAAGCACGACGGACACGACGAGTCCTTCGTCGTGTCCGTCGTGCTCGTCGTGGTTAATCCCTTATCTGACGCGGCACTTGAAGCTCAGCAGGCCGCCCTCGCCCGGCTTGAGCGTGCCGTCGATCTCCCACCGCAGCAGGAGCGAGCCGTAGTCGTTGCGGCTGGTAGAGAAGTCCGCGTCGCGCGAGCTGTTGGCCGAGTCGTCGACGTACTCCAGCCGCGCGGTGAGGTTGTCGACGATCACCAGGTCGACGATCGGCGTGTCGCCGATGTTGTCGTAGCGGAGCGTGAACTCGATCTCTTCGCCCGGCAGGGCCGTGTCGGTCGAGGCGCACTTCACCAGCCGCAGGTAGGGCGAGTTGGGCTCGTCGACGTGGTAGAGCAGACCGGGCTGCTTCGGCGAGAAGAGCGAGCCGGCCGCTTGACCGCCGATGGCGATCTGCAGCTCTTGGTCGCCCGTCCAGGTGATCGCGGCCAGCGTGCGGCGGCCGACGAGGGGCGCCTCGTCCATCTGCATCACGCCGGTCGCCATGATCTGCAGCATCGCGTAGGGCCCGACTTGACCGATCACGTCGGCCGCGGCGAGCCTCCGCACGATCCCGCCCGCTTGCTGGCGGCCCTTGTAGAGCCCGGGCGGAAGGGGCTGGGCTTGCTCCTTCAGGCGGAGGTTCTGCAGCGATGCGGCCGTCGGCTGCGAGCGGTCCGCCTCCGCGACGCCGAAGCGGTCCTCCGCTTGGCCGATGAACTGCTGCTGCAGCGCGCCCATCGGATGGACCACCCGTCGCACTGCGGCGAAGCGCGGCGCGTAGACGCACACCCGCGTGCTGGGCGCGACGAGCTTCCGCCCGTCGGGCGCGGCGTAGATGGCGACCGTGTCCTCTTGCTCCAGGCCGACGAGCGAGTCGTCCTTCAGCACGCCGGCGGTGAACTGCTGGTCGCCGCCGTCGCAGAGCCACTCGTCGCCGGGGCCGGCGAAGCACCGCGGCTGGCAGCAGGGGCAGCCGTCCGAAAGACAAACGCCGCCGCCCACGCCGGGCTGACAATCCTGCCCGACCGGGCAGGACGGGCACTGCTGGCCGCTGGCGCGGCAGGAGCACAGCAGGAGCGTCGCCAAGACGATCAGCGTGCGGCGGAACCAACGCGGCATCGAAACGTTCTTCGGAGTCGCGTGCATGCTTCGAGGGCCTCAAGAAGAACCACGACGAACACGACGCTCACGACGACTGGCGCCGCCGTGTTCGTCGTGAGCGTCGTGGTGAATCGATCATGTTCTCAGTGCATCATCACCGGCTCGGCGTAGGCCGCTTGGGCGACCGGGCCGGTCGTTCGCGCGCCGAGGCGCACTATCGCCACCGGGCGGCCGAGCTCGTCGGCGACCACCAGCGGGTCGTCGCCCGGGCGGGCCTCGAACCATTGCTGGCCGCCGAGCTGCTCCTCGGAGACCGGCAGGGCGGTCTTTGGGTCCTCGACGTACACGACCCGCGTGACGAACGCCCCCTGGGCCGCCAGACGCAAGTCCTCGAGCGTCAGCTCGATCGGCATCGGGAACTCGGCCTCGCGCCCGCAGGGCGGGTAGGTGCGGTCGATGAGTTCGACCGTCGGGTAGACCGCGACCGACTCGTAGCCGGGGATCCCCTCGGCTTTGAAGCGGTAGACGGCGCCCACTTGCAGGCCGACCTTCAGCCGCTCGCTGGCGGTGGTCGACTCGCCCGTGGGCCCGGCCGTCGCGACGCTCACCCCGGAGGGCGTGCGTAGCTCGACCGGCTGGGTGTATCCGGACAACGGTCCGCCTCTCAGAAGCCGCTGGTTTCCAATCGCTCCCGGAGGCATCGCCCCGGCGTGAAGCCAGTGCTTCGGCGGCTCAGCGGCCGAGAGAGGCAAACTCGGCCAAGTCGCGCCCAGCACCACAAGCAGCATCGCGCCGCCAGCGGCAAGGTCTCGCTTTCGCGGGACACATCTGAGAGGACGGACCGTTGTCATGAGAAAATCAGGCTCTAGGCGGCAGGCTTTAGGAAAGTTACGACCTGCGGACGGATCACTCGCTGTAGGCCGGGTCGCAGTACGGGTCGCCCGCCCCGGCGTGGGCGCCTTGCAGGTGGGCGCCGATGGCGGCCCGCAGCGGGGCGTTCACGGTGCCGTGGCCCGGCAGCGTGACGTGGCCGCGGTTCACCTCGTCGATGTGGATGTGGTTGACCGGCCGGGGGTAGTTCATGCCCGGGCGGTGCTTCACCGAGACCTTCATCACGTCGGTCGGCGGCGGCAGCACCGTGCGGGTGCGGTTGTGCATCACGTGCTTCTGCAGGCCGGCCGGCGCCCCCAAGGGGATGTGCGGCGGGCCGGGCAGGCCGATCGGCGTGCCGGTGTAGGGCATGCCCCACTGCGGCGCGCCGGCCACCAGGTGCGGCGGCACGGGGCCGGGGCTCATGCCGCCGGTCGGCATGCCCAGCGGCATGCCCCCTCCGGCGCCGCCGGCGCCAGGAGCACACGACCCGTCGGGGCAGCCCCCCTCGCCGCCTTGGCTGTACTGGGCCGGCATCACGCCGGACTCGTAGCCGCCGGCGACCGGGTTGAGGTCCTTGCTGCCGATCCGCAGCACCGCGAGGATCGAGCCGCGGCGGTCCGCCTCGGCGACCGGGTCCACGCCCGGATCGAGCCGCGTGCTGACGAGCGTCTCGACGCCGGACAGGGCGAGCTCTTGGAACTCGGGGTCCGGCAGGTAGATCACCTTGGTGACGAAGTTGCCGCTCATCACCTGGTCGAAGTCTTCCTCGGTGAACTGCACCGGGATCGCCGCGTGGGCGAGGAACGCGTCGGTACGCGGCGTGACGGGGGCGACCTCCAGGGTCGGGTAGAGCGTCACGCCCTCGCGGCCCGGGATGTTGCTGAGCCGCAGCCGGTAGATGGCGCCCTGCTGGAAGTCTTGCCGGCCGGGCACGAACAGCGCGGCCGAGTCGAACAGGCCCGCGCCGGACACGTCCCAGTTGATAGTCAGTCCGTCTTGGCCGACGAAGTGGATCTGCGACGCGCCCCCGCCAGCGACCATGCCGCCGGCGCCGGCCACGCAGCCGCCGCCGCCGATCGGGCACGACCCGCCCTCGCAGTACTGGCACGGAGTGACCTCACACGGCGGCGTGCCGCCGGGGCCGTAGGGGGCCGGCGTCGCGGCGCCCATCATGCCTGTTGGCGGCGGGATCACGCCCGGTCCGGGGCCCCCGACGCCCGGCCCCGGGTGCATCAGTTGCTGGGCGGGCGGCAGGTTGTAGGCCAGCTTGTGGTGGCACCCAACGGCGGCCAACGCGGCCGCTAGCACGGCGCCAACGAATAGTTTCTCGACACGCATCGCTCTCCCCCCTCGGCGTGTTCGGCTCGCCCGCGGTTGTGGGCCGGCTTCCTGCCGGCGTCGCGGGTTTCGCATCGGTGTTCTGGTGTGGGCGATTGCCGTGGACGCCTGGGCGTCGCGGCTCGTAAGCTCCCGCGTCAGGCGCGGCCGTGGCGCGGGGAGTGTGCTTCCCCAGGCCATAGGTTCGGCCCCGCAGAACACGCTTCTTTGGTGAAAGCGGCAAAACCCGCACATGACGACCAAGGCGCCCAGCCAGAAACCCTCCGCGCCGCGTGGACGCTGGGCTCTGCGCGTGCTCGTGCTGCTCGCCGCCGGCGGCGTGCTGTACTACGGACTCGAGGCGACCGACCGGGCGGTCGTCGGCAACCTCGAGGAGGCCGCCGCCGACCCGATGGGCTCGCCGGTGATCGAGCTGCCCCCGCAGCTAGCGGCGGAGAGCTCAACAGCAGGCGGGGCCGCCGTGGCCGACGGGCCGGGCAACCGCCTGCTCGCGTCGGCCCTGGTGGCGATCGGGCGGCACCGGTCGATCGCAGGGAATTGGCGCCAGGTGGGCGTGATCCAGCGCCGCTCGACCGAGCTCACCGGCGTGTACCAGCAGACCGGCTCGGACGAAGACCGGCGCTTCCGGTTGGAGTTGACCGGCTCGCTGGCCGGCCAGCCCACGCGCCTGATCCGGGTCTCCGACAGCCGCTTCTTGTGGACCGACCTGACCTGGGGGCCTACCGCCGACTCGCTCCAGCGGGCGGTGACCCGCGTCGACCTGCGGCGCGTCCGCCGGGCCCTCGACGGCGCCATCGACGCGGAGGCTTACCCGCGCTTCGGCGGCGTGCCGATGCTGCTGGCGGGGCTGAACGACGCCTTTCGCTTCGGCGATCCGCGCCGGATGCGGCTGGCGGACGAGTACGTGGTGGCGATGATCGGCTACTGGCGGAACGATTCACCGGCCGGCGCCCCCGCCGACCGCGCGCCGCACCACGTGGCGGTCGCTCTGGAAGAGCAGGGGCTGATGCCCCGGCTCGTGGAGTACCGCGCCGCGGGCGACCCGCTGTCGGCCGACGGCCTGAGCGACACCGAGCGCCTGCGCTCGAGCCAACGCCCGCTGTTGCGGCTAGAGCTGGGCGGCTTGCAGACCGGTGTGCGGGTCAACCCGTCGGCGTTCGCGTACGAGCCGCCCGAACAAGACTGGATCGACGAGACCGACCGCGAGCTGCAACTCGCCGAAGCCCGGCGCCAAAGGACGGCCGTCGCCGGAGCGGGCGGGGGCTCGGTGAAGTGAGAACGGCGCTCGCGGGGGGCTTCCCCTCAAAGCAGGTGCGCCACGGAGTTGAACGAGACCAATTTCGCCGCCCCCTTGCGGTAGCGGACCACGTTGATGCCGCAGTTCGCTTGGGGCAGCCAATAGCCTTCGGCAAACGACACGCCGAGCAGCGAGCCCATGTAGACGCGGTTCACCACGCTGTGCGCGACCACGGCGATCTCTTCGCCCGCGTGGCGGTTCATCAGCTCCTCGAGCGTCGGCGCGACGCGGTCGAGCAGGTCTTGCAGCGATTCGCCGCCGGGGTAGCCGTGAGAGCCCGGGTCGCGGCGGAAAGCGGCGTAGTTCTCCGGGTCGTTCTTTTCGACGTCGGCCCAGTTGCTCCCCTCCCAGCGGCCGACCTCGACTTCCTTCACCGCGTCGACCGGAGTCACCGCCAGGCCGTGCTTGTCGGCGATGACCTGGGCGGTCTCGGTCGCACGCAGCAGCGGGCTGCTGTAGACCGCGCGGAGCGGGCGACCGGAGAGCGCGGCCGCGGCCCGCGCGGCTTGCCGGCGGCCGATCTCCGCGAGCGGCTCGTCGATCCCGGCGCCTTGCATGACGGGCGGGTCGACGAGGTTCGGCGGCGTGGCGCCGTGGCGGATTAGATACAACAAGCAGTCGCCGTCGGCGGGCAGGTCGATGAGGGACATTGGGGGAGGCTGTAGGCTGTAGGCCGTAGGCGGTAGGGAGGCGGCCGGAGGCGGCACGACGAAACCCCGGAGCGACCGTCCCTAGGGGACGGCGAACGCTCGGGCTGACTCGTCCCACTTCGGGGCCGTTTGGATCGCGTTGAGCACCTGGTCGGCGGTGTCGACGATCGTCCACATCGCGCGGTGCTCTGGGTTCATGAACCGGTCGTCGACCGCACGGTTCAACACGCCGATCAGGCCGTCGTAGTAGCCCAGCGTGTTGACCAGCACGATCGGCTTGTGGAACAAGCCGAGGCGCTTCCACGTGATCACCTCGAGCAACTCCTCGAGCGTGCCGCACCCGCCGGGCAGGGCCACGGCCGCGTCGACCCCGTGGAGCATCGTGCGTTTCCGCTCGTGCATGTCGGCGACCAGGCGCAGCTCGCTCAGGCGGGGGTGGCCCCACTCGATCTCGTGCATGAAGTTCGGCAGCACGCCGACTACGTGGCCCCCCTCGCCCAGCGCGCCGTCGGCGAGCGCGCCCATCGAGCCGACGGCGCCGCCGCCGTAGACAATCGTCACGCGCCGGGTCGCGAGCAGGCGGCCGAGGTCGCCCGCGGCCATCGCGAAGCGCGGATCGGCCGAGCGGCTCGACGCGCAGTAAACGCACACACGCTGGACGGGTGGGGTCATCGGCAGTCGCGGAAGGGCAGGGGGGTCATCCGGCGCGGTGGGCGGCGAGCCGCCCGGCGTAGTCGATCGCGGACAGCATGCCGCTGGTCTGGGCGACGCCGCGCCAGGCCTTGTCTGGCGCGGTGCCGTGGGCGACGCTCGTCCGCACGATCGGCAGGCCGAGGGTCACGTTGACCGCGCCGTGCATGCCGAGCAGCTTCAGCGCGATGTGGCCTTGGTCGTGGTACATCGCGACGACCGCGTCGAATTCCCCCTCGACCGCGCGGCCCATCAGCGTGTCGACCGGGTGGGGCCCGCTGGCGTCGACTCCGGCGCGGCGGGCGGCCTCGACGGCCGGGGCGATGAGGCGCTGCTCCTCGTCGCCGAACAGCCCCCCTTCGCCCGCGTGGGGGTTGAGCGCCGCCACGCCGATCCGCGGCGCCGGCACGCCGTACGCGATGGCCGCTTGGTGCGCCAGGCGGCACTTCTGGAAGATTGATTCTTCGCTCAGCGCGTCGATCGCCCCCCGCATCGAGGTGTGCAGCGTCGTGTGGATGACGCCCAATCCGGCGCGGGTTTTCGGGGCGAACTCTCGCGGCAGATAGAGCATCATCGCGAAGTCGTCGACGCCGCACAGCTCGGCGAGCAACTCGGTGTGCCCCGGGTAGTCGCGCCCCGCCGCGTGCAGCGCGGACTTGCTCAGCGGCGCAGTGACGAGGCCCTCGCAGCCGCCGTCGAGGGCCAGGCGGGCGGCCGCGACCACCGCCTGGTAAGCCGCTTCGCCGGTGGCGGCTGTCACCACGCCGGGCTGGATCGCCCGGCCGTCGAGCGACTCGCCGGCGACGCACGGCATGACTTCCGGCGACGCGATCTGGAACGCCTCTTCTGGAGTTCCGGCCGGCCGGCACTTGGTCGGCAAGCCGCGGAGCGTAGCGGCGCGGGCCAGGAGGGCCGCGTCGCCGAAGACGATCGGCCGGCACGCGCTCCACACACATGGATGACCCCACACGGCCGCGACCACCTCCGGGCCCACGCCCGACGGATCGCCCATCGTCACCGCGAGGCGGGGCAGGGCGGGGGGGTCGGGCATCGGGAGGGCAGGCTCGGCGGGAGAATGGGGGGCGCTGAGACCGTGGATTCTAGGAGCCCCGCGCCGGCAGCGACACCAGCCCCCCGGCCAGTTTGCCGGACGGGCGGGTCGCGCGGGTTGGCGAAGGGGGCGCCGTCGCGCGGGTCGCCGCGGCCGCGGCGATCGCTCCGAACCCGGCGGCCGGGCGAGCCGATGGTCGCTGAGGACGGTCGCGCGTGGACGCCGTCGACAAGCCGCTAGTCGCTCTATGCTCGTGCGATCGATCGCCGCTCTGCTCGCTGTTCTGGCGGCCGCTGGACCCGGCGCCGCCGACCAGACGGGCGGCGTGCGCCCGCACGAACCGGCCGCCCCCGAGCACGAGGTGATCCAGCAACGCGACCAGCAGGGCCGCGTGCGGGTCTACCGCGAGGTGCGGCTGAACCAAGCGGGCGACTACGTGAACCACGGCGCGTACCGCGAGTGGGACGCCGCGGGCCAGCTAATTGGCCAGGGCCGCTACGCGTGGGGCGAGGCCACGGGCGTTTGGCGGCGTTGGGCGACGGCGGCCGACGCGCCGCTGCTTGCCTCTGCCCCGTTTCGTGCGTTCGAGGGGCCCTTTCTGTCTCAGGCCGAGTACCGCAACGGGCGGCCGCACGGCGTGTGGCGGATCATCGCGGCCGACGGCCGCACCGCCGCCGAGGTCCCGCTCCGCGACGGCCTGCGGCACGGCAGCGCGGTGCTCTACCAGCCGGACGGCGCGGCGTTCTCCCGCCAAGCGTTCAGCCACGGCGTGATGGAGGGACCGCTCGAAACCACCGACCAGCGTGGCGAGCCGCAAACGGTCGCGGTCTACGAGGCGGGCCGCCGGCAACTGACCCGCGTTGAGCAGTACCCTTCTGGAGCGGAAAAATCCCGCGAAGAGTGGCTCGGCCCGCCGGCCAGAGTCGCCGAAGCCGACGACCCGTGGCGGCTGTGCCTCGCGCGGTTCGAGGAGTCGGGCGCCGAGCTCCGCCACGGTCGCCGAGAAGCCTGGTGGCCCAACGGTCAGAAGAAGCTTTCGGTCGAGTATCGCTTCGGCCACGCGGTTGGCGAGGCCCGCTGGTGGCACGAGAACGGCCAGCTCGCGGTGCACGGCGTGTACGAACAGGGCCGGGCGGAGGGCTTGTGGTCGTGGTGGCGCGAGTCCGGCGCCCGCCGCGCGGCGTGCCGCTACGCGGCCGGCCAGCCCGACGGAGCGGCGGCCCTGTGGGCGGCCGACGGCCGACGCGTCCAAGCCAACGCCGAGCGGGTGGCCCAGCTCGCCCCGCCTGACGCGGCTCGCTGACGCGAGCCGTTGCGTGATTCGTGGATGCCCCTCTGCGGCGCCCCGCGGCGGGGTCTTCGGTCCAATCGATACAACCAACTCGTCCGCCCGACGATTCTCCGGCATCCCGATGTGAGCGGCTGGGGGGAATGGCTGTTACGGGCAATCTTGGGTAACTATAGTGGCGACTCGGCCCGGTCGGGCCGTGCCCCTTCGTCCCCACCGAACCAGCGGATCCATGGCAAAGGCGATGTCGATATTCGGCATGGTGATCGCCGCTGGGATGTTGCTGGCGTTTGGGCTCGACCCAATCTTGGGCGTGCCATTCGGAGGGGCCAGCGTGGTCATGGACATCGGCTTCGCGATTGCCGCGGCGATCCTCGGCTACATGAGCTACGACGCGTTCCGCTCGTCGGGCTGAGCGGCCGAGTCGCCGCCCTCGGCCGGCGCGACAGAGTTCTGGGGCGCCCCGCCGGCCGCCGCCGCGTGGTTGTGCGTTTCGAGCCGGCCGGCGACTTCCGCGACGGCCAAGCCCGCGACCAGTGCGAGCGACAGCGCAACACGATCGTGGTCGTGGAACTGCAGCTCGGGCAGCAGGTCGCTCATCGCCACGCACAAGAACACACCGGCCGAGAACGCCAGCCCCGCCGCGAAGCTCGGCCCCCCCTCGCCCGGCGGCGCCACCCCGAGGTGGTAGAGGGCGACCCCCAGCGGCACGGCCGCCGCGAACAGAGCGTTGGCGACCGCCTGCGCGCCGGCCGACCAGCCGCCGTGCCGCATCAGCACGGTGATCGTCATCGCGTCGAGCGGCTTGTGGAGCACGATCGCGACGAACGCCCCCAGGCCGGCGATCCACGCGCCGTCGGGCGCGTGGCGCACGCTCGCGGCCAGGGCCACGCCGGCCAGCAGGCTGTGGAGAGTGAGCCCCATCGCGGCGCCGCTCCAGCTGAGCGAGTGCTCGCTGTGCGAGTGGTCGTGGCCGCACCCGTGGGACGCGCTGGGCTCGTGGGTCTCGGCCTGGTCGGAATCTTCGAGGTCGTGGTGGTGGAAGCAGAAGAAGCGTTCGATGAGGAACATCGCAAGGAAGCCCCCAAGCACCCACCGCATGACGCGCGCCGGGCTGGCCGAGTCGGGCCCGGCGGTCGCCAACGCGTGCGGCAGCAGGTGCAGCGCGGCTACGCCGAGCATCGTCCCCGCGACGAAACTGACGACCAGCTCGGTGCGCCGGTGCGTCATCGGCAGCCACCGGGGCAGCAGCCCCCCGGCCACGGAAACCGCGACGATCGCCACGCAGTAGTAAGTAAGCAGAACGGTGTCCAAGGCGTCGCGACGCGGGTTAGAGAAACCGCCAAGACGCCAAGAGCGCCAAGGCCGCCAAGGCCAAGCGCCTCGGGCCCCCTAGGATGGTCTTCGTCGGCGCAGCCGCCTAGCGCCGAAGCAACCGGGCCGCTGCAGTACGCTCCCGATGCTCGATTCGTCGGCGCCGCCGCTTCTTGGCGCCCTTGGCGCTCTTGGCGTCTTGGCGGTTCAAATATCCGACATGAAAGCCGTTGTTCAGCGTGTCAGCGAGGCGAGCGTCGTCGTCGACGGGGAGGTCGTCGGCCAGATTGGCCCCGGGCTCGCTGTGCTGTTGGGCGTGGCCCACGGCGACACCGAGGCCGACGCGCGGTGGATGGCCGACAAGCTCGTCGGCCTGCGTGTGTTGGAAGACGACGCCGGCAAGATGAACCGCTCGCTGGTCGACACGGCCGGCGAGATGCTCCTCGTGAGCCAGTTCACGCTGCTGGGCGACTGCCGCAAAGGCAAGCGCCCGAGCTTCGTTGGCGCCGCGCCGCCGGACGCGGCCGAGCCGCTTTACGAGCGCGTCGTCGCGCTAGTCGAAGGGCAGGGGGTGCGGGTAGCGACCGGCCGCTTCCGCACGGAGATGCGGGTTCACCTGGTCAACGAGGGGCCGGTGACGCTGCTGGTGGAGTCGCCGACGCGGTGAAGGCTACGCGTCGAAGAACGTCGCCTGGCCCCCGACGCTCATCACCACGCCCGCGCGGAGCTGCCCTTCGCGCCGCAGCCGCGGCCACTGCGAGAAGTCTTTGAGGTAGCCGATCAGGCTGGGGAGCAGGCGACGCTCGACGGCCGCATCGCCTTGGGCGGCAAGGTCGATATCGTGCGCCGCCCCGGTCACTTCGACAACGCGAACCTGCCCGGTTGTCGGAAGGATGGCCGGGCAACACGCGAACTGATAAGCCGCGAACGACGGGTGGCTGTAGCGCGAGGGGTCGTCTTCCGGGGCGCCGCGATCGGTGTCGATCGCGATCCGCAGCCCCTCCTCGCGCCAGAACACGTGCAGGGCGAGGCGCGTCGCCGTGGGGGCGGAGGGGTCGGTGTAGAGCTTGGTGATGGACTCGGCGATCCGTCGGTGCAACGGCTCGCGATCGAAGCGCAGGTCAATGACCGCGGCGGCCATGAGCCACTCTTCACGATGGCGGGAGCGGGCCTGCAGTGGGCAGGGGAGGACTCAGCGCGGCGACTCAGCGCTGCGTGTCGCTGCGGCTGGGGGCGAACGCGGCGTCGCGGGCCGGAGGGGGGGCGAACCACTCGGGTCGCAGCGGCGCCACCGGCGTAGTTGAGCGTGCCGGGGCGGCGGTCGGCAAAGGAAATCTAGGATTTTCCTTGATCACCCGGTCACCAGGGGGGGCGGCGTCCGAACGCGCCTGCGCAAGCCGTTGCCGGGCGCCCTCGACGCGATCCGCGGCGATCCGCATGCGCTCCGCGAAGGCCGGGTCGCGTAGCTCGAGCCGCTCGACGACCATCGGTTCCATCAGCACGGCGAGCGTCACGACGGCCAGCTTCGTGTAGGTCGAGAAGTTGGCCCAGGGGTCCTTGCCCCACAGCTTGATCGCGGTGCCGAACGACTTCTTGAGCCGCGGCACCACGCCGCGGGTGTCGACGCTGTAGATCTCGTCTAGCAGCAGGTGGCTCAGCGACCCCAGGCCGACCGCGATGGCCTTGAGGTAGCGGTCGAACACGTTGGTCGGGCTGCTGGCGAGGAAGGCCAGCCCGGCGAAGATCAGCACCGCCGGGATGCTGTGCCACATGCCGCGGTGTGTGCTGAAGCGGCCAATCAGGTTGGCGCCGAGGAACCGCACGCCGAAGTACATGCCGGCGGCCAGCAGCACGACCTGGTCGTGGGCGAGGTCGAACTCGCGGAATCGGTCCATCAGCAGCATCGGCGCGATCGCCGCGGCGAAGGACATCGCCTCGCGCCGCGGGATGCCCGAGTCGCTGTCGACGTCGGGCAGCATGCCCGACACCCCACACAGCCCGCCCGCCACGAGCGAGGTCGACAGGTCGAACCCCAGCCCCGACCCCACCACGGCGTACCCCGCGCCGATGGCGCTGGAGAACGTCACGTGCGTGCGGAAGTCGGCCATGGGGGAGGCGGCAGGCGGGAGGCCGGAGACGGGAGGGACCGTAGTCAATCCACCGTTGCGGGGGAACACGAGATGGTTGCTGTTGGCGATAGCGTCGCAAGTCGGTATTCGGCGTCCGCAATCGACCAGCTAGACTCCGCGACCCTGTCGCCTCCGGTCTCCAGCCTCCAGCCTCCGAAATGGCCACCTACGACCTGTTGATGATCGCCATCCTCGGCGGCCTGACCCTTTACGGCTACTTCAAGGGGATGGCGTGGCAGGTGGCTTACATCGCTTCGTTTGTTGCTAGCTATTTCGTGGCCGTGCGGTTCGCCGACCGCGTCGCGCCGCAGATCACGTTCGTGAACCCGCCGGCGAACAAGTTCGTCGCGATGCTGCTGATCTACGTCGGGACTTCGTTCGTGATCTGGATGCTGTTCCGAATGGTCCGCAACGCGATCGACAGCGTGAAAATGGAGGGCTTCGACCACCAGATGGGCGCGATCATCGGCTTCGCGCGTGGCGTGCTGTGGTGTGTCGCGGTGACGTTCTTCGCGATGACGCTCGCTTTCGTGCCCGGCCAGATGAAGCAGCAGATCGTCGCGTCGCGGTCGGGCTACTACATCGCGCGACTGGTCGACGAGACCGACACGCTCTTCCCGCCAGAGGTCCACCAGGTGGTGGGCCCCTACCTCGACCGCCTGGGCAGCGAGCTCGACTCGCCTCAGAACCACGCCCCCGCGATCGGCCAGCCGGCCTCGCCGGGCGGGTGGCCCTCGGGCGGCGGCTGGCCCGACTCGGGGAGCCCGGCCCCTGCCGCACCGGCGCCGGCTTGGGGCGCAGCGCCGGCGCCCTCGGCGCCGAGCTGGCAGCCGCAAGCGCCCGCCCAGGGAGGCTGGCCAACCACCGACGCGGCGCCCGCCCGCACGCCCGCCCAACAAGCGAGCTGGCCGAAGTGGCCGGAATGAGAGACGCGTGAGGCGTGAGGCGTGAAGCTCGAGAGGCATCGCTATCGGCCGATAGCCGACAGCCCTCTAAATCGCCTTCACGTAGAACAACGCGCCGCCGGCGCCGTTGGCGTGCTCGGCTTGGTGGAAGCCGATCGACTCGTAGAGCCGTTTGGCTGGGTTGCCTTGGAGCACCTCGAGCGTGAGCCGGCAACAGCCGGTGGCGCGCGCGTGCTCTTCGACGGCGGCGAGCAGCTGGCGGGCCACGCCGCGGCCGCGGGCCTCGGGCATGACGGCCACGTCGTGGAGGTTGATCAGCGGCTTGGCTTTGAAGGTGGAGAATCCGACGAAAGCGGTCAGCACGCCGACAGGCCGGTCGCCGGCGAGCGCTAGCCACACCAGCGTGGTCGGGTGGGCGCGGAGGCCCGGGACGAGGCGCTCGCGCACGTCGTCTGGCAGCGGTTTGCCGTCGCCCATCGGGTCGCTGGCGTAGGCGTCGAGCATCGCCAGGTACGCGGCCGCGTCGGTCTCGGAGTCGAGGTCCGCGCGGCGGATCGTGATCGGTTCGTCCATGGAGGGCCCGGCGGGACGCGTGGAGGGAACGCGGCGCCCGTTGTTAGCGGCGCCGCCTGGCCCACCACCATGGCGCCGCGGCCAGGGCTAGCCAAGCGCCGGAGGGTTCCGGCGCCTGCGAGCCGGGCAGGGGGGCGGGTCGCCCGTACTGGCCGACCCACGCGAGGTAGTCGGTCGCGTCGACGAGTGAGTCGCCACTCGCGTCGGCCGGGTGCGGACCCGAGTGGCCTCGGGCGTCGCGCCACAGGGTGTAGTCTGCCGCGTCGACCCGGCCGTCGTGGTTGAAGTCGGCGACTTCGGCGGTGTCGGCTTCGATTGCTAGGATCGTTTGATTGGAGTCCAGGCCGAAGATCTGTTGCACTTGGCCGCTCGGCCAAACGACTGTGACGAGGTCGACCGGCCCCTCGTGGTCGCCGAGGCCGAAGTGCGCGGTCCGCTCGTTCTGGCTGAGGAAGCTGCTGCCGCCGTCGACTTCCCAGACCATCCGCTCGGACGGCGAGCCGGCGTCGGGCGTGACGGTGATCCACGCGCCGACGCCGTCGCGGTTGCTCTGCACGCCGCGCGTTTGGACCCGCAGGTGGCCGCCGACCGGTCCGTCGTTGCGGTAGAGGACCGGCGCGGCCGCGTTGTTGATGACCACCAAGTCGAGGTCGCCGTCGCCGTCGTAGTCTAGGTGAGCCAGTCCGCGGCCCTGGAGCCGGTCGACGACGCCCTCCTCGGTCGACGCGTCGGTGAAGACGCCGTCGTCGTTGCGCCACAGCTTGGTCTGATCGTCGGCCCAGCCGGTCCCGTTCCAGCCGTTGGTGGCGACCAGGTCGAGGTCGCCGTCGTTGTCGTAGTCGAAGAACGACGTGCCCCACGCCCAGCGCGAGTCGCGCACGCCGGCCGGCCCGGTCACGTCGGTGAACCGCCGGTCGCCGTCGTTGCGGTACAGGCGGTTCCACCCGCCGTGCGCGCCGGGGTTGTCGGGCGAGTTGGTGATGTTGGTGATGAACCAGTCGAGGTCGCCGTCGCCGTCGTAGTCGCCGAAGGTCGAGCCCATCCCGTTGAGGTCGGTGCCCACACCCGACGGGAGCGTGCCGTCGACGAATCCGCCCTGGCCGTCGGACCAGAAGAGCTGGCTGGTCATGAAGTCCGAAGCGATTGGCAGATCGGCGTGCCCGTCGCGGTCGAGGTCGACCAGGCGCGGGGAGAAGCGGTAGCTGCGGGCGCCGCGGAACACATCCAGCCCGGCGGCGTCGGTCACGTCGTCGAAGGCCCAGCCGCCCTCGGGGCCGAGGTTCTTCAGCAGCCGCGAGTGGCTGTTGTCCGTGCTGTCGCCCCACGCGGCGGTCACGATGTCTAGCAGGCCATCGGCGTTGTAATCACCGAACGACACCCCCTGCCCGAACCGTGTGGCGCCGGTCGCGACCGCGGCGGAGTGATCCGGCCCCGCGTCGGTGAACACGCCGGCGCCGTTGTTCACGTACAGGTAGTTGCGTGTCGTGTAGACGCCGGTCATGTAGAGGTCGAGGTCGCCGTCGTTGTCGAAGTCGCCGGAGGCCACGCCGTTGGTGTCGGTCGCGGTCGTGAAGCCGGCCGCGAGGGTCATCGGCTCGAACGTTCCGCCCAGGTTGCGGTACAGCAAGTCGGGCGCGCCCAGCCGCGTGAAGACCAGATCGACGAGGCCGTCGCCGGTGAAGTCGCCGGCCGCCACGCCGCCGGCCATGAACGACTCGCCGGGCAGCGCGGCAATCGCTTCGGGCGTGGCGTGCACGTGGGTGATGCCCGCGGCGAGCGTCACGTCGGTGAAGCGCTGCGCGCGAGCTTGCGTGGCGATCAGGAGCACGCACACGGCGCCCCCGAGCGACGATCGGAGCGGTTTCATAGCGGCGGTCCAAGAGGTCGGCGGCGCATCGGATGAGCGGGGCCGAGTATAGTCGCCGCGTGGCGCCGATGCTCCTCGAGCCGGCGTCGTGGGCCGCTCGACGGGGTGCGGCGCGGCGACACTCAATCCCTCGAATCGGCGGCAAAATCCGCCCCGAAACGAACATAACAAAGATTATCGGACGTTCGTCCCCGGGATCAGCCCTGGCCGAGCGATCCGTTGAGCAGCCCGTGGGCGGCGCCCTGACCCGCGATCCAAACAGCGAGCCACAGCCACCAACCAGCGGTTGCACGCCAGCCGAGCGGCTCGGCTTCGAGCCGCTTGTCGATCGCGGTCCACGCCCGGCGCGAGGCCGCAAAACCGACCGCAGCCACGACCACGCCAACGACGACCAGCAGCCAGTGTGGCCAGCCAGCGAGCAGCAACTGGCCCGTGTCGGTGAGCCGCTCGCCGCCGCCGATCGCCAAGTAGACCCCGCCTGCGAGCCAACAGAACGCGGTCCAAGCCCGTAGCGCGGGGCCGATCAGCCCACGCTCAATCCGCCACCACGGCGCCGACAGCAGCGGCGCGAGCCAACCGCACAGGAAGCCGCCCCAGAGCACCGTGCTCGGCGCCGGATTGGGCCGCACCAGCGTGTGCGACAGCCAACCGGGCCGGAGCTCGACCGACACGATCGCGCCGCCGGTGGCCCAAGCGGCGAGCACGTGGCCGAGCTCGTGCGTGAGCATCATCGCGAGCCAGGCCCAGAGCGCGATCGCGAGGAGGGCGGCACGCTCACTCCAAGTCCGACTCATCGACCGCCTTCATTGCGAAATCGACTTGCGGATCCAGCTGTGTGTCGATCACACGATGGGCGTCAGTCGCTATCGGGCATTGGTCCAACCGCAGCCATTGCAGTTGAGACGCCGAAGCGAGCGCCTCTGCCATGCGGCCCGTGATCGACACGCCCCTAACGCACAACGATCGCAGCCTCGGGTTCGCTGCGATAGACGCGAAGCACTCGGCGTCGTAGCCGTTGGCCGCCGGAGCGTCGGCGGCTTCGTCCCAATCGAGAAGCCAAAGCCCTTCAATACTCGACTCGGCGAACCGAGACAGATCGACGCCCTCGATCGAATGCGGTCCAAGGAACAGCGTCCGCAAGCGAATAGTAAGCAGGGAGTCTAGTGTCGATTGTCTGGCGAGGGTCGCGTAGCACCTGCACCCTCGAACGTCGAACACGCCGCTGTTGATCGCGGCGAACAGACGGGCAGCAGCCGCGTCGGTCACCCCCTTGTCCAACCAAAGTTCTTCGACCTTATCGAACGCATTCTGATAGTTGAGCAATGCGTTGACTGACTCGTCGTTGACAAGGCTCACCAGACGCACGAAGCCCCATGGGGCTTTACCCGTGGCAGGATCCGCCGATGACGGATCCCATGGCGAAGGCGCCCCGGTCCAGTGCCGATACATCAAGCCAATCGGGTCACGTTCATCAGTCGAGTGGACGCGGTGGTGGGCGAAGACTTCGCGGTCCCACAGGTCCGAATCGAAAGCCACCGAGGCGCCGGTCGCGAGCAACTGGCCCACGGCGTGTCGCTCCGCAAAGAACCGCCACGCGGCGGCGCCGACGACGACGAGCACAACAGCGGCCAGCGCCGCCGCGACACGGAGCGTGGACTTCTTCACGGCGCTCCCTACTCGATCCCCTCCACGAACTGCCCGATCCGGCGGAACTTCTCGTACCGCTCGGCGAGCAGCGTGTCGCGCGGCTTGTCGCAAAGCTCGCGTATCTGCTTGGTGAGGTACTGCTTCAGCCGCGCGGCCATCTGGTAGTGGTCGCGGTGGGCGCCGCCGAGCGGTTCTTCGATGACGTCGTCGATCGCGCCGAGCTCCTTGAGCCGCCCCGACGTGAGCTGCAGCGCCCTGGCCGCCTGGTCGGCGTAGTCGTGGCTCTTCCAGAGGATGCCCGCGCAGCCCTCCGGGCTGATGACCGAGTAGTAGGCGTGCTCAAGCACCGCCACGCGGTCCCCGACCCCGATGCCCAGCGCGCCGCCGGAGCCCCCCTCGCCGATCACCACGCAGACGATCGGCGTGGGCAGGCGCGACATCTCGAGCATGCTCTGGGCGATCACCTGCGCCTGGCCCCGCTCCTCGGCGCCGATGCCGGGGTAAGCGCCGGGCGTGTCGACGAGGCAGACGATCGGCACGCCGTACTTGGCGGCCATCTTCATTTTGCTCATCGCCTTGCGGTAGCCTTCCGGGTGCGCGCAGCCGAAGTAGCACTCGGTGCGTTCCTTGAAGGTCTTGCCCTTGTGGTGCCCCACGAGCATCACCTTGAGGCCGTCGAGCTTGGCGAAGCCGGTCCGGAGGGCGCGGTCGTCGCCGAAGAACTTGTCGCCGTGCAGCTCGACGAACTCGTCGAAGACCAGCTCGACGTAGTCGGTGAACTTGGGGCGCTCGGCGAGCCGCGCGACGCGCACCGTGTCCCAAGCGTCGAGGCCGCTGTACACGTCGCGCGTGGCCTCGGCCAAGCGGCGGCGCGTGGCGCGGAGTTCCTCGTGTTGCTCGGGCGTCTTGTCGGCGAGCGACTCGAGCCGGTGGACTTCGGCTTCGAGCTCAACGAGGGGCTGTTCGAATTCGAGGGCGGGGCCGGTGGGCATGTCTGTTGGTGGCTTGTGGTTGGTGGCTCGTGGCTGGCGGCTGGGGGTCGGACGCCGTGATTTGTGCTGTCTTCTGCGAGTGACGGGCTACGAGCCACTCGTCACAGGCCACCCTCGGGCGGGCGCGCGATCAATCTTCTGCCGCGTCGGCGGGTTGCTCTTCTTCTGGCTTGGGCTTGTCGGGTTGCGTGTAGAAGACCGGCTGGCTCTTGATCTGCACCATGACTTCTTTCATCGACTGGGGGCGCTCCTCGCGTGTCTTGGCGAGCATCTGCGCGACGTAGTTCGCGAAGTCCGGGTGGATGTTCTTGTCGATGACCGTGAGCGAAGGCGGCCGGCTCTTCAGGTGACGCTGCAGCAGCTCCTGCGGCGAGTTGGCCGTGAAGGGGAGCTTGCCCGCCAGGAGCTCGTAGGCGAGGCAGCCGAAGCTGTACACGTCGTCCCGCGGGTCGACCCCCTGCCCCCGGATCTGCTCGGGCGACATGTAGCTGTACGTGCCCTGGACCTTGACCTTGCCGCCGAGGAGCTTGCCGAGCCCGCTGGAGCGCTTGGCGGCGATCGTGAAGTCGATCAGCCGGACGTCGTTCTCTTCGTTGATGAGGTAATTGTCCGGCTTGATGTCGCGGTGCACCCAGCCCCGCTCGTGCATGTGCGCGAGCCCGGCGGCGGCGTTGGTGAGCACGTCCTTCACGCGCCACTGCAGGGCCTTCACGTTGGCCGTGATCTGCTGTTTGAGGTTCGGGGTCTTGAAGAACTCCATCAGCAGCCAAGCGCCGTTGCTGCCGGAGCCGTAGTCGTACGTGGTGATGCACGACGGGTGGTCCAGCGCCTTGCCAACGGTGAACTCGTGCTTGAGCTCCTTGACAGCTTGGCTGCTGTACTTGCTGCTGTCTTTGGGCAGCCACTTCATCGCGAACGCGTCGGACCCGGACACGCGCCGCACGGCCCAGATCTCATACACGGCGCCCGCGCGGATCAGGTGATACAGGCGGTAGTCGCCAACAATCTCGTTCTTAGCCGCCACGCGCCGCCCTCGCTGCCAGGTGTCCCGAAGTCCGTTTCCCGCCGAGACTTACAGTTTATCTGACCGGCAAAGTCAGCAACAGGCCGAAGGAACGGGGTCCTCGGCCAGCCTGTCCCGAGCCGAGGGCATCAGCCCTCGGAGGCCCTTGCGAACGCGTTCACGCATAATCGACCCGCTCCAGCACCAGACCCATCGCCGGCGCGGTCGGCCCGGCCGCGTCGCGGTTTCGGGCGGCGAGCACGTCGGCGACCCACTCCGGCGGGCGGGCGCCGCGGCCGACTTCGACCAGCGTGCCGGCGATCGTGCGGACCATGTTGTAGAGGAAGCCGTCGCCGGTGACCGTGATGTCGATCCGCTGGCCGCCGTCGGCGGCTCGCTCGGCCACGGTCAGCTCGGTGATCGTGCGGACGGTGCTGGAGCGCTCCGAGCCGGCCGACTCCAGCGAAGCGAAGTCGTGCCGCCCTACGAGGAGCACCCCGCCCTGCCCCATCGCGGCCGCGTCGAGCTCGCCGGCGCGGTAGTGCCACACGTACGGCCGGTCGAACAGCGGCGGGACCGCGCCCGTGTGGATCTGGTAGCGGTAGGTCTTGCGGATCGCGTCGTGCGTGGCGTGGAAGCCGTCCGGCGCGGGGTCGACCGCGCGGACGACGACGTCGTCCGGCAGCAGCGCGTTGAGGCCGCGGAGCAGGCGCCGGGGCTCGAGCTCGCAGCGGGTCTCCACGCCCACGACCTGCCCCTCGGCGTGCACGCCGGCGTCGGTGCGGCCGCTGGCGGTGAGCGATGGCACTTCGCGCGTGATCGTGCGCCAGGCGTCCTGCAGCGCGGCTTGGATCGTCGGCTCGCTCGGCTGGAACTGGTAACCGGCGTAGCGTGCGCCGTCGTAGGCGACGGTGAGCTTGAGCCAGCGCGTGGGGCGATCGCCGCTCACCGGATGTCGAGCCTCGCCGACGCTCGTTTCGCCACCGCGGCGCCGCTCGGCGTTCTGATCTTCGACATGTCTGCGCTCCCCTCGTGGAGACTCACACCGCCGCCGCGCGCTCCGCCAACAACTCCGCGATCTGCACCGCGTTGGTCGCCGCGCCCTTGCGGAGGTTGTCGCTCACGCACCAGAACGCCAAGCCGTTGTCGCACGAGAGGTCCTCGCGGATGCGGCCGATGAAGGTGTCGTCCGAGCCGTCGCAGTCCTTGGGCATCGGGTACTTGCCGGAGGGCAGGTCGTCGACAACCCGAAGTCCCGGCGTGGCGGCGAACAGCTCGCGCGCTTCCTCGACGGTGATCTTCCGCTCGGTCTCGACCAGGATGCTCTCGCTGTGGCAGTTGCTCACCGGCACCCGCACGCAGGTCGGGCAGACACGGATCGACGCGTCGCCGAAGATCTTCTGGGTCTCGTACACCATCTTCATCTCTTCGGACGTGTAGCCCGCTTGCTTCTCCGAACCGATCTGCGGGATCAGGTTGAAGCCGATCGAGTGGGCGAACGCCGAGGGCTTGTAGTCGGCCCCCTCGAGCGAGGCCTTCGAGGAGTCGATCAATTCCTTCTGCCCCGCCACGCCGGCGCCGCTGGTCGCCTGGTAAGTGCTCACGACCACGCGGCGGACGCGGCCCGTGTCGTGGAGCGGCTTCATCGCCAGGACCATCTGGGTGGTGCTGCAATTGGGGCTGGCGATGACTCCCTTGTGGGCGAGCGCTGCGTCGGGGTTCACCTCGGGCACAACCAGCGGGACCTCGGGGTCCATCCGCCAGAAGCCGCTCTCGTCGACCACCACACAGCCGGCCTCCCGCGCCCAGGGGACGAACTCTTTGGCGATGGGGTCGGGGGTGCTGCCGATCGCCAGGTCGACGCCGCGGAACGCGTCGGGCGTGAGCTCCTCGACCGTGTGCTCCTGGCCGCCGAAGGAGATTGTGGAGCCGGCCGATCGGGCCGACGCGAGGAACTTGATCCGCCCGTGCGGGAACCGCCGCTCTTCGAGCAGCTTGCGGATGATCCCGCCCACGGCGCCGGTCGCGCCGACAATAGCAATCGTCTCGAACACTTGGGACTCTCGAGGTGAATCGGCTGGTGGCGCCGAACAGGGGGCCGGCGCTCAAGGCAGAACCTTAGAACGGCAGTTTAAGCCGGGGGTTCGCGCGGAGCCAGCCGAAGGCTGGCCCCGGTCGGTGAGCCGTGCGGGCGGTGGCGGACCGACCGCAGGGCGAAAGCGGAAGGCGGAAAAGGGGAAAAGGGGAGCGAGGCAACGCGCCACCCCTGCCCTGCCCTGCCCCCCTCACTCGGCTTCTTCGGCGTCGGCGCCCGCCGTCGGCCCCAGCGCGTCGAGGCGGCGGCCGATCGGGTCGAGCAGGCCGCGTACGAGGCCCGTCGGCAAGAACGCGGCGTTGGCCGTGAGCATGGCGAGGGAGAACTCGGGCATTCCCATCGCCAAGCCGATGAAGCCGTGCACGCCCAGCGCCGTCAGTAGCACCAGCGGCCGTGTCCAGCGGTTCCACACCAAACAGCAATAGAACAGCTCGAAGAACACGGTCGCGTGGGCGAGCAGTTCGGACAGCCATAAGTGGCCCGCGAGCCAGGTCATGTCGAGCGACCGGTACTCGACGTTCGCCACGGCGAACCACGTGGCGGCGCCGTCCCACCACAGGTCGCCCTGCAGCTTGCCGAGGCCGCCGAACAGGTAGACCACGCACAGGTGGACCTGGATCAATCGGACCGCCAAATTGGCGGTCCACGATTCGGGCAGTTCGTCCGGGTCGGCCGGCTCGACGCCGCGCCGGACGCGGAGCCAGCGGTCGACGCTGTACCGGGCGCCGCACGGGCCGAGCATCAGATAGAGCGCAAGGAGAAGGTTTATCTTGTCGAGGCCGAAGAACGCGCCGGGCGTGATGTGCAGCGCGTACTGCAGCGCCGCGAGGTACGCCCACACGGCCGCCACGCGGCTGAAGAGGCCGATCGTCAGCAGGAAGAACGCGGTCAGGCTCGCCGCGTGGAACGTCCAAACGGCCCACGGCGCGGTGACGTAGCCAAAGAAACCGACCGCCATCCGATGGGCGTGGAGCCGGTCGGTCATCTCCGGCGGGATCCAGCCTTCGGGGCCGAAGAAAGCGAGCAGGTCGAGCGACCAAACGGCGTGCGTCCAAAGCAGCAGAAGCCCGGTCACGATCCGGATCACGCACAGCACGGCCGGGTCACGCGGAGCGAACCAGAAACGGTCCCACGCGGCGCCGAGCCCGACGAAGTACTCCTGCACGGAGAGGATCGCGGATTTCATCACAGCCCTCCCGGGGGAAGCACCTCACCCGCCGGGATCGCCTCTTCGGGGGGCGGCGCGGGGGTCGGCGGCGGGGGCACCGGCAGGGGCGCTTCGAGGTCGGCCGCGCGTTGTTCCGCGCTCATCCCGGACACGAACAGGCCCGCCGCGTTGGCATCCTCGCCCGCCAGGACCGCGGCGGGGGCGAGGGGCTGGTGCCGCACGTAATCGACCCGCGCCGAATCGCCGCTGTGGACCCGCAGCAACCGCCGCGCGTAGGCCTTCAGCGACAACTCGAGCCACTCTTGGGCCGACAGGTCGGGCGGCCCGAGGGCGGCCTGGTCGGCCAGCATCATGTGGCGGTGGTAAAGCAGCCGCGGCCACTGGTCCGCGGTGCTGGGGAACTGCCCCTCGGCGACGACCTGGCCGGCCTGGTCGGCAACCCGGTAACGCACCAGTTGATTGATCGGGGGATCGGGCCCGAAGAAGTGGTAGCCGTGATTCAGGTAGAGCGAGTCGGTGTACCAGCGCACCGCGGGCGACTGAGCGATGTCCACCACCAGTTGCGACGCAGGCGGCACCGACAGCGGCGCCAGGAACACCACAAGCACGTGCCAAACGACGATCGCGCTCACAACCGATCGGACCCAGATCGGCGGCGAGCCCCCTTCGGCCGGGGCCGGCGTCTGGCTTGGTTGGCCGGCCTCGGCGGGGCGTCGCTTCTTGCTCTTGGAGCTGCTCATACGCCCGGCGGGGTCGGACTTCGCCGCGACGCGGCCTGCTAGCATCGTTGCGTCGGGGCCGGCGCCCCGGGGCGAGGCATGTAGCAAAGAGAAAACCCCCGTTCCGATCAATGCCGGAACGGGGGTCGTACGGTCTTTACTGTCGCGTGGCGAGGCCGCGGGTCAGCGAGCGGCCACGCGGTCGGCGTCGTTCGACGTCTCGGCGGTGTCGGACGCGCCGCCGTCGAAATCGAACACCACGTGCTGGGTCTCGCCGCCAACGAGCGTGATCGTCCGCTGCTGCGAGTCGCCGTCGTGCGTCACCTCGATCTGGTAGTCGTCCCACGTGCCGCCGGCGGGCAGCCGCGTGGTCAGGTACTCGCGCTCGGGGCCGGTCTGACTGGTCGACACCCCAGCCAGTTTCACTTGGGCGTCGGCCGGAACGCTCAGCGTGAGCTTCGTCTCGGGGGTCTCTTCCGCGGCGGCGGTCGCTTGGGCGGGGCCGAAAGCAAGATCGGCCGAGCCGCCGCCGACTACCGTAGCGACCTTCGTGTCGACGACCTTCTCGCCGTCACGCGTGTACTCCACCCGCACGCGGTACTGGTACGACTTGCCCTGCTCCAGGCCGTGCGACACGTAGTTGCGCGCCGCGCCGGTGCTGGTGGTCTTGTGGTCGTTCACGTACACGACCGCATCGGCCGGAACGCGGACGTTGAGCGTGCCGCTCGTGCTCGAGGCGGCGATCGAGTCGGTCACCACCGGCTTTGCGGAAACCTGCAAGCCGCTGACGACGTGACCCCCGTAAGAGCCCGCGCTGCCGTGCGAGCCGGCGCTGCCGTAGGCAGGCGCCGAAATCACGTGGCCGCCGGTCGAGCCGTGCGAACCCGCCGAGGCGTACGACGTCACGTACCCGCCAGCCGAACCGTGCGACGCGTAACCGCCGTCCGAACCGTACGAGCCGTGCGACGCCCGCGCAGCGTGCTTGGCGCGGATGTGGGCGACCAGCCGCCGGATCGGCCCGACGTGGTGGCCCCCATGCGAAGCGTAAGCGCCCGCCGACCCGTGGCTCGCGTATCCTCCGTAGCTGCCTGCGCTCCCGTAGCTGCCTGCGCTCCCGTAACTTCCGGCGCTGCCGTAGCTGCCGGCGCTGCCGTAGCTTGCGTGGCCGCCGTAGCTGCCCGCCGAGCCGTATCCGCCCGCCGAACCGTAGCTGCCCGCCGAACCGTGGGAACCGCCGAAGCTCGCCCAGAAGGCGTCGGCCGATGAGCCGGTCAAGGCGACCGCGGCGGAAGCCGCCAGGGTCAGGAACAAGCGGGGCGTCATCTTTAGTCTACTCAGCATGTTGGAAGTCTCCTCCGGTGAACAATCAAAGCGGCATCCTTGCGACCCGGTACGTTTACGGGTCGCCGAGGATGCAAGATAGCAGCCGACCACACAACTTCAAGCAACTACGGGGCTTTTGGTGAGTGGGCAAAATTGGTGGGTTGCGTCGCCGCTCCAGAGCAAATTTCAGTCCACTTCCGCCGCAGCGACCCGCACGTCGTCGATCCACAGCTCGCCAATCGCCCCCAGCAACCCAATCCGCAGACCCGCTTCCCTAGCCCGAGGGGGAACCTCCATCCGGCCCCGCCACTCGCGCCAGTCGAACGATCCGCGCAGGGGACCGATGGTGTCGTCGCCAAGCCAAACGCGGCGTTCGTCGTAATACGTGACAACCACATAGGGCCACTGCGAGACAGTTTGGCCGTATCGAATGCCGTTTCCACGGGCTTCGAAACTGACGTCCAACTGCCGCACCTCGCGGCCATCCACAGCGAACCCCTGTAGCGCCTGACTGCCCAACCCGGGCTCGGAATTGCTGAACCGCAGGCACCGCTCGCCGTCGGCGGCGCCGCCGACGAGTTCGGCCTGGCGGATGTAGTGCCAGCCGGCCGGGCGTGGTTCTTCGACGTCGCTGTCGGCGAGTTCCTCGAACGACCCGTTGGTGATCGAGGGGCGCGCCGGGTCGGGCTTCACGGCCCGGCGCTCCTCGGCGGCGCCGGTCATCGGGACGAACAGCGTCGCGCGGAGCGGTTCGGCTCTGAGTTGGCCGTCGACTTTCTTCAGCAGCGTGAGGTTCTGCTGGAAACGCTCGCCGATCGGGATGATCATTGTGCCCCCTTCGGCGAGCTGCTCGACCAGCCGCGGCGGCGGCTCCTCCGGCGAGCAAGTGACGATGATCTTGTCGAAGGGCGCCGCCTCGGGCCAGCCTTGGTACCCGTCGCCCACGCGGGTGTGCACGTTCTCGTAGCCGAGCCGCTGGAGCGTGCGGGCCGCCCGTTTGCCGAGCGACGGCACGATCTCGATCGAGTACACCTCGTCCACCAGCGGCGCGAGGACCGCGGCTTGGTAGCCCGATCCGGTGCCGATCTCGAGCACCCGGTCGGTAGGCTGCGGGTCGATCTGCTCGGTCATGTAAGCCACCACGAACGGCGGCGAGATCGTCTGGCTCGCTCCGATCGGCAGGGCCATGTCGTGGTAAGCCAGCCGCCGCTGCGCGAGCGGCACGAACTCGTGCCGGGGCGTGGCGCGCATCGCCTTGAGGACACGCGGATTGCCGACGCCGGCGTCCTCGACGGCGGCGGCGACCATCCGCTCGCGTGCGGCGTCCCAATCGATCCGGCCCCCCTGCCCCGCCGCCTCGCCCGCGGGGAGCGCAGCGACGGCCAGCGCGGCGACCACGGCCAGGGGGTTCGTTCCTCGCGGGGAGCGCGTCATGCTGCAACTATACGACCGACGCCCCGCGGCGGAGCAGCCTCGGCGGCGCCACCCTTTGTCGCCAAGCCGTCACGACCCATGCCGCCCGCGTCACCCGACCCGCAGGTCGCCCGAACCCGACAGCGGCTACGCGAAGCGATGCCGATCGCTCCGAAGTGGGCGTACTTCGACCACTCCGCGGTCGCCCCCCTGAGCGGCCCCGCCGCGAAGCGTCTGGCCGACTGGGCGGCCGAGGCGGCCGCCGAGGGCGACACGCGGTGGCCGGATTGGGATCGCGAGGTCGGCCGCACGCGTGAGGCCGCCGCCGGTCTGATCGACGCCTCGCCCGACGAGATCGCGCTCGTGCCCAGCACAACGGCCGGCATCACGCTGGTGGCCGAGGGCCTCGACTGGCGCGAGGGGGACAACGTGGTCTTGCTGGCCGACGAGTTCCCGTCGAACCTCTTCCCCTGGATGCACCAGGCGAGCCGCGGCGTCGAGGTCCGGCGCGTGCCGACCGACTTCGGGCGGATCGACTACGACGCGCTGCGGCAAGCGTGCGACCGGCGAACCCGCGTGGTGTCGCTCAGCTGGGTCGGCTACGCGAACGGCTACCGGCAAGACCTCGACAGGCTCGCCCAGATCATCCGCGAGGCCGGCGCGTTGTTCTTCGTCGACGCGATCCAGGGCCTGGGCGTGTTCCCGCTGAGCGTCCGCGAAACGCCGATCGACTTCCTCGCGGCCGACGGCCACAAGTGGATGCTGGGCCCGGAAGGCGCCGGCGTCGCCTACATCCGCCGCGAGCACCTGGAGCGCCTGCGCCCGATCGGCATCGGGTGGAACAGCGTCGAGAACGCCGCGGACTTCGGGAAGTCCGAGCTCCGGCTGAAGCCGACCGCCGCCCGCTACGAAGGGGGCTCCGCCAATGCGGCCGGGATGCTCGCGCTCGGGGAGAGCCTGCGGCTGCTCACCGCGCAACCGACCGCCGACGTCGCCGCCGCGCTGCTCGACATCACCGATTATCTGTGCCACCGGCTGGAGGGGGTCGGCCTGCGTGTGGCCTCGCGGCGCGAGGC
This sequence comes from Botrimarina sp., assembly GCF_040219535.1. Lineage (NCBI taxonomy): Bacteria > Pseudomonadati > Planctomycetota > Planctomycetia > Pirellulales > Lacipirellulaceae > Botrimarina > Botrimarina sp. The sequence goes on from NZ_JAVJSH010000006.1 coordinate 214,356, forward strand.
GGAGCCCGACGGGCACGACCCCCGCTCGGGCATCGTCGCGGCCGAAGTCGCTGAGCCGGTCACCGTGCGGCGACGCCTGTTGGACGCGGGCGTGGTGACCAGCGTGCGCGGCGGCCGGCTGCGGATGGCGCCCCACGCTTATACCTCGTATGAGGATGTCGATCGGCTAATCGACGCTCTCGACCGCACGCGCGGGTGAGTAAGCTGTGCGTGACGCGCTCCGAGGGCTCACGCTCTTGGGCCGGGTTCCCTGTCGCCTGATTCCGCAATCCCCAATCCGCACTCGCATGTCTCGCCGCGCGGTTTACACCGGGTCGTTTGACCCGATAACGCTGGGTCACCTGAACGTGATGCAGCGGGCAAAGCTGGTGGCCGACGAGCTGATCGTCGGCCTGGGAGTGAACGCCCACAAGACGCCGCTCTTTTCGGTCGATGAGCGCGCCGAGCTCGTCGAGCGGGCCGTGCGGGCGGCCGGCATGCAGCACGTTTCGGTGCGGACTTTCGAGGGGCTCGCGGTCCGCTTTGTACGCGACTGCGGCGCACGGCTCATCGTCCGGGGCGTGCGGAGCGTGACCGACATGGAGGCCGAGTTCACGATGATCCTCGCGAACCGCAAGCTCGATCCGGAGATCGAGACGGTCTTCTTCATGGCCGGCGACGAGTTCAGCCACGTGAGCAGCTCGCTCATCAAACAAATCACGCCGCTCGCGAGCGACGAGGAGCTCGCCCGCTTCGTGCCCAAAGAGATCATCCCCGACCTGCGAGCGAAGCTGGCTGGCTAAGGCCACCGCTACCGCGTTAACCGGCGGATGGGTCGGCCGGCTTCTCCGAGAAGGTGACCCGCCGGTAGACCGCTTCGAGAGCCAGCTCGGCCTCGATCTCCGGCAGCGGCACGACCGCGCCGGCGCCCTGGTAGAGCTGCGCCTCGAACGAGTCGACCCCGGCGCCTTCGCTGCGCCGGCGGTAGACCGCGACGGCGGGCCGCTCGGTCTCGACAAGCAAGTAGGCCGCCAGCGACGGGATCGTCAGGTAGGCGTCGCGTTTCTCGGTCTCGTCGGTCCGGCGAGTGGTTTCGGAGAGGACCTCGACGATCACCACGGGCCGGTCTTGGAAAACGGCGTCGTCGCTATTCGGCTCGCACACGACCATCGCGTCGGGGTAGTAAAACCGCGTGGCGCCGATGGTCCGTATCCGCACCTTGGTGTCGGAGTTGAAGGCCTCGCAGGGTTTGCCGGTAAGCTGACTTCCCAACGTGATCAGCACGTTTCCGGCTACACGATTGTGCAGGTTATTCGCGCCAGCCATCGCGTGAACGTAACCGCCGATATATTCGTGCCGAGTCTCGGCGGCGAGCTCCATCGGAAGGTATTCGTCAACGGTCAGCAGCGGCAATTGCTCAGCGGCGGTCATCTTCGCATCTCCCCCGGGAATCGCATGGTCGCTTGCCGCTATCCTACCGCGCCGCGAGCCACGCGAGCACTGCGTCGAGCACCTCGTCGCGGTTGTCTTCGAAGTGCAGCTCGTGCAGCTTGCCTGGCCACGAGCGGAAGTCACAGATCGGACCGGCGGCGCGAGCGAAGCGGGCGCTGGCCGAATGGCTCGTGATCGCGTCGGCGTCGCCGTGCAGGAGCAGCGTCGGCGTGGCCAGCTCGCTCGCGTGCTCGACCGCCCAGCGACCGGCGCGGATTGCTTCGACGGCCAGGCGTGCGGTGATCTGGTAATGGGTGAGCGGGTCGGCGTCGTAGTCGATGTCGACCTGAGGGTCGTGCGAACGCAGGCCCGGCGCGATGCCCGGGTCGAGCGGCGCGGTCGGCCAGAGCCGCGACAGCGCCTTCGCCACGGGGACCTTCCAAGCCGGCGGCGGCTCGGTCGTCTGTAGGAAAGGGCTCGACGCGACGACCCCCGCCAGCGGCCTCCGCCCGCGCAGGGCGTGATTCAGCACCAAGGCGCCGCCAAGGCTATGGCCGTACAGAAACCGCCGCTCGACACGCGTTTCGTCGGCAGCCCGGTCGATCATCCGATCCAGGTCGTCCAGCAGCGTCGCGTACCGGTCGGCGTGGCCGCGGGGGCCGGGGGAGCGGCCGTGGCCGCGCGCGTCGTAGCCGAACACGGCGTACCCGGCGTCGGTAAGCCGCTCCGCGACCCATTCGTAACGACCCGAGTGCTCCGCCAGGCCGTGGACCAGCACAACGAGCCCTCCCGCGGGCCCCGGCGGCGCCCAGCGACGCACGTAGAGTTCGTCGGGCGCAGCGTCTGCCATGCTTGGGTGTGGCTGGGTCGGTCGGGCGGCTTGCCAGGCGGCGTCGCGCTTAGGCTACCGCCCGCAACGCGTGGGCGGCCAGGGCGGCCAGACCGATCACGGCGAGGAGCCCCTGCGCGTCGCTCCGCCAATCGACGGCGTTGATTGCGTCCTGGTCGGCAGAAATCACCTCCGACACTTCGGGGGCGAACGGCTCGGCCGCAGTGGCGGTTGCGGGCCGCCAGCCGCTGGCGTGGCGCCGCGCGATCGGCTCGGCGGGCGCCGCCGCCGGCGAAGCGTTCGACCGGGCCACGGCGAGCTTCGGCGCGCCGCTACGGTCCGAGAGGGCCGGCCCCGGCCACTCGGTCCCCCGGCGGGCTTCGAGCTGGGGCGCCCGGTCATCCAGAGCCGGGGGCGTCAGCCCTCGGGGCGTGCCGGTGTCGCGCTCCGCGACCAAGAACGGATCCACCACCGCCGCGGGGGTGCGTGTCGACTCCGCCACGAGCGTAGGCCGACCGGGGCCGATGTCCGGCGCGAGGCTGGCCAGGAAGCGTTGCACGCGGCCGCCGAACGAGCCGAGCGTCGTGCCGCGGGCCGCGCCAAAGAGCACGCCCGCCAGCTCGCCGCGTTCGTTGAAAATGGGCCCGCCGGAGTCCCCTTGCCGGGCCTCGACGTTCAGCTCCACCAGCTCTTGGGGCTGACCAATTTCCGGGGCGTAGTAATCGGTGCAGCGGCCGGTGACCGAGCGGTAGTCGCCTTGGCCGTAGCCACAGATCGTCAGCGTGTCGCCCGGCTGAGGCGGCTGCTGGGCGAGCGGCGCCGGCTCGGCCGGCGGTCGCCAGACGACCAGCGCTGCGAGGTCCCAGGTTTCGTCGAGCTTGAGCGGGCGCGCTTGGCTGGTGAAGCCGCTGGGGAAACGGACCTCGATGGGGCCCGTCGCGTCGCGCACCACGTGCCAGTTGGTGACCACCAGGCCGAACTGGTCGCGGGCATCGACCAGGGTGCCGCTGCCGAACGCCTGGCCGCCGTGCTCCGCGACGGCGATCCGGCACACGGCCGGGTGCGGCGACGCCCCCAGCGCAGCGGCGCCCCCTAACGCGAGCCAAGCGAGCAGGGCCGACGTGGTGCGAGCGTTCACGCCTCGACTCCGAAGGGTTCGATCCGTGATGGCTGAGGCGCCATGCTCAGGTGACGCTGCGACTCGCGGCGGCGCTGCGTGTCTAGCAGGTATCGCAAAAGCCGCTCGCGGACCTGCCGGTAGGGGTCGTTGCGGCGGCTCAACAGGCGCTCGGCGAGGCCCGCCTGGCCGAGGCGCGCGGGTGGGGTCGGAGGCATCGCGACGGCTCCTTCGTTTGGGCAAACGGGATCGGCCGCCCAGAGGTCCTCCTTGCGCCTCGTGGGGTGGGTCTAACTGTCGAAGCGGGGCGGCGGGCCGGGTGTTACCGGGACCGCGCGCAAATCCCCGCTTCCCCACCGATCGGCCGGGTGTCCGGCGCGTATTGAAGAACTCGCACCCCGGCCACAACCTTCCCGCAGCAGCGCCAAGCGTCGCGGCCCGGCAACCTTGCCGAATAGGAGATGAGAGCTCCTGGGGGCGGCTTTAGTCTCGCGCCCCTCTTCCCGCCGCCCGCTTCCCGCCGCCCGATCCCTCCTCAGCGGTCCCCCGTGCCCGACTCCGCCGCCAGCAGAGCGTCGACGACGCCGTCGGCCGTGTACTCCGTGGCGACGGCCTCCGCCTGGTTTCCCTCCGCGGCGAGGGCTCCGGCCGTGAGCGGGCTGATCGCCGCCCAACGCGGCTTGGCCGGCGCGGCGGCGATCGAATCGCCGAAGAGCCGCACGCTGCTGTGCGCTATCGCCGAGCTGGTCGCGGTGATCCAGTCGACCCGCCCCGCCGCGATCTCCTCAAGCACGGCCGGGTCCGCCGTGGCGACATCGCGGCTCTCGTACGCGACGACCTGGCTTACCTCGGCGCCGGCCTCCGCTAGCGATTCGGCCAAGACTTCCCGCCCCCGGCTGGCGCGGATGAGCAGCACGCGCTTCCCTCTCGCACCGTGGCGGAGCTCGGCGGCGAGCGCTTCGGCGCGATACTCGGCGGGAGTGAGGTCGCTAGTGAGCCGCCACTCGGCGAGCGCCTCGGCGGTGGCCGGCCCGATCGCCGCTACCCGAGCGGCGCCGAACGCGCGCGCATCGCTCCCGAGTTGGCTCATCCGCGTTAGCAATGCGTCGACGCCGTTTCGGCTGCTGAACACGACCCAGTCGTACCGCGGCAGCTCCCGGATCGCCGCATCAAGCGGCGTCAGGTCGCCGGGCTGGGCGATCTCGATCGCCGGCTGCAGCAGCACCCGCGCGCCCAGGTCCGCGAGCCGCTGGGCCATCGCGTCGTTCTGCTGCGCCGGCCGCGTGACGACCACGGTCTGGCCGAACAACGGACGCGCGGTGAACCAGTCGGCCGCGTTCGCCCCAGCCACCTCGCCGACGACGACCACCAGCGGCGGACGGATCCGCCCCGGCGCGAGGACCTCGGCTAGCTCGCCCAACGTCGTGTGGATCGTCTGCTGGTCTGGCAGCGAGCACCGACGCACGATCGTCGCCCTCGTGTCGGCCGGCTTGCCCGCGTCGATCAAGCGGCGGCTCCAGTCGGGCGCGGTGGTCACGCCCATGTAGACGACCAGCGTGCCCGGGAAACCGGCCAGGCGGTCGAAGTCGGCCGTGCCCGACTCCTGGCCATCGGCCCGCTGATGCCCGGTAACGAGCGCCACGCACGAGGCGTGGTCCCGGTCGGTGATGGCGAGGCCCGCGTACGCACCGGCCGCTGTGGCCGTAGTTACCCCCGGCACGATGGCGAAGGGAACGCCCGCGTCGCGGCAAGCAGCGATCTCTTCCGCCAGCCGACCAAAAACGCTCGGGTCGCCCCCCTTCAGCCGAACGACGATCCGGCCGGCCAATGCTTCGGCGACCATCCGCTCGTTGATCTGTTGCTGCGACCAAACCTTGCCGCGCCCGTGGCGGCCGAGGCAGACCCTTTCCGCGTGAGGTGGTGCGTGCCGCAGCAGCGCGTCGTTGGCGAGGTAGTCGTACAGCACGACGTCCGCTTGACCCATCCGCCGCGCGCCCTCGAGCGTCAGCAACCCCGGATCGCCGGGGCCGGCGCCGACGAGGAAGACGCGCCCTTTCGCCGTGGGGGGCATGGAGTTGGTGGAGGGACGGGGGAAGCGGGAAGCGGGCGGAGGCGGCCGGAAGAATCGGTCTGACCTGAATTATTGTCTGAACCGGCGGCGAACACGAAGAGGCGGGCCGAGCGGCCGGTGGTATCAAGAGGCGAATTGGTCCACTCCGGGTGGCCGAGGTAGACTGACACGGCGGCCCTCGTCACCCCAAGCGACGCTACGGAAGCGAGCGAGAACGCGATGAGCGCGACCTCTGGTCCCACCGAAACGACGCCACCCGCCGCGGGACCCCCCGCGCCGCCGGGCAAGGCCGGCCCCGCCGCGACGGGGCGGGTGCAGCAGCTGTTCGACCGGGCGAAGAAGTGCCTGGAGCGGGCTGACTACGCGTACGCCCACGACCTGTTGGCCCAGTGCGTCGCGGAGGCGCCCGGCGGGCTGGTCTACGTGCAGCACTTCCGCGCGAACCTCGCGCAGATGCACCCCGAAGCGGCCGCGGCTAGAGGGGGGCTCGGTGGTCTGCGGTCGTTCGCGGGAGGGCGATCGGCGGTCGCCAAGCTCGCGGCCAAGGGCGACTGGACCGAGGCCTTCTCCGCCGGTTGCGACGCGCTGCGCAAGTCGCCGCGAGACACCGCCGTGCTGGCCGACATGGCCGCCGCTTGCCGCGAGTTGGGTCACACCGAGTGTCAGCTCTACTACCTGCGATGGGCGCTCGACCTAGCGCCGCAGGATCCCGAGATCAATCGCCGCGCGGCGGCTGCGCTCGAGGCGATCGGCCAATACGACCAGGCCATCGGCTGCTGGACCCGTGTGCAGCAGGCCCGTCCGAGCGACGAAGAGCCGGCCAAGGCGATCGCTCGTTTGTCGGTCGAGAAGACGATCAACCACGGCGGATACAACCCTGAGTTGCTCAAAGGGGCGGCCGACGTCGAGTTGCCGTCGACCAAAAGGATTGCCGACGCGGCGGCCCCCGGCCAGAAGCCACCGGCGCCCCCCTCCCCTGCCCCGCCGGCGAGCGACGAGCAGCTCCGCGCGGCCGTCGAGGCGGCGCCCGACGACCCGGCGCCGCACCTAGCGCTGGCCGAGCGGTACGTGGCCGTGGGCCGGCTCCAAGACGCAGAGCTGCTGTTGAAGCGGGCCTACAAAGTCTCCGGGCACGACGTCGCGGTGCTCGAGCGGCTCGAAGACGTGCACCTGGCGCGCCTGCGCGACCGCGCGATCCTCGCCCAGCGCCGGGCCGAAGCCCAGCCGAGCGAATCGGCCAGCGCCACCGCGGCGGAGCGGACCCGCGAGGCCAACGACGCGGAGGTGGGCGTGTGGGCGGCTCGGCTGCAGCGGTCGCCGGACGACACGCGGGCCGCGCTCGAATACGGCCTGCGGCTCAAACGGGTCGGCCGCCACCGCGACGCGGTCGCCCCGCTGCAGGCGGCCCGGGCTCTGCCTAAACGGCGGGCGGAGGTGGAGCTCCACCTGGGTGAGTGCTTCCAGCACATCGAGCAGCACCCGTTGGCGATGCGCAGCTACGAAGCGGCGATCGCCGCTTGCAGCGCAGCCGATTGGTCCGACTTGCGGAAGCTGGCGTTCTACCGGGCCGGAGTGCTGGCGATGGGGCTGGGCAAGCTCGACGTGGCGGAGCGGTACCTGACCGACCTGGGCTCAGCCGATTTCGGCTACCGGGATGTGTCCGAGCGGCTAGACAAGCTGGCCCACATCCGCAAAGATGCGTAGCTCGGCGGCCTCGGAGGGCCGCCCGTGGGGAGTCGCCCTCCCCCGCCGGTCCCCGCAAATTCTCGATGTTTCCCGCCGCGAAATGCCTAACTCAGCCAGCGCCAGAAAGAGCCTGAAGCAAAATCAGGAGCGCCGCGCCCGCAACCGCGCCCAACGGTCGGCGCTCCGCACGCAGATCAAGAAGGTGCGAGCCGCGGTCGGCGCCGGCGACATCGAGACCAGCGAGAAGGAGTTCCGGCTGGCGGCGAAGCGGCTCGACCAAGCGGCCGCGAAGAACCTGATCCACGCCAACGCCGCGGCCCGCACAAAGAGCCGGCTCTCGAAGGCGCTAAAGGCCGCCAAGGCGGGCTGAGGCTGAGCACGTCGTCACGCGGTTGAGCCTAGTCTTGCCCGTCCGATCCGAGGTCGGCACTGCCGGCGACGACGGACTCAGGCGTGACGACGACGAGCTGCGAGTAGCGATCAAAATCGCGGGGATTGAACGTGACGATGGTCCGCACGCCGTGGGTCTGCATGGCGGCGACAAGACGAGCATCGTGAGCCGCTTTACCGCTCACGGAGTTCTGCGTCACCAACTCAAGCCACTCCTCGGCAAGCCGGCCGACGTCCGTCAGAAGTACGCAGTGCCGCAGCGTGCGATCGACCTCTTCGCGCGGCCTCCGGGCGTAGCCCGAATCCATTTACCGATGCGGGGCGTGTCGCGACGCCCCAAAATTCGTAGAGGATTTGAGGGAACACGCACAATTGGTGGCCGCCGATGGCGAGCCGCCTAAGGCAGTCTCCGGTCAGCAAATCGACGTCGCCGGAAGATGGGTTGATCAGCCTCGTGAGCAGGTTAGTGTCGATGAGCACCTTCATTCGCCGCGGCCGTCGTAAATCGCTTCGCGGCTGTCGTCCATCGCTGCGTGGCCGCCATAGGTGCGCCGGCGCGTCCACTCGTTGAGGGCTTGAATCGCTTCTTCCCGCTCCGGCGAGTCTTGGCCTTCGGCGGGCGTGACGACTTCGGTCCGTTCGCCGAGCAGGCGGAGCGCTGCCGAGACAGCGTCCTCGGCTGAGCTGTACCGCCCGCTGGCGACGACTTGGCTCAAGAACCGCTGGGCGTCGGGTGGCAGATTGAGCGTCATACACGTCCTCGATGGCTGGGTGCAGCCAAGTATACCCTTGCGCTGGAGCGCCGCGGCCGACTGACTCGCGCTACCACGCGATCTGCGACGCGTCGAACACCGGCCCTTCGACGCACGTGCGCTTGTAGTCCCAGCCGCCGTCTGGCTGCTTCACCCGGGCCACGCAGCTGAAGCACACGCCCAAGCCGCAGGCCATCGGAGTCTCGAGCGACGCGTCGCAACGTACGCCGGCGGCCGCGCAGATCTCCGCGGCGGCCTGCATCATTGGCTCGGGGCCGCACACCAGCACGCGGCGGGAACCGCTCGCGGTTTCCTCCAGCGCTTGCCGGAGCACTTCGGTCACGAGGCCTTGATGGCCGACCGAGCCGTCGTCGCTGGCGACGCGCAGGTCGACGCCCGCGGCGCCGAAGTCGGCCTCGCCGGCGAGCAGGTCAGCGGTGCGAACGCCGTAGCAGAAGGTGACCTCCTCGGCGGAGAGTGGAGATCGGGCAGGCGACTCGCCGTAGCTCGCCGCGCCGAGCGCCTCGCGGGCGACGGCCAGGAACGGCGTGTAGCCGATGCCGCCGGCGACCGCGATCAAGCGATCCAACCGCTCGCCATCCCCTTTGAAGCCATTGCCGAGCGGGCCCCAAACCTCGACGCGGTCTCCCGGCTGCCGCGTCGCGAGCGCGGTCGTGAACTTGCCGTGCGCCAGATAGACCACGTCGACCCAGCCGGCGGCCGGGTCGCAATCGTAGAGCGCCAACGCTCGGCCCAGCAGCGGGTCGTCCAGCCCCGCTAGGCGGACCATCACGAACTGCCCCGGCGTGACCCGCCGCGCGATGCCGGGCGCTCCGAACCGTAGCCGGTAGGTGCTCCGCGCCAGGCGGACGTTCTCCAGGATCGATGCGCAGACGAACTCAGCGTCGTCGGCATAATGCTTGGCGTGCAGCGGCGTTTGGTCTAACGCGTCCATCATCTTGCTTGCCCGTGAAACGGCGCGATGGCTGGCCCCGACTCTATCCGCGTCGTTCGCGGGCCTTCCTGGCGAAGCCGACAGCCCCTTTCACTCGTCCCCGATGACCCGTCGCCCGGGCGGCTTCTTCTTGGCGGGGGCGCGCTTCGGCGGCCGTTTTTCGGCGGCTCGTTTGGGCTTCTTCGCCTTGGCCGGCTGGCCGCTGCTCGCTTCGCGGAGGGCGTTGACCTCGTCGCGGGTGAGGGGCCGGTAGGCGCCGGGGGGCATCTCGCCGAGTTTGACCGGGCCGACCGCGACCCGCTGCAGCTTCTGCACCTTGTGGCCGACCCTGGCGAGCACGCGGCGGATCTCGCGGTTGCGGCCTTCGTCGAGCGTGACCTCGAGCATCGTCGAGCCCTTGCGTTTCGACTTCACCCGCACGTTGGAGAACGCGACGCGCCCCTCGTCCAGGTACACGCCGCGGCGGACCTCGGCGAGGGCCTCGGGCGTCGGGGAGCCGGCGACCTGCACCAAGTAGCGCTTCTCGACACCGTGCCGCGGGTGTGTGAGCCGGTTGGCGAGCTCGCCGTCGTTGGTCACGAGGATCAGCCCCTCGCTCGCCATGTCGAGCCGGCCCACGTTAAACACGCGGCCCACGTCGGGCGGCAACAGGTCGGTCACCCGCTCGCGTCCCGACGGGTCGCGCGCCGTGCAGACGACGCCCGTCGGTTTGTTGACGGCGAAGTAAACCCGTTTCGGCCGCCGCAGCTCCTCGCCGTCGACGTGGATCGTCTGGCGGAGCGGATCGACGCGCACGCCTAGCTCGCTGGCGACCTGCCCATCGACCTGCACGCGCCCCTCGGCGATCAATGCTTCGCACTCCCGCCGGCTCGCCACGCCCGCCGCGGCGAGGACCTTCTGGAGGCGCTCCCCGTCGGGGGCGTCGCCCTGCGTTTCGTTCGGTGGGGGCGAGGACCGCTTGAACTTGGGCTTCTGCTTTCCGGCCGTGGGCTTGTGCTTGCCCTGCGTCTTCCCGCTTGGCGGGCCGATCTTCTTGCCTTTCGGACCGCCGGCGCGTGTCGTGCGTTTCTTGCCGACGCCGGCGCCGCGGGGGCCGGTCGGCCGGTTGCCGGCGCGTTTGGGCATGGGGTGCCGCCAGGAGCGGGGGCTCGTTGAAGCGATCGGGTGTTACGCCAACCAGCTTACCTGCCTGCCGCCCATCAACCCAGCCACCGAAGTCCTATCGGCCGACGCGTCTCAGTAGCGCGGCGGTCCGACGACCGGCGGGGCCGACGGCGCCGGCGGCGTGACCGACGGCGGCGGGTTCAGCAACCGGCCCCGCACCACTTGCGGCACCGGCGCCTGGTACTCGCGCGGCCGCCCTCCGACGATCTCCGGTCCGACATCGGGCAGCGGGTACGGGTCGGTGTAGATCGCTTCGTACCGCTGGGTGGCCGTGTTGCCGGGGTCGCACCAGCGCGGGGTTCGCATGTACGGGCTGCAGCCGACGAGCATCGCGGCGGTCGCGAACAGCAACAGGGGCGGTCGGCGGCGAGAGAGCATCCGCGCAGCGTAACGCCGGCCCGCCCACGCGGCGATGCCGGTTTTAGCTGGCTGTTTGGAACGACCCTCACCGGCTGGTAAACTCACCGGTCTGTTCTGGAAGCCCGACGGCTCTCGTCCCGAGTGAGGTTGGCGATGCGGCTGGTACATTCGCAGGCGGCGCCCCCGGTCGCCCTGCTCACCCTCGCAATGCTAGCGGCAAGCGTCGCTTCGGCCGCCGAGCGGACCTGGACCAACGACCAAGGTCAGACGCTCGAGGCCGAACTGATCAACGTCCGCGGCGACACGGCCTTCCTCCGCTCCGGAGGCAAGCGGATCCCCGCGCCGCTAGAGCGGCTCAGCGAGGCCGACCGCCAGTGGATCGCTCGCTACCAAGAGCTCACCGGCGAGCGAGCGTGGGGCGTGGCCGCGGAGGCCATCACCGCGGAATTCCGGTCGGTCGAGGCCGACGGCGTCAAGCTCCGCACTTCGAGCGAGACGCTCGTCTTGCCGTTCGCCAAACTCACGCAGGACGACTGGCGCCGCTTGGCGGAGCGTTACAAGCACCTGGGCGAAACGCCGCCCGAGAACTTCGCAGCAGAGCGGGCCGCCGCCAAGCCGATCGAGCCGCCCGCCGACGCCGTCGAGCGGCAATGGACCGACGCCCGCGGCCGCGCCATCACCGCCGCCTACGAGGGCGTCGAGGGGAAGTCGGCCGTGTTGTGGGTGAAGAGCAAGCGGTTCGAGTATCCGCTCGAGCGGCTCAGCGAAGCGGACCGCAAGTGGATCGCCAGGCGAAACGTCCAGCAATTGATGGACGACCTGCGGGGAGGGGCGTCCGTCCTCGGCTCGCTCGCTATGGCGGGGCCGGCCGGCGCGGCTGGGCCGGGGTTTCCGGGGCAGGTCGCTCCAGGACAGGTAGCTCCGGGACAGGCCGCCCAACAGCCCCCCGGATATCAGGGGGCCCCCGAGTATCAGGGGGAATTCGGCGGCGGCTACCCCGAGGGCGAGTATGGCCAGCCTGGCCCCGATAGCGAAACCGGGTACGGTAGCCAGGGCGTGCCGCCCGAAGCCTTGCAGGGACGGCCCTTGATCGGCCGCCCGCCCCGGGGCGGGCAGCGCGGTCAGGGACGATGAGCGGCCCGCCTAGGCCGTCGCGCGGCCGCCGCGGGTGGCGCGTCGTTCGGGCGGTGTTGATTGCTTACCTGGTGGTTCTGTTGGGCATGACGTTCCTCGAGCGGCGCCTGGTCTACCCCGCGCCGCAGCTGGCCTGGGGGAATTGGTCTCCCACGGGCGACGACTACGAGGACGTCTGGATCGACGTCGAGCCGGTCGGCCGCAGCAAGAACGCGTCGCGTGTGCACGGCTGGCTGTTCGACCGCGAAAACGCGGACTTCGCGATCCTGTACTGCCACGGGAACGGCGAAGACGTGTCGAACCAGCCGCTGCTGGCGCGGCGGCTACGCGACGAGCTCAACGCCGTCGTGCTGGCCTTCGACTACCGGGGCTACGGCAAGAGCGAGGGCCTGCCGCACGAGTCGGGCGTGGTCGCCGATGGCTTGGCCGCCGCCGGGTGGCTCGCGGCGCGTGCGGGTTGCCGACCCGACGAGCTGGTGCTCGTCGGTCGCTCCCTGGGGGGTGGGGTCGCCACGGCGATCGCCGCCGAGCAGGGCGCCGCGGCGCTGGTGTTGCAGAGCACCTTCTCGCGTCTTATCGACGCCGCCGCGCACCACTACCCGTGGCTGCCTGTGCGATGGGTGATGCGCAATCGTTTTGATTCGCTAGCGCGGTTGAAACGATATCAGGGACCGGTGCTCGTGAGCCACGGGACAGAGGACAACGTGGTGCCGATCGAACAGGGCCGCCGTCTCTTCGAAGCAGCGGTTGGCCGCAAATCGTTTGTGGAGCTGGCCGGCCTTGGCCATGTTGACCCTCAGCCCACCTGGTATTACGGCCGACTAAAAGCGTTTTTGGCCGGATCCGACGCCGCGGTCCCTCCAAGCGAGGGGGTCGCTACGGCAAATTGACTGCTTGGCGTCCAGTCGTCGGCCTGCTTCACTCACCTTTGCCAAAGTGCGCAGAATGCCGGATCGCCGCTATATTCTCGGATTTTAGGTCGCGCAGCTAGCTGCGGCACACAATCTGCCGCCGATACCCCAGAACGCTGCTATCCGTGAGTGCGTACCGGCAACTCTGAGGCTCGGACGCCCGGCCCACAATGCCCGAGGGGCTCACCTTGTCGGGAGGAGCGAGATCGGAGAAACGTCGCCGCCATGATTAGCACCCTTGAACGCTCGCTCGTTTATCCTGCGCCGCCGGTCAGCCGCGGCAATTGGGACTCGCGTTGGATCGAAAAAGAAGACGTCTGGTTCCAGTCGCGCGGCGCGGGACTCGAAACGGCGTCGCTTAATGGCTGGTTCGCCCCGCTACGTGGCGCAAAGCGTGTCGTGCTCTATGCGCACGGGCAGAGCGAGCACGTGCCGAACCTCGTCAGCGTGATCGCCAGGCTGCAAGAATCGGTTCAGGCGTCGGTGCTGGTTTACGACTACCGCGGCTACGGCAAGAGCGAGGGCCGCCCTACCGAGGCCGGGTGTATCGCCGATGGGTTGGCCGCTCAGCAGTGGCTCGCCGAGCGGACCGGCGTGTTGCCCGAGGACATCGTGCTCATCGGCCGCTCTCTCGGGGGGGCCGTGAGCGTCGCGGTCGCGGCCGAACGGGGCGCCAAGGCGCTGGTGCTCGAGAACACGTTCAGCCGCCTGACGGACATCGCCGCGTACCGCTTCCCGTGGGCGCCGGTCCGCAACTTTATGAGCGAGCGGTACGACTCGGTCGAGCGGATCCGCCGCTACCACGGCCCGCTGTTGCAGATGCACGGCACCCGCGACCGCGTGGTTCCCGCCAAGTTCGCCCGCCAGCTGTTCGCCGCTTGCCCCAGCCAGCAGAAGCGGTTCTTCGTTTGCCGCGGCGGCAAGCACTACGAGCCCGCGCCGCTAGAGTTCTACTCGGCGCTGGGCCAATTCCTGGCGGAAATCGAGGGTGGGCGGAAGCCGCTCCCCGCGGCGCGCTGACGCGGCCCCGCCGCGGGCGCCAGGCCGCGGGCCCAGAGTGCGGTCTCTCGCTGAAGCCCGAATCCTAGAGCCGGCCCTCCCCAATTGCCGATTCCGAGATCGGGTGATCCTGGTAGGCTGTACAGCACGCCTGCCACCACGACCGCCGCCAGGAGGGCGCACCGGATGCCTCGCGAAACGATCCTCACCGCTGAGTCCAGCGAGGCCCCATCCATCGACTTAGGCCACCAAGTCGTAGGTCACCCTGTCGAAGACCACCAAGTCGGCGGCGCCCAGCCCGAGGCCCGAAGCCTGACGCCCGCAGACCCCTCCCCCGTCGACGACCTGGCGCTGCGTCCCAGGCGGCTGCGCGACATCGTCGGCCAACGCGACGTGTGCGAGCGTGTGCAGATCGCCGTCGAGGCAGCCGCGCGCCGTCGCGAGCCGCTGGGGCACGTGCTACTGGACGGGCCGCCGGGCCTCGGCAAGACGACCTTCGCCACGTGCATCCCGCGCGAGCTCGACGTGTCGCTGCAGATCGCCAGCGGCGCGGCGCTCGCCGCGCCGAAGGACCTGCTGCCCTACCTGACCAACGCCGAAGAGGGCTCGGTCCTGTTCATCGACGAGATCCACCGCCTGCCCAAGGCGGTCGAAGAGTTCATGTACCCCGCGATGGAAGACTTCCGGGTCGACATCACGCTCGGCGAGGGCGTCAACGCCCGCACGGTGAACCTCAAGCTGCGGCCGATGACGATCATCGGCGCGACCACCCGCAGCGGCTTGCTGTCGGCGCCGCTGCGCGACCGCTTCCCGGTGCGCGAGCACCTCGACTTCTACTCGATCGCCGAGCTCACGCGGATCGTCACGATCAACGCTAAGAAGCTCGGCCTGCCGATCGTCGAAGAGGCGGCCCAGCGGATCGCCACCGCCAGCCGCGGCACGCCGCGGATCGCCAACAACCGGCTGCGGTGGGTGCGCGACTACGCGCAGAGCCGCGCCGACGGCGAGGCCACGATCTCCGTGACCGACGACGCGCTGGCGATGCTCGGCGTCGACCAACGCGGCCTCGACCCGCAAGACCGCAAGTACATGGAAACGATCCTCCGCGTGTTCCACGGCGGCCCGGCCGGCGTGGAGGCCATCGCCCACACGATGAACCTGGCGGTCGACACGCTGACCGACGAGGTCGAGCCGTTCCTGCTGCGAAGCGAACTGGTCGTCCGCACGCCGCGCGGCCGGAAGCTCACCCCGAAGGCCTACGAGCACCTAGGCCAATCGCCGCCGGACGAGCCCAGCGCCCCCGGGCCGCGGCTGTTCTGAGCTGGCTGAGACTGTGCGGAATCTCGGCAATCGCTGGCTCGCAATCTCGCTTCGGACGCTCCCAGACGGTCGCGGCCCCGTGGGCGGGTCGATGATCGCTGAGCCGCGACCGTAAGGGAGCGTCCGATCAGCTGCGGATGCGACAGAACGGGTCGCCTATTCCCGGCGTTTTCACGCGCCCACCCGTGACAGCCCGGCCCAAACCCGGCCTTAGCGTCCCAGGGGGCCGATCGGCACACGCACAACGGAGTTGCGACATGGCGACGCGACCTGCTCTGGCATTGATCCTCACGGCGCTCGTGCCCTTGGGGGCGCCGGCGATGGAGCTCCCCTGGTGGCTCGACTCGTTCGAGCTGACCCCGCCCGGCACGGGCGGCGTCGGCGCGGTCACGCTCTCCGGCACGTGGATCGACACCGGCGCGCCCGACGCGATCGGCCACTCGGTCGTCGACGGGCAGCTGCACTTCACCGTGTCGGCCCCCGACCTGAATGTCGCCACCGGCGACGCGCTCACCCCGTGGACGCTGACCGAGGAGTTCGGCCCGCTCGATCCCTATGCGGGTCTGGGCGGCGTGAACGAGATCTTCGGCTCCATCTACTCGGTCGACCCGCGCGACCGCGGCCTACGTGAGCTGGTCTCCGGCCCCGACCTGCTCGGCAGGATCCACCCACCGCCCCGCGGCAAGTTCGAGGGCCTCGGCACAGGCGAGGCCTACGTGTCCGCCGCGTACGGCGTGTCGGCCGACGGCCGTGTTGTGGTCGGCGCGAACCACCTGGCGCCCAACGCGGCCGGGTTCATCACCAGCGAGGCCTTTGTGTGGACGCCCGAGACGGGCCGCACCGGGATCGGCTTGCTGCCCGGGGGCATCCCCGGTGGGAGCACGGCGACCGGCGTCAGCGCCGACGGCAACCACGTGGTCGGCGTGAGCACGTCGGGGCGCGACTTTGTCTCGCACGAGGCGTTCCGCTGGTCGCTCGGCGCGGGCATGCAGGGCCTGGGCACGCTCAACGGCCCGTCGAGCCAGAGCGAAGCCCGGGCCGTGTCACGCAACGGCCGGGTCACCGTCGGGACCGACGAGTTCTACCCGCCCGGCGTGCCCGGCGTGCGGAACCGCCGCGCGTTCCGCTACAGCGAGGAGTCTGGCCTCCGAGACCTCGGCGTGCTGGAAGCGTACGGCGAAGGCTCGTACACCGAGGGCGAGGGCGTGTCGGCTGACGGTCGCGTGGTCGTCGGCATGGCCTATCGGGGCGTGTCGATCACCGCCGACGCGGTAGTTCACCCCGATCGAGCGCAACCGTTCCGCTGGACCCGCGAGGGCGGCATGCAGGGTCTCGGGAACCTCCCACGGTTCTTCCCAGCGGCCCTGATCTTCCCGCTGCCGCAGCAAGAAACGATCGCCAACGCGGTGTCCGCGGACGGCGCGACCGTTGTCGGTGTCGATCGCGTGCTCTGGCAAAGCGACGCGGCTGTGTTTCCTCCGGACCTCATCGCAGACCCGCAGAGCGAAATGGCAGTGCTCTGGACCGGCGCAAGCGGCTGGATTGATCTTGGGCAACTACGCATTGGCCACGGGAGCAACAAGGCCTCGAGAGCAATCGATGTAGATGGCGATGGTCGATTAGTGATCGGCAGTTCAACGATCAGCTTTCTGCCGCTAGGCAATGCGTTAAACGCTCAAGAAACATTAAGAGAAGTGCCCTTCATCTGGGACCGCGAACGCGGCATGCGCCCCCTCGCCCGCGTGCTAGCCGGCGACTACGGCCTCGACTTCGAAGGATGGGACCTCGGCGAAGCGACCGCTATCTCCGACGACGGCACGACGATCATCGGCAACGGGACAAACCCAGACGGGGTGCAAGAGGCCTGGCGCGCGGTGCTGCGGCGCAGCACCCGCACGGGCGACGCCAACTTCGACGGCCGCGTCGACTTGGCCGACCGCGCGGTGCTCGACGCGCACCTTGGCATGGCGACTGAAGTCACCGACGTCTACTACGAGGACGGCGACTTCGACGCCGACGGCGCGATCGGCGAAGCCGACATGGCCCTGCTGATGGCCAACTACGACGGCCGCTACCTGGGCGACTACAACGCCGACGGCCGCGTCGACGCGGCCGACTACTCCGTTTGGCGCGACCACCTCGGCCAAGAGACCGGCGTAGCCGACGGCGACGGCGACGGCCGAGTCACCGAGTCGGACCTGGTCACCTGGCGCGGGTCCTACGGCGCGACCCTCGGCGAAGACGCCTTCTTCGCCGCGCCCGAGCCGGGCGCTCTATGGCTGGCCGCACTTGGCTTCTTGGGAGCGGGCCGCCGCCGCACCCCGGGCCGGTCGCCGATCGCCCATCACAGCGGCTAAAATGAGCACCGTCAGCAGGATCGCGGAAGGCTCCGGAACGACGGCGAAAGCCAGCCCCGTGCCGCGGTTGAAGCGCGTCCGCCCCAAGTCGGAGACCACGGCCGTCCCATCCTCTGCGATCACGACCCTACGCAAGTCGCCGTGAATGTCTGACGCGAACCAGTCGCCGGTAGCCGGGTCGGCAGCCAGATCGATGGCCTCGAGCGTTTCGGCGCCATTTACGATTTCCGTGGCCGCGGTGTGCAGGTCGACCCGCACCAGGCCCCGCGCCGAGGCGCCGGTCCCGTAGAGCACGCCCGCGCGATCGAATCCGAGGGCCTCGTCAACCCAGACCGGGGTGGTCCCGATCGCCGTGAGTTCGGCGGCATTCGGGTCGATGGAATAGAGTGTCGAGGCCTTCGCGCCGTACATGAGCCCCGTTACGGGATTGATCGCCAGTGATGAAATCGCAACGTCGATTGGGATCAACTCGATCGGTCGGCGTTCGGCGGCGTCGATTCTGAGCAGGCTCGGGTCGGCGCCCGATCCTCCGAGAACAGCCCAGAGGTGTCGCGGGTCGCCGATCGGGTCGGAAGCCAAGTCGAGGACTCGACCTGCGTACGCGTCCGCGACCTGTGAGAACGGGACCGGTACGGCGCTACCGCCTGCGGCGACGTCTAGAGACCATAGCCGGTCGGCTTCGACGAAGCTGAAAAGGTCCGTGCCGTAAAGCGATTGGACCGGTTCGGCGCTTACAAAGGGGGACACCGACGCGATCAGCCCCCACGTAATTGTCGATCTCGCAACGGTTCGGCTCATCAAGATGCCCGCCTGCGGTCGTAGGCCCGTTCCCTCTCGGTCTCAAGCCTAACTCGTCCGCGACTCGTCGGGTACCGACGCCTCGCCTATCGGCTTTCGTCGTTTCTTGCGGCCGGTCTTCGCGGCGCCGGCGGTCGGCCGGTCGTGAGCGACTCGCCGAGCAGACGCAAAGCCTCGCTGTACTCGGCCGAGTCGCCCTCGCCGGCAGCGTGCACGTCCTGGATCATCAATGCGAACACGCCGTTTTCGTTGGCGAACGTGAACACGTTCTGCACGGTCTCGGTGGCCGGCGCGCCGTCCTTGCCGCCCGACTCGGTCTTCACCTGCGCGCCCATGTAGGCCCGCTCGGCGCCGGTCAGTTTGACCTTCTGGGGCGTCGGCTTGTCGGCGCCCTGCCCCGCGATGTTCTCGACCATCACGTCGCGGAGCCCGTCGGGGTCGAGGTCGGCGCCGTACTGCTGCAGCATGATGGCGGCCGACTGGCCCTGGAGGGTCCAGACCCGCACGTCCTGTCCGCCGTCGGTTTGGCCGGCTTCGAAGGTGCTCGGGTAGCGGAACGCGACGCCCGCCTCGTCGAAGAGCCGGTCGTTCTGCGGGTCGATCCGCAACGTCACCCGCTCGCCGGCGATCCGCACCGCGAACTCCTCGCCGAGCGGCACGTTGTAGGCCTCGCCGTCGATTGTCAGGCGAGCCTCGCTCGGGGGCTGGCACACGCCGGGCGACGCGACCAACACAGCGGCGGCGACAAGCAGAACGAAGCGACGAGCGGGCATGGCGAAAGGAGGCTTCTGTTGCGAGTAGAAGGGGCGAGAGCTCGGAGTCGCTGGCTTTAGTTTACCGCGGCCACGGGCGCCGGCAGCGCGCGTTGCGCCTCGGCGTGGGCCGTCTGAGCGGCTTCCTCGCGGTCCTCGGCGAGCGGTTCGCTTAGGGCCTTGGTCGGGTCGGTGGGAAGGTCTTCCATGGCGTGGCGGGGGTTGTCCGGCGCGGCTGTGTCGCCGGCGGCCGGCGCCGAGTCGGAGCGGATCGATTTGCCGTTGTGCAGGTACAACGCGCCGGCGGACCGATCGGGCGCCGCTTTTGCGCTGTACAGCGCCGAGTCGGCCCGGCCCAGCACGGAGCTGGGCGTGTCGCCGGCCGTCGACTGGGCGACGCCGCAACTGCAGGGGATCCCGAGGTCGCCCAGCAGCTTACGCACGCGGCGGCCGAACACGCACGCGCCGTACAGCCGCGTGTGCGGCATGATCACGACCAGCTCGTCGAGGCCGTAGCGGACCAGGCGGTCCGACTCGCGGAGCTGCGGCCGGAGGGCCTCGGCCGCGAGCAGCAGCCGGGCCGGCTGCTCGGACCCCCCGGCGTCGGGGCCTAGGGCGGGAAGCCCGAAGATCGCGATGGCGAATTCCCCGCCCGAAGCGCGGTGCGTGGCGAGCTCTAGGTCGATCACCTCACGCAACGCGCGGCTGTTGCCCAGTCCCGTGAGCGGGTCGGTGCGGTCGCCGCTGAAGTCGGCCAGCGCGACCGACTGCTTGCGGATCCGCTCGTATGCGCCGGCCACCTGGTTCACCAGGCGGAGGGTCGGCGCGAGGAAGCGGTCGGCCTCTTTACGCAGGTCGGCCCAGGCGCGTTCGTCGGGCAGCTCGCCCACGCGGTCGATGACCTTGCGGAACCGCTCCACCTCGGCGCGGTGCACGGCCAGGTCACCCCGCAGGGATTGGGCGACCGCCTCGAGTTGCCGAGCGATGTCCGCCGCGAGCGCGATCTCGGTCGACGGCTCGCCGCGTCGCAGCCGGCCGCCGCGACGCCCGACCAGGTATCCCAGGCAGGCGACCGCCGCTAGGCCGACCGTTTCGGGCAGCCCAAAGCCGGCGGCCCCGCTCGCAAAGATGTCCATCGGCCGCTCGGGTTAGCTCGTTTTGTTCGATATCGACTTGCCTTGCGGCGCCGCGGGGCCCGCTCTTCCGCCGACGTGTGTTCAGCAGGGGCCGCGGTGCCCCCGGCTCTTCAGCAGCAGGAACCCCATCGCGCAACACGACGCCAACACGATGAGCCACTCGCCGCGGCTGAGCGTGTCGAACCAGATCCAGGTCTGGCCGATGCGGTCTTGGACGAACTTGACGATCGGCTCGGTCCACTGCCACATGGTTGCGCGCTCGCGGGGGGGACAGGTTCGGGGGCCGCCCCAACCGTAGGCCACGGACGCCCGCTCCGGCCGGCGCCCGGCGGCCAAGCCTGGCCACCGCCACGGGGCGGCGATCGGGCCGACCGGTAGAACCGTGCCAGGCGGACCCGAGAAGCCGCGGGCGCCCGCTCGGCGGCGGCCGGGAGGGCAATTGACGGGGCCGGGCTGCCGAATAAGATACGGCTCTCGACCGAAGTCGCCGCCCCGCCCAGGCGGGGTGCGAACCACGCCGCCGGCCGGCGTGTCGCTCGGTTCAAGAGGCGCCGTAGCTCAATTGGTTAGAGTACCGGACTGTCGATCCGGTGGTTGCGGGTTCGAGTCCCGTCGGCGTCGCTTTCTTTAAGCCCTTCGCTCTGAGGGGTTTGCGAGGCCCGGAGGCCCACAGATGTGCCGGGGCACTCGCTCTTCGGCGGTGGCTTCCGGGGCGGCGACCCTGGCCAATCGGGCTCCGATTCCTCGTAGGTCTCGCCGATTCCTCGTAGGTCTCGCCGATCTCGCCCTCGAAGGGCGTCAGCTCCATCGGGAGCTTCGTGCGGTCGGGCTCGGCGGCGTGAGATCGGATAGGACACGCCACTAACGAGAGGCACAAGCCAACGAGGCAAAGCCGAGAAGGCATCGGTGACCCGAGGGGTTGGTAGCAGAAGCGCTTGGCGCTCCGAAGAGCGCTCTCGCGAGTCATCGCGACAGCGCCGCCTTGACCTGCATCTCGCGGTACTTCTGGAGCTGCTCCTCGGTGAGTTCGTGGTCACTAATCTGGATCGTGACCTCTTGGATCTCGCCGGTGAATTTGAACGGGACCTGATAGTCTTCGCTGACCGGTGTCCCGGTGTCCTCACCGAAGTCGAGGGTCTCGTCGAGCGACATCCGGTAGCCGATCGTGCGCGGGAAATCGGTCGAGCCGACCTTCTTGCCGTCGACCGACAGCGTGGCTCGCCCGCCCTTGCCAACGCCGCCGCCGTCGTAATTGAAGTCGAAGGTGATCACGTGCTCGCCGGGCGCGAGCGGCTCGTCGCCCTCGACCCGGTACCGCTCGACGTCGGCCAGGTTGTAGACGAACACCGGCTTGCCCTTCAGCAGGTAGAGCCCGACTCCACAGAACCGGCCGCCCTGGGTCATCAGCAGCCCCTCGGCGCCCCCCTCCGGGATATCGACGACCGCGTTGATGGCGAACGATTTGTTCTTCAGGTCGGGCGCGGAGCCCTCGGGGATCCGCGTCATGCCTGCGTAGTAGGTGAACTTGTCGCGGCCCTCGGTCAGACTCGGGCGGTTCCGCACGTCGAGGCGCTCGACCTTGCTGTTGTCCAGCGGCAGCACGTCGTACTTGACGGCCTCGATGTAAAACAGCCGCTGCAGCTCGCGGAGCTTGTCGGGGTGCTGCTCGGCGAGGTTTTCGCTCTCCGAGAAGTCTTCGTCGATGTTGTACAGCTCCCACTCGTAGCCATCGATGACGTCGACCGCGTCGGCGACCGCCACCCACGGCGCGATCGGCGGCGTGGTGCACGCGACCCAACCGTCGTCGTAGATCGCCCGGTTGGCGAACATCTCGAAGTACTGCGTGGTCCGCTCCGAGGGGGCGTCGGTGTCGTCCCACGTGTAGGCCATGCTGGTCCCTTCGATAGGCTCTTGCGTGATGCCGTCGATCGAATCGGGCGCCGGGAGGGCGGCCGCCTCGAGGATGGTCGGCATCACGTCGATCACGTGGTGGAACTGCGAACAAACTTTGCCCTTGTCCTTGATCCGCTTGGGCCAAGACATGACCATCCCGTTCCGCGTGCCGCCGAAGTGCGACGCGACCTGCTTCGTCCACTGGAACGGCGTGTCCATCGCGTGGGCCCAGCCGATCGGGTAGTGGTTGAATGCCATCGGCCCGCCGAGCTTGTCGCGGTTCTCGTACACGGTCTCGAACGGGACCGCGATGTTGTTGAAGAACGTCATCTCGTTCAGCAGGCCCTGCGCGCTCCCCTCGGCGCTGGCGCCGTTGTCGCCCTGGATGTAGATGATCAGCGTGTTGTCGAGCTCGCCCGACTCTTCGATGGCGTCGATGATCCGCCCAAAATGATGGTCGGCGTGCGACAACGCGCCCGCGTAGACCTCCATCATCCGCGCGTAGAGCTCCTTCTGCTTCGTGTTGAGCGAATCCCAGGCGGGGATCCCGGGCGAGCGCTCGGTGAGCTTCGTGCCTTGCGGGACGACGCCCAGCTCCTTCTGGCGGGCGAGCGTCTGGTCGCGCTGCGCGTCCCAGCCCTTGTCGAACTTGCCCTCGAACTTCGCGATCCAGTCCTTCGGCGCGTGGTGCGGCGCGTGCGCGGTGCCTGTGGCGTAGTAGCAGAAGAACGGCTTGTCCGGGGCGACGGCGTTTTGCATGCGGATCCAGTTGATAGCCCGGTCCGCCATGTCCTCGTCGAAGTTGTAGTCGGGGTCGTCGTGCGGCGGCTCGACGGGGCGGGTGTTCTCAACGATCGCCGGCGCCCACTGATTCGTGTCGCCGCCGACGAACCCGTAGAAGTACTCGAAGCCCAACCCGGCCGGCCACAGGTCGAACGGGCCGGCTTGGCTCGATTGCCAGTCGGGCACGTTGTGGTTCTTGCCGAACCAGGCCGTGTTGTAGCCGTTGTACTTCAGCACTTGGCCGATCGTGCCGCACGACTTGCGGACGACGGTGTTGTAGCCGGGGTAGCCGACGCCGATCTCCATGATGCCGCCGGTCGACACCGTGTGATGGTTGCGGCCGGTGATCAGCGCGGCCCGCGTCGGCGAGCAGAGCGCGGTCGTGTGGAACTGGTTGTACCGCAGGCCGGAGTTGGCGAGCCGGTCGAACGTCGGCGTCGGGATGGGCCCGCCGAACGTGCTGCTCGCGCCGAAGCCCACGTCGTCGGTGAGGATGATCAGCACGTTCGGCGCTCCGTCGGGCGCCGCGACTTCATCGGGGAAGTCCTTCTCGGATTCGGCCGGCGTCAGGCCGATCTTGCCCTTGAACGGCCCCTGCGGGACCGGCAAAGAAGTCCGGTTGAACTCGGCGCCGAGCACGACGCTGCACGAACAAGCCGCGACGATAAGGCAGTCAGAAATCCGCGGCATGGGGGTATCCTTCGTTGCCGGACTGAAAGAAGTGGAGCAGTCGATGCTCTGGAGCGTCGACAGCGCAGGATAGTCTAGGTAGGCAAGATTCTTGGTAAGAATTCTCGCGCGGGTGGGCAGCGCCGCCGCGAAATCGCACAACCCGTGGGTTGCGATTGTCCGCGCAACCGAATGCTACCTCACGGAGCCGAGCGACACGGGCGGAGTCCCAACGCCTAGCCCTTTGTGTCGACGGACTCCCCTGGGGGCCAAAACGACGCGGCCCGCGGTTTCCTTCCGCGGGCCGCGTAGGCGTTGGAGTTCTCTTCTCAGCTTATGGCGTTATCCATCGATCTAGCCCCGGCGCCGCCAGACGGCGGCCGCCGCGAGCGTCGCCACCAAGCCGACCGAGGCCGGCTCGGGCACGACCAGCTCGCCGACCGCCTCGATCGCGTTGATGTCGAGCACGCCGTAGCGGCCGTCCGTGAAGTTCGGGCTGATCACCAAGTCGCTCAGCGCGAAGCTGTGGTCCCACAGGTGGCCGCCGTGCCGAAGGTAGGTCGTGCCGGCTGGGCCGAGCGACGCGTCGAGCACGAACAGCTCCGAACCCGTCGCGTAGTATCCGTCGGGATCGGTCAGGTCGGGGATCTGCTGGATGCTGAAGATGATCTGGTCGCCCGGGCCTCCGTTCGGATCCCGGTCGAACGCGTCCGGGTCGCCGATTGTGTCGAGCACCATCAACGCATCGACGTTGATCGCGTCGTCGCCATCGATGAACGTCGGGAACGGCAGCACGCCGCTGCCGACCGGCCCCAGCAAGCTGGTCACCGCCGCCGCGATCGTCGCGTGGCTGATGTAGGGAGTGCCCGACAGGTTCCAGACGCTCGTTCCGGGGCCGCCCGCAGGCCCGCCGCTGAAGAAATCGACTTGCAGCGAGTACTTGTCGGCGTCGCCCGTTGTGCCGGGCTCGGGGCCCCAGACCTCGAGCGCGTCGACGTCACGCGGCAGCGGCATCCCGTTCACGGCGGCCTGCGGCGCCCACGTGCCCATCGTGGCCGGCGGGGCGTAGGCGCCCGCTCGTTCGAAGGAGATCTCCCCGGCGCCGCCGATCACGTGGCCGCCCGAGGTGACCAGCGGCCCGAACGACGGGATCGGAGTCGGCGCGAAGGCGCCCCCGCCCCCTGCCCCCGGAGGGGCCGGGTAGGTGCTGATCAGGTCGTCGTGAGAGAAGACCAGGTGCGCCAGGTCGTCCCGGAGCTGTCGGAACAGGGCGTCGTTGTGGTTCGCGGCGGCGTCGACCTGATCGTCCGGCGCGTAGCCGGGGCGTGTGCCGCTGTAGTCGAGCCCGTCGGCCGCGCCGCCGAGGCCGTCCCACGCGATGATCTGCTGCGGGTCGGCTAGCCCGCCACCGCCGGCGGTGCTCTGGTCGACGTCGTGCGAGTACTCCTTACCGAAGGTCGCCGCGGGAGAGATCAAGCCGGGGCCGACCGCGGGGATGGCGCCGGGCGGCAGCGCGACGGGCTTGTAAGGGATCGTGGCCTGCAGGGGCGTCGCCGCCAGCAAACCGCCTGCGCAGAGCAGGCCGAGGGGGTAGCGCATCATCGTTGTGCTCCCGTTTCATTAGATCGGTCGTGGGGAATAATGAGGACCGGCCGGGTCAAGCACCGACCCGCTGCTTCGGCCTGGCCGAAGCGGAGCGACCGCCCCCTGACGCACCGACTGGGCCCGTGCGCAGGGCGTCAGGAGAGGACGCCGCCGCTTACAGCCTTATCCGGTTCCCGGTGACGAACCCGACACGCCCCGACCTTGAAAGTCGACAGAAAAGAAGAGGGCTGCCGGCCGCGGCGCGGATCAGGCTCACGGCAGCGGGTCGGGCGCCGCTCGGGTCGATGACTCGGGCGGTCGGCGCCTCGACGAAGCTGCCGTTACTCGAAGAGGCGCCGGCCGGCGAGAGAGGCCTCGGCGACGATCGCCGCGGCCGCGCTCCACCCCATGTGTTTCGTGCCGCCGGGCGTGTGCTCGGTCCCGTGGAGGTATTCGGGGAAGCCCCAGGGCTCGCCGTCGGCCTCCAAGCGGTTCGCCGCGTGCACGCCGTCGGCGTACCGGCGGGCCAGTTCGGTCTCGCCGCGCTTCGCTAGGCTGGCCGCGTAGAACCCGGTCACCAGCGGCCAAAGGCCGCCGTTGTGGTACTCGTGCGGGGCGTTCTTGAACGTGTGGGAGAACGTCATCTGGAGGTCTTGCCAGTCCTCGTCCTTCGGGGTGATGACCGGAGCGAATGCCGGCAACAGGTTGACCTCGCCGTCGACGATCTCGCCGGCGATGTGGTCGTCGACACAGCGGCATTGGTGATCGTCGGCGACGTCGAGCAACATCGCCAGCACGTTGGCCATCGAGTCGAAGCGGTAGCCGTACCCCACCGGCGAGAAGAAGGGCATCCAGAACACGCCGCGGCTGTGCTCCGCCGCACCGCGCGCCTTCTCGTACAGCACCTCGTGGTAGACGTCGTCCGGGACTTTGTCTTGCTTGTCGATCCAGTAGTTCGCCCGGATCAGGTGCTTCAGGCGTGCGACGCGGTCGTCGAGGTCGTAGTTCCCGGAGCCGTGCAGGTGGCGGTGAATCCGGCAGAACGTCCGCAGCACTTGCAAGTAGAGCAGCTGGTCGTAGAGCACGTAGCCGCTCTGCAAGTACTCGTCGGCCCAATCTCCGGTGGGCGGGATGTACAGCAGCCCGCGCGTGTTGAACTCCCAGGCGCCCAGCAGGAATCGAACCTTCTCGAGCGGGTCCAGCATCGCTTGGAGGAACTCCTCGTCGCGCGTGTGGCGCCAGTACTCGCCGCAGCCGATGACGAACCACAGGTCCGCGTCGACGCGTCCGGCCGTGCCGCCGTAGCTGACCCGATCGGTCGCGGGGTCGACGTTGCTGGGGATCTCGCCGTGTGGCCCCTGGTATTCGGCTAGGGTCTCGAGGCTCTGTCGGCAGGCGTCTACCAGTTCGGCGTCGTCGCTCACGAGCGCGGCCAGGCCCATGATCGAACTGTCGCGCCCCCACACACGCCGATAGTTGTGCGTGTCGGAGGGCGACGCAACGAACCCGTGCTCGGTGCGGCACGCGTGCAGCAGGTCGATGGCGCGACGCCAGCCGTCCGGTTTCTCGGCCGCGCTGTTGTCGCTATCGGCTTCAGGCTGGTTGCTCATCGTGCAAGTCTCCGGGGGTCGCCAAGCCGGCCAACGGCCGCTGCGGCGCTGGGGAAGTAAAGTTTCAAGCTCCCGCCTACGTCGCGCCTGTCCGCGGCGCTGCCCCCCACGCAATCCTGGCGCCCGGCCCCGCCGCCGACCGGTAGAGCTAGCGGGCGCCGGCGTCCCGCCCGCGGCGGGCGCCGCCTCGGTTGCGCGTCATCTCTGTTGGCGTCGTTCCCGGCGCCTTGCCGTGCGAACGACCGGGTCGGCAGTCGGTCGTTCCGCCAGCGACTGCGTCCTCGGCGGAGGGACGCCCGGCCACAATCGTTGCACTACCTTTTTAGGACCTCGATAGTCGGATTGGAGGACCATCGGTCGAGCCTACCCGCGTGGGCGCCGCCGCGGCCCGCACTGACGTGAGGCGCCCCCCAGGCCGCTCGCCGGATGGCTCTCGCTGAGGCGCGCCGGTTTTATTCGGGCTCCTTTCAATCACGACGAACTCCTCACAAAACGGCGGACGTTGGCACATCGGTTGCCCACCCCCTTATTCACTCAGTCCAGCAGGCTGGCGCACTGGACGAGGCTTCGAGCTCCGGCCTGACCGAAGACCCGCTCGTGTCGTCGGACATCCTCCGCGACCCCCGCGCTTCGGTGGTCGACCTCAACGAGGCACAAGTCACCGGCGGCGACCTCGTGAAGGTGATGAGCTGGTACGACAACGAGTGGGGCTACGCCTCGCAGATGGTCCGCTACGCGGCGGTAGCCGCGAGAGAGGCCGTGGCGGTTGCGTGATTAGGCCCCCGGTCGAGCGGGCTCTACGCTGGGTCGCCCGACACCCGAGGACCCTTAACCCCGGAGAATTTAATCATGAGAACACCAATCCTCGCGTGCTTCGCCGCGACGCTCACCCTCGCCCTGCCCGCCATTGGGCAGGAGTACTACGAGTACGACTACTGGGAAGGCGAGACCGAGCTGCACGAGCCGCTCGAGGGCCAAGAGACCGAATACGAAGGTGACGAGATAGAAGTCGAATCGGAGGCCTACGAGTGGGAGAGCGACGAGGGCTACCACGAAGAAGAGTGGTACGACCCGAGCGACTGGTTCGACTACGACTACGGCGTCGACTACGAGAACGATTACGGCTACGGCTACGACGCCTATGACACGTACGACTACGATTACGACTACGACTACGACTACGACGACGCGTACGACTACGCGTACGACTATGACTACGATTACGACTATGACTACGATTACGACTACCCCGACTACGAGTACACCGATGTCGACTACTCGTACGACCGTGAGGTGAAGGGCGAGGTCGTTTCGTTGCGCCGGGTGCGTGGCGAAGGGGGCGCGCCGCAGAGCGTGCGGCTCGAGCTCCGCACCGAGGACGGCCAGACGCAGACTCTGCACCTCGGCGACTTGGCTTGGGTCGACCGCTACCTGCCGAAGATCGAAAAGAACGAGCGCGTGATCATCGGTGGCCGCCACGTCAATGTGAACGGCAAGCGGATGTTCAAGGCCGAAGAGTTGCGGGGACCCAACGGCAGCTACTTGATCCCCGACTACGAGTACGAGAAGCGGATCGAGGGCCAGCTGGTCGGGCTGCGTCGCGTGGAGCTGCGCGACGGTGAGGTGCAAGCGCTAGTGGCGCGCGTCCGGCCCTACCAGGGCAAGACGATGGACATCTTGCTAGGCAGCCGCGACGCGCTCGGCGGCGATGGCCAGCAAGTCCGCCGCGGCTCGCGGGTGCGGGTCGACGGGTACACCAGGGAGGTGGACGGCGACCAGACGTTCGTCGTACAGGACCTGCGCCTCGTCGGCAACGGCGAGGAAGAAGGCTCGCAGCGCAACCGACAGGACCAACAGCAAGCCCGTCAGCAACGCGGCAATAGTAACGCGAGCCGCTGAGGCGCGCTGATCGAATCCGTCGAGCCCGTTGGGCTAGCCCAACGGGAGCATTGAGCGAAGCGGCCAGCAGCAGCCCCCGGCCCACCGGGCGACTGCTGTTGGCCTCCTTCAATCGAACTCGGTGGCTGGCGCCACCGCTCCCTGTCGGGCGCCGCTGGGAGGCCGAAGCCCATGACGAATCCAATCCGAGCGATCGTGATGCTCGGACCGCCCGGCTGCGGCAAGGGAACGCAGACCCGAGCCCTGGGCGCGCTGCCCGGCTGGATGCGTCACAGCGCGGGCGAGGCGCTGCGGCGCCGTGCTTCCAGTTCAGAAACTACCGGCGCGGGCGCCGACTACGCAAAAGCGGGCGAGCTGGCGCCCTGCCGAATCGTGATCGACGCATTGCAGCGCGACATTCGCCACGCGGTAAGCCAGGGCCGGTTCGACCCGGCCGCGGGCGTGCTCTTGCTCGACGGCCTCCCCCGGAGCACCGAGCAGGCGCGCCAGCTCGACGGCGTGGTCCGGGTGCAGCGCGTCGTGCACCTGGAGTGCCGCGACCGGGCGGTGCTGATAAATCGGTTGACCCGCCGTGGGCGCGAAGACGACCGCGATCCCGACACGGTGGAGCGGCGGTTCAGCGTCTACGAGGAGAAGACCAAGGCCGTGCTCCGCTACTATCCGCAGGAAGCCGTGGGCCGTGTCGACGCGGAGCAGGCGCCGCACCGCGTGCTCGGCGACATCACCGAATCGTTGCGCGACATCGAGTTCTAGTATGGCGACCATCGTTACCGTCACCCTCAACCCGGCTGTCGACAAGTCGGTCTCGGTCAAGCAGGTCGTGGCCGAGAAGAAGCTGCGCTGCTCGGCGCCGCGATACGACCCGGGCGGGGGCGGGTTGAACGTGGCTCGTGCGTTGAAGCAGCTCGGTGGCGACGCGCTGGCCTACTGGACGTGCGGCGCGCCGATGGGCGAATTGCTGCGACAAAGGTTGGACTCGGAGGGGGTCCGCCACACGCCGGTCCAGATCGAGCAGATGACCCGCGAGAACCTCGTGGTTTACGAGGAATCCTCCTCCGATCAATTCCGCTTCGGCATGCCCGGCGCCGAGCTCACCGAGGCCGAAGCCGACGAGTTTGCCCGACGCGTCGCCGAGATCGACCCGCCGCCTGATTACCTGGTGCTCAGCGGGAGCCTCCCGCCGGGCGTGGGCGACGACTACTACGCGCGCCTGATCCGCGACGCGTCCGGATCGACCCGCGCGATCCTCGACACGTCGGGTCCGCCGCTGGGCGAGGGAGTCGCGGCGGGCGTGTATCTGATCAAGCCCAACGCGGCCGAACTGAGCGAGCTCGCCGGACACGAGGTCCGCGACGACGCGGAGATCGAGCGCTGCGCCCGCAGACTAATCAGCGAGGGAAGAGCGGAGGTGGTCGTCGTGTCGCTAGGCGCGGGTGGCGTCGTGCTGGTGACAGCCGAGGCGTGCGAGCAGATCCGCGCGCCCACGGTCAAGATCCGCAGCAAGGTCGGGGCCGGCGACAGCACCGTGGCCGGCATCGTGCTGGGGCTCTCACAGGGCAAGAGCGTGGCGGAGGCCGTCCGGCTGGGCGTCGCGGCGGGGTCGGCCGCGGTGATGACCGACGGGACCGAGCTGTGCCGCGGCGACGACACCTGGCGGCTGTACCAGCAAATGTCCGGCGACCACAACGCCGGGTCGTAAGCACTTCGTCACGGGACGAGCAAAGCGATGAGTGAGAACAACGCCACCTACACCCGTTGGTTCGAGGAACTCACCAACGACGACGTCGGTTCCGTCGGCGGCAAGAACGCGTCGCTGGGGGAGATGATCCGGACCTTGCAGGAGGAAGGCGTGCGCGTGCCCGGCGGCTTCGCGACCACCGCCAACGCTTACCGCCAGTTCCTCTCGGCCAACGGGCTCGATGAGAAGCTCAAAGAAGAGATCGAGTCGCTCGAGCGGGAGAAGCGGTCCCTCAACGAAGCGGGCAAGAGGATCCGCCGCCTGCTCCGCCGGGGCGAGGTCCCCGAGCCAATCGCCGAGGCGGTCCGCGAAACCTACCGCGAGCTGTCCCAGCGGAACGGTGAGGATGAGGTCGCCGTTGCGGTGCGTAGCAGCGCGACCGCCGAAGACCTGCCCGACGCGAGCTTCGCCGGCCAACAAGAGACATTCCTCAACGTGTCCGGCGAGGGCGACCTCCTCGACGCGGTGCGCGACTGCTACGCGTCGCTGTTCACCGACCGGGCGATCGCCTACCGCGAAGAGAAGGGCTTCGACCACCTGAAGGTCGCCCTTTCCGTGGGCGTGCAGAAGATGGTCCGCGCCGGTCGGGCTGGGGCGGGCGTGATGTTTTCACTCGACACCGAGACGGGCTTCCCGCGGGTGGTCGTGATCGACGCCGCGTGGGGCCTCGGCGAGAACGTCGTGCAAGGCAGCATCACGCCCGACGAGTACCGCGTCTTCAAGCCGCTGCTCGACGACGAGGGCCTGTCGCCGATCGTCGAGAAGTCGCTCGGCGACAAGGCGAAGAAGATGGTTTACTCGGACCGAGGGGGCCAGACCACCAAGAACGTCGATACGCCAAAGGGCGAGCGGCGCCGGTTCGTGCTCGACGACGACGAGGTCCTCCAGCTCGCCCGCTGGGCCGTGGCCATCGAGCGCCATTACGACAAGCCGATGGACATGGAGTGGGCCAAGGACGGCGAGTCCGGCGAGCTGTTCATCGTCCAGGCGCGCCCGGAAACGGTGCAGTCGCAGAAGAAGGCTGCGTCGCTCAAGACCTACCGGCTGCAGGAGAGCGGCGACCCGATCGTCACGGGACAGGCGATAGGCCAAGCGATCGCCGCCGGCGAGGCTCGGGTGCTCGACAGCGCGGAACAATCGGACGAGTTCCAGGAGGGGGAGGTGCTCGTCGCCGAGATGACCGACCCCGACTGGGTTCCGATCATGAAACGGGCCGCCGCGATCGTCACCGACCACGGCGGCCGCACCAGCCACGCGGCGATCGTTAGCCGAGAGCTCGGCCTGCCCGCCGTCGTCGGCTCGGGCGACGCGACCGTCACGCTCCACGGCGGCCAGGAGGTGACCGTCTCTTGCGCGCAAGGCGACGAAGCCTACGTGTACGACGGCCGCCTCGAGTTCGAGGCCGACGAGATCGACCTCGGGGGGCTCGGCGAGCCGCCGGTGCGGGTGATGATGAACATCGCCAACCCCGGCGCGGCGTTCCGCTGGTGGCGATTGCCGGCCAAAGGGATCGGCCTCGCGCGGATGGAGTTCCTCATCAACAACGTCATCAAGGTTCACCCCCTGGCCCTGTGCCGGTTCGACGAACTGGAGGACGAGCAGGCGCGCCGCGAAATCGAGAGGCTCACCGAGGGCTACGAAGACAAGACCGACTACTTCGTCGACAAGCTCGCCCGCGGGATCGCGTCGATTGCCGCGTCGCAGCACCCCGAACCGGCGATCGTGCGGATGAGCGACTTCAAGACGAACGAGTACGCCGACCTCATCGGCGGCGCGCAATTCGAGCCGGAGGAAGAGAACCCGATGCTCGGCTTCCGCGGCGCTTCGCGCTATTACAGCGAGAAATACCGCGACGGCTTCGCGCTGGAGTGCCGGGCCGTCCGCCGCGCCCGCGAAGAAATCGGGCTGTCGAACGTGGTGATGATGATCCCCTTCGTCCGCACGCCCGACGAGGCGGACCGGGTGCTCAACGTGCTCGCCGAGAACGGCCTGGAGCGTGGCGTGAACGGCCTGCGGGTCTACATAATGTGCGAGGTTCCCTCGAACGTGTTCCTCGCCGAGCAGTTCGCCGAGCGCTTCGATGGCTTCTCGATCGGCAGCAACGACCTGACGCAACTGATCCTTGGCGCGGGCCGCGACTCGGCCGAGTTGAAAGATCTGTTCGACGAGAGGGACGAGGCGGTCCGGCGCGCGATCGCCGACGTGATCCAGCGTGCCCACGACGGGGGCTGCAAAGTCGGCATTTGCGGCGAAGCGCCGAGCAATTACCCCGACTTCGCACAGTTCCTCGTCGAGAGCGGCATCGATTCGATGTCGCTCAGCCCCGACAGCGTGGTCCGAACGATACAGCAGCTCACCGATTGAACCCGTGCGGGGCCCCTGCCAAGGCGCCGCCGCCCTCCCCCCACCTATGCCCCAGCAACAGCCCACAGAGCGAGAAGCGCCGCCGTGGCATCGCATGGCCTCGGACGAGGTGCTCGATTCACTCGACGCGAAGCGCGAGGGCCTCGGGCCGGAGGAATGTAGGACCCGCGCAGACGAGCACGGGCCGAACACCATCAAGACCGAGCAAAAGGTCAGCCCCTGGAAGGTGCTGCTCGACCAGTTCACCAGCCCGATGGTGTACGTGCTGCTCGGCGCGTTGGTCGTGACGCTCTCGATCCAGAGCTGGGCCGACGCGATCGTGATCGGCCTGGTGCTGGTGGTGAACGCCACGATCGGCTTCATCCAGGAGTACCGCGCCCAGTCGGCCGTCCAGTCGCTCATGGAGATGGTCTCCCCCAAGGCGCGCGTGCGGCGCGGCGGCGAGGAGAAACAGCTACCGGCCGAACAACTGGCGCCG
Source organism: Botrimarina sp. (assembly GCF_040219535.1). Classification (NCBI taxonomy): domain Bacteria; kingdom Pseudomonadati; phylum Planctomycetota; class Planctomycetia; order Pirellulales; family Lacipirellulaceae; genus Botrimarina; species Botrimarina sp. The sequence goes on from NZ_JAVJSH010000006.1 coordinate 247,515, forward strand.
GGCGACATCGTTCTCCTGGACCAAGGGGAGATGGCCCCCGCCGACCTGCGTTTGCTCGACTGCAAGGCGCTGCAGGTCAACGAAGCGGCCCTGACCGGCGAATCGGTCCCCAGCAGCAAGACGGCCGACGCCATGGAGGACGCCGGCGAGGACCTCCCCCCCGCCGACCAACGCAACATGGCCTTCATGGGCACGGCGGTCACCGCCGGACGCGGCGAGGGGGTGGTGGTCGCTATCGGCCGCCAGACGCAGCTCGGCCGGATCGCCGAAGACATCCGCGCCGCCGGCCAGGTCGAGACTCCGCTGCAGAAGCGGATGAGCCGCTTGGCGACTTGGATAGCCGTGGCGATCCTCATCATCGCCGCGCTGGCCTTCGGCGTGGGTCTCTGGATGGGCGAGAGCGTCGAGCAGATGTTCTTGCTGGCCGTATCGCTGGCCGTGGCGGCTATCCCCGCCGGGCTGCCGGTCGTGATGACCGTCGCGCTGGCGATCGGCGTGCACCGCATGGCGCGCCGCAACGCCGTGATCCGACACCTGCCGGCCGTCGAGACGCTCGGCAGCACCACGGCGATCGTGTCGGACAAGACCGGCACGCTCACGCAGAACCAGATGAGCGTCCAAGAAATCCTCGCCGCCGGCGGCGAGCGATACGAAGTGGTGGGCGAGGCCTTCTCACGAGAAGGCCGCATCGAACGCGACGGCGAGCCCGCCGACGCCCCCGAGGGCGGTCCGCTGTACTACGCGCTGCTGGCCGGCTCGCTCAACAACCAGGCGCAGCTCAAGGACTCGCAAGAGGAAACGCAAGGGCAGCAGCCCGACGAGCCGAGCGAAGAGCCGGCCCGCGACCAGGAGCTCCACGCCCAAGGCGACCCGATGGAGGTCGCCCTGCTGATCTCGGCCGCCAAAGCCGGACTCTCGCGCGCGGAGCTCTCGGAGCGTTACCCGCTGGTCGACGAGGTCCCCTTCCAAACCGAGAAGCGGTTCTCGGCAACCATCCACAATACGCCCGACGGCGACGGCCCCCTCGTGCTGATCAAGGGCGCGCCGGAGCGGGTCCTCCAAATGTGCTCTCACCAGCTGGGCGGCGACGGGCAGCCTGAGGACCTCGACCGCGACGCCTTCGAGCGGCAGAACGACGACCTCGCCGCGCAGGGCCTCCGTGTGCTGGCGATGGCGATCGGCCGCGGCGAAGAACGGGCCACATCGATCAAGGCCGACGAGCCGGAGGGGATGACCTTCGTCGGCATGCAAGGCCTGCTCGACCCCCCCCGCCCCGAAGCGATCGACGCGGTCGGCCGCTGCCGCGACGCCGGCATCCGCGTGCTGATGGTCACCGGCGACAACGCCCGCACCGCCGCGGCGATCGCCCAGAAGGTGGGCCTCGGCCGCGGCGCGGCGGGCGACAGGCCCAACGAGTCCGATCGGCAAGGCGACGCCGAGGCACAGCCGCTGCCGACCGCCCGCACCGGCCAAGAGTTGGCCGACCTCGACGACGAGCAGGTCGATGGCCTTCTGGAAGAGGCGGACGTGTTCGCCCGGGTGAAGCCCGAGCACAAGGTCCGCATCGTCGAGCGGCTCAAAGCCCGGGGGCAGGTGGTCGCCGTGACCGGCGACGGCGTCAACGACGCGCCGGCCCTGAAGACCGCCCACCTCGGCGCCGCGATGGGACAAACGGGGACCGACGTCGCCAAAGAAGCGAGCGACATGGTGATCACCGACGACAACTTCGCCAGCGTCTACAAGGCGGTCGAGGAGGGCCGCACCGCGTTCCGCAACATCCGCATGGCGACGTTCTTCCTGTTGAGCACCGGCGCGGCCGACATCCTCGTCATCCTCACGGCCCTCGTGCTCCGCTGGCCTTTGCCGCTGTTGCCCGCGCAGATCCTGTGGTGCAACGTGGTGACCAACGGCATCGCCGACGTGGCCCTCGGCTTCGAGCCTGGCGAGCGCGCCCTCTTCCGACGCCCCCCGCGGCCGATCAGCGAGGGCGTGCTCGACCGCTGCTTGATCGAGCGCTTGGTGCTGGTCGGCGTGTGGCTGGCGGCCGGCACGCTGGGCGTCTTTTACTTGGTGTACCAGCAGAGCGGCGTCGACCTCGCGCGGGTCGCCGCGCTCACGACGCTGGTGCTATTCCAAATGGTGCACGTGTTCAACTGCCGCAGCGAGGACGTGTCGATCTTCAAGAAGAGCCTGCTCGGGAACAAGGTCTTGCTGTGGGGCGTGCTCGCGTCGCTGGCGGTGCACGTCGCCGCGCTCTACATCCCTTGGACCCAGCGGCTGCTCAGCTTCGAGCCGCTGCCGTGGTGGATCTGGGGGGTGTCGATCGGCGTGGCGGCCACCGCGATCCTTGTGAACGAGGGCCACAAGCACTTCCGCCCCCGCGATAAGGTGAACCAAGAGACGTGGCCGGCTGGCTGGCTGCGGGAGAGCAGCCGCCGCGAAAGGGACGAGCCCGGCGTGGCCCCCGCCGAACTCGGCCGACGCCTGGCCGAGATCGAGGACACGACTCGGGAGAACCGCGAGCTGCTGGAACAGGTCGTCGCGAAGAGCGAGCGGCGCTCCGCGACTCCCCAACACCACCCACCCCAAGAGGCAGGAGAGCCATGAAAGTCGTCATTTTTGAACTCGAAGAGTGGGAGCGAGACCACGTCCAGCAGCTCTCCGATCAGCACCAGGTGACGGCGTTGTCCGAGCCGCTCACCGCCGAGAACGCAGCCGATCACAGCGACGCCGAGGTCGTGTCCACCTTCATCTACTCCGAATTGACCGAAGAGGTAATCGGTAAGCTGCAGAGTTTGAAGCTGATCGCCACCCGTTCGACCGGAGTAGACCACATCCCCATCGACGCGTGCGAGCGGCGGGGCGTGAAGGTGTGCAATGTCCCCAGCTACGGCAGCAACACCGTCGCGGAGCACGTCTTCGGCCTGCTGCTCACGATCAGCCACAAGCTCGACCGGGCGATCGACCGCACGCGCAAGGGCGACTTCTCTCCCCGGGGACTCCAGGGTTTCGACCTCCGCGGCAAGACGATGGGGGTCGTCGGTACGGGTGACATCGGCCGAGAGACGATCCGCATCGCGAAAGGCTTCCGCATGGAGGTCGTCGCCTTCGACGTGAAGCCCGACGAAGCGGCAGCCGACGAGATGGGGTTCGCGTACGCCGACATGGACGACTTGCTCTCTCGGAGCGACGTCGTGAGCCTGCACGTGCCGTCGAACGAAAAAACCCGCCACCTGATATCCGACGAGCAGTTCGAGAAGATGAAGCACGGCGCCGTGCTGATCAACACGTCGCGCGGCCCCCTGGTCGACACGAAGGCCCTTCTCAGAGCCCTGTCCGAAGGCAAGGTGGCAGCCGCAGGCCTCGACGTGCTCCCCGAGGAGCCCGTGATCCGCGAGGAGGCGGAGCTCCTCCGCAGCGTCTTCGAGGAGCGGCACAACCTCGACACGCTCCTGGCCGACCACGTGCTCGTGAACATGCGCAACGTCGTGGTAACGCCGCACAGCGCGTTCAACACCCGCGAGGCGGTGCAGCGGATCCTCGACACCACCGCCGAGAACATCCGCAAGTTCGCCGAGGGCGAGCCACAAAACCTTGTCGCTTGAGAAGCCCGCGAATCGAACAGCCAGCCCACGCCAGAGGAGCCTGCCTAGCCGTGCCCGCCCCCTACAGCCAACCCGCCGACGACGTGCTCCGCTCCCAAGGCGTCGAGCCCGACCGCGGCCTTGCGCCGGATGAAGTCGAGTCCCGGCGTGACCAGCACGGCCCCAACGAGCTGCGGAGCACCGAGCGCCGCAGCGTTTGGCGGCTCCTGTTGGGCCAGTTCAAGAGCGTCGTGATCCTGCTGCTCGCCGGCGCGGCGGTGATCGCCTTCGCAACGGCCCGCTGGCCGGAGGGGATCGCACTGGTGGCGGTGGTAATCGCCAACACGGCGATCGGCTTCGTCAGCGAGTGGCGCGCGGTGAAGTCGATGGAGGCCCTGCGCGCGAAGACCGACCAGCGTTTCCGCGTCCGCCGCGGCGGCGAGGAGCAAGAGACAACGATCGAAGAGATCGTGCCCGGTGACATCGTGCTCATCGAAGGCGGGCAACTCGTGCCCGCCGATACGCGTTTGCTCGAAGCCAACGGGCTGAAGGCCAACGAGGCGGCTCTGACCGGCGAGTCGGCCGCCGTCGACAAGCGGACCGAGCCCCTGGAGGAGGACACGCCGCTCGCCGACCGCATCAACATGCTCTACCGCGGAGCGAGCGTCACCAGCGGGTCGGGGGTGGGCGTGGTGGTCGGCACGGGGATGGACACCGAGATCGGCCGCGTGTCGCGGATGGCCGAAGAGGCCCAGAGCGAGACCCCCCCGATCCAGCAGCGCCTGGACAGCCTTGGGAGCCGCTTGGCGTGGTTGGCCATCGCGATCGCGGTCCTCGTGGCCGCCGGCGGGATCGCCGCCGGCCAAGAGTGGACCCTGATGCTCGAGACGGCCCTCGCCCTGGGCATCGCCGCGGTGCCCGAGGGCCTGCCGATCGTGGCCACCATCGCGCTGGCGCGCGGCATGTGGATCATGGCCAAGCGGAACGCGCTGATCAATCGCCTGACCGCCGTCGAGACGCTCGGCGCGACCCACGTGATCTTCACCGACAAGACCGGCACGCTCACCGAGAACCGCATGGCATTGCGGCGCCTAGTCACGCCGACCGCCGACAAGACGCTGCGGGACGGAGACCCCGAACAAAAAGCCGACGGCGACGGCTCCCTCGACGGCGGCGTCCGCCGCATGCTCGAGGCCGGCGTGCTGTGCAACGCGGCCTCGCTCGGCGACGACAACCAGCCCCCCTCCGGCGACCCCACCGAGGTCGCCCTGCTCAAGGGCGGGGAGTCGCACGGCGTGCGGCGCAGCGAGTTGCTCGACGCGCGGCCGCAAGTCCGCGAGGTCGAGTTCAACTCCGACGTGATGATGATGGCCACCTACCACGAGGCCGACGGCGGCCTGCTGGTGGCCGTCAAGGGCGCGCCCCGGCGGGTGCTCGAAGCTTGCACTTCGATCGCTACGGGTAACGGAGAGCAACCGCTCGACGACCACCAGCGCGACGAGTGGCTCCAGCGCGTCGAGCGGCTAGCCGGCGAGGGCTTGCGTCTGTTGGCCGTCGCCGAGAAGCGTGTCGACGACCAGCAAGCCGAGCCCTACGAGGGGCTCACTTTCCTCGGCCTCACGGGTCTGTTGGACCCGCCACGCTCCGACGCGCAAGACGCGATCGCCGAGTGCCGCAAAGCGGGCATGCGTGTCGTGATGGTCACCGGCGACCAGCCCACGACCGCCCGCGCGATCGGCGAGCAGATCGGCGTGTTCCGAGAGGGCGACCCGCCGCCGGTGGCCGGCGGCGACCTCCGCGACCTCGAGGACCTCGACGACGAGACCCACTCCCGGATCCTCAACGCGAGCGTGTTCGCGCGCGTCAGCCCCGAGCAGAAGCTCAACCTGATCCGCGTCTACCAAGAGGCCGGGCAGGTCATCGCCATGACCGGCGACGGCGTCAACGACGCGCCGGCCCTGAAGAAGGCCGACATCGGCATCGCGATGGGCAGGCGCGGCGAGGAGGCCGCGAAGCAGGTCTCCGACATGGTGCTCAAGGACGACCGCTTCGCCTCGATCGTGGCGGCGGTCAAGCAGGGCCGCGTCATCTTCTCGAACATCCGCAAGGCCGTGATGTTCATGCTCTGCACCAACGTGGCGGAGATCCTCATCGTGGCGGCCGCCTCGCTGGTCGGCGCGCCGCTGCCGCTGCGGCCGCTGCAGATCCTCTACCTCAACGTGCTGACCGACGTGTTCCCGGCCCTCGCGCTGGGCTTCGGCGACGGGTCCGCCCAGGTGATGCAAGAACCGCCGCGCGACCCCGGCGAGAGCGTGCTCACCAAGCGCCACTGGTTGTCGATCGGCGGCTGGAGCGCCGTCATCGCCGCGTGTGTGCTGGCGGGCTTCGCCGCGGCGCTCCAATGGCTCGGCTTCGACACGGTCCGCGCGGTGACCGTGGCGTTCCTCACGCTCGGCTTCACCAAGCTTTGGTTCGTGCTGAACCTGCGCGACCGCGGCGCCAAGCCGTGGGATAACGACATCGTCCGGAACCCCTGGGTCTGGGGCGCGTTGGTCTTGTGCAGCGGCTTGCTGTTGCTTGCCGCTTGGTGGTCGCCGCTGCAGTCGGTCTTGCCGACCGAGTCGCCCGGCTGGCAGGGGTGGCTGCTCATCCTCGGCGCGAGCGTCGTGCCGGCCCTGCTGGGGCTGTTCGTTCCTTGTCTCCCCAAGCGAAGGGCCGCGGCGGACCCTGCCGAACAGCCGACCCAAACCGAAAGCGGCGGCGGTGACCCCAACGACAGCGACTCGCTACACGAGCGGCTCGACCGGATCGAGCAGCCGAGCCAAGAGAACCAGCGCACGCTCAAGGCGCTGCGAAACGACTACGACTGAACCGCCGGCAGGCGCAACGCGCTTCGCACCGTGCCGCCAGCCGCTACCGAAAGGGCTCGTGGTGCTTGTTCCGTTAATACCACCTCCGGGTATGGCCGAAAGAGGAGCTTAGCGACCGCGCCGGCGGACCGAGGGACCTCACGCAGGGGGACGAACCGTTGATCATCAGGCGTCCCCGCCGCGTGCTGCTGACTCTGCTAGCGGCGGCGGCGTGGCTGCCCGCGACCGCCGAGGAGCGCGTGCCCAGGCCGGCGGCCGGCCCGCAGCCCGCCCGGGCCGCCGCCGATGCGGGCGCCGTGCTGCCGCTAGCGACCGCGGGCCCCGCCGTTTTGCCCCCGTTGTCCGCCACCAGCTCGGGGTGTTGCCTGCAGCCCCTGCTCCGCTGCAGCGGCCCCGACTACCGCGGGTGCACCCCGCGGATCTACTACGGGACCAACCCGAACGACGACGACTTCGTCCGCGAGCTCGAGAGCTACCCGCCACACGCCTGGTGGCACGAGCGTGCCCTGCGGATGGTCGTCCGCAAGAAGCGGGTCGCCGAAGTCCTCGACCACTAACGCGGACCGGCGCGCGGCGAACTGCGCGGCCGCGTGACGCCGTCGCCCGCCCCGACCACCGGCAGAGACAACCCGCGATGCGTGCCCCGCTCTTCTTGCTGATCGCGCTGGCGGCGGTGACGGCCGCGTCGGTCGAGGGCGTTGCGCAGCAGCCGCCCCGGGATTCGTTGCGGGTCCGGGACGTCCCGCGCGGCCCGATCGACCCTCGGCCGCCCACGTCGCCCGACGACCTGCGGCCGGGCGTTGGCGAGCGGTTCACTGAGCCGCCGCCGACGCCGCCGATGCCCGAGTCGCTCGCCGGAGCGATCGAGCCGTCTGGCGAGGCGCCGCTGACGCTCGCCGCCATCGAGGCCCTCGCCTGCGCCAACAACCCGACCCTCGCGCAGGCCCGCGCCCAGATCCAGGGCGAGCTGGGCAAGGCGGTCCAAGCCGGCCTGCCGCCGAACCCGACCGCCCGCTACGTGGCCGAGCAGATCGGCGTCGGCGGCACGGCCGGCGAGTGGCAGGGGCTGGAGGTCTCGCAGCGGATCGTGACCGCGCGGAAGCTCGAGCTGAGCCGCGCCAAGTTCTTGCACCTGACGCGGGCCTCCGAGTGGCGAGCGCTGGAGCAAGAGTACCAGGTGCTTAACGACCTGCGCATGCACTTCTGGATCGCGCTGGGCCAGCAGCAGAAGGTGACGATCCTCGAAGACCTGCTCAAGAACGCCGAGGACCGCGTGCTGACCGCCCGCGAGCTCTACAACGCGGGCCAAGCCAACCGCGCCGACCTGCACGACGCAAACGTGCTGCTGCAAACCGCCAGGCTCAACCTGCTGTTGGCCCGCAACACCCTGCAGCAGAGCTGGTGGGAGCTGGCCTCGCTCGCCGGCCTACGCATGCGGTGGACGCCGCTCGAGGGAGACCTCGAGGGGCCGGTGGCCCCGATCGACTTCGAGGCCGCGCTGGAGCGCCTGCTGGCGGAGAGCCCTCAGGTCCTGGCCGCGCGGGCGAAGCTCCAGGCGGACGAGACGAAGGTCAAGCGCGAGACGGTCGAGCCCGTGCCGGACGTCGTCGTGACGTACGGCGTCGGCCGGAACTTCGAAGCGACCGACACCACGCACAACGCCGGCCTCCAGGTGGAGCTGCCGGTCTTCGACTGGAACCAAGGGACGATCCGCCAAGCGGAGGCCGACGTCGTGCGGCAGCGCGCAGAGATCGACCGGATCGAGCTCACCCTGCAGCGGCAGCTCGCGCGGGTTTACCAGCAGTACCTCACCGCGATGCAAAACGTGCGCAGCTACCAAGAAGTCATCGTGCCCGAGTCGCGCCTCGCCTACGAGGTGCTGCTCGACGCGTACGAGGAGGACCGCGTCGAGTGGCCACAGGTGCTCGACAGCCAGGCCAACTATTTCCGCCTGAAGTCGCAGTACATCGACCACCTGATCGCCTGGCGCAGCAACGAGACGCTCATCGCCGGCTACCTGCTCGATGGCGGCCTCATGCCGCCGACCGGGCCCGAACCGCCGGGCCACATCTCCGCCGTGCCCAAGCCGCGCTAGGCGGCTGGGCGGCGATCCTCGCGGAGCGTCACCAAAGACGACTTCGGGCGGGCAGCTGCCCTTCCACACGTGCCCGCTCAAGGCATTCGGTTAGAGGCCGGCCTGCGGCCACCGTGGGTCCACCAACTCGAGACAGGCGCGACCGCGGCCACCGCGGCGGCGAGCAGGCGCAGCGCCCAAGCGCGGTGCGGGGCCAGACGAACGGCAGCTTTCATCAAAGCCCCTCAGAGTGAATCGGGAGGTCCAATTTACCACGGCGTCGCGCTCGCTTAAGAAGAAGAGAAGAGCCGCCTTGGTTGGCCGCGAGGATCGCCCGCGCGGCGCGTCGGGGTCAAGGGCTTCGGCGCCAGACCTTTTCGGCTACCTCTTCCACCGCGCACGCTCGTTCGCCTCCGATGCCCCCCAGCCGACACGACACGCCGCCGCCGCTGCTGCAAATGCGCGGCGTCACGAAGCGGTTCGGCCCGGTTGAGGTCCTCAGCCAAGTCGACTTCCGACTCGACGCGGGCGAGGTCATGGTGCTCGCGGGCGAGAACGGCGCCGGCAAGAGCACGCTGATGAAGATCCTGGCGGGCGTCCACACCGAGTACGACGGCCAGATCGCCATCGACGGCCAGCCGGTCCGGTTCGCCAGCCCGAGCGACGCTGTCCAGCACGGCGTCGCGGTGATCCATCAGGAGTTGTCGCTGATCGGCCCGATGTCGATCGCGGACAACCTCTTCCTCGGCCGGCCGGACACTCGCCTGGGGTTCGTCAGGGACAATCGGCGCCGCGCGAAGGCGGCCCGGTGGCTCGATCGGCTCGGGATCGACGCCCCGCCCGACCGGCGCGTCGAAGACCTGCCGATCTCCACACAGCAGCGGCTGGAGATCGCCAAGGCGTTGTCGCTCGACGCGAAGATCCTCGTCATGGACGAGCCGACCAGCTCCCTCACCGCGCCGGAGGTCGAGCGGCTGTTCGCGTTGATCGCGGAGCTGAAAGCCCAGCGCGTGGGGATCGTGTACATCAGCCACAAGATGGACGAGATCGAGCGGGTCGCCGACCGTGTCACGGTGCTGCGCGACGGGCGCCTGGTCGCGGCGGCGCCGGCCTCCGAGGCGCCCCCCGCGCGGCTTATCTCGTGGATGGTCGGCCGCCAGATCAACGAGCAATTCCCGACGCCGCGCCGGCGGCCGCGCGAGGCCCGCCTGGAGGTCGATGGCCTGAGCGTCGCGTCGGCTTCGGGCCGCGGGTTGGCCGTGCGCGGGGCGTCGTTTGCGGTGCGCCGGGGCGAGGTGCTCGGCGTTGGTGGGCTGCAGGGGTCCGGCGCGAGCGAGCTGCTGCTCGCGCTGTTCGGCGCCGCGCGGCGTGTCGGCGGCACGGTCCGCATCGACGGCCGCTCGACGCCGATCACCTCGCCCCGCCGAGCGATCCGCGCGGGGGTCGCGCTGCTGACCGCCGACCGCAAGACCTCCGGCCTGGTGCTGCCGATGTCGATCACCGCCAACACGACCCTCGCCAGCCTCGAGCGGTTCACCACCCTCGGCTGGCTCGCCCCGCGCCGCGAGCGCCGCGCAGCCCGCCGCCTAGCCGACACGCTGCGGCTGAGGGCCGCGCGGCTCGACATGCCCGTCGGCGCGCTCTCCGGGGGCAACCAGCAAAAGGTGGTGCTCGCCAAGTGGCTGGAGACCCGCCCCCGCGTGCTGCTGCTCGACGAGCCGACCCGCGGAGTCGACGTGGGCGCCAAGCGCGAGATCTACGACCTCATCGACCGCTGCGCGGCCGACGGCATGGCGGTCGTGCTGATCTCGACCGAGATGCCCGAGCTGCTCGCGGTCAGCGACCGCCTCCTAGTGATGCACCGCGGCCAGATCACCGCCACGCTGACGCGCGAAGAAGCCACCGCCGAGAAGGTCCTCGCCGCCGCTATGGGCGACCCCCGCAATACGACCCGAGCCGCCGAGCATGCCTGAGACCCCCGACGACCGATCGCGCCCCCGTGTCGGCACGCTGCTCGCTTCGCCGGCCGCCCGCGCGCTGGCGGCGTTCGCGCTCGTGCTGCTGCTGGGCCTGGTGTTCAACGCCGACGGCGCGTTCTTCAAGCCCGGCGTGCACCGCGACGCGCTCCGCCAGGCGTCGGTCTACGGCATCCTCGCTTGCGGCATGACCCTGGTCATCACGACCGGCGGCATCGACCTGTCCGTCGGCAGCGTGCTGGCGCTGTCGGCCGTTTGCAGCGCGACGATGGCGATCTACTGGGGCTGGCCCCCCTGGGTCGTCGCGCCGGCCAGCGTGCTCGTCGGCGCCGCGTGCGGGCTCGCTTCGGGCGTGGTCACCGCGTGGCTGCGGGTGCAGCCCTTCATCGCGACGCTCGCCATGATGGTCTTCGCCCGCGGCCTAGCGAAGCAGGTCGCCGGCGGCGTCAAGGTGTCCACCGCTGTGCCCCAGCCGGACGGGACCTACGAGTACGTGGGCGTGCCCACGCTGTTCCGCGCGATCGACGCGCAGGTCCTCGGCGGCGCCGTGTCGGTCGTCACGCTCGTGTTCCTCGGCTGCGCGGCGGTCGCCTACCTGGTGCTCGCGCGCCGGCGGCTCGGCCGCGAGCTGTACGCGATCGGCGGGAACAAGGAGGCCGCCCACTTGTCGGGCGTGCCGGTCGTGCGGTCGACGGTTTGGGCGTACGTGCTCTCCGGTGCGCTGGCCGGCGTGGCGGGCCTCTGCCAGGCTAGCCAAGAGCAGCAGGGCGACCCCGAAGCGGGCGCCGGCTACGAGCTGACCGCGATCGCGATGGTCGTCATCGGCGGCACGAGCCTCATGGGCGGACGCGGCGGCATGGGGCTGACGATGCTGGGGGTGCTGACGATCGGCTACCTCGACAAGATCCTCAGCATCAACGCCGTCCCCTCCTCGACGCGGCTGATGCTCACCGGCGTGATCATCGTGGCCGCCGTGCTCACCCAGAAGCGCGGACGCTACTGACGACGCCCCACCCCCCGACGCACTCCGATCCCACTCCTCAGCCCCTTCGCCTTGCTATGCCGCGAATCCTTTGCCTCTTGCCGCTCGCTGTCTGCCTGCTGTCGTCGGGCTGCACGCAGGGCGACGGCGCCGACGAATCCGCTCCCGGCGCCGGCTCGGGCCAGCCGCGTTGGACCATCGGCATGAGCCAGTGCAACCTGGGCGAGCCGTGGCGTGTGCAGATGAACGCCGACCTCCAGCGCGCCGCCGACTCGCACCCCGAGGTCGAGCTGATCCTCAACAACGCCGACAACGACACCCTCAAGCAACGCGCCCAGATCGAAGAGTTCGTCAGCGCGGGCGTCGACCTGTTGATCGTGAGCCCAAAAGAGGCCCAGCCGCTCACCGAGCCGATCGCCAAGGCCTACCGCGCAGGGATCCCGGTGATCGTGCTCGACCGGCAGGTGCTAGGCGACCAGTACACCTGCTTCATCGGCGCCGACAACCAAGCCATCGGCCGCGCCGCCGGCGAGTGGGTCGCCGCCAACGCGCCGGAGGGGGCGAAGGTCGTCGAGCTGCAGGGGCTGATGACCAGCGTGCCCGCCCAGGACCGGCACGCCGGCTTCCTCGAAGGACTCGGCGACGCCGGCGAGATCGTCTTCGCGGCCGACATGCAGTGGCTCGAACCCCAGGCACGCAAGGAGATGGAGTCCGCCCTCGCCCGGCTCGAAGACATCGACGTCGTGTACGCGCACAACGATCCCGGCGCGCACGGCGCGTACCTGGCTGCGAAGGCGGCCGGCCGCGCGGACGAGATGCTCTTCGTGGGCATCGACGCGTTGCCCCACGAGGGCGTGGCCTACGTGAAGCAGGGCCTCCTCGACGCCACGTTCGAGTACCCGACCGGCGGCCGAGTCGCTATCGACACGGCGCTGGAGATCCTCCGCGGCGGCGAGGTTCCCAAGTCGATCGAGCTCGACACCGCCACGCACACGCAGTAAGCCCCGGGTTCCGGCTCTGCCAACGCCCGGCGTCATCGTGCGTGCCGCTCGATCGCGGCGGGCAGGGCCGGGTCGACCAGCCCGCGTTCGCCCCGCCCTTCCTCGTCGATCCGGAAGTCGGCGACCTGCTGGACCCGCCGCACGTCGGCTTCCCAGTACTTCGATTTACGCTCCGCCGGCGGCGCCGCGTACGGGCGGACGATACGGAAGCCGACGTCTTGCGCGTCGTCGTAGGCGAACCACCACGGGCTCTTGGGCACGTTGGGGTCGTAGTCGCGCCACAGGTCGTCGTCCGACGCGCGGCGTGCGGTGCAGGTCGCCTTGTCGATCGGCAGGTAGGCCGAGCCTCCCTTGAGCACGCGGGGGAAGAGCTTGGTCGGCCAGCGGACCGGCGGCTCGCCGAGCGGCCCGTCCGGGTCTTCGAGCGGCTCGGCGTCGTGCGAGTCGAGGACCCACTCGCTGGCGTTGCCCAGCGTGTCGTAGAGGCCCCACGGGTTGGGCTCTTTCGAAGCGACCGGGTGGGCAGCCCGGTCCGAGTTGCCTTCGTGCCACGCCGTCTCGTCGGTCGCGGCGACCGCGTCGCGGCCGGCGCGGCAGGCGTGGACCCACTCGGCCTCGCTCGGCAGCCGGTAGAAATCGCCCGTGAGCAGGCTGAGCCACTTCGTGTACTGCTTCGCCGCGTACTGGGTCATCGACACGGCCGGCAGGTCGGGCGCCTCGCCGGAGTCGAACGTGAAGCCGGGGTCGTACAGCTTCGACGGCGCGGTGACCGCGTCGGCCTCGTTCGCTTCGGTCACCGGCCGCACGCCGGCGTCGTTGAAGCGCTCGAACACGTCGCACAAGTTCATGTACTGGCGGTACTCGGCCCAGGTGACCTCGGTGCGAGCGATCCAGTAGGGCGCCAGCTCGACGACCGTCGGCGCCGCCCCCTCGGGAACGGGGAGCTCGACCCGGCCGCCAGCGACCGGCTCCATCCAGAACGTCACGTCGGTTCCCGGGATCGTCGCCTGGTACCCGACCAGGAACTTGCCGTTGTGCTCGACGCACCGGCCCTCGGCCGGCGCGGCGTCGACCACGCCCGGCCGCTCGGCCGCGCGGCTCGCTTGCCCACCGACCAGCACCCACACGGTGGCGAGGGCCAGCCGGTTCATCGTGTCGCTTCTTCCCATAAGGATGCTCGAAGAATCCGCCGTTGATCGCCCCGGGGGCTGCGCCGATAGCCGACAGCCGACAGCCGACAGCCGATCGCCACCCCCTCCGCTCACACGTGGTGCGTCACGCCGGGGATCGCCACGGTCGGTTCCGGCGCGTCGCCCCAGCGGTACTCGCTGGGACCGAGCCGCTGGCTGTCGGAGATCGCCTCTTCCCACGAGAGCGTCTTGCCGCTGTAGGCCGACATCCGCCCCATGTGGGCGATCCGGGTGCTGTTGACCATGTAGTGGCCGTTGTTGATCGGCTCGCCGGCGCGGATGCTGGCGAAGAACTCGACGTGCTCGTTGTCGTACATGCTCGGCTTGGGGCCGTCGTACCGCCACTCGCCGGAGGGGCCCTGGATGCGGTGGGCGAGGATCTCGGCCGTCCCTTTCGTGCCGCGGACGGTCTCGTCGACGCGGGTCGAGCAGCCGTCTTGCTGGCGGCACGTGAAGTAGACCCCCTGCCCCGTCGGGTACTCGTAGAACACGGTGAAGTGGTCGTAAACGTTGCCGTACTTCGGGTCGGTCCGCTGCTGGCGGCCGCCGATGCCCAAGGCCTTCGCGGGGCTTTGGTCGCCGAGCAGCCACGCGGTCTTGTCGAGCGAGTGGATCGCTTGCTCGGCGATGATGTCGCCCGACAGCCAAGTGAAGTAGAGCCAGTTGCGCATCTGGTACTCCATGCGGCTCCAGCCGGGCTTGTCGCCCCGGTGCCACAGCGTGCCGGTGTTGTAGTTCGACTCGATCGCGACGATGTCGCCGATCGCGCCGTCGGCGATACGCCGCATGGTCTCGCGCACGCCGAGGTCGTACCGCCAGCAGAGCCCCGACACGACCGCCAGGCCCTTCTGCGCGGCGGTCTCGCAGGCCTGCGAGACCTTCTCCGCGCCGGGCATGTCGGTCGAGATCGGCTTCTCGATGAACACGTGCTTGTCTTTGTCGACCGCGTACGCGAAGTGCTCGGGGCGGAAGTGCGGCGGGGTGGCGAGGAGCACCACGTCGACGCCCGAATCGATCACCTTCTTGTAGTTGTCGAAGCCGTCGAACACGTGGTCCTCGTCGACGGCCACGCGGTCGGCGATCGCCTCTTCGAATTGGATCGCCGCCAGGCCGCTCTTCGCGCGGTCCATGAACGCGTCGCCCACGGCGGTGAGCTTCGCGTTCTTGTCGGCGGAGAGCGCGTTGATCGCCGCGCCGCGGCCCCGTCCGCCGCACCCGACGAGGCCCACCTTGAGCGTCTCGTCGGCGCCCGTGTGCACACCGGCCCGCAGCGGGCCGGCGCCCAGGGCGGCGAGCGTCGATCCGGCGGCGGTCTGCTTGAGAAAGCCCCGGCGGCTCGCGCCGTGCGATTCGTTCTTGGGCATCGTTGCGTTCCCTTGCCCGTTTCGGCGGGTTTGTGAGTCAGCCTAACAGCACGGCGTCCATCCGCCGCGCGATGTCGGCGAGCCGCTCGCGGCCGCCCCCCTGCACCTCGGCGGTGCACCACCCGGTGTAGTTGATCTCGGCCAGGGCCTCGCGGACGGCGGGCCAGTCGACGTCGCCCTCGCCGATCTTGCAGAAGCCCGCGTCGGCGCCCCAGTCCTTCACGTCGAGCTTGACGATCCGCGAGCCGAGCGTGCGGACCCACTGTTCACTCGGCGAGAACTTCTGGCAGTTGCCGATGTCGAAGTACGCGCCGACCCACGGGCTGTCGATCTCGTCGAGGTAGTCGCGGAACAGCTCGGGCGTTTCGCAGAAGCCGTTCCACACGTTCTCGATCAGCACGCGCACGCCCAGCGCCGCGCACAGCGGCAGCGCCTTGCGGATCTCGGCGATCGAACGCGACCAGACCTCGTCGTGCGTGGCCTCCTCGTTCACCACGCCCGGCGCCAGCAGCACCGTGTGGCCCCCCATCGCCGCGCAGTCGCGGAGGGCTTGCTCGAGGATTTCTCGCGCGCGGTCGCGGGTCGCTTGATCGGGGGCCGACATCCGCACGTGCCAGTGCTTGCTGTTGACCAGGCCGTGGATCGGCATGCCGGTCTGGGCCGCGGCGGAGCGCAGTTGGTCCACCGGCGGCGCGCCGGGGCTCACCAATTCCATGCCGTCGAAGCCGACCTCTCGGCACAGCCGGAACCGCTCGACGGGGGGCCCGTCGACCTCGATCATGCCCCACTTCACGGCCTTGCGCAGCGTCTGGCCGGCGTCGGTCGGCGGGGGCGCCGGCTGGCCCTCGGCCCGCGCGGGGGTCGAGCAAGCGGCCGCCGCGGCGGCCGCGGTGAGGCCAAACCCCCGGCGGCTGACCTTGCCGGCTGGCGTGGCGGGGCTCGGCATCACTTCTCTCCATTACGGCGGGCGAAACCCACGGCGCCCAGGGCGCCCAACAGCATCGGGCCGGCCGGCGGCTCGGGCACGGCGGCCGGCTGCGCGGCGGCGGTCGCCGCCGCGGCGCAGCAAGCCAGCAGCATCGTTTGTCGCATCATGAGGTCGCTTTCTAAGATCGCAAAGGGAAAAAGGGGGGTAGGTGCTTCCGAAGCGGTCGCCCGGGTCGTCGCGCGACCGGGTTTGGCGCCATTCGACGCAGCTCGGCCGCTGAAGCAAGGAGATTGTCGAGAATACGCCGGCTCAGAACGCAGAAAACTCTGGCTCGACTCTTGCTATGCCTTCCGGCGGTCATGACAATCTAGGAAGGTGGCGGAGCTTGGTCTGCCCTGGCGGCTTGCGGCCTTTCATGGTCGCCGGCGCCGGCGGTGGGCGCCCGACTCCACGGCCTGACGCACCACGAAAGAATAGCCAATCCATGAAATTGCGCTGCGTATCGCTGCTGAGCGCCGTTGCCCTTGCGCCGCTTGTCGTGCAGGCCGAGGTGCACCTGGTGTGCTTCGACGAGCCGAAACTCCCCCTGATGGAGCCTACGGCCCCGCCGTCGCTTAGCGACTGGGCGCCGGGGCGGCCGACGGCGTTCGATTCGTCGACCCCCTCCAGCAAAGCGGCCGGCGTGGGCCTCGGCGCATCGCGTTCGCTAAGCGGCCAACTCCCCTCGCCCGCGTCGATGGCCTCGTCCGGCGCCTTTGGCGGCGGTGGCGCCGGCGGCGGCCCCGGCAGCTTCAACCGCCCGGGCCGGCCCGCTTTCGATTGGCTCGGACCCGCCGGCGCGAACTTGGATTACCTTGACCAAGAGCAGAGCGATTCGGAAGAGAGCGAATCGGACGAAGCAGCGGCTGGCGCCAGCGGGCTGATCACCTCCATCGATCCGCCCCAAGTCCAGTTCGCTCCGGACTCGGAAGTTGGACCGGCCTACTTCTCGCCCGGCGCGATCAGCTCAAGCCGCTCGCCGCTGTCGTCGCCGCTTCGCGGAGCGAGCGCGCCGGAACCGGCGTCGCTGGGCGTGTGGTGCCTGTTCGGTCTGTTGGGCGCCGGCGGCTGGCGCCGCGGCGTGCGGCGGTAGGGTCACCTCCGCTGGGTTCACCGTCGCTGGGTTTACCCGCGGCCGGCCTGTCAGTCGCTCGGGACCGCGTCCGCCTTGCACGAGCGATGCCCGCTGAGCCGCGTTTTCGATCCCTCGTCGGCGCCATCGGGCGCCACGCCGCACGCGGAGTCGCAAGCCGCGTCGCACCGCCGGCCGGTTAGCCGGAGTCGCTGCTTGGCGAACACACGGTAGCCCCAGTCGAGCACTTGGCTCACCCCCGGCGCCCGGCTCAGCCAAGCGAGCGGACCCAGCCCCACCGCGCCGTACAGCTGGCGGAACACCTCAACGCCGGTGATCCAGCGGCCCTGCGCGTCGCGGCCGTGGATCTCTTCCATCAGCTCGCCGTGGGTCTTGCCGTAGCGGGCCGCCGAGAAGCCCTCGGCCGCGATGTCCGTGAACCGGATCCGGCCGCGCCGGTCCATCCGCCGGATCAGCGCGATCTCGCGCCGGCACAGCGGGCAGTCGCCGTCGTAGAAGACCTCGACCCGGTAGGGCGAGACCGGCGGTAGGGGGCGGGAAGTCATGGGAAACTGTAGGTCGTCCCGAGCCAATCGGCGAGCCGCGCCGTGCGACGGGCGAAGGCGGAAGGCGGAAGGCGGAAGGCGCAGTCGCCGGCCCTCCGTTGCCTTCCGGGCGGGACCTCGATACCTTGCAGGGCTCGACCCGAGCACGGCGGCCGCCCCGCCCCCGTGCCCTGGCCCCGTGGCGCAATTGGATAGCGCGTCGGCCTCCGAAGCCGAAGGTTGCTGGTTCGAATCCAGCCGGGGTCACTCCGCCCCGCGGGGGCCCGGTTGGGCTGGCGCGGGCCCTTCTTCGGGCCGCCGATCTTTTTGGCCGCCAAACGCGGCAAGCCGCCGCTCAAGCGTTACGTTACGCGACACACAATCCAATCGCGCGTAACGCTAAATCGGCCCGATTCGGCGGCTAAGCCGTTGCTGCGCCTGGGGTTGGTGATCCGTTACACGGCCCGGCGCTGTAACGTTATTCGCGGGGCGGCGCACCGATCCAAAACCGGTCGATTGTCGCCCCCCCGCGCCCGGCCCGGCCGCGAATTGGCCGCGCGCGGGCCGACGAGCCCTTGAGCCGAAGCGACGGGGGAACGAACCACGACGGGCGCGACGGCTCGCCCTGCGGGGCCGGGCCGCTCGGCGGCGAGCCCTAGCCGAGTCGGGGGTGGGAACCACGAAGGAACCAAGGAACGAAGGGGAAGCCGCACGCGCGGCGGGCACACGTGCGGCGGCTCAGCTTCGTCGTCCATGAATTCCTGGCGGGAGGGCGCCGGCCAGGAGGAGCTCGTAGGGCGCCATCCCGCGAAGCGGAATCGCACCATCGGCGCCGCCCGTGCGGTGCGATTCGGCTTCGCCGGATAGCACCCTACCAAACTCATCCGCTTCGCGTGCGAGCACGCCGTTCGCGTCTTGATCTGGAGCTTAGAGTCGGGACATCCTTCGGCGGTCAGCCGAGGAGGCGAGGAAGCCGACAAGAGCCAAGTTTAGTGACAAAGCCGATGCGGGCTCGGGAACTGCTGCGACACGAAATCCAATCTGGGAGGAGCGGCCAGCGAGGCTATCATCTCCTCCCAGAACCGATAGAGGAAAGGCATTCGTTACCAAGCCGGCTTGCCCGCCTCTGACGCCGCGCGTGTCCGGTGAAAGTAGCGATGTTGGATCGCCGAAGAGAGTAGTCTCCTGCCACTCTTCGACGTTACCGCCCTGTGCGATGGTCCCAAACGGGCTCGGGCCACCTGATTGAGTTATATCTGCCAAACCAGTCGGTTGATTCCAAACCGCAGTCCCAAGCTCCGTCCCGCTGGCCACCGGAGTTGGCGGCTCGTCGCTCCCGGTCGGGTAGTCCCAGTACGCATCGAGTGTTGGGTCGTAGTACGCCGCCTTGTACCACTCGTCGACACTTGGGATGAAATACTGCGACAGCGAGTTGCGAAATGGGTTCTGCGGGTCGTAGCCCACGTCGCCGGGAGACCACAGCTGGAACTCACCGGCGCCGTCGAACTTGTAGGCCGGCGCGGCGCCCTTTTCGGCGTTCAGCCAGTTGACGAACCGGGCCGCCTCGAACCAACTGAGCCGGGTCGCCGGTTTGTTGGGCACGCGGTCGTCGATGGTGATTGCGAGCGGATCGCCGGCCGCCTCGCTCAGCTCGTTGGCCTTACGGATCGCTTGTTCGGGGACTTCGTACTTGCCTATGCGGTACGTGTATCCGACCGACCCGGCAGGGTTGGGCGCCCCGGTCGTGTCGGCCGGATTGCCCGGATCACCGATCGTGACGAACGGGATCTCGAACGCCAAGTCGCCCGAGCCGAACGTGTCTGCGGTGCTGGGCGGTGTAGCCGAGACGACGGCTACGAAGAGCGCGACGCCGTGCAGGGCGTGCGAGTGGGTCGATCTGCGCATTGGGTGAGGCCTCGGGTTGTCTGTCCCTTGGTCTGACCCTAACACGATTGGCCGATATCGTGGCCAAAAAAGAGCGCCGCATGCCCTTGCGCGTCGCGGGTGGGCATGGTGTTCGGCCTCCAGAATACCGCCTGCGGCCTTGAGCTGCCGCTAGCGCGTGCGGCTTAGCGGCGGCGAGGGCTTTGGGGCGGGCGCCGGGGAGAGCAGGCGCTGGAAGGTCGTGGCGGCTGGTTTGGGGCGGAGCTCTTCGGCGCCGAGGCCGAGGTGGTACTCGTTCTCGTCGACGTGGAAGCCCTCGATCGCGTCGCGGTGGCGGGCCAGGTCGATCGCCGAGTACCAGTAGACCCGCTCGGCCGGCGCCGCGGCGGCCTCGGCCAGGCGCCGGGACTGCTCGGCGAACAGGCCCGGCGCGGCCGCGTCGAAGTCCCAGGTGGCCAGCCCGGTCTCGGTGATCCAGATCGGCTTGTCGGTGTGCTCGGCGATTAGGCGGACCTTGTCGCCCCACCCGCGCCAGGTTTGGAACCAGTCCCAGTTGGGCCGATCGGGCCACCACATGCCGGGGAAGCCGTGGATCGCCACAACGTCGATATCGTCTAGCGCGTGGTGCGAGTCGATCAGCCGCAGCCAGTGGTGGTCGACGGGGATCATGCCCCCGAGCACGGTGCGCTTGCCGGCGTCGTGCGCGGCGGCGGCCGCGTGCCGCAGCGTCGTGGCGCAGAGGCCCGATATGCCCTGCAGCTTTCTCAGCCGCCGGAACCGCAGCCGGATCGAGTTGCGGTTCCAGGGCTCTCCATCGGAGTCGCGGAACAGCTTCCCCTCGTGGCGCAGCTCGACCGGCCGCTGCACAACCGCCGCCGCCGGGTTGGCAGTCGTGGGGCCGCAGCCCGCTCGCCTTGAGCTTGGCCGGCAGCGACTCGCCGAACGTGATCAGCACGCTCTTCCGCGCAGCGACCGTCGAAGGGGCGCGGTTCTTCTGAAGCGTGCATTTGGAACACGCACGCGCGTCAAGGGGTCGCCAGAAAGACGCTCAAACCGCGGGAGAGAGTCGGGCTGAAAGGATTTGAACCTTCGACCTCTGCGTCCCGAAACCGCGTATCCGAGTCCCCAAAATCGGCGTTTCCTTCGAGGATTGCCGTAGCTTATCGGCTCGCAAACCCCTTGCAAACAGGCGCATTGCTTCGCACGCGTAATTACGGGATAGCGGTACGTTGGCAGAACTCACCGAGCGCGCAAAACGGTACATACCGTTTTGGCAAACCGGCTGTTTCGGTTGGCTCGTCGACCGCCTGCGGCGCCGTAATAAACTGAGTTGTGAACCGCCGCTCTTCCGTTGGGTGGGGCCGCAGGACGGCCGAGAAGGACCCGGGGGCGGGTGGTAGTAGTAAGAGCCAGAAAGGCCGCCCGGCCTCGGTAGGCGATCGCCGGTCTGCGGCGGCGGCGCCCCCGACGGCGCCCTCGCGGGGGACCCGTTGTTCTTCCTACCGAGAAACGCGTCGCCGCGCGTCCAAACTCCCGCCGATCGGGGCGCCGCCTACGGCGCGGCGGTGGGGCCGTTAGAACCTAGGGCCCGCCCCCCGGTCGGGTCCTTCCGGGCGGGGCGCCCCCGCCTTCGGCGGTCTTGCCATCGAACGGCCCACGTGCGCGGCGCCGGCGCGGGGCTCTCTCTTTTATCTGCGCCGCGCTCGGCGCGTCGGCGCCCGTTTTCTCGCCGTCATAAACGGCGGCGGGTAGGTTCTCGGCGGCGGCGCCGCGCGTCCCTCCCGCTGGGAACAGCCGCGATAGGGAACATTGGTTACCGGGGCCGACGCGTCGGCCGGCCAGAAACCCCATTTTCCCGCCATCATAAATGGGCAGTCGGGGCGGAGGCAGCCGACCGGGCCGCCGCGACGGTCCCCCCAGAACACTCTTTTACTGCCAAAAAATGCGCGAGGGGGCCCCTACGGTCGGCACGCGTGCGCCCACAGAATCACGAGGCCCCCCCGTTGAGCGGCCCTTTTTATGCGTCGGTTTGTGTCGGTTTCCACCATCGGCGCGGTGCTACGCGCCCAGGTCGTCGTACCGGTCGAGCGTCAGCTCGGCGACGCTCACGCGGCCCGGCGTGTGGGGCGAGGGGGCGGTTCTCGTCGGCGTTGACAACTCGCCCGCCGGACGCGTCACAGGTCGATGGGCCGGCCGGCCGTGAACTCCAGCGGCCTGTCGCCCGCGGCAGTCACTCCGACGCTTTCCCGTACGGACACCAGCGTGTCGTACACGCCGTTGGCGATCGGGTCGAGCTGGACAGACTCGCCCGTACGCGTGTGGCTTTGCACGACGCCCGCGCCGGCGGGCGTGGTTGCGATCAC